>NZ_JANUDV010000004.1:0-612790 GCF_024810055.1 Rhizobium sp. BIGb0125
TTTTCGTTGAACCCGATCCGTCGGGTGGGCGATCAGGTGGCTGAAACCTATTTGCGGCATTTCAAATGCGCCAAGTCGGAAGCCAAAGACAAGGCACTGGCCATGCTGGAGGCGGTGAAGATCCGTGACCCACAGCGTGTCTACCAGCAGTATCCGCACGAGATTTCTGGCGGTATGGGCCAGCGTGTGATGATTGCCATGATGCTGCTGGCCGATCCTGATCTGGTGATTGCCGATGAGCCAACATCGGCGCTTGATGTGACCGTGCGCCTTCAGGTGCTCAATATTCTCGACAGTCTTGTCCGCGATCGCGGTATTGGCCTGATCATGATCAGTCACGACCTTAATCTGGTGCGCAATTTCTGTGACCGCGTTCTTATCATGTATGCCGGCCGCGTTGTGGAAACCCTTGAGGCACGTAATCTCGATAATGCGCAACATCCTTACACGCGTGGTCTGCTGGCTGCACAGCCGCGTATTGGCGGCGCGCGTGCGCCGCTTGCGGTGCTCGACCGTCGTCCTGAATGGCTGGAGGAAACTGTCTGATGTCCGTTTCTGTTGAAACTCGCGATCTTTCCATTTCCTTCGGTACTGAACCCAATGCGGTCAAGGTTCTGCCCGGTGTATCGTTTTCTGTTCAGCCGGGAGAATGTTTCGGACTGGTGGGAGAATCCGGCTCTGGCAAGTCCACCGTTCTGCGTTGCGTTTCCATGCTGACGGATTTCTGGAAGGGTGAGGTGCTGATCGCCGGCAAATCCGTTCGGGATATGCCGCTGATCGACCGTTGCCGCATCCTGCAAATGGTGTTTCAGGATCCATATGGTTCCTTGCATCCGCGCCAGTCGGTGCGCACAGTTCTGAATGAACCGCTGGTCATCCACAAGCTGGGAGACAGGGAAGAGCGAATGCGCAAGGCCATCACCGATGTTGGCTTGCCGGTTTCCTTCCTTGATCGTTTTCCCCACCAGCTGTCCGGCGGTCAGCGCCAACGCGTTGCTATTGCCCGTGCGCTGATCCTGGAGCCATCCTTACTGCTATTGGATGAACCAACTTCGGCACTGGATGTGTCTGTTCAGGCGGAAATTCTCAACCTGTTGCAGCGTCTTCGCGAAGAGCGTGGTTTTACCTACATCATGGTCACCCATGATCTGGCTGTGGTTGATCACATGTGTGATCGCTTTGCGGTGATGTTGCGGGGCGAAATTACCGAAATCCTGCCGCGCCAAGCCATCGCTGGAAACGGTGCCACGCATGATTATGCGCGTGAACTGATTGGTGCATCTCTGGAGTACGAAGGCGCACATTAAAGTGCTTGGCGCTTAACCGCGCAAAAGGTGTTTCGACTATACCAAACCGGCGTAATCTTCGCCCCTATATGGGGTGTGCTTAAGCCGATATATCGCATCTTCTGTCGGGCCGCATCTCCATTGCGGCCCGTGTCCCGGGGCATCAGCCCAACTCCTCCCCACTTGCCCGGCATTTTTGCCGGGCATTTTTTCTGCGAAGTGTTTTAGATGGCCGCGAGGATGCGGTTGCAGATCGGCTTGCTGGCTGCTTTCTGCATGGTCACTTTTTGCTCGACTGCTTGAATGATTGTGTCGCTGAAGTCTACACCGCTCAATTCTTTGATATTCCACAGGCCGCCCGGCGAAAAAACATTCACTTCCAATATCTTGTCACCGACAATATCGAGGCCGACAAGGAACATTCCGTCCTCAATCAGTTTGGGACGCATGACCTCTGCAAGCGCCAGAATGTCGTCATTGATTTTTACGGCCTCCGCAGTCCCCTTTGCATGAATGTTGGAACGCAGATCGCCCTTGGCAGGGACGCGTCTCAGCGCCGCATGCACGCCATTATGGACAAGTGGCTTGCCATTCATCATGAAAAACCGAACGTCACCTTCGGTCGCAGCTGGCAGATATGCCTGCGCAATCAAATAGCCTTCGACGCTGATAGCTTCGAAAATCTGGTTAAGGTTGGCTTCCTTGCTGGAGCTGATTTTAAATACGTTCTTTCCGCCTGATCCCTGTAAAGGCTTTACAACAACCCCTTTGGGATGCTGTTCCACAAAGCTGCGCAGTTCATCCGGATTACGGGTGATCAGTGTGGTAGGGCGCACAATTTCCGGAAAGCTTTGAAAATAGAGCTTGTTCTGGGCCTTTGTCAGTCCCTCGGGATCGTTGAGGACAACCACACCGCGTTCTGCCGCCATTCGTCCGAACAGCACACCGGCATGAACTGCCCAAGGGCGGGCTGTCAGGTCAAGCGACGGGTCGTTGCGCAACATCAATGCATCGATTTCGCTAACATCGAATGTCTTGCGTTCCAGAGCCTTGTCCTGCAAAGCGGCATGGAAGGTTTCCGGCTTCTTATATTTAGCGTGTGGTAACACTGCTGCATGAACAGCGAGGCTGTCGTCATCACGCAGGCTGAAATCGCCGGGGCAGAGGTATACGACCTCATGTCCGCGATTGAGTGCTGCCATAGCCATCAGTGCGGTTGCAAACTGTGGGCCTTCTGACTCGATGGAATTTACGAAAAATGCAATACGCATATGTCCCTCCTAAAGATTTGCCATGTCCGATATTGGCAATCCCTTGCTGATGTCTTCCAGTCGCTTTTTTGCGCTTTCGTCAGCGAGAAATGCCGGATAAATATTTGGTGAGCGCAGGAGGCCACGTTGTGCCAATTCCTGCATAATGGGAAAATGATCGGCAGCAATTTTGCCCATCCAGAATGGATCAAGTGAGCCGCCATCGCGCAGATGGAAGACCACCTGGGCCAGACCGCGAAGATAGATCGCATCCTTGCTCAAGCCACCACCGCGATAAATCCTCAGTGTCAGGTTGAAAGCACCCGCAGCACTAAGTCCGTGGGTTTTGGTCATCAGGTGAAATGTTTCGGTAAATGATGCGCCGTCAAGCATGGCCGCGCAGGCAACGACCCGCGCTGCAATCAGGCGCAGGCGTTCGCGAGTCATGCCGCCGGTGAGATATTCAGCCAGCACGGCCAGCCCTTCCTGAACACCTTCGTAGCCGGAAAGGCCATTTCTGAATACTCGCAGGCCCTGCGAGGAGCCGTTGAAGTATGTTAAAAGATGCACGCCGATTTCGTGGGAAAGAAGGGCATCGATCCGTCGCCGTTCCATCAATGTATGGCGTGAGACAAGCAACTTGCTGCCGGTGACCATAAGGCCGGGTGGCAAGTCGTCCCGTATTTCAACCCTCGCCGAAAACTCGGGTGAAACATCATGATATGCCGCCACCATGTCACGGGACTTTTGAGCCACCTCATAACAATCTGCCATGGCAATCTCGCTTGCATCTTCATCCAGTTTGCAATGTGCAAGCACATCTTTGGCAAGAGAGAGCAGGTTGTCCTCGACCGGACCGTAAAGGGCGCGGCTGAAATCCGTGAAGCGGTGGGTGTTCAACGACCGTAACATCGTCAGTTGCAGGTCTGTCTCCTGCTGCTTTTCTCTGTAAAGACGATAAAGAACCGGATCTTCCAGATGTTCGAAAGCAATAGAATAGAGTTTTCGTTTTTGTGCTTCCACGTCCACGCCCAATGGACGATAGAGGAACTTTGGCTCACGCTCAAAATCGCTTTTTTCAAACTCCTTGAATGCCTGACCGGCATTGATGGGCGTGACGGCGAGTAGAAAGTCGAAAGAAGAAACGATCTCGTCCATAGCACGATCTGCACGACGCACAGCGTCGACGAAAGCTTTACGGCCAAGTGCGCGGTGTGAAGCAGTTTCGAGCGCTCCGGTCTTGCTGCTATAGGCCGCGAAAGCCTGTAACCCTGCATCGGAAATGTTGGAGATCAGACGTTCCCGCAGGTCTGGATAAAAAGCACCGGATTCGGGTTGTCGATAGATTGGTGCATAACGCACGGTGATACTGGGAAAATCGATGCCAGCTTTGCGCAATTTAAGCTGAGGGTCGTCTTCTGGACGCGGCGCTGTAATACGCGGTATTCGGAACATGACCTCTGCATCGCAGACAGCCTTGATGAACGCCTCCATGGCGATATGTATTTCAGGCCCGTTGCTCGCTGAGACAGAGACATTGAAATGTGGAAGATATGGCGAGTCATCGGCAAGAAGGATGTCATGTTCGAGTTCGCCGACATCCAGTAGCATGAATGCGCCAAAGGTCTTTCGCATGGCGTTGCCGACTGCCCGGATAAGCGGGGCGGCTTCATTCAGAGTATTGGCAATGAGATAAGATGCATTTGCAGCGACGACATCGCGGGCAGCGAGGTCCTTTGTACCGCCTGCAATGTGAACACACAGGAATGGCAATGGCCGGTCGATGTGCAAACGCCCCGCCGTGCCGATATCTCGGCGAACGGGAGTGCCCGCCTGAAGACAGTTGACGACATCATCCAGCAGTTCGTCGCTCGCTGTTGTACTGATCAGAGGAACAACGCTCATCTGGCATCCCGAACCAAGCTCTCAAGCATCTTGGCGCCCGCTGATACAAGTTCTCTCAACTCGGTAATCGCCTGCTGATCTGGCTCGCCTGTCCATTCATCCATGAAGATTTTTTTGAATTCGACTGCTATTGCGCAACCGGTTTGCGGAAACCGCTCGTGAATGAAACGGGTCTGCTCACCCTTGCCCTGAAAGGCCACATTTTCGCGGACGTCCAAAAGACGGCCTTTTATCCGGCGTGATGCAAAAAGCTGTCCGAGTGCCGTTACAACACTGCTCCAGCGCTGCGTATCCATCGACCATGTTCCGATGTTAATATCAGGGGCGTCAGCTTGCGGCGTAGGGGCACCATCTGCGCCGCCACGGCGATGGTTGTAGCTGTGGACATCCAGAACGATAAACTGGCCGTGCCGCTTTTCCATGCGCTTCAACACAGTTTCGAGCGTTGCGTAATAGTCATCATGAAATGAAAGGGATTGTTCAAATTCGTCAGGGGACAGGGGCCTTTTCCAGACCTCAAGACCCCAGGATTGTTCGGGTCTGGTGTAGACCGCATCCGGTTTGGCGCGATTGAGATCGGTTTCAAACCGCGAGTGATGGACGATGATGCGGTTCTGGACGTCGCGAATAATCTCGCCGGTAAACGGATCTTCTTCACGCAGCCTTTGATCAGCCGAAAGTGCCATGATATCGCTGATGTCGGCGCGCACCGCATGTCCGTCATGTATGGCAGTGGCAATAACGGGGCTGTCGGCAAATTCCAGCGTCCAGAGTTTCCCTGTTGCTGTCTTTTCCAAGCCTTCGTTGATACGCATACTGTGCCAATCCTTGCTTATGTTTTCAGGATTGGGAAATGATTGGCCAGGCTTGTTTGTTCCCTTGATGCGTGTCCCTAGACAGCAATTTCTGGTTTTAGATGGGGGATACGCAGCGCGGCAAAGGCGATTGGCCAATGGAAAAGACTGGTGGGATGTGGCCGTTTTTTATGTCGGCGGCTGATGCATTTTACGGCAGCTTTACATACTGGCGCAATTAGTTCGGCTCTAATGGATGTTAAACCCAATGTGGCAAGCAGACCCAACGTTAGGTGCGCCATCGCCTGTTTTCCGTTCGATATGCATCAGCAAACGGTTTGGTAGCGCTGGACGATTGTCGACAGTACCTCGTCCACTGGACGGGCCAGCCAGCGGTGCGAGAAAATCTCCACCTCTTGGGGGCCATGGAAACCGGCAGCTTCTATCATGCGCCGGAAGCCTTTCAGGTCGATGACGCCATCTCCCATCATGCCGCGATCATTAAGCGGGTCCGTGGTTGGGACAAGCCAGTCGCAGATATGATGCGCCAGAATTTGACCGTTGCGACCAGCGCGTGCCACCTGTTCCTGAAGCTCGGGATCCCACCACACATGATACACATCAATGGCGACGCCTGTGCCGTCTCCCAGCCTGTCACAAAGGTCGAGCGACTGCTTGAGTGTGTTGAAACATGCGCGATCTGCGGCATAAAACGGATGAAGAGGCTCGATGGCTAGCGGAACGCCGGCCGCACGGGCATAGGGCAAAAGTGCCGCCATGCCATCCTCAACCATTTGTCTTGCTCCTACAATATCGCGAGAGCCCTGTGGTAATCCGCCGACCACCATGACCAGGCAATCTGCGTTCATGGCGGCTGCTTCATCTACCGCGCGACGGTTATCTTCGAGAGCTTTTTGTCGTCCGGCTTCGTCCGGTGCGGGGAAAAACCCACCGCGGCAATGGCCGCTGAGGCGTATGCCGTTTTGTTCGATGATTGTGGCGGCCTCTTTCAGACCAACACCGTGAACCTGATCGCGCCACGGAGAAATGGTGGTGATGCCATGGGCAAGGCAGGCATCGATCAGTGCGCCGAATGAACCACCCTGTTTGATTGTCGCAAAATTGATCGAAAGACCGTCGATAGTCATTATGTTCTCTCCTGATCTGACGAAGATGTTTCCAAGGCGCTAAATGTGGCTTTCGCCGCATTGGCTGCCACCCCAAGCCCCTTGGCCGCGATAACTGTCGCCAAAGAAATCTGGCCGTTGACGGCATTGAGTTTGGCTCGGCTGTCGCCTGCATTACGGTAGAGATCCGGATGCGCACTCAGCCAGGCGTGGTTTTCACTGTCTGTTGCTCCGGCCATGCCGTTAACATAGTGGTGACCGTTTCGCTCGATGTGGCCAAGGCCGAGCAGGGCGGCCAGCGCCAAATCCTGCTGAACTGCAATGCCAGCCTGCGTAGTCAAATCTTCCGCCGACATGAAGTAACCGCCGCTATTTTCGCCATTCCATTTTGAAATGCGCATGGCGTTCAGAACCGAACGGTAAAAGCCCTTGCAGGATTTCGATGAGATGCCGCGATACCCCTGCGCTTTCGCCAACAGGAAAGCGTCTGGTGTGCCATCCGATTCATCAATTTCAACCGGTACCTTGGCGGCAAGGCGGGATACAGATTGATTGAAAGCATTATGCCTGGCTATCGGCTGTTCGATGAACAGCAGGGAGCGTCGCAACTGTGCAAGTGCCGGTTCAGCATCAATCCGCGCCAATAGATCGAGCACACTGTCTTCATCTGCGAACTGTTCGTTACCATCAAGTGTCACCCGATAGTCTGGCAGGGTCGCCAGAACTGCTGCTATGGCCTTCAGTCTTTCCGTGTCTTCTTTTGGTCGTCCCGATACCTTGAGCTTGAAGTAGCGTATGCCGTAGGTCGCGATTTCTTCTTCCAGGCATTCCGGTAAGCCGTCATTGAGGCGAGGGGCCTTGATGTCATCAGGTCGCAGCGCATCTATGTAGCCGACCGTATGACGCAGAAAGAGGCTTGGTTGTGGTTTTAAACCTTCGAGGAAAACGCGCATATCAAATGCGGCAAGATCGGGCGTGGTCGATGCATTGATGCCGGGTAGGTTTATGCGGATTGCGTCTGTAACGGACAAATCATTGAGCCTGCAAAGTGCGTCGAGAATGGCACGGTCGACAAGGGCAAGTCCAAATGATGCGATAAGGCCGTTAAAACCGCGCTTTGCCGCATCATTGTGATGCTGAGGCTCCATCCTCGCATGAAGCTCAAAAGCCGTTGCAAGCTCTGCCGTTCTAGTAAGGGCGACCGCCATATGCAGCGATTGACGCAGTTGATCTTCGTTCTCGGCATTTCCAAGATCCGGGTTCTTGTCGAACCATTTGGGCACCATCAACTCGGCTGCATAACCTTCCGCTACGCGTCCCTTGCTGTCCTCGATCGTCAGCGAGAGAAAAGCCTGCGTTGCTTCGGTTACGGTGGCCGCACCAAAACGAAACGGCACCCGCATGGCAAGACGCCGTTCGTAAATTGCGGCGTCCTTGATTTTCAAGACAGGTGTTTCGGACATCTCAATTGACACCTCGAACAGCGAGAAATGCTTTCATGCGATGTGTGGCTTCATCCGGGTCCGCCAAGACATTGGCCTTGTCAGCCAATCGGAACAGCTCTGCAAAATGTTGAGTCGAACGGGTACTTTCCTGTCCACCAATCATGGTGAAATGGTTTTGTAGTCCATTGAGGTAAGCAAGGAAGACAACGCCAGTTTTATAAAAACGTGTTGGTGCCTTGAATATATGGCGCGACAACGCAACGGTTGGCTCCAAAATGTCGAAGAACTCATTGTTGGCACCACGTTTCAGACTGGCGAGTGCCTTGGACGCGGCGGGCGCGATGGAATCAAAAATGCCAAGCAAAGCGTCGGAATGGCCGTGCTCATCACCGGCAATGAGTTCGGCGTAATTGAAGTCGTCGCCGGTATACATGCGCACACCAGATGGCAGCCGGCGACGCATCAATATTTCCTTTTCCTTGGAAAGAAGAGAAATCTTGATGCCGTCGATTTTGTCGGCATTGGCAGAAATCATTCCAAGGCAGGTATCCATCGCCGCCATATGATCGCCCGATCCCCAATAACCTTCCAGCGCGGGATCGAACATTTCACCCAGCCAGTGGATGATAACCTTCTCTTTTGCCGGTGCGAGAACCCGTGCATAGGTTTCGAGATAATCGTCAGGTGATTTTGCTGCGGCCGCCAATGCGCGACTTGCCATCAAGATGACCCGTCCACCTTCGCCTTGCACGAAATCCAGCTGTTCAAGATAGGCGTCAACAATCGCATCGAGGCTGTAATCGGTGCCGACCAGATGATCAGTACCGACGCCGCAGGCGATCAATGCGTCCTTGCGACTTGCAGCTTCCTTCAGGGAGCGGGAAATCAGTTCCTGCGCCTGTGGCCATGCTAGTCCCATACCACGCTGGGCGGTATCCATGGCTTCGGCAACACCGAGCCCCAAATCCCACAGCCGGTGGCGGAAATGCAGCGTGCCTTCCCAGTCAATGGCCGGGGTCAGCCATGGGTCGTTTTCTGCAAATGGGTCTGCGACAACATGGGCGGCTGCAAAGGCCACGCGGTTAAAATCTGCGGCACTGCGCTTTTCGAGCGCTATAGGTGTACCACTCAGTGTGTAAAGCTCGATCGAGCGATCATCTTTCGGCAGCTTGAGTTCGGTCATTGTCGCCTCCCTCAGGAAATGGCCGGAACATCGAGCCAGCGGCGTTCCTTCCAGGATTTTAGCCCCAGTTCCGCCAGCTGTACGCCCTTGACGCCTTCGATCAGGCCGTATGGCCAAGGATCATTGTCAACCAGATGCCGAACGAACATTTCCCATTGGGCTTTGAAGCCGTTGTCGTACGCGGTGTTGTCAGGCACTTCCTGCCATGTCTTGTAAAAATCGATTGTCTGCGGCTGGTCCGGGTTCCAGACCGGTTTAGGTGTGTTGGTGCGATGCTGTGTCCAGCATTTCGTCAGGCCGGCCACGGCAGAGCCATGGGTGCCATCCACTTGAAAGGTGACGAGATCGTCGCGACGAACGCGAACTGCCCATGACGAATTGATGTGAGCGATAACGCCACCTTCAAGTTCAAATGTGGCATAGGCGGCGTCATCGGCGTCGGCAACGTAAGGGCGGCCTTGTTCATCGAAACGCCGTGGAATATGCGTTGCACCAAGGCAGCTCACAGCTTTGACTTCACCAAACAGATTGTCGAGCACGTAGCGCCAATGGCACAGCATATCGAGAATAATGCCGCCGCCATCCTGCAGGCGATAATTCCAGGATGGACGTTGCGCTGGCTGCCAGTCACCTTCAAACACCCAATAGCCGAACTCGCCACGAACCGAGAGGATTTTGCCGAAGAAGCCGCTATCGCGCAGCATTGCCAATTTGCGCAGGCCCGGCAGGAACAGCTTGTCTTGTACAACGCCATGTTTGATGCCCGAGTTTTCCGCAAGGCGCGCAACTGCAATCGCTTCTTCCATGTTGTCGGAAATCGGTTTTTCACAATAGACATTCTTGCCCGCCTTGATGGCCTTCGTCAGCAGGCTGCCGCGCATCTGGGTGGTGCCAGCGTCAAAAAACAGCGTATCGTCCGGGTTGGCCAATGCGGCGTCAATATCTGTCGTCCAGCGCGCAATGTTGTGTTTCTTGGCAATAGCCTCGATTTTTTCACCGTTTCGCCCGACGAGAATCGGATCAAGCATAACTTTTTCGCCACTTTTTAGTGTGACGCCGCCCTGATCGCGAATGGCAAGAACAGAACGCACAAGGTGCTGGTTGTAACCCATGCGGCCAGTAATGCCATGCATGATGACGCCAATACGTTTCATGATATTTCCTCCCATGACCACCTTCTCCCAAAGGCGGTGTCTCCTCAGACAATGGCAACTTGTAACCATTTGGTTATTTGTGAAATTGAAAGGCCTGTTCTGTCAAGATGTTTTTCAAAATATGGAGGCGCCATTTTCCTGTGCCGTGAGGCGGCAAGGGTGATGCAATGCAACGACGGGCGCGCAGCGGCGCGCGCCTTTAAGGCATCAGATGTATCTGAATCGATGGTGACGTCAGGGTCTTATGCTGGCTAGCACGGTATCGACAATATGCTGTCCCCATCGATCGAGTTCTGCCGGTGCGGCAAGGTCCCGCTGGAAAATTGTTGAAAGCGTGTAGCGGTTCGACAGGTAAAAAAATCCGAGTGAAGCGATGGTCAGATAAACGTCGACCGGATCAAGGCCGGCTCGAAATTCACCGCTTTCAGCGCCACGCTTCAGCACGTTTTCCAGTTCCGAGATAAAGTTGGAATGCATCTCGGTAATCGTTGTGGATTGCCTGAGATAGCGGGCCTGATTGAGGTTCTCAGTTGCGAGAATGCTGAGAAATTCCGGGTGATCCAGAAAGTAATGCCAGGTAAAAAGCGCGAGTTCTTTTAGACCTGCAGACGGTGCCTTGTGGGTCAGGTCCAGTCTGTGTTCTGCGTGACGAATGTGGTGATAAGCGTCTTCAAGGACTGCAAGATAAAGCGCATCCTTGTCACCAAAATAGTGATAAATCATGCGCTTGTTTGTGCCGGCCCTGCGCGCCACAACATCGATACGTGCTCCGGCCAGCCCCTTCGCTGCGACCTCGCGACGGGCCGCCTCTAGAATGGCCGCGCGTGTCCGTTCTGGATTGCGCTGCTGTGTAGACCCGCGTTTGCGAACAGGCTTCACGCTCTCGTTTATGTCCGGATCAATATTGTTATTCGTATTTGTTTTATCCATCACGACACCCGCTTGACAATGCGCTCGATCAGTGTTCCCATGTAACCAATTAGTTATAAAACAGCAATAGCTGTTCTCGAGCATCATCAATTGGCATTCAATATGGGAGGAGTTGCCAATGTCCATGACGCTTCACAGGCGCACTGTGCTTTCGGGAGGCCTTGCGGCCTTAACTCTTGCAACTCTTGGCGGTGGTTCTGCCAATGCGCAGGCTGCGCGCCTCCGCATGTTATGGTGGGGTTCGCAGGAGCGAGCTGACCGTACCAACAAGGCCATTGAGGCCTATAAGGCGGTAAAGCCCGACCTTGCGATTGCGGGAGAATTCGCAGGCTGGAGTGATTACTGGCCACGCCTTGCGACACAGGTTGCCGGGCGCAATGCCCCAGACCTGATCCAGATGGATTACCGTTATATTTTTGAATATGCGCGCCGCGGCGCGCTGGCGCCACTTGATGATTATATTGGCAAGGCGCTGAAAATTGATGATTTCGGCAAGATGAACATCGATTCCGGCCGCGTGGATGGCAAGCTTTACGGCGTCAATCTCGGTGTGAATTCCAGCGTCATGTTTTTTGATGCTGCAGCCTGGGAAAAAGCCAAGGCAACGCCACCATCAGTTGGTCAGACATGGGAAGAGTTTGCAGAAAATGCCACGATCTTTGGCAAGAACAAACCAAAGCCCGGTTATTTTGCAACGGCTGACTCCAGTGGTCTAGAGCCCAGTTACGAAAACTGGCTGCGCCAGAACGGCAAGTCACTATTCACGCCGGAAGGCGGTCTGGGATACGATGCTAGCGATGCCGCCAAGTGGTTTACGATGTGGGCCAAGATGCGTGAAGCTGGCGCCTGTGTTCCCGCAGATATCCAGGCCCTTGATCAGTTGAACATTGAAACAAACCCGTTGACCACGGGCAAGTCGGCGACGGCTTTTGCTCACTCCAACCAGTTTGTCGGCTATCAGGCACTCAACAAGGCTAAGCTGTCGTTGACCTCCTATCCAAAGGTTTCCAAGGATTCGCCATCCGGTCACTATCTCAAGCCGTCCATGCTGATGAGCGTTGCCAATGGCAGTGCGGGTGCTGAAGCGGCGGTTGAATTTATCAACTTCCTCGTATCGGAGCCGGAAGGCGTTGATATCCTGGGTGTGGAACGCGGCGTGCCAGCATCAGAAGCCATGCGTAGCCAGTTGGGTCCAAAGCTGAACGACGTCAGCCAGGCAATGGTGAAATATATCGCCGACATTACCCCTGATGTCGGTGACTTGCCGCCTGCACCACCACCCGGCGCCGGGGAGTTGGCGTTCGTACTGACCCGCACCAGCCAGGAAGTATCGTTTGGGAAAATGACGCCGGAGCAGGGCGGTGAGCGCCTTGTCACAGAAGCTGAAGCTGTTCTGAAGCGGAAGTAATCGCAAATGACCATGCAGTCTGACATTCTTGCGAGGGAGGGCCGTGAAACGGCTCTCTCAAAACGGGGCGGTTTGCGTCGTGTTTTTGATCGCAACTTCCACGCCTATATGTTTCTGCTGCCATGGCTGATCGGCTTTTTCGGCCTGACGCTGGGCCCTGCTTTGGCCTCGCTCTACCTGTCATTCACCAATTACGATTTGCTGCAGTCGCCCGACTGGGTTGGGGCATCCAACTATGTGCGCATTGCCACGGCGGATCCGAAATTTGCCGCAGCGATGAAGGTGACCTTTACCTATGTTCTGCTGTCGGTGCCGCTGAAGCTGGCTTTTGCCTTGCTGGTTGCGATGGCGTTCAATCGCGGCATCAAGGGCCTGACGCTCTACCGTGCTATCTTCTACCTGCCATCGCTTCTCGGTTCCAGTGTGGCAATTGCGGTATTGTGGCGCCAGCTGTTTGCCTCCGACGGTCTCGTCAACATGATCCTGTGGCAATTGTTCGGTTACGAGGGACCAAGTTGGGTCTCCAACCCTGATTATTCGCTCTACACGCTGGTTATCCTGTCCGTGTGGCAGTTCGGCTCGCCGATGATCATCTTCCTGGCCGGCCTTCGCCAAATCCCGCAGGACATGTATGAAGCGGCTGAAATGGACGGTGCCAGCAAAACACGTCAATTTTTCCGCATTACGTTGCCGCTGCTGACGCCAGTGATTTTCTTCAATGCGGTGATCCAGACAATCGACGCCTTTAAGGCATTTACGCCAGCCTTCATCATCTCCGAGGGTACCGGCGGACCGATCAATTCGACATTGTTCTACACATTGTATCTCTATCAGGAAGCCTTTGGTTTCTTCCGTATGGGATACGCCTCCGCTTTGGCATGGATACTGGTTGTCATCATTTCTTTGTTCACAGCCTTCTCCTTCCTCAGCGCACGTTATTGGGTGCATTACGATGACTGATGTTGTTACCGCCCCACGTCCGGGAACCGAAGTTCAACGTTCGCCGCTTCGCTCCACCTTGTTGCATGTGGCCCTGATCATCAGTTCGATCGGCATGCTCTATCCCATTTTGTGGATGATCTCCGGCTCGTTCCGACCGCAGGAGGAACTGTTCGGCTCCTCGTCGCTTATTCCATCGGCACTTGATCTCGGCGGTTATATCCGTGGCTGGACAGGTTTGCAGGTCAGTTTCGGCCAGTTCTTCTGGAACTCGTTTTTCATCGCAGTGCTGGCAACCATAGGCAATGTGGTCGGATGTTCGCTGGCGGCCTTCGCCTTTGCGAGACTACGGTTTGGTGGGCGCAATTTCTGGTTTGCCTTGATGCTGGGCACATTGATGCTGCCCTATCACGTTGTGCTCATTCCGCAGTACATCATGTTTTTGGAGCTTGGCTGGGTCAACACATCACTGCCGTTGATTGTGCCAAAATATCTGGCGACCGATGCCTTCTTCATCTTTCTTATGGTGCAGTTCTTCCGTGGTATTCCGCGAGAACTGGACGAGGCTGCGGTGATGGATGGATGCAGCCCCTTCCGTATCTACTGGAAGATCATGCTGCCCTTGTCTTTGCCGGTCCTTGCCACTGCCGCGATCTTTTCTTTCATCTGGACTTGGGACGATTTCTTCGGGCCGCTGATTTATCTGAACGATATCAATACCTACACGGTGCAGCTTGGTCTGCGGTCCTTCATCGACTCCACCGGTAGCTCCGACTGGACAGCCTTGTTCGCCATGTCCAACCTGTCGCTGATACCTGTTTTCCTCTTCTTCCTGTTTTTCCAGCGCCTTCTGATCGAAGGCATCGCAACAACCGGCATGAAACGCTGAAACGCCAAGGCATACCCATGAAACCTGTTCGATTTGCAGCCATAGGCATCAACCACGACCACATTACCGGGCAAACCCGTTGCCTGCTGGATGCGGGCGCTGAGTTTGTCGGTTTCCATGCAGTGGAAGACGACTTGTCCCAGGCCTACAGCGCGAAATTCCCCGGCGCACAGCGGTTTGATGATAAGCGCCGCCTTATTGAAGACGAAACCATCGATCTGATTATCAGCGCCGCCATCCCCGATGAGCGTGCTGGCATCGCCATCCAAGCGATGAAGGCGGGCAAGGATGTGATGGTTGATAAACCTGGAATGACCACGCTTGAACAACTTGCCGAGGTGAAACGCGTTCAGGAAGACACTGGCCGCATTTTCTCTATTCTCTACTCAGAGCATTTCGAAAATCGAGCGACCGTAAAAGCGGGAGAACTGATTGCCGCTGGCGCAATTGGCAAGGTGGTGTCGACGGCCGGTTTTGGGCCACATCGCTTGCGCGCACCGACCCGACCCGAGTGGTTTTTCAAGCGCGAGCGATACGGCGGTATTCTGGTTGATATAGCGTCGCACCAATGCGAACAATTCCTGTTTTTCACGGGGTCAGATACGGCCGACATCCTGTCGGCAACGGTTTCAAACCGTGCCAATTCGCAGTTTCCTGGCCTGCAGGACAGCGGTGATATCCATCTTTCGACTGCTGATGCCGATGGCTTTATCCGAGTAGACTGGTTTACACCCGAAGGGTTGCCGAGCTGGGGTGATGGTCGTCTGTTTATCACTGGAACGGAAGGCGCAATCGAACTGCGCAAAAATATTGACGTTGCTGGTCGTGAAGGTGGCAATCACCTGTTCCTCAGCGACAAAAAGGGTGTTCAATACATCGATTGCTCTAATGTGCAGCTTCCCTATGGTGCGCAACTGATTGCCGATATCCGCAACCGTACCGAAACGGCGATGCCGCAGGCCCGTTGTTACGCGGCGATGGAACTAGCCCTGAAGGCCCAGAAGCTGGCGGAGGATAAAATCCATGGCTAAGCGTTACAAGGTCGGCGTTATCGGCTGCGGTATCGGCAAGTCGCATATGGAAGAGGGATATTTTCCGCATGCCGACAAATATGAAGTTGCTGTGTTGTGTGATCTCGATGAGGTCAGGCTGAATGCGGTTGCTGACGAGTTCGGTGTCAAAACGCGGACACGCCTGTCCGATGAGGTGATGGCTATGGAGGATATCGACATCATCGATATCTGCACGCCGCCCGCCACCCATACCAAGCTCATTCTGCAGGCGCTTGCCGCAGGAAAACATGTCGTTTGCGAAAAGCCGCTGACAGGATCATTGGCGGAAGTGGATGAAGTAAGGCGTGCCGAACAGACCGCAAAAGGCGTTCTCATGCCGATTTTCCAGTACCGATATGGTGAAGGTGTCGCTCAGGCGCGTCACATCATTGAAAGCGGATTGGCAGGTAAACCTTATGCTGGGACTGCAGAAACCTTCTGGAAGCGTACTGCCGATTATTACGACAATCCGTGGCGTGGACGCTGGGCAACCGAGCTTGGCGGCGTGCTGATGACCCATGCAATCCATCTGCATGACATGCTGACATATCTCATGGGACCGGTTGAGCGTGTTTTTGCGCGCACGGCAACGCGAGTCAATGCCATTGAGGTTGAGGATTGTGTTTCAGCCAGCCTTCTCATGCAAAATGGTGCGCTTGTTTCCGCCACCTGCACGTTGGGGTCTCAGGAAGAGATCAGCCGCCTCCGACTCGCATTTGAAAATGTCACCTTCGAAAGCGTGCATTCTGCCTATTCGCCCGGGGATGGGCCGTGGCAGATCATTCCTGCAAATGAAGAGATTGGTTTGAAAATCGCTGAGCTTGTTAAAGAAATGCCGTCGATTGGTCGACGGTTCAACGGCCAGATGGCAGCCTTTTATGAGACGCTTGAAAAAGGAGAACGCCCGCCGGTGACGAGTGATGACGCGCACCGCTCCTTGGAGCTTTTGACGGCGATTTATCATTCAAACGATACCAACAGCGATGTTGCTCTGCCGATTACGCAGGCCCATCCGAAGTACAAGAGCTGGCGGCCTTAACAGGCTGGATCTAGGCTGCCGGACGGGAGGAAACGATATGGCAAGCAGCATTATACTGGAAAAAATCGTCAAACGTTATGGTTCGCTGCCAGTCATCCACGGCATCGACCTGCAAATTGAGCCGGGTGAGTTTACGGTTTTTGTCGGTCCTTCCGGCTGTGGCAAGTCTACGCTGTTGCGCATGATTGCCGGGCTGGAAGAAATCTCCGGCGGCGAATTGCGTATTGATGGTGAGCGGGTGAATGAGACGGCTGCGTCCAAGCGAGGCATCGCCATGGTGTTTCAGTCCTATGCGCTGTACCCGCATATGAGTGTTTATAAGAACCTGGCTTTTGGTCTGGAAACGGCCGGTTACAAGAAGCCGGAAATCGAAGCACGCGTCAAAAAGGCAGCTGATATTCTGCAGATTGATCCACTGTTGCAGCGCAAGCCAAAAGCACTCTCCGGTGGCCAGCGTCAGCGTGTTGCGATTGGGCGTGCAATTGTGCGCGAACCCAAGATATTTTTGTTCGATGAACCTCTGTCCAACCTTGATGCCGAACTGCGCGTGCAGATGCGCGTTGAAATCGCCAAGCTGCACCAGACACTTGGCAGTACAATGATTTATGTGACGCATGATCAGGTGGAAGCCATGACCATGGCCGATAAGATTGTTGTGCTTCGGGACGGACATATCATGCAGGTTGGCAAGCCGCTTGACCTCTACAACCACCCGGCAAACCAGTTCGTTGCAGGCTTCATTGGCTCGCCAAAGATGAATTTTCTCAGTGCGAAGCTGGCGGCCGACGATGGTTCAAAGCGAACTTTGGAGGTTGCAGGCCAGAAAATACAGCTTGAAAAACCATTGGCGGCACAAGACGGCGAGCCGCTGACTTTTGGTGTGCGGCCCGAACATGTTGAACCGCAGGCACAGTCAGCCACCCTTGGTCAGGGCGCAATTCAGCTTGTCGAGCATTTGGGTGGTTCGACCGTTGTCTACACCAATACAGTGGATGGCCAGTCCGCGACGGTGCTACTGGATGGCCAAAAGCACATCAGGATTGGTGAAACCATTCCGCTGGCGTTTGAGCTTGCAAATACACACATCTTTGGCGCTGATGGGCGCAGGCTTTGAGGATGCTCCGCCCCCCGTCTATTTTGCAATCTTGAACGGGATGCCGGACACCAGTGTTTTCACATAGCGTTTTTTCTGGAAAAGGCCGTTCAGGGAAACGCGAGGTAGAAGTCCCATGGTGTCAAGACTGGCGTTCGACAGAACACCCGGTTGCGTGGTGACGGCGACCGGGATGCCAGCACTTAGAACGGCATCCGCTTCGCGTTCTCCCGTTGCCGACTTGTAGCCGTAGGGATAAGAGAACGAGCGCGGCTTGACGCCTGTAAAGCCGTGCAATGTCGAAATTGACTGGCGGATTTCACTTTCCAGTCGTGCTTGGTCGACACGTTTCAGATTAACATGTGTCATGGTATGCGCACCCATATGCGCAAATGCATCGTCGCTTACCAGTCGGTGCAACTCATCCGTTGTCATGATGAGATTATCGACAATGCTGAGCGGATCGACGCCATACTGACGCGCTGCCGCGTCAATGCGTGCAACGGCGACATCCTCATCATTTGAGTGCACGAAGGCGGCCAGACGGTCAAACGCATCGTATTTTTGCGTTAGGCTTGCTGCTATTATGGTTTCAGTGCCTTGGCCAAAATCAAAGTCAAATTTGTCCTGTTGGCGGACCAGTGCCTCCGCGGTTTCCCACCACATGGAACGCGTGCGTTGTGTGAGGCCCGGGGATATGAATATCGTGTAGGGAACTTTGTATTTGCGGAAGATAGGCGCCGCAAACTGCGCATTGTTGCGATAGCCGTCATCCAACGTGAATGCGACAAAAGACCTGACATCTGTCGGGTCGCTCAGCAGGGCTGGCAGATCATGCAAATGTACCGGCGTGAGGTTCAATTCCAGCGCGGCGTTGATCGCCTCTTCCAGGAATTGCGGGGTGACCGAGAGAATGGCGTTCGGGCCAAAGGCGGGTGGCGCATCCGGGCGGACATGATGCAGGGTGAAAATGAGGCCCCGTCCACCTGCTTTGGGAAACAAGGCCCGAATAACCGGGATGGCAGAGACTTCGAGACCGGCCCTGATAATCTCATATTTCAGGATGCGCTTTGCGGATTTCAAAGAGAACATGGGATCGGTCCGGTTGTCTCGCGATTTTACTTCTTTGACAGGTTGAGTACTCTGCGTGTCAATACACGCCATGCGGTTAACGGCAGGTCAAGCAGGCCCGGCAGGGGATCGTTCCAGGCAAACGCCGCCACGGCGCGCACTTTGGTGAAGGAACGGATGAACGTTCCCATTCGCAGCTTGCCGCGTTTGATGAGTGTCATGGCCGCAGCAAGGTCTCGAACAGCGTAAATCCATGCTGTTCCGGGCTTTGCGGTGGCAGATACTGGTGTCTGATATCCTTGGGCGATGTTCCACATCATTGGGCCGAAATCGATACCGGCTGCGGCTGAAAGTGCGAGCCAGGCCCAGGGTCTTGGATTGACGTCGAGAATATTGAGGGTGCCGTTGAGAGCATGGCGTTTGAACTCAATTTCGACCAGACCACTAAATGTCAGGGACGAGAGTAGCTTGTGCGATGCTTCGATCAGTGCAGGTTCGCTGACGACCTCGACATAGGTGCTGGTGAAGCCGAAATCGACCGGATATTGCCGGGTGCGGCGCGCCGTGAATTCAGCCACCGCTTTTCCATCATGCCACAAGCCGACATAGGAAAACTGGCTTTCACCACCGCCAGGGATAAGTTCCTGCACAACAACATTGCGCGCACCAATTTCTCCGGCAGCATCGGTGAAACTGTCAATAAATGTCGTCTTGTCATCAGCCCTGATGACTTTTGCCTTGACGATTCGGCTGTTTCCACCACCCATATTGGGTTTCAAGATCACTGGGAATGTGGGCGCCAGCAAGTGCGCTTCTTCGGTGGATGCCAGTTCGTATGTGCGTGGATATTGCAGCCCCAGTTCCTCTGCACGCTTGTAGAGAAGAGGTTTGTCGCACAGCCATTGCAGCTCTTGCCATTGCGGTAACATGATGCGGTATTCCGCTTGCAGGATCTGTTTCTCTTGCGAGACCAGTAAAACCTCTGCGTCGCCGGCCGGCACCAAAAGACTACCTTGCAATGCGTTTTTACGAGCAAAATCCACAAGGAAGCCGGTTGCGTCCGCATGGTCCGCGCCTGGCCATCTGATCTGCTTTTGCACGAAGCGCGACCAGCCGGTGAGGGGGGAATCATTACTGATATAATGTACCTTTATGCCTGAGCGCCCGAGGCTTCTTGCCAATGCCAGTGCTCCGTGCGCTCCGCCAAGGATAACGACACCTGTCGATTGCGGTGAAATGGCTGTGCGTGGCAAGATTTTGGTCCTGAAAGGGCGCCGAACAAGAACGGCAAGGCGGGGCTGGTACGTTAGAACGATACGCCCAAATGGCAAGCAAACCCTTAATTCCTGCGGGACACACACCAATGCCGTCTGATTAGTTTCAATGGCTTCGAATTGCCTATGCTCGAATATCTGAAACAAAATGTGGAAACGTTACCACAATTTTGTTGACGCTCGCTCTTGAACCCGATAGCAAAATATGGAAACGTTACCATATTGGGAGGAACCATCATGAAGGCAGCACGCCTCAATCGTCTTTTCGGCACGTCCGGAAACTGCTTTGACGTGGCAATCGACCACGGCATGTTCAATGAGCGCACGTTCCTTGCGGGCATTGAAAACATGAAAACCGCCATTCAGGTGATTGCTGAAGCAAAACCGGATGCCATTCAGCTTCCCCCGGGCACAGCACCTCTTCTTCAGGCTATTCCAGGCAAGGAGCGTCCGGCTTTGGTGCTGCGCACTGACATTGCCAATATCTACGGCAATCCGCTGCCATCCGTTTTGTTTTCAGAAGTGATTGACCGGGCTGTCGAACAGGGCGTTGTGCTGGATGCGGCCTGCGTGGTGGTCAATCTACTGATGTTGCCGAACCAGCCTGAGGTTTACCGGGCCTGCGTGCGCAATGTGAACATTCTCAAGCGCGAATGCGAAATCTACGGCATGCCATTGATGGTTGAGCCTCTGGTCATGCAGGACAATTCCAATGGCGCTTATATGGTTGACGGCGCGATTGATAAAATCCTGCCTTTGGTACGCCAGGCTGCCGAATTGGGCGCTGATATCATCAAGGCCGATCCATGCGACAACGTTGAAGAATATCACCGCGTTATCGAGATTGCGCAGGGGCTTCCCGTGCTGGTGCGTGGCGGTGGCCGCGTCAGTGATCAGGAAATCCTGTCACGCACCAAGGTGCTGATGGAGCAGGGCGCTCGCGGCATTGTCTATGGTCGTAACGTAATCCAGCACAACAATCCCAAGGGCATGACACAGGCGCTGATGGCTATCGTTCACGACGGTGTAACTGCAGAGGAAGCGGCACGCCATCTCGGCTAACCGTGCGGTAACAAAGGGAGGAATGTTATGACGAAGATTTTCCGCTTCGGCGTTATCGGCTGCGGTCTGATGGGTCGTGAATTTGCAAGTGCGGCCGCGCGTTGGCTGCACCTGGTGGATGCGAAAGCACGACCAGAAATTGTTGCGGTGTGCGATACGAACACCACCTTGATGGACTGGTTCAGCGACAACGTACCAACCGTTCGACAGCGCACAACGGACTATAAGGAACTGCTGGCCAATCCGGATGTGGATGCCATCTATTGCGCCGTTCCGCATGTCCTGCATGCCGAATTCTACACGGATATCCTGCGGGCCAGCAAACACCTGCTCGGCGAAAAACCGTTTGGCATGGATCAGTTGCAAAACAGCGAGATCATGAAGGTTTTGAGTGAAAAGCCTGAGCTCGTGGTGCGTTGCTCGTCTGAAATGCCGTTTTTTCCCGGTGCGCAGAAAGTCATTGAGCTGGCGCGTAGTGGCGAGATGGGTGAGATCCTGGAAGTCGAAGCAGGCTTCCTGCATGCTTCCGACATTGATCGGCAAAAGCCGATCAACTGGAAGCGTATGGAACACATCAACGGCGCCTACGGCTGCATGGGTGATCTTGGCATGCACGTGTTGCATGTGCCGCTGCGTCTCGGCTGGCGCCCTTCCACCCTTCACGCGCAATTGGTGAAGAAGGTAACGGAACGTCCAGACGGCAAGGGCGGCGTTGCACCCTGCACCACCTGGGACAATGCGACCATCAGCGCTCGTGTCACGACGCAGGATCAGGACTTTCCCATGGTGCTGAAAACCTGGCGTATTGCGCCCGGTGAATCCAACACCTGGTATATCCGCATTCTCGGTATGAAAAAGAGCGCCTATTTCAGCACCAAGTCTCCACGCCAGTGGCAGTGGATGGACTATAGTGGCGCCAGCCAGGCCTGGAGCACCGAAGATCTCGGATATGGTTCGCTTTTCCCTGCGATAACAGGCAAGATTTTCGAATTCGGTTTTGCCGATGCCATCCAGCAAATGTGGGCCGCATTCGTTGACGAATTGGCGGGTGGTAATGGTAGAGGTTTCCATTGCGCGACACCGAAGGAAGCCGCTGCACATCATGCTGTGTTGACGGCGGCCTTGCAGTCTGGCCGCGAAAATCGCGTTGTTTCCGTCAATTATGCTGAGGGGGCGTCCTGATGAAGCGCTCCGAAATAAACACGGCCCTCAAATTTGCCGTCGAGATGCTGGATAACTGGAAATGGTCGCTTCCGGTGTGGGGTGACTGGACTGGTGAAACACTTGCAGCGAGACCCGAAGATGCTGCTTATCTGCGTGCCCACCAATTGGGCTGGGATGTGACAGACTTTGGCAGCGGCAAGTTTGCCGAGTGTGGTCTTGTGCTTTTTTGCCTGCGCAACGGCATCATTGGGCAGGCAGAGGAACGCACCTACGCTGAAAAACTGCTGTTCGTTGCCGAAGGGCAAATGACGCCCGCACATCTTCACAAAGCCAAGATGGAAGACATCATCAATCGTGGCGGCGGTACGCTGGTGATCGAGTTCTGTGCTGCGAATGAAGATGGTACGTCGAGCAGTGAGGATGTTGTTGTGCTAGTTGACGGCCTGCCACAGCTGTTGGCGCAGTGGGAAGAGCTTGAGCTGTCTCCCGGACAGAGCGTGACGATCCATCCTGGCCTTTACCACCGGTTCTACGGCAAGGCAGGTGACGGACCGGTGCTGGTCGGCGAGGTCAGCCAGGTCAATGATGACCGCAACGACAACTTCTTCCTTGAACCGATTGGACGCTTTGCGGACATTGAGGAGGACGAGCCACCCTTCCGGCCTCTCTGGAATGAAGGGGGCGGCTGATGTCTTTGGGGGAGGAGACAAAAGGCGGACATTCTGGAGGTATTGTCTGCGCCGGAAATTTCATCGTGGACCGCGTCCATGCTCTGTCCTATTGGCCGGAGCAGGGTAATCTCACGCACATCTTGCATCAAGACATCGGCGTTGGTGGCGGAGCCGCCAATGTTGTCACTGATCTTGCTTCGCTTGGTTTTCCCGGCGGGCTTTCTGCAGCCGGCTGCCTTGGTGATGATGCTGATGGCTTGTTTGTCCGCGAACGTCTTGCACAACACGGCATCGATGTTTCAGGCATGGTGTCGTCAGGTGAAGCTGCCACAGCCCATACCCATGTGATGACGGTTCCTGGGCAAAGCCGGACCTTCTTCTACCATGGGGGTGCCAATGATGACATGACGCAGGCGTCAATCAACATGGCATCCTATGCCCAACAGGGGTATCGCCTTTTTTATCTGGGCTATCTCATGTTGCTGCCGGGGTTGGACAAGCTTGATGGTGACGGTCGCTCCGGTGCCAGTCATCTGCTGGAAGCTGCGCAAAAGGCCGGATTGTTGACCTGTGTGGATTTCGTTTCCAGCGAGGACCCTGCCTTCCAGCGTCAGGTTGGCGTTGCTTTGCCCTATTGCGATTACGTTATCATAAACGAGATCGAAGCCGGTCGGGCGACGGGAATTGCCGTTCGTGACGGTCAAGGCAAGTTGCTCGCTGATGCCGTTCACAAGGCTGGCACCAGTTTGCTGGCTGGTGGCGTGCGGCGTGGCGCAATCATCCATGCACCAGAGCTTTCTTTATGGCTTGAGCGTGGATGCGAGGCGATCACAACCCACTCGCTTCCGGTCGCAGTAGAAGATATCGTTAGCCCGGTCGGTGCCGGAGATGCTTTCTGTGCCGCTGTTCTTTACGGCCTGCATGAGGGCTGGCCCTCTGCCAGAATTGCCGTTGTCGCGCATCGCGCAGCGGCCCATTGTCTCGGTGGCGCAACCGCCACCGATGGAATTCCGCATATGTCCGTTCTCGTTGAGGAAACAAAGGAGACGAGACCGGCATTCGGCTAAATCCCGGTTTTTCGCAGAAGGAGTATGCGAAGGCCGGTACCATCAACACAAGGGAGGAGAATAGCATGAAGGCATATCTTAAAGCCGCGGCGTTGGGTTTGATTACATCTGTCAGCATGGCGCCAATGCTGGCACAGGCTGCCGACAAACCGGTGGTGGCAAGCATCGTGTTCCAGGGCGACCAGTTCATGAAATCCCTGCAGGCCGGGATGCGCAGTGCAGCTGAAAAAGCCGGTGCGGAAATTCTTGAAATCAATATCGATGGCGATCAGGCCAAGGAAACGCAGGCGATCGATACCTATATCGCCCGCAAGGTGAATGCGATCGTCATTGCTCCTGTGTCTGCCAAGAACTCGGCCGCAGCTCTGAAGCGCGCCCGTGACGCAGGCATCGTCGTAGTCGCCGTCAACGGTGGCCTGACCGATGCCGGTATTGCACAGGCAACCTTCTCGACCTCAAACAAGGATCTTGGCATTTCCACCGGCAAGGCGGCAGGCAAATTCATCACTGAAACTCTGGGCGGTAAGGCAAAGGTTGCCATTTTGGGCTTCAAGTCGCTGCTGCCGGAACAAAGTGGTGAGCGCACAGGAGGCTTCAAGGAAGCTGCAGCTGAAGGCAATACCGTTGATGTCGTGACCGAACAGGACGCATGGCTTCCGGAAAAGGCAGTGTCTGTCGCCACCGACATTCTCACTGCCAACCCTGACGTCAATGTGGTCTACGCGGCCAATGAAGGTGGTACGATTGGTGCCATGCAGGCTGTGCGCAATGCTGGAAAGGCTGGTTCCGTTTATGTCTTCGGTATCGACGGTTCCGAACAGCTTGCCAAAGGCTTGATGGCCAATGACAATGTTCTGCAGGCCGTTACGGCGCAGTCTCCATTCGACATGGGCGCACAGGGTGTCGATGCCGCTCTTTCCATTCTTAAGGGCGACAAGGTGGCTGAACAGACGACCGTTCCGGCTCTGCTGCTGTCACGCGCTGATCCTGACGGCGTGAAGGCCTTTGCCGAAAGCCTCAAGAAGTAAGGAAACGCGCACGGCATAATCAATTTATGCCGTGCGTATTCTCCCACCCTCCAGACAACATAACGGAGAACGTATGTCTTCCGTCCTCGAATTGCGTGGCCTCACCAAGCATTATGGCCGGGTGACGGCGCTCGACGACTTCAACCACTCCTTTGAACCGGGGAAGGTTCACGCCCTGCTTGGTAAAAACGGTTCAGGTAAAAGCACCTTCATCAAGATGATGTCCGGTGCCACCGAACCGACAAAGGGCGAGATCCTTCTGAATGGTGAAGTATGCCGCTTTTCGCGCCCATCGGACGCGCTGGAAGCGGGTATTGTCACGGTTTATCAGGAACTAAGCCTTGTGCCACATTTGAGTGTGGCCGAGAACATCTTCATGGGACGTTTGCCCAAGCGCAAAGGCACGCCGTTTATTGACTGGCCTGCGTTGCGCAAGTGTGCGGCCCAACTGCTCAATGATATGGGGGCGGGTGACATTGATCCGGATATTCCCGCTGGTGCCTTATCCGTCGGACGCCAGCAGGTGGTGGAAATCGTCAAGGCGATGTCGTTCAAACCGATTGTACTGCAATTGGACGAACCGACCTCGGCGCTGGCCCAGGCTGAAGTCAAACAATTGTTTGAACTTGTCCGGCGTCTGCGGGATCGCGGTGTGACGATCATCTATATCTCGCATAGACTGGCAGAACTGACCGAGATTGCCGACACGGTTACAGCGCTGCGGGATGGTGTTTTCACGGGCTCCTGCTCGATTGAGGAGGCGACACCTGCGGTCATTCTTGAAATGATGTTTGGGGAAATCCAGCCGGTTCATCGCCCGTTGCACCCCAAAGAGCGGACCAAACCAATCCTTTCGGTGCGCAACCTGTCGCTTGCCCCATTGCTAAAAGACATTTCCTTCGACCTTTACCCCGGTGAAGTGGTCGGTATTGCGGGAATGCTCGGTTCGGGCAGAACGGAGCTTTTGCGGGCGATCTACGGCGCAGGACCGCATGATGCGGGTGAAATTGTCGTTGATGGCAAAACCGTTTCGAATGTCTCCATCCCTGTCATGAAAGCATTTGGTATCGGCTACACCTCCGAAGACCGCAAGCATGGAGGACTGGCGCAAATTCTGTCCAGTCATGCAAACCTGTGTCTTGCCGCCATGCAACGCATTGGCAAACTCGGTTTCATAACCACCGGTCGCGAAGACCCTTATGTCAAACGGCAGATCGACAATTTGCTGATCAAGGTTGGCGACCCATCCTTGCCCGTGTCGAGCCTTTCTGGCGGCAACCAGCAGAAAATCGTTGTCGGCAACTGGCTGAATGACGATCCTCGCATACTGCTTTTTGACGAGCCGGGGCGCGGCGTTGACGTGCTGGCCAAACAGCAGATCTACAACATCATCTGGGAACAGGCGACGCGCGGCCTTGCCAGTATTGTGGTCTCCACCGAACTGGAAGATCTGGTCGAATGCTGTGACCGCATCCTCATCTTGCGCGACGGCGTTATCGCCGACGAATTCGTCAATGAGAAGCTTGATCCCAAAACCCTCTATGCCGCCTGCATGGTCCGGCACCAAACCCATTGAATTCAGGAGATTTCCATGACGCTTTCCGGCGGAAAAATCGGAACCTTCGCACGGCGGAACTCCATGCTGATCATCCTCATCGGCCTTTACGTGCTGGTGGCGTTCACCGCACGGGGGTTCATGTCGCTTGATAACCAACTCAATATTTTGCGCACCATCGCCGTGCCTGGCATGATCGCATTTGGCATGACACTGCTGATCATTGTTGGTGAAATCGACCTTTCAGTCGGCTCCATGGTGGCGGCCTCGTCATGTCTTGTCGCGTGGCTGGTGTCATGGATATCAGGCGGTGACTTTGAGCCCGCCATATGGGTCGTTATTGCGGCCTTTGCACTGACATTCGCTTTCGGCGCCGGCATCGGCATCTTTAATGGCTGGTTGAGAAACCGCTTCATGGTGCCGACCTTTATTTCTTCGCTCGCGATGATGGCAACGCTTGCCGGTTTGGCCAATCTGATCACCGACGGAACACCGATCGAGTCCTTCCCGTCATGGTATTATTTCATCGGAAGCGGACGCATATTCCACGTTCCGGTGCCGGTATATCTGCTGTTGATTGCCTTTATTATCGCTTACGTTCTGGCCAATTACACCAGCTTTGGACGTTCGGTCTACGCCATCGGTGGTAATGCGGAGGCAGCGCGCCTTTCAGGTCTTGCTGTGAGCCGCACCCGCACCTTGTGCATGATCATCACCAGCCTTTTTGCTGTCACGGGTGGCATCGTTTATTCGTCGCTTCTCAATTCCGGCAATCCGACCATTGCTAAAGGCATGGAATTGGAGGTCATCTCTGCTGTCATCATCGGCGGTGTCAGCCTGTTTGGGGGCAAAGGATCGATATGGGGAGCCTTTGTTGGCGTGTTGTTTTTAGGTGTGCTTTTGAACGCTATGACGTTGTGGGGCTTTAACCCCTACGCGCAGCAGGTGGTTCGTGGCGCACTGATCCTTGGCGCTGTATTCATTAATCTGATCATCGATCGCCCACATGCCGGCCATGGCTGAGGAAGACAAGCACATGCAAAATTTGTCGATGTTATGGGATCGGGGTGAGGCAGCACTGCAAAGTCTGGGCGGCATGCTGGGACCGGTGTCTTTTATCCTCGAGGATGGGCGGTCAGTGTCGCCGTTGCATGTTGCTCCCTGGGCAAATGAGGATATGGCCGATCAACCGGCCATCCTTCAGCGTTTGCGCGGTGAATGGCCTTGCGTGCCATTTGGTGCGGTTCCGGATCGACCACTTCCCGAACGCTGGCGCGAGGCGCAAGGACGCGCCGTCATCTCTGATCCTGCATTCGAGGATCCACATGGCTTTGGTTCAAACCACCATTGGGCCATCTCGGCTGGCGGTGATGGTGAGCTTGTTGCGGAAATTGAATATCCTCGGGAAAGCGTGATCAAATCCCTGCAACGGCGTATTGTAGCTGTGACCGGTAAAGCGGGGCTCGAATTTGAGCTGACGATCACGGCGCGGCGCGATTGCGAGATACCGATTGGCCTGCATCCCTGTTTTGCTTTGCCGGAAACGCCTGGTGCCATCAGGCTTCACACCGGTCCGCACAGTGGTGTGTGGACACACCCTCTGGATGAACGCCAGCCATTGTCGCGTTTTGCAGAGGATCAATGTTTCACAAACCTGTCCGCTTTGAAGAGCCGCGACGGCGATGAGGTCGATGCCACCGCTTTGCCATTTGCCGGGCAATCCGAAAATCTTCTTCTGGTAACGGGCATTGAAGGGCGGTTGGCTCTCGACAATCTTGAGCAGAATTATTGCACCGTTCTTGAATGGGATCGTGAAATCTTCCCGAGCCTGATGTTGTGGATTTCCAATCGCGGCCGCAGCCAGCGCCCGTGGCTCAACAGACATCTGGCACTCGGGGCAGAGCCGGTGAGGGCGGCGTTCGATCTGGGGGTCGGCATTTCAGTGGCCTCAAATCCGCTCAATCAGGCTGGTGTGCCAACAGCGTGGCGTTTTACGGCCGGTGAGAGCCTGACGACACGTTATTCGATTTCAGCTTCTGTTCTGTCGTGACCGCAATATTGCCACCGGGTTAAAGCCGTGCAGGCCCGGTGGATTCACGCTTAACCAGCGTAACCGGCAAGCGCAGCACTCCCATGGCTGGAAGGTCCTTTTCCTTGCGGTGTGCATCAATCAATTTTTCCAGCCGCTCGACAGCCTGCAGACCAACCTCACGAATGGGCTGTGCAATAGTGGTAAGGCGCGGCAACATGTGCGACGCTTCCGGCAAATCATCAAAGCCGATTACCGAGTAATCCTGCGGCACAGAGTGCCCCTGATGATGAATGGCATGAATGGCGGCAATCGCGGCAATATCGGTTGTCCCAATCAGCCCCGTTACGTCGGGGCAGTCGCGTAAAAGCTGTTGCGCCATTTCGTGGATTTCCGCAAAGCGATGTTCCTCGCCGATTGCTTCCTTGGCGGGCGCAAGTCCGTGAGCGGCAAGTTCCTGGCGAACACCTTCAAGGCGCAGTTGAATAGGCTGGCTGTGACCGGGTGCGCCGATGACGGCGACTTTGCGGTGGCCAAGGTCGAGAAGATGTTTCGCCATCATGCGTCCACCCTCGATATGGTCAGCCATAACAGCATCTTTGGAAATGCCGCTCATTTCGCGGTCAATTCCGACGATTGGAATTTGTGTACTGGCGAGAGAACGGAAATGCGACAGGTCGCCAAAGGCGCTTGCAACGATGACGCCATCGACACGCTGCGACAACAGCATGGAAATGTAGCGTTCTTCATGTTCACGGTTTTCAGCGGTGCTGCAAATCAGCGTCTGATAGCCCCGTTCAAAAAGCTGTTGTTCGATGCTGTGGGCAAGAATACCAAAAAACGGCAGATCGATTGATGGCAACAGCAAACCAATCATGCGGCTTGGTTCGCCGCGCAACATGCGCGCCCCCTTGCTCGGCGTGTAGTTGAGTTCCTTGATTGCCGCTTCGACCTTTTCACGCACATCTGCGGACGTGTAGCCGCTGTTGTTCAGCACGCGCGAGACTGAGGTAACGGAGGTTCCCGCCAATTTGGCAATGGTTCTAATGCTTGTTTTCACGTCGATGGGTTCCATACCCAGAGGGTATAAAGTCAATACTTGGAAAAGGCGATGTTCACAAGTTTTATCAGTGCCTTATCGTGACTGAGGTGACACGAAACGGATGGTCTCGTCATGTAATTCGCCATCGATCCCCAGTATGGCCCGCCACTGCCGGTTGCCACACCGCAAGGTAAGCCGCCAAGTGTTGGCGTCAGTGTCGCGACCTTCCTCGACCAGGCTGTGAACGAGGTTGCGCCGCATCAAGTCGCGCACGGCATTTTCCTGCAGGCCGAAGCGGCTGGCAATGAATTCTGCATCGAGAATGAAGTTTCCGTCTTCATCGCGCTTTGCAGAAGGGGCTTTTTTGTCAGGTGATACTGTTGGAGGCTGGCTCATGGTGGCTGGTGATTTCCGCACAAATGGCGTTGGGTGCTTGCCGTTGAAGATAATGCGCAGATGCGTGATGCGCCAGTGACCGACTGACGCATCAATTCCTGAATTTCAAACGATCGATACGAGCTCGCGAGAAAGACGGTTCATGGTTTCTGCGCCAGTGGATGTGATCAGGAATTGCTCCTCAATCATCAGGGCACCCAGGCCATTGGCATAAAATGGCGCTTCCAGTGCCAGCACCATATTGGGTTCTATGGTGATGTCATTGCCATGTGAAATAAATGGCCATTCTTCGATGCCAACTGCGGCGCCAACCGAGTGGCCGAAATGGCCGCGATAATATTCTTCAAAGCCGAGCTTGCGCATGTTTGCCAACATGACTGCGTGGACCTGGCCGAATGTATTGCCGGGTTTGAGTGCGTCCACCCCGATAAGAAACGTTTCAAGCAACGCCTTGTAGACTTCGCTGGCGAGTGGTGAGGGCTGACCAAAGACGAATGTTCGCGCTCCATCGGATGAGTATCCGCCGACGAGCGTACCGACATCGGCCTTTATCAGGTCGCCGTCTTTAACAGTTGCTGCCATGTTTTGCAGATCTGCGCCGATGGAGATGTAATCCCAGTGTCCTGAAAGAACCCCACCATTTGCGATCGCTGCTTCTGTCGCACCTGTGAGCCATGCGGTGGACAAATCCTTGAGGCTGGAGCCAGATTTTGCTGACTTTGCCAGCAGTTGCAGCCCGGCTTCCGCATAGGATGCAGCATTGCGCAAACGCTGGATTTCAGGGGGATTCTTGATCATCCGCAGCCGTTTGACGATGCCGGACGCGTCCTGCCAGTTGACTGTCGGGATCGTCTTTTTCAGTTTCGCAAAATCGGCTGCGGGCATGAACTCGAGATCGACACCGAGGCGTGCATGATCGAGACCACGCTCCTTTATGATGTCGGCCAGCAGTTGAAAACATGCCTGTTGGTCAAAGGTTTCAGGCCTCGGCCCAATATTATTGCTGTTGCGATAGGCCGCATTGATGTCTGAAACGGAGGCCGTCTCATGAAGAGACACGGCATCGATCCAGATGCGGTGTGAACGCAGATCGATCGATTGGCGCAAATTGCCTGTACCGGCATAAACATGGTCGCTGACGACTGCGGCGAGCCTCGATGTGCTGTTGGCCGGGACCAGTGCGATAGCCGAGCCCGCACGCCCCCACATGGTGGCAACGCCCGCGCTTATGCCGGTCGCATAACGGAAGGTTTCCGGCTGGAATAAAACCATGCCGTCCAGCCCCTCGGCGCCCAGCAGTTGCTGCGCCCGTTTGCGATCCATATCCGCCATAATGTCCTCTTGTCGTCGATTCCAGATGTGATGGATTGAAGTTTATCCTGTCCGACGAAAACATGCTTCTGTCAATTCAGCAAAAAATCTCTACGTAGCGATCCTTTGTCGAGATAAATTTCTATAAAACAATTATAAATAGTTGTTCCGGCAGATATCGATCCTATCTGCGTGATTGTATAATCTCTGTCGACGGCAAGCCACAACAGGCAGCAATTTCGAACAGGAGAATGACATGAGCGGTTTCAAAACCCGCAACGGCACCATGAAACACACCAACCGGGCTGTAACGACCGCACTTGCGATCGTGCTTGGAGCCGGCGTGTTCACCCATGCGTTTGCTGCTGAAAACAATCCGGATGCCACAATCAATATCGGTTCGCTCTATGAGCCGCAAAACCTTGATAACACCGCCGGTGCCGGTCAGGGTATCAACGAAGCCTTTAATGGCAACGTTTATGAAGCGCTTTTCCGCCTTGATGATGATGGCTCCGTACAGCCCGCCCTGTCGAAAGAGTTCACTGCAAGCGAAGATGGTTTGACATACACCTTCAAACTTCAGCCTGGTGTGACCTTCCATTCGGGTGCGCCGCTGACCTCGAAGGACGTCAAGTTCTCTATTGAGCGCGTTGCTGCGCCGGAATCGAAAAGCTCGCGCAAGAACAGCCTGAAGACAATTGCCGGTATCGAAACCCCTGACGACGAGACTGTTGTCATCAAGCTCTCGTCCCGGTCGATCTCGCTGCCATACAATCTCAGCTATGTCTGGATCGTCAATGACGAGGCAACCGATCTACAGGCGAAAGAAGACGGTACCGGTCCATATGCGCTCGAAGATTGGCGTCGTGGTTCGTCGCTGGCCATCAAGCGCTTTGACAAATACTGGGGTGAAAAGCCGAAAAATGGCGAAGTTGTTTTTCAGTATTTCACCGAAGCAACTGCGCTGAACAATGCGCTGCTGACCGGTTCGGTTGATGTGATCACCTCGGTGCAGAGCCCGGATTCTCTGGCGCAGTTCAAGGATAATCCTGAATTTACCGTCAGCGAAGGCAAGTCCACCACCAAGCTTCTCCTTGCGTATAATGACCGCGTTGCACCATTCGACAACGTCAAGGTTCGCAAGGCGCTCGCCCGCGCAATTGATGATGAAAAGCTGCTCAAGGCCGTTTGGGGTGATTATGGTACTCTGATCGGTTCCTTCGTGCCGCCAACAGATCCATGGTATGTCGATCTGACCAAGGTCGACGCCTACAATCCTGAAAGCGCCAAGGAATTGCTGAAGGAAGCCGGTTATCCCGATGGCTTCACCTTCACAATCGACACGCCGAACTACGACCCGCATCCGATTGCTGCCCAGTTTATCCAGAGCGAACTGGCCAAGGTGGGCGTGAAGGTCAACATCAACATCATCACCGCCAATGAGTGGTACACGAAAATCTACAAGGCGCATGATTTCCAGGCGACCCTGCAGGAGCACGTGAACCACCGCGATATCGTGTTCTACGGTAACCCGGACTTCTACTGGGGTTATAACAACCCTCAGGTTGTTGATCTGATCAAGCAGGCGGAAGCCAGTGCGACGACCGATGAGCAGACTGCAAAACTGACCGAAGCAAACAAGATCATTGCCGAAGATGCAGCCAGCAACTGGTTCTATCTCTATCCACAGATCGTTGTTTCGAAAAAATCGGTCGGCGGTTATTCGCTGAACGGATTGAACTCGCAGTTCTTCGCTTACGACATCACCAAAGCCGAATAAGCAGAGAAACTCTTTACTCGACACGGAACGCCGCCCGAATTATTTTCCGGCGGCGTTGCTGCGTTTGCTGTAATCCGTTGATCTTGTATGAAATGGTCAGCAGCAAACTGTGAAATGTCAGCCGATGAGCGGACCGGAAGTCGGTAGCTCATGCTTGAGAGGTAAGCGTCATTTTTTCCTATCTTGTTCGCCGCTCGGCCATTCTGGTCCTGTCGGTCGTTATCGCTTCTCTCGTCCTGTTTCTTTTGCTGCGGCTGCTGCCCGGCGATCCTGCCAATGCGCTTGTTTCTGTCGGTGCCGATGCCGCGCAGATTGAGGCCGCACGCCGGCAAGTTGGTTCCGATCTGCCACTTTATGAGCAGTTTTTACGCTTTATCAGCAGCCTTGCGCGCTTTGACCTTGGAAAGTCATTCGTCAGTGGCGCGCCTGTACTGTCTGAAATTGGCAAGCGGTTGATCGTGACCGTGCCGCTGACGCTGATGGCGTTTTTTGTGGCAATCGCGATTGCTGTTCCGCTCGGGATTTTGTCGGTGGTGCGCCAGAACCGCTGGTATGGGACGGTGATATCAGTCGTTTCACAGCTCGGTATCGCGGTTCCGGTCTTCTGGATCGGCATCCTGCTGGTCGGCATTTTTGCGGTTAACCTACGGCTGTTTCCATCGGGCGGCTTTCCGTCTCGTGGGTGGCAAACCGCGCCTGCCGCATTTCAATCCCTCGTGCTTCCCGTCGCGACCATCGCCATCGTCATGTCAGCCTCGTTGATCCGCTATGTGCGCTCTGCGACGCAGGATGTGCTGGGCAGTGATTATCTGCGCACCGCACGCGCGCTCGGCGCGACGTTTTCTCAGGCGCTAATCCGCCACGGAATTCGAAACGGCGCGGTGCCGGTCATTTCCATTATCGGTATCGAACTGGCGTCCACATTGCTTGGCGCTGTGGTGGTTGAGCGGGTGTTTTCGCTTCCCGGCCTCGGCTCCATGCTGCTTTTGGGCATTGAACAGCGCGACTATCCGAATGTTCAGGGCGTGCTTTTTATCTCGACACTGCTGGTGCTGCTTGTCGGTTTTGCGGCTGATCTGGCGCAACGAATTATCGACCCGCGATTGCGCAATCGTGTAGCAGGAGGTGGCGCATGAGCGATCATCATATGACCCTTCCTGTGGAGACAACCGAAGGGAAGACAAAACTGCCATTGCCGCTGCTGATTGGTGGTCTGTTTGTCGGGTTGCATCTGGCAATTGCGCTTCTGTCACTGTTTTGGACACCTTACGGTGTTAGTGACATGGTCGGTGGGAGGCTTGAAGGTCCATCGCTCATTCATTGGGCGGGAACGGACAGGCTGGGCCGCGACCTGATGACACAAATCATGATTGGCTCGCGGATCGCTCTGATTGTCGGCTGTGGTGCGGTTGCCATCAGTGCATTGATCGGCGTGACGATTGGCATACTCTCGGCATTTGCAACGCAGACACTGGATGATGTGCTGGCCGCGACGCTTGATATTCTGATTGCCTTTCCGACACTGCTTCTGGCCATGCTGATTGTCGCCTCAAGCGATGGAGCAAGCCTTTGGACTGCAATCCTTGCCATCGGTATTGCCGGTTCTGCCATTGTCGCCAGACTGACCCGCATTCTGGCAAAGCGTGTCTTGGCGATGGATTACATAACGGCCTCCAGAATATCTGGAACCTCGTGGCTGGGCATCGTTCGTATTCACGTCCTTCCCAACATCTGGCCGACATTGATCGTCAATTTTGCCTTGCAATTCGGCTTGGCCGTCATTGCGGAGGCGTCGCTTTCCTATCTTGGACTTGGCGCGCCACCCCCCAATGCATCGTGGGGCAGATTGCTGCAGGAAGCACAGGCATCCGTTTATACAGCACCTTTTGGTGCCATTGCTCCGGGTCTTGCTCTGGTGTCTCTGGTGATTGGGTTGAACTTGTTTGCCGATGGCCTGCGTGATGCGGCAGATCCAACACGCAGGAGACAGAGATGAGCGTTTTGCTGTCGGTTGAAAATCTTGACATCGAAACCGCAGGCCGCAAGCTGGTTTCCGGCATCTCCTTCTCGATCTCACAGGGTGAACGGGTTGGACTTATTGGTGAGTCCGGCTCGGGCAAATCATTGACGGCGCTTGCTGCTATGGGCCTGCTGACCGACGCCATGCGAGCAAGCGGCTCCATCATCCTCGATGGACAGCAGGTGATCGGGGCGAAAGACCGTGATCTCGTGCCTTTGCGCGGCAACAGCGTGGCGGCTGTATTTCAGGAGCCGATGACAGCGCTTGATCCATTGATGCGAATTGGTGACCAAGTCGCAGAGGTCGTATCTCGCCGTGCTTTACGCGATGGGCAGAGAGCTTCGAAGGCCGAGATTCACAAACGGGTTGTGGCGTTGCTGGAGCGCGTTGCATTGCCGGATCCGGAGCGGATTGCCGCGTCATGGCCGCATGAAATCTCCGGCGGCCAACGGCAGCGTGCGGCGATCGCAATGGCCTTGGCCTGCCGCCCCAAGCTGCTGATTGCGGATGAACCGACAACTGCACTTGATGTCACAACGCAGGCCGAAATTCTGAAACTGCTTGAGGCGCTCGTGCGGGATGAAGGCATGGGGCTGCTGTTTATCAGTCACGACTTGCCAGTTGTTGCGACGGTAACAGAACGCGCACTTGTTTTGCGGCAAGGAGAGTTGATTGAGCAAGGACCGGTAGGATCCCTGTTTTCCCAACCCGCGCATCCTTATACGCAGGGGTTGGTTGCCGCTGCCCGTGCCTTTGATAAGGCGTTGGAGATTGCGTCATGAGCCTGCTGAATTTGTCCAATGTGTCGTTTTCCTACACCGCAGGAAAACCGGTGTTGCATGATATCAACCTGACGCTGGCGGCTGGCAGCAATCTGGGAATTGTTGGCGAATCCGGTTCAGGTAAGACAACCATGCTGAAGCTGTTGCTTGGGCTTCAGCGAGCGTCTGCTGGACAGGTTTCTTTCCGCGGAGAGGCGCTTGATATTAAAAATAGCGGTTTCATGCGTGGCTTTCGTCGCAGCGTGCAGGCCGTGTTTCAGGATCCCTATTCGTCGCTTGATCCTCGTCAGCGTGTGTTCGACATTATTGCCGAACCACTGCGTTCTCTCAAAATCGAAACAGATATCATGCAGGCTGTGTCGCAGGCTCTGGCAGCGGTTGACCTGGCTGCGGATGCGCTCAGACGTTATCCTCATGAATTTTCCGGTGGTCAGCGTCAACGTATTGCGATTGCCCGTGCGATTGTCTCAAGCCCCGATCTCATCATTGCTGACGAAGTGGTCAGTGCCCTCGATCTTTCCACGCGCGCACGTATCATCGAGTTGTTGCGGGACCTGTCAAAACGCATGACTTTTGTTGTGGTGTCGCATGATATTGCACTCGTTTCCATGCTTTGCGACAGGTTGATCGTGCTTGAAAAGGGCAAGATCGTGGAGCAGGGCGCGACACGCGATATCCTCGCCAACCCTTCCCATCTCTACACTCAGAAACTACTTGCTAGCACGCCCCGCATGCCAAGGGCCGGCTGAACATTCTCATCAATCCCCTGAACTCGAATGATGGGGGATTGCGCAAGGTGCTGCGCTGCGTCATGAATTGCGCCATGATGCACCCGGACCTCACGATCCTCGTTATTGATGAAAACGCTATCCGTGCTTCCATTATCGAGGAAGGCTTGCGGGAGGCAGGGCACAGCCGTGTCACTGTGATTCATGAGGTTCACGGTGTCGCGCGTACCATCGAGACGCTCTGTCCGGATGTTATCGTTATCGATATTGAAAACCCGAACCGCGACATGATGGAGCATCTGTTCCAGTTGACCCGGACAGTTGGCCGGCCAATTGCCATGTTTGTGGACCGCTCTGACACAGCCTCGATTGAGGCGGCTGTTGAAGCGGGTGTTTCCGCCTATATTGTTGATGGATTGAAGAAGGAGCGGGTTAAGCCGATCCTCGATATGGCAGTCAGTCGCTTTAATGCGTTTAGCCGCCTGCAGCGTGAACTGGCGGAGGCGAGATCGGCGCTGGAAGAGCGCAAGATTGTTGAGCGCGCCAAGGGCATCTTGATGAAAATGCGTGGTTTGTCCGAAGAGGAAGCTTTTGCGTTACTGCGCCAGACCGCCATGAACGAAAAGAAAAAACTGTCTGAAATTGCGCAAAGCGTGGTGACGGCTGCCGGTTTGCTGATGTAACGCCCGCAGGAGAATTGACCTCGGGCGTCACGCGCACACTGACGGTAGATGTGGAGTGAATGACATGACGGCAAACGGTAGTGGAACCAACAAACAGGGTGAAAACGCGGCGTCTCATGCTGCGCCGGAATTGATCGGTAACGACCGACAGCGCACACTGCGCGCCGGTTTCATTCCGTTGGTTGATGCGTCTGTTCTCATTGCTGCCGCAGAATTCGGATTTGCCGCCAAAGAAGGCCTGAGCCTTGATCTGGTGAAGGATGTTTCCTGGGCGAATGTGCGCGACAGATTGGCATTTCGCCAGTTCGATATAGCGCACATGCTGTCGCCCATGCCTGTCGCCTCGATGCTTGGCCTTGGCTCCAACCCGTCGCCGACCATCACACCGTTTTCGCTGGGTCGTGGAGGCAATGCGATCACTTTATCCAGTCGGCTTTTTGTCAAAATGCGCGAAGCGACCGGTCTTTCGGAAACGGCAACCGCTCTGGAAAACGCTGTCGCACTGAAGCGGGTGCTTGAAACTATGCGTGAGCAGGCTGAGCCACAGCCTACCCTCGGCGTGACTTATCCGTTCTCATCGCACAATTATGAGTTCCGATATTGGCTGGCCGCCGGCGGCATTGATCCTGATCGTGATGTGAAACTTGTGGTCGTGCCTCCGCCTCTCACCTCGGATGCGTTGGCTGCGGGCGCTATTGATGGTTTTTGTGTCGGAGCGCCATGGAATATGGTGGCCTCTGAGCGCGGTGTTGGCAAGATTGTCGCCGCCAAGCAGGACATCTGGCCTTCTGCACCTGAAAAGGTCGTTGGCATGCGCCCTGAATGGGCAGAAACACAGCAGGAATGTGTGGCGCGGTTGATCGTTGCGCTGGACGCGGCGGCGCGGTGGTGCGATGTGCCTGACAACCATGATGCGCTCAGCAGTGCGCTGGCTGACCCGCGCTACATCGGCGCTTCGCCTGAGATTTTACGGCATGTACTGGCGGGTGAGTTCAACATTGATGATCGCGGCAACCGTCGGGTCATCAGCCGTTATTTCACCTTCCATGGTGACCATGCCAATTATCCCCGGCAGAGCCAGGCCCTGTGGATTTATAGCCAGATGATCCGCTGGGGGCAGACGAGTTTTTCATCGCAAGGAGCCGATGCTGCCGCATCTTCATATCGGCCTGATATCTATCGCGCAGCACTCGGGGACGTAAGTATACCGTCTGATGCTGATATTCGCGTTGAAGGTGCTGATACTGATGATCGTTTCATGGACGGACATGTGTTCGATCCGGCCTCCATTGAAAGCTACGTTGAGGCATTCGCGGTGCGCCGGAAAACCGGCGAACTTGCACGTCGCGATCACGAATAAAATCTGCCAGCTGCACAAACACTGCCCAAAACAAGTTTCGTACTTTGCAGCAATTGCATAAATAACACCCTATTCTTGTGCGGCCTAAAAAATGGGCTTTTGATTTTCCGTTCAAAATAATCGTTTGAATACAGAGCTTTGTTTTCCGGTTCTCGAACTGGCACACTGATTGCTTTGTATTTTGCGCAGCGGTCAATGGAGATCGCGGCAAGCTGGGTGCGGGATATGCACCCACAGAAGACACGGACGTCGCAAGGTTTTGCTGCCCGGGACATTGGATCCTGATGGCGCAATATCCGAGCGGCGTTTTTTTATTTCCGGATTTTTTTCGCAAGAAACAAACCACCGTTCTGGTGGTCACCAAAAGGGGAACATGCGAATGAAAAATATACTCACGGGTTCTGTTAGTCGCCGCGGTCTTTTGAAAACCACAGCAACCGCTGCCCTGATTACGGCGGTCCGGTCAGCATTTCCATCCGGTGCCTTTGCTGCCGCTGCCACTCCAGAAGTGACAGGAGCAAAGCTTGGTTATATCGCCCTGACGGATGCCGCTCCTTTGGTGGTGGCCGCGGAAAAAGGTCTGTTTGCCAAACATGGCATGCCGGATGTTGAGGTTATCAAGCAGGCGTCCTGGGGTGCGACCCGCGATAATCTGGTGCTGGGTGGAGCATCCAACGGCATTGATGGTGCGCATATTCTGACGCCAATGCCTTATCTCATGCACACCGGCAAAGTTACGCAGAATAATGTACCAGTGCCGATGGCGATTTTGGCGCGTCTCAATCTCGATAGCCAGGGTATCTCTGTTGCGAAGGAATATGCCGAGACAGGCGTTCAGCTTGATGCTTCGAAATTGAAGGCAGCGTTTGAAAAAAAGAAAGCTGAAGGCAAGGAAATCAAGGCCGCCATGACGTTCCCTGGTGGAACACACGATCTGTGGATCCGCTATTGGCTGGCTGCGGGTGGTATTGATCCCGACAAGGACGTGTCCACCATTGTCGTTCCTCCTCCGCAGATGGTCGCCAATATGAAGGTTGGCAACATGGACGTTTTCTGTGTTGGTGAACCGTGGAATGAGCAACTCGTCAATCAGGGTATCGGCTTCACAGCCTGTACCACCGGCGAGCTGTGGATGGGACATCCCGAAAAGGCGCTCGGCATGCGTGCCGATTGGGTCGAGAAAAATCCAAATGCTGCAAAGGCCCTGCTCATGGCCGTGATGGAGGCGCAGCAGTGGTGCGACAGCATGGACAACAAGGATGAGATGTCGACGATCCTTGGCAAGCGTCAATGGTTTAACGTGCCCCCGAAAGATGTTTTGGGCCGCCTAAAAGGCGACATCAACTACGGCAATGAACGTATCGTTCACGGCAGTGATCTCTATATGAAGTTCTGGAAAGACGGTGCGTCTTATCCATACAAGAGCCACGACACGTGGTTCATTGCTGAAAATGCCCGCTGGGGCAAGTTTGCACCAGACACTGATATCAAGGCGCTGGTCGATCAGGTCAACCGCGAGGACCTGTGGCGGGAAGCAGCGCAAGCGCTTGGCGTCGCTGCTGCCGATATTCCTGCCTCACCTTCGCGTGGCAAGGAAACATTCTTCGACGGCAAGGTCTTCGATCCGGAAAACCCATCATCCTATCTCGAAAGTCTCAGCATCAAAGTTGCCTCCTGAGGAGGAGAGCGGGAATATGTCATGCCTGAGCGTCGCACCCTTTCGTTCCCCTCTTGGGTGCGGTCAGAACGGGGGGATATCCCCACGGCATACAATTGATTTTAAAGGAATAATTCATGTCTGCATTGGCCCGTGAATTGCAACCGCAACCGGAAAAGCCGAAGATTTCCAAGGCGACGGTCGTGACACTGACGACGAAGCCCGCTTCGCGTTTTCGGTTTGACCAAATTGGTGTAGCTGCTGCACGCAATACACTGCCTCCTCTGGTGGTCTTGGTGATGATGCTGGGGATCTGGCAGTTTCTCTGTTCTGCCCCCGGTGCGACCTTGCCGCCTCCCAGCCAGGTTTTTCAGGAAAGCTATGACCTGATTGCCTATCCGTTCTTCAATTACGGCTCGCAGGATATCGGTCTTGGCTGGCGTGTCCTGGTGTCGCTGGAGCGTGTCGCTTACGGATTTGGTCTTGCCGCGATTGCCGGCGTCGTGGTCGGTGCTGTCATCGGACAATCGATATGGGCCATGCGGGGTCTCGATCCAATCTTTCAGGTGCTGCGGACAGTACCCCCGCTTGCTTGGCTTCCGCTTTCGCTTGCTGCGTTTCAAGACAGTAATCCATCGGCAATTTTTGTGATTTTCATCACGTCAATCTGGCCGGTCATCATCAATACGGCCGTGGGTGTGCGTAACATTCCGCAGGACTATCGCAACGTCGCCAAGGTGTTGCGGCTCAATCAGCTCGAATTCTTCTTCAAGATTATGTTGCCGTCCGCCGCGCCCTACATTTTCACCGGGCTTCGCATTGGTGTTGGCCTGTCATGGCTGGCTATTGTTGCAGCCGAGATGCTGACGGGTGGTGTCGGTATTGGCTTCTTCATCTGGGATGCGTGGAATTCATCCCGGCTGCCCGACATCATCGTCGCGTTGGCATATATCGGTGTGGTTGGCTTTGTCCTCGACAAGCTGGTGGCCGCACTTGGAAAATTCATCACCCGTGGCGCCGCGGCAAATTGAGGAGCCCATCATGAATGCTTATCTCAAGCTTGATCATATCGACAAATATTTCGACAAGGGTGGTTCTCGGGCCGAGGTATTGAAAGGTATCAATCTCACCATCGACAAAGGCGAGTTTGTGTCGGTCATCGGCCATTCCGGATGCGGAAAATCAACGATGCTGAACCTGATTGCCGGCCTGACGAAGGTGTCGTCCGGCGCTGTTCTGCTTGAAAACCGTGAGGTGAATGAACCAGGGCCAGAACGTGCCGTCGTGTTTCAGAACCACAGCCTGCTACCCTGGCTTTCGGTCTACGAGAACGTCAATCTAGCTGTCGAGAAAGTATTCAGCTCCACTAAGAGCAAATCCGAGAGGCATGACTGGGTCATGCGCAATCTTGATCTGGTTCAGATGGGGCACGCCCGGGACAAGAAACCCTCGGAAATTTCTGGTGGCATGAAACAGCGTGTCGGCATTGCCCGGGCACTTTCTATGGAGCCAAAAATTCTGCTGCTGGATGAGCCGTTTGGCGCTCTGGATGCGCTGACGCGTGCGCATCTCCAGGATGCGGTGATGGAAATCCATGCCCGCCTCGGGAACACTATGGTGATGATTACCCATGATGTCGACGAAGCGGTCCTGCTGTCCGATCGCATTGTCATGATGACCAACGGACCAGCCGCCCATATCGGTGAAGTGCTTGACGTGCCGCTGTCTCGACCACGCAACCGGATCGAGCTTGCGGCCGACAAAACCTACCTCAAATGCCGCGAAGCCGTTTTGAAGTTCCTTTACGAACGTCACCGTTTTGTTGAAGCAGCGGAGTGAAACCATGACGCAAAAGCTTGTCATTATCGGCAACGGCATGGCTCCGGGCCGCATGCTAGAAAATCTGTTTGAGACGGCTCCAGGCCTTTATGATGTTACGATTTTTAATGCCGAGCCGAGAGTTAACTACGACCGTATCATGCTGTCACCGGTGCTTTCCGGCGAGAAAGATTATGAAGATATCATCATTCATTCGGATGAATGGTATGCGGCAAATAATGTGACATTACACAAGGGAGCCAAGGTCTCCGAAATTGATCGTGATCGCAAGACGGTAACCAGCGAAAACGGGATTACAGTTTCCTATGACAAGCTGGTGATTGCGACGGGTTCTTCTCCCTTCATCATTCCAGTGCCGGGCCATCAATTGCCGGGTGTTCTGGCTTACCGCGACCTGGATGATGTCACAAAGATGCTGGACATTGCGGCGCGAGGCGGCCGAGCAATTGTCATCGGGGCAGGTCTGCTGGGACTTGAGGCGGCCTATGGGCTGAAGCGCCAGGGAATGGACGTTACCGTCATTCACCTGATGCCGACCATCATGGAGCGCCAGCTTGATCCCGCCTCTGCCTATCTTCTGGAAAAGGCTCTTACGGATCGCGGTATTGACATCATCACCAAAGCCAACACCAAGCGTATTCTCGGTGAGGACAAGGTGGAGGGTATTGAACTCGAAGATGGCCGCATCATAGCAGGTGAGATGGTGGTTATGGCGGTCGGCATTCGTCCGTCCGCCGGCCTTGCAAAAGATGCCGACCTTGCCGTCAACCGCGGTATCGTGGTCGACGATGGTATGATGACCTCTGATGCTTCGATCTATGCGTTGGGTGAATGTGCCGAACATCGTGGCATGTGCTACGGCCTTGTCGCTCCGCTCTATGAAAGTGCAAAGGTTTTGGCAGACAGGCTGATTGGCGGCCAAGCGGAATATCATGGCTCCGTTACCAATACTAAGCTGAAGGTCACAGGCATCAATCTGTTTTCTGCAGGTGATTTTGCCGAGGGTGACGACCGTGAAGAGATCGTGCTGCGTGATGCCACGGCCGGCGTCTACAAACGCCTGATCCTTAAAGAAAACCGTATTATCGGTGCTGTGCTTTACGGTGAAACCTCGGATGGCTCGTGGTTCTTCGACCTGTTGAAGAAAGGCACGAATGTCTCCGAAATGCGGGAGACACTGATTTTCGGGCAAGCCTATCAGGGTGGTTCTCCGCTCGATCCGATGGCGGCAGTGGCAGCCTTGTCAGCTGATGCGGAAATATGCGGCTGTAACGGCGTCTGCAAGGGACAGATCGTCAGTGCCATTACATCCAAGGGTCTGACGAGCCTTGACGACGTTCGTGCCCACACCAAGGCCTCTGCCTCCTGTGGCAACTGTACTGGTCTGGTTGAGCAGTTGATGACCCTGACGCTTGGCGACAGTTACAATCCGGCAGCCGTTCAACCGATGTGCAAATGTACGGATCTTGGCCATGATGATGTTCGCCGACTGATCAAAGCCAAGGGTCTGAAGTCAATTCCTGCTGTCATGCAGGAGCTGGAATGGAAGACATCATGCGGTTGCGCGAAATGTCGCCCGGCGCTGAACTACTACCTCGTCTGTGACTGGCCAGATGAATATGCCGACGATTACCAGTCCCGTTTCATCAACGAGCGCGTTCACGCAAATATTCAAAAGGATGGCACCTATTCAGTTGTGCCGCGAATGTGGGGCGGTGTGACCAATGCCAATGAATTGCGCGCAATCGCCGACGTTGTCGACAAGTTCGAAATTCCGCTTGTGAAAGTCACAGGCGGCCAGCGTATCGACCTGTTGGGGATCGAGAAAGAGGATTTGCCAGCGGTATGGGCTGATCTTGGCAAGGCCGGGTTCATTTCCGGCCAGGCCTACGCCAAGGGTCTGCGGACGGTGAAAACCTGCGTTGGCCAGCAGTGGTGCCGCTTTGGAACACAGGATTCGACCGGATTTGGTGTGCGCATCGAAAAGTTCATGTGGGGTTCCTGGACACCTGCAAAATTGAAGCTGGCCGTGTCAGGTTGTCCACGCAACTGTGCTGAGGCGACCTGCAAGGATATCGGCGTTATCTGCGTGGATTCTGGTTTCGAAATCCATTTCGCCGGTGCCGCCGGTCTGGATATCAAGGGGACCGAGGTCCTTGGTCTTGTTAAGACCGAGGATGAGGCATTGGAGCACATTGTGGCTCTGACCCAGATGTACCGTGAGCAGGCGCGGTATCTTGAGCGCATCTACAAATGGGCCAAGCGTATCGGTTACGACGAGGTTCGCCGCCAGATCATGGAGGATGGCGAAAAGCGGCGCGCGTATTACGACCGCTTTGTGTTCAGTCAGAAATTTGCGCAGGTCGACCCATGGTCCGAACGTGTGTCGGGCGAACATAAACACGAGTTCAATCCGATGGCGACCATCGGCTTTAATCAGGCTGCGGAGTAGACGCATGAACAACTGGGTCGACATTGGACATATCTCGGATATCCCTTTGCGTGGCGCGCGCTGTGTGAAAACTCCGATGGGAAAGATCGCTGTCTTTCGTACCGCTGAGGATCAGGTCTTTGCGATTGAAGATCATTGCCCGCACAAGGGTGGTCCGCTTTCGCAAGGTATCGTGCATGGCGTCTCGGTGACATGTCCGCTGCACAACTGGGTGATCTCGCTCGAGACGGGTAAGGCCTTGGGAGCGGATGAGGGGGAGGTGAGAACCATTCCCGTTCGCAATGTAAATGGCATGCTGGCCATTGCGCTTGAAGCGCTGATGATCGCGGCAGAGTAACCGCAGTCTAGTCGCGGTCCTAGATCCGAAAACGCATGCGCCATTTTCTCCTGGCGCAGGCTCAAACACAACAGCCACATTTTCAATACCAACGCGACCTGCAACAGATCGGCCGCTGCGATGGAAGGGATCATCCATGGATGTCGTGCAAACCAAGAGAAATGAAGCGGTGCGAATGGAGACGCTGGCCAAACTGCCTGTGTTCTGGGATTTAACTGGTAAAGCCGTTGTGCTGTGCGGCGGCTCGGATGCTGCGGCGTGGAAGGCGGAGCTTCTGCTCGCTTGTGGAGCGCAACTGCACATTTACTGTCCGCAGCGCTCGCTTGGTGAAACAATGTGTTCGCTTACGGTTCGGGACTTACCAAACCCGGCGGCAGCCATCCTTCACCACGATACAGAATGGTCTGCAGAGTGTTTTCTTGGCGCAGTACTGGCCATTGCTGACTGTGACGATGAGCAGGATGCCGAGGTGTTTTTTGAGGCCGCGAAACGTGCAGGCGTTCCTGCCAATGTCATCGATAAACCCCAGTTCTGCCAGTTTCAGTTTGGTTCGATCGTCAATCGATCGCCTGTTGTCGTCTCAATTTCCACGGATGGAGCGGCACCAATTTTAGCGCAGGCCATTCGCCGGCGTATCGAAACCTTGTTGCCGCATTCGTTGCAAGGTTGGGCGGATATGGCGCAAAGCCTGCGCGAACGGGTGAATGGAAAACTGGCGCCGGGCAATGCCCGTCGAAATTTCTGGGAGCGATTTGTTGATCGGGCTTTCACGGAAAAAGCCGATGAACTGATGCAGGATAAATTGATATCAGATATCCATCATGCCTTCGGTGGCGGGGAAGGCACGTACGGCAAGGTTACTCTGGTTGGAGCAGGGCCAGGTGATGCTGAGCTTCTAACGTTGAAAGCCGTTCGTGCACTTCAGGCCGCTGATATTATTCTGTTTGATGATCTTGTGTCGGATGAGGTGCTGGAACTGGCTCGGCGTGAGGCAAAACGTATGCTGGTTGGCAAGCGGGGAGGTCGAACCAGTTGCAAGCAGGAAGACATCAACACCATGATGATAAATTTCGCCAAGGCAGGCAAAAGGGTTGTGCGGCTAAAATCAGGTGATCCTATGATTTTTGGTCGGGCAGGGGAGGAAATTGCAGCGCTTGAAGCACAGGATATTCCGGTGGAGGTTGTCCCCGGTGTAACTGCGGCGAGCGCTATGGCCTCCCGCCTTGGCGTTTCTTTAACCCATCGTGATCATGCGCAGTCGGTACGGTTTGTGACGGGTCATTCGCGCCTTGGTCATTTGCCAGAAAACCTCGACTGGAACGCATTGGCAAGCCCGACTGTGACGACGGTTTTTTATATGGGCGGTCGTACGGCAACAGAAATTAAATCTCGCCTCATCGAACATGGCATGAGCGACTGCACTCCCCTTGTTATCATGAGTGCTATCACCCGAGCTGGAGAGCGGCGCTGGTGCGGACGGTTGAGCGATCTTGATGCCGGAATTATTGAAATTGGTGTAGATGAGCCGGTTTTGATTGGCATTGGCAACGCATTTGCACCAGCGCTCGAGCGGCGTGAACAGCCAATCGAGCACTTTGTTCAAATGGCTGTGTAACCAGATATATTGTCTATGCGTCTTAACCGGTTGGTGTTTCGGTAAACGGGTCTAACAATGTGTCGTTTTCCCGCTGCCGCATCATGACCAAATCAACGATATCCGCACTTGGTCGGTAGCCCGATACCATTGTGCCCATCAGCTTGCGCACCTCAACGAGATCGTTGACATCCATCGCGGATTTCAGCTTTTCGAGCATGGATTGCAGTTGAGGCCAGGGGAAGAACTCCTCACGGGCCGTCATGATGCGAGGGTGTGTCGTTTCAGCAGGATTATCGCCGATCAGCAGTTCCTCGTAGAGCTTTTCTCCCGGTCTTTGTCCGGTCATGACGAACTCGATATCACCGTCCGGATTTGTCTCATCCTTGATTGTCATGCCTGACAGCTCGACCATACGTCGGGCAAGGTCGATAATCTTTACGGGTTCGCCCATATCAAGAACGAAAACGTCGCCGCCTGTTGCCATCGCGCCGGCCTGGATGACAAGCTGAGATGCCTCAGGAATGGTCATGAAGTAACGAGTCATTTCTGAATCGGTGAGCGTGATTGGACCGCCATTGGCAATCTGCTGCCGGAAGAGAGGCACGACCGAGCCGGATGAGCCAAGCACATTGCCAAATCGCACCATCGAAAAGGTAATGTCAGGGTTCTTGACGGCGAGAGCCTGCAAAACAAGCTCTGCTACCCGCTTTGATGCGCCCATGATGTTGGTCGGACGAACGGCTTTATCTGTGCTGACCAATACGAATGATTTGACGCCTTTTTCAATCGCCACGCGGGCGGTCTCAAGCGTGCCGAGAACATTGTTGGAAATACCCTCTACCGGATTCTGTTCGACGATCGGGACGTGCTTATAGGCTGCAGCGTGATAAATCGTATGTGGCTTGAAGCTCTCCATAATGTCGGCCATGCGCTTTGCATCGCGCACAGAGCCCAGAAGTGCCACAACGATATCTTCCTTGGAGGGATCGTTACGCACCAGTTCGGCGTGAATGGAATAAAGTGTGAACTCGTTCTGTTCGAACAGAATCAATCGCTCGGGACCGATCTGCAGGATCTGACGACACAGTTCGCTGCCGATCGAGCCGCCGGCGCCTGTCACCATGACAACCTTGTCCTTGATGTTGCGTTTGAGCAGTTCTTCGAACGGCTTGACTGGTGGGCGGCCTAGAAGGTCGTCAATGGCCAATTCCTGGAAGTCAGCCATATGCACGCGGCCCTGTGCAATCTCGCTGACATTCGGCACTAGCCTAACCGCAACACCAACGCCCCGGAGGCTTTCTATAATCGCCATTCGGCGTTCAGCGCTGATATTTGGTACAGCGAGAAGAACGGTTTTGACATTCAAAAGAGTCACGGCATCTTTGAGTTCGTGGGGTGCATAAACACGCACACCGTTGATCAGCGCGCCATGAAGGTGCTTGTCATCATCAAGGTAACCACGCACCGAGAGCTGCCCGCCGTTCAGTAGTGCGCTCGCAAGCTGACGCCCTACGGTCCCCGCACCGTAAATCAGCACGTTGCGTTGGGCGTTTTTGCTGAGTTCACGCCGGTAGGGAGCGCCGAGTATCTGGCGTGTAACCAATCTCGATATGCTGATGGCCAACAGCAGGAGGAGGGGCTGCATGATGCCCACGGTTCTTGGTATGCCCGGCACGCTGATAAAGGTGAACACCAGCATGAACAGAACGCCATAGAGCGCGATAGCTCGGATGATAGCCAGGAACGCGGCCCAACCAATGTATCGAAAAATAGCTCTGTACAAGCCGTTCACGACAAAGAGCGGTAGAGCAATGGCGAGAGAAACCGGGATTGTCATAAGCTGGACACCCGACAGGAAATCCCATGTATCCAGCCGCAAAGAAAAGGCTAGCCAGAGTGTCAGGACACAAAGGGCGCTATCGACGCATAGAGCAGTGAAGCGCTTTATCCAGCGCGGTAGGCTCAAAACGACCGAAATAATGTTTCTAAATGCCATTCGCTGATGCCTGGTGCCATTACCGCAGATGTATTTCCGTCACGGAGCAATCGCAGCCGAAGGAGGTTGGTTGTCATGAAGCTTTATCAAACATGGATATGTTTTTATAATGCGACATCTCTCATGTCTTGAAATTTTGGTAATAAGTTTAAAAAGGCGCAACTGCAACGTTTTACCGCTGTTTTGCGTGGGCGGAAATCGCCTATTCCTCTTTTGGTCAATTTTTAAGGGATCTGCCAGAAAAACCCAAAAGTTCAACAAAATGCTCGATAACAGAACTTTCGGAAAATCCACCTGCACGGAAGTGAGTGAGGGCTGCTTGTGAATGGTCTGCCAATAGTGAAGGGTTTTTAGCGTATGCATCGGTTGCAGACGCAATTTCATTGGCCATCTCAGGGAGCATTCCAGGCTTAATAAGTACCCCGGTTTCGCCATTCAGCACGATCTCGTTACAGCCGGGAACATCCGTCGCTATTGATGCTATACCGCAGGCCGCTGCTTCAATTAAAATACGGGGTATACCCTCGCCGTACAAAGTCGGAAGGCAAACGACATCAACGGTCCTAAGAAGTGACGGCATATCATTTTGCTCACCCAAAAAAGTGATTGCTGGATTGCGTGCCAGTTCTTCTGCAGAATAGCCATCGGGATCATCTGCTTCGATCATCCCGGCCACGATATATTGGATTGAACGACCATGGACGTTTTTTTGGGCCGCCATGAGGAACGCCTCCAGGCCCTTTGATTTCAATAGTCGGGAGGCAAACAAAATCCGCAAAGCGCCCATCGGCTCGCTTTTTTCTTTCGGGTAGAATAAGGCGGGGTTGACACCAGCTCCCTTGATGACAGATGCGCCAGCTTGTTTGACAAGTTTTTTTTCAACAAAAACAGAAAAATCGTGTTGAGTTTCGAAAGTGAAATGAACGTCTTTTTGCGATGAGATAAATCTGAGGGCCAATCCTATCAGTTTTCGAGCAAAATTTGCCATGAACCCAGACAGGGAACTTGATGGTGACATGAGCCGCCCTAGACCTGGTATGGTGATCAGAACTCGCTGTGGGCCTCGGCCTAAGGCTCGCGAAATTAGCGCGGCAATGCCGGCATAGATTGCGGGTTTTAAAGTTATCAGATGAACTGCTTCAGGTTTCGTCCGAAGAAATATTTTCAACGACCTGATAGTCAGAGCAGCGTCTAAGAACGGATTGAATGAAAAACGTTCAATCGGTGTGTGCTCAAAATCAAGGTCCGGTTGATCCGAGGCGCGCCCAAATCGACCTCCCGTTACAATCGTAACCTGATGGCCTTCTTTTTTAATTCTGAGTGGGACCTCCGCCCTGTGCCGCAGGAAGTAGTCAAGGTCGTTACAAATTACCACCAGGCCAGCCATCTTTTTTTATCTCAGTTGAAGTGCAAGAATTTAGGGCGAAAACAGCGCGACACATTCCAAAAAGTAGAGTTTCCTCAAACTAATTTGACTTGGAGTTTAGTTTGCATTGCCATTGTCCGACTTATGATGTCAATGCGCGACATCCGGATTGCAGCAACGACGCATTTATCAGGTGAAATTGGATGAAGGCACAGATACCACTGACGTTTGTAATTCCGTCATATGGGCGTCAGCAAAAACTTGAGCGCGCTATAAATAGCATCTTGGAGCAAGATGTTTGGCCGGTAGAGGTATTGGTTATCGACGATGCGTCGCCGGAACCGCTGGTGTTATCTGAACGTACTGCATCAACAGGCATAGTAAGGATTGTCCGGCTGGATGCGAATGGCGGTGCGGGAAACGCACGCAATGTCGGCTTGGAGATTGCCAAAACCGATTGGGTTAGCTTCCTGGATAGTGATGACTGGCTGCTCCCCGGCACGATGGAAGCGCGGTGGGCATATCTTGATGACGCAGAGAAGCATTGCCCAGTGCCAGGCCGAACCGTTTATGGCTGTGGCTGGTTGGACGTGTTGCCGAGTGGAGTTTTATGGCAGGAGAGGGTTCCTCTACCTGCTTCCACACCGGAGGAGTTTTTCCGAGGGTGCTGGTTCGCGCCGGGGTCGTGCATCATACTAAATCGCGCTGAAATCATGAATTCAGCTGGTGGTTCCGATGTCAGTCTACGTCGTTTGGAGGACTATGAATGGTTCGTACGTATTGCGTTGGCTAACTTTGAGCTGAAAATTCAAGACATGATCGGTGTCGCTGTAGAAAGAGGCAATAATACAAACCTCGTTGCTGTAACGAATGCGTCCGCCTATATCCGCCAGAAAATTGCATCGCTAACCACCGACAAATCCTTGCGCAAGACCGCTGATGCCTACCTGTTTTACGAACGCGCGGCATCGGCATGGCGTGAACGTCGCTTGGCAAGTTTTTTGATGTTGATAACAGCATCGCTTTTGTCCCGGCCGAGGCTCAAGCTTTCTCCGTTACCCGGATGGCGTGTGCGGCGGTTGCGGTAGTAGTAGGGTGGTTTTACAGGTCTGGAGCGGCGGTATCGTAGAATTTTGACAGTTGTCGATAGGTAGTGCTTCGTGTAAATGGTGGTCAATTCTGCGACGGTTTTTTACATGATCGCGAAGTTCGTATCACTAAAATATGGATTTTATCTTTGCAAAAACGCGCACTTATCACTGGTGTAACTGGACAAGATGGCGCTTACCTGGCCGAACTACTGCTTTCCAAGGGCTATGCTGTCTGGGGCGTAAAACGGCGGTCGTCGTCCTTTAATACCGGTCGAATTGACCACCTGTTTAAAGACACACACGAAGAGGCTACGAATTTCCGTCTTGTTTACGGAGATATGACTGACTCGACGAATATTATTCGAATTATTCAAGAAATTCAGCCTGATGAGATTTATAATCTCGCGGCGCAGAGTCATGTTCAAGTGAGTTTTGAGACTCCCGAATATACTGCAAATGCTGATGCTACCGGAGCGCTGCGTATTCTTGAGGCTATTCGACTGTTGAAGCTCGAAGGCAAGACGCGGTTCTACCAGGCGTCGACATCAGAGCTTTATGGCAAGGTACAAGAAATACCACAAAAAGAAACGACACCATTTTACCCCCGCAGCCCTTATGCGGTGGCGAAGTTGTATGCCTATTGGATTACGGTGAACTACCGTGAAGCCTATGGCATGCATGCTTCTAACGGAATTCTATTCAATCACGAAAGCCCGCTTCGCGGTGAGACGTTCGTTACTCGAAAAATTACACGAGCCGTTGCTGCGATCGAGCTTGGACAGCAGAAAGCACTCTATCTCGGTAATTTGGATGCGAAGCGAGATTGGGGACATGCGCGTGACTACGTCGAGGGCATGTGGCGAATTCTGCAGATGGATCAATCCGACGATTATGTGTTGGCGACTGGTGAAACCCATGCTGTCCGCGAATTTGTAGAGCTTGCTTTTGCTGAAGTTGGTCGCGAAATCGCGTGGAGCGGTACCGGAGTAGACGAAGTTGGTGTCGATGCGAAAAGCGGCGCTGAGTTGGTGAAGATTGATCCTCGGTATTTCCGCCCAACAGAAGTTGATCTGCTGCTTGGCGATCCTTCTAAGGCGTTTGACAAGTTGGGTTGGCGCCATACGACACCTTTCCGCGACTTGGTAAAGGAAATGGTTGCAAGCGATCTGGAAGAAGCGCGCTGTCTTGACCGAAGTCATGCGGCGAAGGTCTGACCATGGCGCGAGTTCTTGTTACCGGCGGCTCAGGCATGGTTGGTCGCAATCTGCTAGAGCTTCTTAAGGCGAGCCATCACGAGGTCCTTGCGCCGAGTAGTTCAGAACTTGATCTCATGGCTCACGGTGCAACGTTTGCCTGGTTGAAAAAACATCGTCCGGACGTGATCATTCATAGTGCTGGTCACGTCGGTGGGATTCAGGCAAACATCCGCGAGCCAGTAGCTTTCTTGGCTCGAAATCTGTCCATGGGGCAGAATCTGTTACTTGGAGCTCGCGAGGCTGGTGTTGAGACTGTCCTTAATTTGGGCAGTTCTTGTATGTATCCTAAGAACAGTCCAAACGCTCTGCGTGAGGAAGATGTTCTGACTGGCGCCTTGGAGCCGACCAATGAAGGCTACGCTCTTGCTAAGTGTGTTGCTGCACGGATGTGCGGTTACATGCGAAGTGAAGATCCAACATTGCAATACAAGACACTGATTCCGTGCAATCTTTACGGAAAATACGATAAGTTTGATCCGAAAGTATCTCACTTGGTTCCAGCTATCATTCGTAAGCTGCACGTCGCCCGCCTCACCGGACAACGTCATGTCGAGATTTGGGGGGACGGCAGTGCGAGGCGAGAGTTTATGTACGCTGGCGATTTGGCGGACGCGATCGTGTTCTTCCTCGAGCGCACCTCGGAATTGCCTGGCGATATGAATGTCGGCTTGGGTTCTGATCTGTCCGTATTGGAGTACTACCAGGCTGCGGCTGATGTAATTGGATTTGATGGAAGTTTCGTCTTCGATACCACAAAGCCGGTTGGTATGATGCGGAAATTGTTGGATGTTTCTCGCCAGAAGAATTTGGGTTGGTCTGCCCCAACTTCGTTGCGGGAGGGTATCCAGAAAGCCTATGAATATTTTTTGACATTGGATGATGCAAATGACTTATCCGCTGGCTAATTCGAGCTGGGACGAAGAAGAGTACGAAGCAATTCGTAGCGTAACCGAATCGGGCATGTTCTCGATGGGGCCGCGCGTGGCTGAGTTTGAACAGGCGTTTGCTGAGTACTGTGGCAGCAAATATTGCGTCATGGTGAACTCGGGTTCATCTGCTAATTTGATTATGGTTGGCGCGCTCAGATATCGCAGCAATTCTCCATTGCTGCCGGGGGACGAAGTTATTGTGCCCGCGGTATCATGGAGCACAACGTATTATCCACTCCACCAATACGGACTAAAGCTCCGGTTCGTGGACATCGATATCAATACCCTCAACTATGACCTCGGCAAACTGGAGCGAGCAATAACGCCGGCCACCAGGGCGATTATGGTCGTCAACCTACTCGGTAATCCGAACGATTTTTCCAAGATTAGAAAGATCGTTGGTGACCGACAGATTGATATCATCGAGGACAATTGTGAATCGATGGGCGCAACTTTCGAGGGGCGGCAGGCCGGGTCACACGGTATCATGGGCACTTTTAGCGCGTTCTTTAGTCATCACATCTCGACCATGGAAGGCGGGATGGTAATTACTGATGATGAGGAGCTTTATCACATATTGCTTGCGCTCAGAGCGCATGGCTGGACGAGAAATCTGCCAAAAGTCAATAAGATAACAACGCCTAAGAGTGATGACGCCTTCACGGAATCGTTCAGGTTTATCTTGCCGGGATATAATGTCAGGCCATTGGAGATGAGTGGTGCAATTGGCTTGGCTCAGCTGCGCAAACTTCCAACGCTTGTCAGTGAACGTAGACGCAATGCCGAGACGTTCAAGGCAATCCTGGCCGATTATCCGTTTTTACGGACCCAACGCGAGATTGGTGAAAGCAGCTGGTTTGGCTTTTCAATGATTGTTAGCCCGGATGCGCCATTCTCCCGCGAACAGCTCGTTAGTGCATTTAATAATCATAAAATTGATGTCCGACCGATCGTCGCAGGAAATTTCGCCAAGAACGAAGTTCTGAAATGGTTTGATTATTCAATCAGCGGCAATCTTCCAAACGCGGAGATTATCGACGGCGCCGGGCTTTTTATCGGTAATCATCATTTTCCGCTTGATGAAGAATTCGGGTTACTGCGTTTGGCAATTGAAGAAGCAGTTGCTGTCGGAAGCAGTACGTGACTAAGAATTCAACAAAACGGAATTAGCCTAATGACAGATATGCTCCCGAAACACGGCGTAGCGCGTGTTGTAATTCGACCGCGAGCAGATCGAACAGTGTGGGACGGTCTAAGGGATATTTGGTTAAATCGAGATATCGCTTGGACGCTCGCTTTGCGAGAAATCCAGATTCGATATAAGCAATCGGTGATCGGTGTGGCTTGGGCCGTGGTGCAGCCGCTGATAACGACAATTATTTTTTCGGTTATATTCGGTTTCTTGGCAAAAATTCCTGCCGATGGCATTCCGTATCCCGTCTTCGTCCTTTCAGGCCTGCTGTTTTGGCAATATTTTAGCAAGGTCGTTGTGGAGGCATCCGGTGCGCTTGTAAAAAACGAAGGTATTATCACGAAGGTTTTTTTTCCTCGTATTATTCTTCCTTTGGTTCCCGCAATATCCGCTGGGGTGGACTTATGCATCTCCCTTGTTATTTTGCTGGCGCTTATGCTGATTTACGGAGTTGTGCCTACACCTTATGTGGTGCTTCTACCGCTTTTGCTAATTTTCGGCGGGTTGCTCGGATACGCAATAGGATTAATGCTTTCGCCGCTGAACGCTATCTATCGTGATATCAGCATTGCTCTACCATTCTTTGTTCAGATTGGGATGTACCTGACACCAGTGATCTATCCTGTTAGCTTCGTTCCAGAGAAGTATCAGTGGGTGTTTATCCTCAATCCAGTTGCCACACTTTTGGATACAGCGCGTGCTGTGCTTCTCGGCACTCCGTTTCCGTCTCTCGCTGCTGTTGGAATTGTATTGCTTTGGGCAGGGATCATTTTCAACTTTGGCTTCCGCATTTTCCGTAAGCTAGAACCGACGATCGTCGATAGGATTTAATCATGTCTCCGATCATCAGTGTGAATGGTATTGGCAAACGGTATCAACTGAGCGGCTCAGGACCTGCTCATGATACTTTGCGCGATTTGCTGGCGTCTATTTTTAAAGGGAAGAGAGCAGAGGCCGCCGAAAATGGCCAGCCATCTCAGCCGCGTGAGTTTTGGGCGCTTAACGACGTCAGCTTCGATGTGAATGAAGGTGAGGTTGTTGGTATCATTGGCCGCAACGGCGCCGGGAAGAGTACTCTCTTAAAAGTCCTTTCCCAAATTACAACACCGACATCTGGCGAAGCAATTCTGAACGGACGCGTTGGTTCATTGTTGGAGGTTGGAACAGGCTTTCATCCTGAACTTACCGGGCGCGAAAATGTTTTCTTCAATGGCACGATCCTCGGCCTCAGGAAACAGGAGATCAAGGCTCGCTTCGATGAGATCGTAGCTTTTTCCGGCGTGGAAGAATTTATCGATACTCCAATAAAACGCTACTCCAGCGGCATGAAAATGCGCCTTGCTTTCTCTGTGGCTGCTCATCTGGAGCCAGAGATCATGATCATTGATGAAGTACTGGCTGTTGGTGACGTTGATTTCCAGAACAAGTGCCTCGGTAAAATGCGTGATGTTGCCAGCGCTGGTCGTACGGTGCTGTTTGTGTCGCACAACATGAATGCAGTCATGCAGCTTTGCTCGCGTATAATCTGGATGGAGCGCGGACGGTTAAAGGCCGATAGCACAGACGTGCAAGAGACGTGCGCGCGGTATCTGATGGGTGAAGACGGGAAACTGCAGGGATTTCACCGCGCGGATGTACACGGTCCACTCGACTGTGACTTTTTCTCACTGAAAACATTCCGTCTAACCGACATGGCAGGCGAGACACTTGATCACCCGATTCCAGGCAATCGAGAATTCGGTGTGGAGATTGACCTCGATATCCATCGCCTCAGTCCCTTGTTGAATTTTGGTTGTGTGGTTATCGATGAACATGGTCAGCACGTATTTTGGTCTGTGACGACCGACAAGGATGCTGAGAATTGGCCCGAGTTGAAAATCGGATACAACGTTATAAGAGCAAAAATACCCGCTCATTTCTTGAACGAAGGTCGTTACCGAGTGGATTTCTTTGCCTCTCTTCACGGGCAGGGTTGGTTTTCAGAGCCAGGTAATACGCCAGTGAGTGTTTTCCTCCAGGTGTCTGGCGGATTGAGCCCATCGCCCTATTGGCGGGCCCGTCGACCCGGTATCGTCGCTCCGGTTTTGGATTGGGTCGCTGATTGAGTGCATGCAGGATGTTAAGGATAGTTTGATGATCAAAGCGGCATTTGTTACTCAGCATTCAAATTGGCCGTGGAGGCGTCAACTTCCGTCTGGAAGCACCTCGTTTGGGGATGTGCAGTTTTTTGTGGACACAGACGATGCGGACGTTGTGTTCGTGTATGATGCCCTTCCAGAGCGCAGTCTGGTTTTACGTAAGCCAGTTCCGACTGTTTTCGTCGTCTCTGAGCCATCTAACGTTAAGAGATACAACCAAAGGTTCTTGGCTCAATTTGATGCAGTTATCACTGCGGATAGAGAGACTCCACACCCTAAGCGGATACTTACCCAAGCCGGTCTTCCTTGGCATGTTGGAACTATGTCTGCCGGAGGTGAACTTCTTGCATCTCCAATGCAGTTTAACGAGTTCGAGACACATTCCCCGCAAAAATCGAAGCTTGTGTCTGTCGTGTCGTCAAATAAGACATTCACTGCAGAGCACCGTGCGAGGCTGGAATTCGTCATGAAATTGAAAGAGGCGTTAGGTGACGAGGTCGACGTATTTGGGCGCGGTATCGCTGATTTTTCAGATAAACGTGACGTCCTTGATGCATATAGGTATCATATCGCTCTCGAGAACTGTGCAATTGATGACTATTGGACGGAAAAACTTGCCGATCCTTTTTTGACGTCAACTTTCCCTATCTACCACGGTTGTCCTAATGCAGCGGACTATTTCCCTGCTGGTGCATTCCGAGCAATCGATATTTATGATCCGGAGAATGCAGTCGCCATCATCAAAGAAGTCATACATTCGAATATTGCAGAACAAAATCGTGAGCATCTAAGCGAAGCGCGCCGGCGTGTGATGTATGAACATAACGTTTTTGCGTTGCTGGCCAAGGTTGCAAAAGATCTGAGCGCTGCCAATAGTGCGGGTGACAGAAAGCCCATACGGACACTTTATGCAGAGAATGAGTTTTTGCCTCTTCCGATAAGATTAAGAGCGCGAGCACGCTCGTACGTGGAACATCGCCCAGCCGTGTTGAGTATTCTTCGATCATTTAAATACAAGGCGTCTTTTGCCAAGAAGAGGTGCGTGCATTATTGGAAATACGTCACGAACGAATTCTACAGGTCTCATCAGCAATGGATTACAAATAATCCATCCGAGGATCTCAGGTTCAGATACGATCTTCCGCAGGGCGCAAATATCTTGGATGTTGGTGGTTATGCGGGAGACTTCGTTGCCAAGTTTCGATCGATTTGTGACGCAGATGTTACAGTTTTTGAGCCGATACCCACGTTTGCTGAAACGATAAGGAACCGTTTTTCTGGTGATGGAAAGGTGCGTTTGTACGAAGCCGGGCTTTCTGACCAGGACGAGACAGTCCGGTTTGATTTGGATGCTGATGCGTCCGGCGTTTTCGGTGCATCCGATGGAAAGAAAGTCGAAGTGAGTTTGTTAGATGCAGAACGTGTTCTGAACGAGCGTGGTGTAACTGAGTGGCATTTGGCAAAGCTTAATATCGAAGGTGGAGAATTCGCTCTACTTAACCGGTTGATTGATACCAATCGGATCACGACAATAAAGCACCTTCAGGTTCAATTTCACTTGCACGTTCCTGATGCTCGCAGGAAATATAAAGACTTGGCAAAACGCTTGCAACGTACCCACCGGCTTGAGTGGCGCTACCCGTTTGTTTGGGAATCATGGGTAAGGCGTGATGATTTGAGTAAATAAAATGAAAAGCATTGAAATCGACGTTGTTGTACCTGTTTTTAACGGTGAGCAGTATCTTGCGGATGCACTACGTTCGATTCAAAAGCAGACGTTGCCCGCTTCACGCATAATAGTGGCAGATGACGGATCATCGGATAGAACCGTCGATGTTGCAAAGTCGTTTATGGAATCGGATTCGCGCATAAGTTACTTAAAGTTGCCTCACAAAGGGGTTTCTGCAGCGAGAAATGCAGGAATATCGGCTTCCAAGGCACCTTTTATAGCTTTTCTTGACGCTGATGACATCTGGTTGCCTACAAAACTCGAATGTCAGGCTGAGGTGTTTGGGCGCGCTGCATCAGATGTTGGATTTGTACACTCGTCATATTTTTGTATAAACGCTGACGGTGAACTTGCGACCAATCAATATGTTGTGCCGCCCAAAAAAAGAGGCGATATTTTTCTACCTTTGTTGATTGAAAGCTATGTGTTGTCCGGCTCTGCGTCGAGTGTATTAGTGCGGAGGGACGTACTGGATTCTGCTGGTCACTTTGATGAGCAATTGTTTCATGGTGAAGACTGGGACCTCTGGATACGCTTAGCCAAAATCAGCAAGGTGGATTTTACGCCACAAGCTGTTGTCGGAATACGCATCCATAATGAAAGTGCACAACGCCGTGTTCAACGTGGGCGAGCTTTGAAATTTTTTCAGCAGCAAATGCGGGTATATTCGAAATGGGAGGCAGCCGTTAGAGCTGACAACCGTTTTGAGAGAAGTCTGCGGCGTGCAGCTATAGACGCTATCCTTCCGTCGATAAAAAAACCGTCAATTGTTCACGAGTTTTATCGAAGCTTCGCGACGAATGAGAATGCGTTGGTTCGCTCAATTTTCCCCAATCAACTCCATTTTTGGGCGGAAATTTGCTTTGGCATAATAAAGATTCTGGTGAAACGAATAAAAGGCAGATTTGCGTGAGCGATAGGTCAAGTGTGAATGGAGCAGTAGTAATTCGTCTTTTGGGCGGACTGGGCAACCAGATGTTCCAGTATGCGGCAGCGCTCGGGCTGTCGGAGCAGTTGAACCGAAAATTGTATTTGGATGTGTCCACTTTTGACGCTTACAAGACTTGGCCCTATCAGCTTGATGTACTGCAAGTGCCGCAAGATATATATTCCGGCCCGCCTGTGGCAGGGCCGGTTTCCTCGTCGCTTGTGTCTCGTATAGCACGTAGACTGAATGGAGATCGGGCTTTTCGTGACGGTGTTTATCGAGAGCAAAATTTTCATTACAATCCTATAAGTGCGGATCTCTCGAGTGATGAGATATTGCTTGATGGGTATTTTCAGAGCCCGCAATATTTCCTGGGTGCGGAGGATTTGCTCCGCGCACGGTTTCAACTGAAATCTCCGTTTACGGCGACGTCAGCTGGGTGGGCAGAAAAAATTTCTGCTTCTAACTGCAGTGTTTCTTTGCATGTTCGTCGTGGAGATTATCTCAGCGCCACAGCCTCTTCAGTGCATGCCGCATTAGGTCTTGGTTATTATCATCGGGCTATCGCACTTATGCAGGATTTGGTTGGGACCGACACCGACTTTTTCCTGTTTTCTGATGACCCTGATTATGCGACTGAAAATTTCGCAAAATCACCGCGTTTCCACGTGGTTCGGTCAGATCCATCTGCACCTTGGGAAGACATGTTTCTCATGGCGAACTGCAAACATAATATAATTGCAAACAGTTCATACTCCTGGTGGGCCGCCTGGCTTAACAACAGTCCAAAGCGAAGAGTTATCTCTCCCGCTCAATGGTTCACCTCAGAAAAGCTTGCAGGCTGCAATGTTCTTGACTTGTATCCCGCTGACTGGATTCTCCTGAAATGAGTGATGAGCCATTAATCAGTGTCATTTTACCTGTTTATAACGCTGAAAAGTACGTGCGCGAAGCTGTTGAAAGCTTGCTGGCGCAGACATTTTCAAATTTTGAGCTGATCGTCATCAATGATGGCTCAACAGATGGAAGCGGTGCCGTTTTACGTGAGTTGGCTGCTCGCGATACGCGTATTGTGCTCGTTGACCGATCAAATGGCGGGCTTGTTTCTGCTCTTAATGAAGGAATAAACCTCGCTCGTGCTGATCTTATTGCACGTATGGACGCCGATGATATCGCTATGCCAGAGCGCTTTTCAGAGCAATACCGCCGCATGTCCGAAGCGCCGCATCTTGGAGCCATTGGCAGCTTCATTCTTCTTATTGACGCCGATGGAGAGATTGTTCGTCAAGGCGATTATCCCGTATCTGAAGGCGATGTGGAAAATTTTCTAGAAGCCGGATGCCCATTCGCCCATCCAACTGTCATGATGAGAAAAGAGGCTGTGGTTGCCGCTGGCGGGTATCGCAGAGCATTTTCTCATGCAGAAGATTATGATCTTTGGTTGCGCATTCATGAACTTGGTTATGCGCTCAGTAACATTCCAAAGCCTCTGTTAAAATACCGAGTTCATGACACAAATGTCTCGCTTGTTCATCGTGAGCAACAAGAGCTGGCGACCATGATAGCCAAACTGTGTCATCGAATGCGCGTAGCAAAATTACCTGATCCCTCTCAAGATATTGAATCGATAGGTCCCGGACTTATTGAGATGATACCTATTGAAATGCGGAGGGACCTTGAAGCTTCTCTCTTTGTTATTCGCTATGCGCGCATCTCTCTGGGTCAGGTTGTCGAGCTAAAAAATGCGTGGCAAGACTATCGGCAGTTAGACGTGAAAACTCGTGCCGAGCCACTTATGGCTGATTTTCTTCTCAGGTTATTTAATGGTGCAGTGCGCAGGTTTTTGATCGTCTTAGCGTGTCATGCGCTGTTTTCTGCAGTACGAGTCGATCCAATGAGAACGTTTCGGATGCTGCTGCGAAAGGCAAAGCTTAGGTTTTGATGATCTATACTTGACTATCGCAAGCGGGTCATCACGTTGTTTATCTCGCAATAATTAAAGGCCGGCAAAGCTTCAAGCTTTGTCGGCCTCTTTGTAAAACCGGATTTTCTGGTTCTAGACCCGATATTCAGAACTATACCTGCGGCATGCATAGTGACGATGGCAATGTGCCGGTCATGAATATGCGCAACAAACTGATTTAAATGTTACGTCACATGATGCCTTTCCACCTGCGGTACATCTGACGTAGGGCCTGAAATGCACTTGTCGGCAGAATTCGTTTAAGCAATTTTGCGGTCTCGGCAGGCATTATCTGAAGCAGATATGAGATCTCGCGTTTCAGACGCTTTCGCTTCGTCGCAAAACGATCTCTGAAAGAAATCTTATAGCGTGCTTCCAAGATTAGGCGACAGTCTTCGATGTCTTTTTCAGCCCATCTGTGCCGTTTGAAAAACATAACAGTATCCAGGGCCATGAATTTAACCCCTTTGTAAACAAAGTGGTGGGCTGGATTTGCGACAAGTTCATCTACTGGTATTGGGAATTTTAGATATTCTTCGTTGTGCCACGATATTCGGCTATCGTCCGCGAGCTTAGTCGTACGTACTTCTGGAGTGATGTAGTCCAAATCTCGACAGTCCCTGATGCCGAACGCGGCCATGACGGCACTCGAATCTATGCAATAATTTCCTGGCGATTTATCGCTGGTTATCCTTGATCTAAAATCATCAAGAAGTTCGCGAAAACGTGGCGGCTGAACAGTCGGTCTCAAATTCAAATATTGAATGCCATTTGGATTTAATAGGCAGTCAGCGATCCAGCGTGTTTCTTGATGTGTATCATTGGCGTGGATGAAGTGTATCGCAGGAAAAATCTCTCTTGCGCGTTCTTTGACTGTGCGTGAGGTTTGTCCTGCATTGGCCTTGAAGAAAACAGCGGTAATTGATCCACCTTGAGGAAATCGTAAATTTACAAAGTCTTCAAGCAACTCTGTTTTCCACCAAGGCTCATGGCCGTAAAGCAGCTCGATCACATTCTTTCGACCTTGATCACTTAAAGCCACATCTTTTGTGTATATGATCTTCGCAAATTCACCGATCCGATGAACCGCGGCGTCTTGAAGATTAAGTTGCGATGGAAACAGAATCGCTGTGAATGTTTCTTCGTCTAATGAAATGAATTCATTGACAAGTTGCTCGACAATATTGGGAGAAATTCCAATTCGCAAAAGGGCATCGGCTGAATGTACCTGTTTTTGTCCTTTTAATTGCACAGCTTCGACAGTTCCGTCGTGATAGAGTGCGACAGACAGACGATGGGCACCATCGATAACCGCTCCGTCAACATGAGGGAGCAGCCCCTTGTTGAAGTTCCATCCCTCCACAGCCACGCTATCAGATAATTTAGAGAATGATCTCAAGTAATCGCTAAACGAGCTCTTCGTTTTGTCGCCGTCAATAAAATCTGCATTACATGTTTCAAGGTAGTGCCGGTAAATACTGGTGCCCCAACCTACGCCCCAACCTAAATTTCGCTGCTTGACAAAAATATAGCGGGCAAGAACATCAAGGCGATCGGGAGACAACAATGTACGGGCTGGAACGGATACAATTTTCTCGTCAGCACTGAGGTCATAATAATTCCAGACGTTTGCCTCGATGCCTTCGATAATTTTGTCTGCCGTCATTGTGTGTTGCCCCATGCAATTGTTACTGGGGTAATTGTGTACGCTATGTGACAAGCTTTGTAAAAAAAGCTTGATTAACGATTATACGTGAGCGTTCGTATTCTTGTGGAAATCTGAAATTTTGGGAGGGGCGCGTTTTATAGGCCTCCATACTACCGCGCAGCGCAACTTGGCGAGCTATTTGTGAATCACAATCAAATTACGGCCTCGTAAGCTTACGCAAGCTCTCGCCTACCGAAAAGGGAGGTGCCCATCCTAGGAACTTTCTCGTCATTGACATGTCGATCTCAAGGTTTTCTGTCAACCTTGCAATCATGTCCTTGCGACCGACAAGTGCTCCAAGCCCTCGTAAAATGAACGGGGGGAGTGGTATGCTTTTATGCGTGCGGCCAAGCTCTGTGGTCAATCTGGTTAAAAGTTCATGGGTTGAAAGATCTTCGCCATCGCTCACCAGAAATACCGAATTTGATGCGTTCGGGTGATCCAGAACCGTTATGAGAAAATCACAAAGATTATCGACGGAGATGAAGGAACGTTTGTTGTCTACCTTGGAAAAAATCGATGGCCCGCCTTTACGTGCCCATTTGATCAAGGTTTGAAAATTACCTTTAACGCCGGGGCCATAGACGAGTGGGGGACGAACGATTGTAATGCCCATTCCCGTTTTCGCGCCTAGTTCAATGAGTGCTTCCTCGGCTTCTGCTTTTGAGATGCCATATGGATCCAGTGGGCCTCGCGGGTCAGTTGCGCGAAATGGTTTTCCGGGCGGTGTGCACTCACCATTCACCTTGATGGAACTCACGAATACAAAACGTCGAACGCCGGCTTCTGCAGCCTGTTTCGCCAAATTAATTGTCGATAAAACGTTTGCTTCACGAAATCGCTTGATTGGATCTACGTCGGTCTCTCTCATCACGTGAACGCGGGCGGCTAAATGTACGATAGTCTCGACATCCTCGAGATAAGGATGCCAGCTCATGTCGGAACTGTAAGAGGGGATCGTTACCAAGTTAGGCGCACTTCCTCTCGTAAGTCCCCTAAACGGCATGTTACGTCGCGCCATCTCGGTAACTAGGTGGGAACCCACAAATCCAGACGCTCCAGTGACCAATGTCGTCTTCAACAAAAATACTCCATCAATCAATTCAAGTGTGCTGACTACCTTTCTCAAAGAAAAGGCAAAATTCTTAGTGGCGACGACTTGGCGTCAAAAACTGAAGTTCTAGTGCTTAACGCCTCTGGCTCCGATAACGCTCACGGCGGTCATAATCAAAATGCGCATATCGAGAAGGAAGCTATGTCGTGCCAGGTAGTGGGCATCCAAGGCGACTTTTTCTGGAATCGCCAATTCATCTCGACCGTTGATTTGTGCCCAGCCCGTCAGCCCTGGCGGAAGTGAATGGACATTGCACAAGGTCCGCGCTTCAATCAGGTCGTATTGATTATAAAGAGCGGGCCGCGGCCCCACGAAACTCATCTCGCCATTCAGTATGCACCAGAGCTGGGGTAGTTCGTCGAGACTGGTCTTGCGCAAGAAGCTGCCAATTGGCGTTAAATGCTTCGCTGGGTCATTTAAGAGATGTGTTGCGACGACTGGGGTATCCACAGCCATCGTTCGAAACTTTGGCATATCGAACAATTGATTGCCTCTACCAACGCGTTTCGACCAGTAAAGAGCCGGACCCTTCGAGGTAAGCCTCACGGCAATGCCGACCATGATCATGGGCACGGCGAGAATTATCGCTGCTAGTATCACGAGAACTAGATCGGTTATGCGTTTCGCCGTCATTTTCAGAGCTCTGAGTTATAATATTGTTATCTCATAGAGTGGAGATAGGCGATGTATTTCGAAACGGCCAGCCTAGCAACCTCGATATCTTAATGGCCGGAAGAGTACCCAAAAACCGTTACAGTCTCCAATCGGTTGTTTCCTTGGCGAATATGGATTTCACGTCCAGCAATGCGCCATTTTCCTTTGCAAGGTTGCGCAATGCGTCTGTGCCCATTTCCTTGAATTGGCTGTGGCCAACAGCGACGATAACAGCACTGTAATCGTCAGTTTCTGGTAATGCTGTCAGGCATTTCAAGCCGTACTCACGGTCGGCGTCCTCAACATTTATGCAAGGGTCGTAAATATCGACCTCAAGATTATATTCTTTGAGGGAGTGAATGATGTCGACAACTTTGGTGTTGCGTAGATCCGGGCAATCTTCCTTGAATGTCAGCCCGAGCACGAGTACCCGCGCATTGTTAAGCGGTAAATCACGTTGCAAAATAAGCTTTACCGTCTTTTCTGCAACAAATGCGCCTATGCTGTCATTGATGCGGCGCCCGGCTAGGATGACAGCTGGATGATAACCGATCTGTTGAGCCTTGTGTGTGAGGTAGTAGGGATCAACACCAATGCAGTGGCCGCCAACGAGACCGGGTCTGAACGGTAAGAAGTTCCATTTCGTACCGGCGGCTTCAAGCACGTCCATCGTGTCAATTTCCAGCCTCTGAAAGATCAGGCTCAATTCATTCATCAAAGCGATGTTGACGTCTCGCTGGGTGTTTTCAATCACTTTGGCGGCTTCGGCAACACGAATGGAACTGGCCTTGTGGGTGCCAGCCAGAATGATCTGTTTATACAGGCTATCAACAAGGTCAGCGGTTTCGGGCGTGCTGCCACTCGTGACCTTTACGATGTTCTCCAAACGGTGGACCTTATCCCCTGGATTGATACGTTCCGGGCTGTAACCGCAGAAAAAATCTCGGTTGTAGACCAAGCCAGACTCCGCTTCCAGGATAGGTACACAGACTTCTTCCGTCGCGCCCGGATAGACCGTGGATTCGAAAATGACGACATCGTTTTTTTTCAGCACTCGTCCCACTGTTTCGCTTGCCTTAACAAGCGGTGTCATGTCCGGGCGATTTGCCTCATCTACGGGTGTCGGAACTGTTACGATAAAGATGGAGGCGGTTAATAACTGCGCCGAATCCGCCGTGAACGATATGTTGGTGCTGGCTTTCAACTCATCTGGCGTCAGTTCTTGAGTACGGTCGTGTCCCGACGAAAGTTCCGTTATTCGCGTTGGGTTGATATCGAAGCCGATTGTTTCTCTAACGCGACCTAATGCTGCTGCGAGAGGAAGTCCGACATAGCCAAGGCCAATAACGGCTACAGTTCGATTTTCCAACGTCATTATCTCACCTTTCAGAATGATATGAGCAGCTTCTTCGTAACGCTTGAAGGTATGTGCGATTAGCAAAGTGCACGTGGTTTTTCTATGGTGGATTGTCGTTTTAAACTGCACTATCTGAATGTTGATCGTCTTTAAGCGTAAAACGAATTGACGATTTATCGATTGTGTTGGAAACGCTTGGTGTTCCGTTGCCGAGGCGACGAGTCACACATTACTGAACTAAACTGCGAGTTGGAGCGTCTGTCGTGAAAATACTGCTTACTGGTGCGGCGGGATTTATCGGGATGCACACGAGCATTCGTTTGCTTGAGCGTGGCGATACGGTCATCGGTGTGGACAACTTGAACGACTATTACGATGTCGCTTTAAAAGAAGCGCGTTTGGCACGGTTGAAAGAGTATCCGAATTTCATTTTTTCCAAGCTGAGTGTCGAAGACACGGATGGTGTTGCCGGCATCTTCAAACAACACCGTCCGCAGCGCGTCATTCATCTGGCAGCACAGGCCGGTGTTCGGTATTCTTTAGAAAATCCGTACGCTTATATCGATTCCAACATTCAGGGTTTCCTGAATATTCTTGAGGGTTGTCGGCATAACGGTGTTGAAAGTCTGGCCTATGCAAGTTCGTCCTCGGTGTATGGTGGAAACACCGCTTTGCCGTTCAGCGAACATCACAATATCGACCACCCGATAAGTCTTTACGCTGCCACAAAAAAGGCAAATGAACTCATGGCTCACACATACAGCCATCTGTTCAATCTACCGACGACAGGTTTGCGCTTTTTCACGGTCTATGGTCCGTGGGGACGCCCGGATATGGCGCTGTTTCTGTTCATTAAAGCAATATTGGACGGTAAGCCGATCAATGTCTTCAACCACGGGCAAATGGTCCGTGATTTCACCTATATCGATGACATTGTCGAAGGTGTTGTGCGAATAAATGATCGACCTGCCGAGGCCGACCCTAATTTTGATCCGGCCAATCCTGATCCCTCAACCAGCAACGTGCCGTATCGTGTATTCAATATAGGCAACAATCAGCCAACCCATCTCATGGACTACATCGGCGCGCTAGAGGATGCCCTAGGCATGAAGGCTGAAAAAAACTATCTGCCGATGCAGATGGGTGATGTGCCGGCAACCGCGGCTGATACCGATGAACTTGAACGTTGGGTCGGTTTTAATCCAGACACGCCGGTCAAGGTTGGGGTCGCGCGATTTGTCGAGTGGTATAAGTCTTACTACTCCACAAAGTCGTGATGCCTTTTCTCGTCTTCCTCAAGTCTCCTGGCATGAGCTGTCTTTGGATCGTCAAAAAATCACGACACCTCTATTCGTGCCGTTGAATTTGTGCGCAATGTTCGAAACCTGATGATCTGCAGGCTATGTCGAGGAAGAGTTTAGATGGCAGCCCGAAACAAGGTTTTGCGTAGAGGGGAAAATGAGAGTGATCACGGCGTTGTGCAAAGCAGCGCAAAACTCACCGACCGCCATCTCGAGGTGCTAGAAGCAGCAGGTGCGCTGTTTGCCGAGCGTGGATTTGCGGCGACGTCGATCCGTGACATCGGCGAAAAGGTCGGGCTGCTCGGCGGGTCGCTTTACCATTACATCAAGTCCAAGGAAGCCCTGTTTGTCAAAGTCCATGATATGGCCTTGCAAATGGGTGAGGACCGTATTCGCGCCGCCATCGAAGGCGTTGAAGACCCCTGGAGGCGGCTGGAAGTCGCATGTGTCACCATGCTGGATATCCAGCTTGATCCGAACTCGCTGACCCTGCCCCTGATGAATGATTTTCAGTCAGTGCCACCTCCCGTCCGTGAAAAACTGATCCTGAAGCGTGACGCCTTTGAGGCGCTGTTTACAGATCTTGTCAACGCGCTGCCGCTTGATCCAGTACTTGATCGAAGCGTTTATCGCCTGTTGTTGTTGACGCTGCTGAATAAGGTGGCTGGCTGGTATCGGGCAGGTAGGCTGTCACCTGAGGATATCGCGAGACAAATTGTAGCGATATTCCATCATCCGGCGAAGTAAGCATCAACTAACTCGATTGTTTTGGGAATTCGGCGGTGCAATCGACCTCAGACATAATGCATAAGCGATACTGTGACAGATCCATTGCAATTTTAGTGATATGTGACGCAGTTCATTAACCTTCAAATTGTTCTGTTTTAGAACAGGCGCCCGAATTTACCTGTCATTTCCATATTCCACCTAGCTTGCCTTCAAACAGGGCGGTTGGGAAAAGAATAGTGAACGCACAACGTAAACTCACAACCAATATAATTGATCATCGGGCAGATTTGACGACAGGCTTGTCGGTTGCGCATGCTCGCATCGAAAAGACCTTTCTGGATGGCGGCGCGGTTCTGGTTTCCGTCATGGAAATTCTGAGTGATCTGATTGCAATTCTCGACCGCATGGCCGGTACGATGGATGGCGGCACTGCCGATGCGGCGATTGCCGGCATGCGCAAGACGATTGAAGATCTTGCCCGTCTGCCTGATACTGAGCAGCAACGGCAGGTGGCGTTTGAAGCCATGGCGGAATTCTGCAAGTCGACGGACAATCATCTCGATGATATCAGAGAGACAATCCGCTATCTCAAGACATTTGCCATCACGGTGAAGATTACCGGCGCGGGTATTGCCGAATTTTCTTCCTTTGCTGACGAAATCCGTGAGCGCATTCAGTTTGGTGCTGATGAAGTCGGCAAGTTTGGTACCTATCTTGAAACCATGCGCCAGCAGCTTGGCAAGGCGCGCAATTTCTCGGCAACGATCCTGAAGGATTTTCAGGCAACCATCCCAGAAATCATTGAAGGCTTGAAGCGCAATTCAGCGCTGGTGGGCGAACAGCATCGCGAAATGAAGCAGATGGCTGCGCAGGTCAAATCCATCGCGCAGGGCGTTCAGGGCAAGATTGCCTCGGCACTTTCATCTTTGCAGATCGGCGACATCACACGCCAGCGCATCGAGCATGTTCAGTCGACCATGCAGATGCTGGATGAATACATGAATTCTGATGAGGGCAGGGAGCTCTCTCAGGATGAAGCCGATACGTTGAAAGAAGCTGTTGCGGTTCTCGTGAATGCACAGTTGGAGGAAACCACGACAGATCTGCAGCGCGACTGCCGCAAGATTTTCGCAGGTATTTCCAGCTTCGCCGATGACGCTGCACGTATTCTGTCCCTGCGCGATAACCTCGTCGAGAACACGCGCCAGGGCGGCGGCGGTGCCTTGCAGCTTATGGAGCGTGATATCTCCAAGGCTTGTCAGCTGGCAGAACGTGTGCAGGGTAGCAGTACGGATGCCGATGCTGTTGTGAGTACGGTCACTCAGACTGCGGACGACCTGCTCCGAGGCATGGGGGTACTGCGTTCCATCAAGACAGAAATTCACTACATGGCTTTGAACTCCAACCTTCGTTGCTCCAAACTGGGTGATGAAGGACGTTCCGTGAATGTAGTGAGCGCTGAATTGCGGGTATTCGCTGAGAAGCTGGAAAGTCCTGCAGATGCGATCGTGTCCGACCTGCAGCAGATCGAAACGGCAATCGGCAAACTTGGTCTCCATGAAGCCAATGCTTCCAATGACCTCAGCCAGCCTCTGCGCGACGCACTTGCTGCCGTCACCGGTGCCAAAACTGAAATGGAAGCTGGCATGGAGGATCTGGCGCGCGAAGGTCAGGCCGTGTTCAGCCGTATCAGCTCGGCGGTCGTGAAACTCGATTTTGAAAACGAGCTTGGCAACGTCCTGGATGAGTGCTGCGGACTATCCGCCAGCGTCCTGAACGGTGGTTCGATTGATGTCGCGTCAATCGGTGAAAAAATCCAGCCCTTCTCGAACCGGATTTACAAACTTTACACCATGGCGCAAGAACGTGACATTCACACCCAGTATTTCCCGGTTGAGCTGGCTCCCGCCAAGGAGAAGGTCACCTCGTCATCCGTAGACCACGATGACGATCTGTTCGCTGACGCTTTGTTTTAAGCCGGTGATGCTGCCTGAACTTGTTCAGGCAGCGCGCATCATGTCCGACTTGCGCTTGGCTGTTGAGGCCGGAAGCAGACGCAGAATTTCGTCTGCAAAACATCCGGCGTTGTGAATGGCCTTGTCCAGGTTGCTCACCTGCGCCGGGTTCATCATGTGCAGATAACCGTTAAATTCGAACATGTCGCGGAATGCAGAGCGTTCAATGATCGGTGTATCCAGAACATGTACATTACGCGAGGCCAGCAGTTGACGTGCAGCCTGCAAGGCGCGTGTGGTGACCAGTGAATTGACGCGCGTCAGCACAACAGAGTGCGGAATGCTGATATTGGCCTTCTCATAGAGATAACGCAACAGTTCCAGCACCTGGGCACCACCTTGCGCGTCCATCGTGCTTCCCTGCACGGGGATCATGACGTGATCTGACAGACCGATTGCTGTGGCCAGCAAAGGTGATTGTGCGCCTGGCAGGTCGATGATGACGTGATCGAAGGCCTTGCGGCTGTCCAGCACATGCTGCTGCAAGTTGGATGCGGTGACATAGGTGATGACTGTAAAGCTGACCCGGTAATCAGCGGCATCGCGCCACCGTGAGATCCAGCGCTGTGGATCGGTATCAATCACACATACGCGCAGGCCCCGACGGGCAAGTTCAGTCGCCAGCAACAGGACTGCGGTTGTTTTGCCCGCGCCGCCCTTGGTGTTTGCAAACGTGATGACTGACATGGCCGCAGATCCGAAATTTTGACAGAGACGTTCATGCCTCACAGGACGCACCGGGTCGCATGGTGGTTCGTCCATCATTCGCCAACATGGTTAATGAACAGTAAAACAGCCGCCGGAAATCTGATTATCGCCGGCGATCTTCAGCCAATATCTCTGCGGCTATGCGGTCGAGTGGCAGGATCTTGTCGACACCGCCATGGGCGATTGCTTCTTTCGGCATGCCGAAAACGACAGAACTTGCTTCATCCTGAGAGACGGTAAAAGCACCAGCCTGATGCATTTCCAGCATGCCACGTGCGCCGTCGTCACCCATGCCGGTCATGATGACACCCATGGCATTGGCGCCGGCGGCGCGCGCTGCCGAACGGAAAAGCACGTCAACAGACGGGCGGTGACGTGACACCAACGGTCCGGTGCGCACGGACACATGATAACGGGCGCCCTGGCGCTCCAGCAACATGTGTTTGTCACCGGGCGCAATCAGCACGTGACCCCGCAAGACAGGGTCACCGTCGGCCGCTTCTTTGATTTCCATCTCGCACAGGCTGTTGAGACGTTTGGCAAAAGCTGCGGTGAATTTTTCCGGCATATGCTGGACAATGACGATGCCTGGGGCATTGGCAGGAAGTTTCTCCAGCATTTCGCGCAGTGCTTCTGTGCCACCGGTCGATGCACCCACGCAGACGACCATTTCCGTGGTGCGAGCCATCGCCTTGCCCGAGGGGGGCGGTAGGACTGCATCAGCCGTTAGCTTGGCAGTTGGCCCACTGAGTTCCGACTGGCGGGCGGACGTAATCTTACGACGTCCTAGCCTTGCCTGTGCAGCACTCTTCACGACTTCGCATATCCTCATGGCAGACTCTGCAAGATGGTCCGCTGCGCCAATTTTGGGCTTGAGGATAATATCGACAGCGCCGGCCTCGAGAGCCTGCAGCAGGGTTTCCGAGCCGGATTCCGTCAATGAGGAACACATCACCACTGGGATCGGATGTTGTGACATCAATTTGCGGAGAAAGGTGATCCCGTCCATACGCGGCATCTCGACGTCAAGTGTGATGACGTCGGGGATCTCTTCTTGTATTCGCTTGGCGGCGATGAAGGGATCGGCGGCTGCGCCGATCACTTCGATCTGCGGGTCGGACTGCAGGACCGCTGTGAGCGTCTGTCGGACACTCGCAGAATCGTCAACGATGAGGACGCGGATCTTCTTGGACATAACGCTGGTTAGTTCTTCTTGAACACGGTGTTGGCAACTTGTCGTATCGGAAGATCGATCCCCGTGACGGTTTCAGAATGACCGATAAACAAATATCCACCTGAGACAAGGTTTTCACAAAGGCGCGACAACACGTGCACCTGCGTTTTCTTGTCAAAATAAATGAGGACATTCCGGCAGAAAATCATCTGAACAGGTTCGCCGATCTGGTACTTAGCATCCATCAGATTAAGACGGGCAAACCCTACTTTTGACCTCAGTGCAGGAGAGATGCGGACGTCATTCCTGTGTTTGTCTACCGGTTGCATGACGTATTTTTTTGCGAGTGGAGCAGGAACAGGCTCTAGCAGATCACGTGCGTATACACCGCAATGCGCTTTTTTCAGGACATCCGTTGAAAGGTCCGTTGCCAGGATACTGTAGTCCTGGATCACATTTCTCTCGACAGCTTCTGCCAGTACCATGGCCATAGTGTAGGGTTCGGCACCTGTTGAGCATGCCGAGCTCCAGGTGCGAATACGACGATGACCATCTCTCGCAAGTGTCGGAAGAGCGACCTGTTCCATATACTCGAAATGGTTCGGTTCACGGAAAAAGTCTGTCTTGTTGGTCGTAACGACATCGATCAGGTGAATGGACTCTGCATCCATGCCACCTTCTCGAAACAGATAGTTACAGTAGGCGCTGAATGTCCCACAGCCTGTCGCCCGCAATCTCTTGCGAAGGCGACCTTCCAGCATTGATCGTTTTGTATCGGGCATCTTGATGCCGCAATAATCATAGATGTAAGCCGCGAGTTGACGAAAGTCTCGTTGGCTAAGGCTGTCATCAAAGGTGTTTCTTGCAGTCGCATTCAAGACAAAAGCTCCTTTATGCGGCTTGGCCAGAGCGGCTGGATGGGCGCGAAAGCACGCCAGCGGCATCGGAGAAAAGGCGTGCGAGGTCTATGATGACCACGAAGTCACTTTCACGCCTCACCACCCCGGCTATGTAGTCCGAACTCCAGTTTACCCCAATGTCAGGCGCTGTTTCGATCTGGTCACCCCTGAAAGGCGTGACCTCAAACACCTTGTCGGCCACCAAGCCGAGCGCAAGTACGCGCTCGGTCATTGGAATATCGAGAACTAACATCCTGGTGTGGGGTGTCTTGACCGTCCCGCTCATGCCTAAGCGAAGTCTGAGGTCAATGACCGGAACGCCTTGTCCACGCACATCGCGCAAGCCAAGAAGATAATCCGGTCCGTGTGGGATCTTGAATGCATCCTCATGATCGAGGATTTCACGAACCACCTCAACAGGTACCGCAAAGACTTCGTCACCCAGGCTGAATGTAACAAACTGACCTTCGGAGGATACATTGGTCATAGATCAGGCACTTTCTCTAAAATCTGCATCGCCTGCGTCCGGTCCGCCCATGGACATGTCGAGCGCGAAGCCTTTTGCCCGAGCTTGCTGAGATGCGACCGAGTTCGCTGTTGCGGATCTCGATGCTGGTGCCTTGGCGACAGGTCGTGCAGCAATTACAGGCTTTGCGGCGGGTTTGCGAACCGCAGCGGCTTGCGGAACCACGGTACGATCAACGCGGAAGAAAGCAATGCTGCTCTGCAGCTCTTCTGCCTGTGCGGCAAGCTCTTCGGATGTTGCAGACATTTCTTCGGAGGCACCGGAGTTCTGCTGCGTGACCTTGTCCAGCTGCTGAATCGCTTCGTTGATCTGGCTCGCACCGATATCCTGTTCGCGGCAAGCGGCCGAAATTTCGGAAACAAGTTCAGCTGTCTTGCGAATGTCAGGTACGAGACGGTTGAGCATTTCGCCCGCTTCCGTCGCGACCTGAACGGTCTCACCGGAGAGTGAGCTGATTTCCGATGCAGCTGCCTGGCTGCGTTCGGCGAGCTTGCGGACTTCGGAAGCGACGACCGCAAAACCCTTGCCATGTTCACCCGCACGGGCTGCTTCTACAGCGGCATTGAGAGCGAGAAGGTCTGTCTGACGTGCGATCTCCTGAACGATCGAGATTTTTTCGGCGATGGTACGCATTGCACTGACCGCACGACCCACAGCCTCGCCGCTTGCTTCGGCATCCTTAGAGGACTGGCGAGCAATCTTTTCTGTCTGCGCTGCGTTGTCGGCGTTTTGTTTGATATTGGCAGCCATCTCTTCCATTGAAGCAGAGGCTTCTTCGGCGGATGATGCCTGTTCGGTTGCACCCTGAGAAAGCTGCTCAGAGCTTGCAGACAATTCCTGGCTACCGGAAGAGACATTGTCTGAGGCAGACAGTGCATCTGCAACAACGCCGCGAAGACGCTCAACCATACGTTCCAGTGCCAATCCGAGCGTGTCCTTGTCGGACAGCGGTGTTGGCGTCACAGTCAGATCACCGTCGGCAATCTGGTCGGCGATAGAAGCGGTGTTGCGCAGGTTGCCCGTCATCACATTGATGCGGTTAACGAGATCCTTGATTTCATCATTCGTCTTGATGTCGACATCCTGATTGAGATCGCCAAGCGCAACAGCTTCAGCGACAACCATGATTTTTTTCAAGCCTCGGTTGATGCCAAGAGCAATCCACAACGCTGCACTAATCGCGAGCACAAGTGCAATGACCGTCAGTCCTATGATATAGTCGCGAGTGGCCGTGTACTGCTCATTTGTGTCCTGGTCTGCCTGGACCATTGAGGCCTTGTTCGCCTCGACACGGGCTGTGATCAAAGCCTCGATTTCATCCACGATAAGCCGTCCCTGGCCAGTGGCAAGACGGACTGCCTCTGTCGCGTTGTTGACGCGTGCAAATTCCCGGATCTGATCGTCAATCGCGAAGAGGCGAGCACTCGCAGCACGAACTTCTCTCCAACCACGCTTGCCGTCTTCGGTTGTGGATGCCTGCTCGAGTTCATTGACCTGTTCATCAAAGCGCTGACGGTTTGTGGTGCTAGCTTCGATGTATTTTGCAACATCCGCACTATTGGTTGCCGTCGCCATGTTCATCTGAGAGCGGGTGATCCGAAGCTGAATGTTGCTAAGGTTCTGCGCGCTTTCGAGACGGTGCGCCGGGCCTGCGATGATGTCCGTGACGGCCTGATTGAGATTGGCCAGGCTGTAAATACCGTAGCCAGCGGTGATGGCGAGCAATGTGATGACAAGACCAAAGGCCATTGCCAGTTTCAGTTTGATAGTCAGACGCATGTATGTCCCCGATGACGGTAATGTACGATGTTGGCTCTTCATGTTTCACGGAAGAAAAGCTTGAAGAATGCAGTGGGGCGATACATCCACCTGTCTGCGGGTCCGTGCGACCCTTTTGCACCACCGCATACACACGGTGGTCTGATGCCGGATTAACCGGCATCATAATTGTGTGTTTCAGGCACTTTCCCTGAAGTCAGCGTCGTGTGCATCCGGGCCACCCATCGACATGTCGAGCGCGAAACCCTTTGCACGGGCCTGTTGTGCCTTGACCGAACCACTTGAAGCCGGCTTGAACGACGAGGGCTTGGCCACCTGACGTGCAGCTGGTTGTGGCTTTTCGACGGGCCTGCGTGCTGGTGCGGATTGCGATGTAACAGCGCGATCGACTTTGAAGAATGCGATACTGCTCTGCAGTTCTTCTGCCTGTGCAGCAAGCTCTTCTGAGGTTGCCGACATTTCTTCGGATGCACCAGAGTTCTGCTGCGTTACCTTGTCGAGTTGCTGGATCGCTTCATTGATCTGCGATGCACCGATATCCTGCTCGCGGCATGCTGCGGAGATTTCAGCAACCAGTTCAGCAGTCTTGCGGATATCCGGCACCAGACGGTTCAGCATTTCGCCCGCTTCTGTGGCTACCTGTACAGTTTCGCCGGACAGAGAGCTGATCTCGGATGCTGCTGCCTGGCTGCGTTCAGCCAGCTTGCGCACTTCAGAAGCCACAACCGCAAAGCCTTTGCCATGTTCACCCGCGCGGGCAGCCTCAACAGCTGCATTAAGTGCGAGCAGGTCGGTCTGACGAGCGATTTCTTGAACGATGGAGATCTTTTCGGCGATCGTGCGCATTGCGCTGACTGCGCGGGCAACAGCCTCACCGCTGACTTCAGCGTCTTTAGAAGACTGACGGGCAATCTTTTCGGTCTGTGCGGCGTTGTCGGCATTCTGCTTGATGTTGGCGGCCATCTCCTCCATGGAGGCAGATGCCTCTTCGGCGGAGGAAGCCTGCTCGGTAGCACCCTGCGAGAGCTGTTCAGAACTTGCAGACAACTCTTGACTGCCCGAAGAAACGTTATCGGACGCTGAGAGTGCATCGCCCACTACGCCGCGCAGTCTTTCAATCATGCCATTCAGGTAGCTGAGCATCTCGCCGATTTCGTCTTTGCTCGAAATAGCAGCGAACTCAGTGAGGTCTCCTTCAGCGACGCTCTGTACGGCACGAATCGCATTGCGCAAGCCCTTGTTGATCGAAAGTGCAATCCAGAACGCAGCGATAACCGCGATGACCAGCGCAAAAGCAGCGACAGAAATCATGATTGTTCTGGTGTCGATGTATGTTGCATTGGCAGCCGTTTCGGCTTCGTCCAGGCGGGTTTCTTCCAACGTAACAACTTCGCTGAGCAGTGCGTCAATTTCGTTTGTGACTTTGCGTGCTTCGTTCGTGGAGACCTGTAGCGCTGCGGATGTATTGCCCTGCAGCATTAATGAGCGAATGCGGTCGTCCTGCCGGCGGAATTCTGCGGTGAAGTCAGCAAGCTTTGCCCAGATGGCCTTCCCCTGTTCTGTTGCACGAGCGTTGACTTGGTTGAAGTTTTCATCGAAGGCGCGACGCGCATTGTCAGAGGCCGTAATGTAGCCCTGCATTTCTGCCGTGCCTGGTGCGAGGAGCAAGTTCTTTTGCTGCCGTAGCTGCTGAAGCTGCTCATTGTTCAGGTTTTGCGCCAGCTTGAGGCGCAGAGCAGGTCCCTGCAGAACACTTCCCAGTGTGCTGTTGAGATTGCCGAGGCTCAAAATTCCGTAGCTCGCGGTCGCAACGAGCATGATGATGATAAATCCGAAGGCCAATCCAAGTTTTAACTTGATCGAAGCACGCATGTTAGTTCTCCATTGCTGGCTCAGTTCAACCGTGCGAGGGTCCAGCCGCCGATTGTGAATTGTGATTTGAAAAAATTGCCGCCAGGTTCGGCAGGATAACAAACTGGTTTTCCCGCTTGATCAGGCAATCGATGTAATCTGCGCGCCAACGCATTCCGACGCTGGGTGGGGCCTCACTGGCGCTTTTTGAAAAGGTGGTGACCTCAAAGACCCTATCGGTACGAATCCCGATAAGGGTGCGTTCGTCACCAAGTGGCAGTTCAATGACCACAATCCGGCTGTCGATCGTCTTCTCTCCAGCCTCCATTCCGAATGCCAGACGTATGTCAGCCAGTGGAATGACTTTGCCACGAAAATTGATGACGCTTCCAACGAATGGCAAGCTTCCAGGGACGGAGGTTTCCGGCAGCAGATCAAGGATTTCCTGAACCTTGACCGCTTCAATTGCGAAGGTTTCTCCGGCGAGACTGAAGGTCAGGACCTCCACATCATCGTCCTTCCCCCAAATGGTTCCGGCATTAATTGTAATGTGCTGGTTCATCCTGCTGCGCGCAATTGCGCCTCCTGGTGTTGTCCCGCTGCCACGAGGTGGCCGACGTCGAGGATCAGGGCGACGCTACCGTCCCCGAGAATTGTCGCCCCTGAGAAGGTAGATACGTCATGATGCAGTTTTGACATCGCTTTGATGACGGTCTGGTGATCGCCAATGATCTGGTCAACGACCAAACCAACCCGTTCTGCGCCCGTCGATACGACCACGACTTTCTGGAACTGGTCCGGGGGCGTTCCTGTTCTGAAGAGGTCACGTAACCGGATGAATGGTACGAGACTTTCGCGCAGTGAGATGAACGAACGGCCACGAGAACGAAGATCTTCTTCGGGAGAAAGTTCGAGGCATTCTTCAACTGCTGACAACGGAATGACGTAGCAGCCCGTGCCAACCCGTACGAGCAGCCCATCGATGATGGCGAGGGTGAGCGGGATGGCAAGCGATATCTCAGAGCCGATACCCGCCGTACTGGTGACGTTGATCGATCCGCGAAGAGCCTCGACACTGCGCTTGACCACATCCATTCCGACACCTCTGCCCGAGAGGTTGGTGACCTGAGCCGCTGTCGAGAAACCAGGCTGGAATATCAGTTGCAAGAGTTCCTGATCGGCAAGAACGGCGTTCGCTGCGACAATACCTGAGGACTCGGCCTTGGCACGAACACGGTCGCGGTCAATTCCTCTGCCATCGTCGCGAATGCTGATTGTGACATCACCACCGGACTGGCGCGCAACGAGAGTAATGGTACCAATTGCAGGCTTACCCGCAGCAATTCGTTCTTCTGGTGTTTCCAATCCATGGTCACAGGAATTTCGGACGAGGTGCACAAGCGGATCTGCCAAACGCTCAATGACGCCCTTGTCGACCTCGGTGCTTTCGCCTTCGGTTACCAGTTCGATCTGCTTGCCAGTTTCTCGGGCAAGATCATGGATAAGGCGACGGAACCGGCCGAAAAGCTGGGCAATCGGCACCATGCGCAATACCATCATGGTGTCCCGCAGTTCGCCGGAAAGCCGCTCCACATCTTCGGAGACCGAGCGAAGCAGAATGTCAGCACTGCCACCTGCCAATTGCGACAGTCGCGACTGGGCGATAACCAGTTCGCCGACGCGGTCCATCAACTCGTCAAGCCGTTCAGCCGGAACACGAACATTTTCGGTGGCCTTGGCATTTTTGGTGTCGTTCGAGCAGGGAGTTGCTGCCGGTGCGGACTTTGCAGGTGTCTGCACGACCTCTTCTACGAGGGGCGTGTCTTCGGCCTCTGCAGTATCTTCAATCTGGCGAATATTGATTTCCATGTCATCCATGACGAAGATGAAGACATCTTCGATGGCAGACTTTGGTTGTTCCGTCGTGAGCGTAATCGACCAACCAACATGCAGATCGCTAGGATTGAGAACATCGAGCGATGGGACCTTTGAAAGGTCCGCGACGATTTCGCATTCACCCAGTTCATCCAGCTCATCCAAAAGCCCAAGCGGATTGGTTCCGTTTGCCATGGCGTTGATTGGAAGGCGGAAGCTGACGTTCCATGTCGTCGCTTTCGGCTTTGGTGCCGGTTGTGCCGCTTTGACTGCGGCTGGTACGTGGGTTACCGATCCGCGGTTACCCTCGCCAACGGCGTCATGCAGTTTGGCCAGCAATTTGTCGCCGATATCGCCTGGAACACCGAGTGGGTTCTCTACGAGGGCGCGCATGTGGTCCTGCGCGGCCAGAACAGCTGCGATGAGTTCGCTTGTGGCGGGCACTTCGCCCTTGCGCACCCGGTCAAATGCCGTTTCGCAATGATGGGTAAAGGCGGCAAGTGCCTCAAACCCGAACATTGCGCCGGACCCTTTCAGCGTATGCAGGCCGCGAAACACGGCGTCGATCTGATCTTGATCGGAAAGGTCGTGAAGCAGATCAAGCAGGCCGCTTTCGATCTGTTCGAACAGCTCAGCCGCTTCCGTCCTGAAAACCTGAATCGGGTCAAGCGTGGTCATTTTCCGAGTACCTTTTTGGCAATCTTGACGAGGTTTTCAGCGTCGAAGGGTTTTGTCAGCCAGCCAGTTGCGCCGGCCGCTTTCGCACGTGCCTTCATGTCGGCATCGGACTCAGTGGTGAGGAAGATGATCGGAATACCGGTATGTGCTGGCGACTGCCGCAATGCCTCGATCATTTCCAGACCGTTCATGTTGGGCATGTTCAGATCTGTGATGATCAGGTCGAACGTCGCACCCTTTGCCTTGGCAAGGCCGTCTTGGCCATCAACCGCTTCGGTGACCTGATAACCGGCGTTGGTCAACGCGATCTTTGTGGTCATGCGGATGCTGGCAGAGTCGTCGACTGTAAGAATATTGGCGCTCATTAGATGTCCTTTCCATGCAGCCAAAACTGACGTGACTCTTTGTCCATACGTGACAGGAAGCCGCTTCTGCGGAGTGTCTGCTGGAGGTTTTCACTGGCAGGGTGTTTCAGGCTGACTGTTTTTCCGTGTTTTTTGGCGTAGAGGCGGGAGGCCTCGATCAGTTGAATGAAGCTGAGGTCAGTGTCGGCGTCGTCTGCAATGTCCAGAAGCAGGGCGTCTTCTTTCTCGAGCTGCTTTAAAAGCAGTTCGTGTGCGCCGGATATCTGCCTGATGGAAAGCGAGGGAGGGAACACCAGCGTTTCAGCGGTTGCGTTACTTGACATTGGATGTTTCTCGTATTGGTGCGGGTTTTTCAGAGACGGTTTGGTTCGGGCCAGCCGGTTCGTCGGGTGTTTCCAAGCTGGGAACATCAACGATCGTTTTTGGCAGATCCTGCGCCATGAGGCTGGCGATGCGTGACCATTGGTTTTCAAAGGCCGTCACACAGGCTGGGTCGAAATGGAGGCCGCTTTGCGCGATGATGTGGTCGCGGGCCTCTTCAATGGGCCAAGCGCGTTTGTAAGGTCGTTCTGAACACAGGGCTTCAAAAACATCGGCGATTGCGACGATGCGGGCTTCGATCGGAATGTTTTCGCCGGTAATGCCCTTTGGATAGCCGGTGCCGTCCCATTTTTCATGATGGCCACCGGCAACCGCCTCGGCAATCCTAACCAGATCGGAGGTTCCTTTTTCCAGTATCCGCACGCCAATTTCGACGTGTCTGCGCATCTCTGTAATTTCATCCGGCGTCAAGCGGCCGGGTTTGAGCAACACGCTATCTGAGATTCCGATTTTGCCAACGTCGTGCAAAGGGGCAGCAAGATAGATCATGCGGCAGTGTTCACTGGAGAGCCCGAGATCCTTTGCAATCAGCTTGCTGATTTGGGCGACACGGGAAATATGATCACCAGTATCGCCATCGCGAAACTCGATTGCACGTGCCAATCGCCAGATGATTTCTTCTTCACGTTCGGCAAGCTCTTCGGTTGCCTTGTCAACTTCATCGACAAGCCTGCTGGCCTGCTGGGAAAGGTCGCGTTGTGCTCTGCGCAGCGCCAGAAGGTTGCGCACTCGGGCTTTCAGTTCAATCGAGTCAAAAGGTTTGCCAATGAAGTCGGTTACGCCAGTCTCAATGGCCTGAATGCGGATGCTGCGTTCCGTTTCCGATGTCACCATGATGACGGGGATATGTTGCAGGACGTTTTGACGTTTGAGTTCAGCCACAAGCTCAATGCCGGTATATTTGGGCATTGTGAAGTCAACGATCAAAAGGTCGATAGGGGATTTCAGGCAGTGTTCCAGTGCCTTTGCGGGATCTTCAAATGCAGTAACATGCACGCCGGGAATTTCCCGAACTGCTATATCAAGTGCAAAAAGAGCAGACCTGCTGTCGTCTACCAGTACAATATGCACGTTTGGCCCCCGATTGCCGTATTCAACTGAAAAATGCGCGCACGAAAACGGTCCGTGAAAACGGTGAATTTCGCTAAGATTGGACATTTTTTGAAGGTGTTCTGAGTGGCGTCATGCCATCAGTTGAGAAGCACGGAGACGTCGCGAGAGCTTCCTCGAGATATTCCGCTTCGGGTTGCACTATGTGGGCACATAGTTAATGTCTAATTAATGTGAGGGTGCAATTGATTGCCTATTAGTATAGGGCAGTGAATTGAATATACTTGTAAATTTAGAAGGTTAGTCATGTTCGAGGCGAGTGCCGCCTCGTTTCGTGCTTGTTTTTGACATTTTTCTGCCTTTTTTCAGGTTGTATTTTTCCACTCTTTAATCGGCCGTAAAGGTTGGCACGTCTCTCCCTTCTCAAAAATGGGAGGTCTCGCGAAGTTTGCCGTGATTTTGTTGTCTTTATTGCGGACGTGTAATCGCCTGGGTTTGCTCCATCAGGAACGCAAGCGTCTCTTGCTTTACCCTCGATGAGAGCACCTCTCTCACAGTCCGATGGTATTCGTTCAGATAGACGATTTCCTCGTCCGACAGCTTGGCAATATCGACGGCCGACAGATCGATAGGGACCAACGTCAAGGATGCAAATCCGCAAAACTTCGAGGAGACGGCAGTCACTTCGACCTGGTTTTCTATACGCAGCCCATATTGTCCGGCTTCATAATATCCAGGTTCGATCGTCATGATGTTGCCGGGCTCAAGCCCATAGGGATTTGCAATCTTGGCAAAGCGGTGCGGGTATTCATGAATGAGAAGATTATGCCCTACACCGTGTCCTGTGCCGTGATCATAATCCAGGCCCAGATCCCATAGAGGACGGCGGGCAAAGGCGTCCAATTGATGGCCCTGTGTGCCGATCGGCATTTTTGCCATGAGCAGCGACAGAAACCCTTTCAAAACGGCCGTGTAGGTCTGCCGCACGGCATCACTCGCCGTTCCCAGCATTAATGTGCGGGTTACATCTGTTGTGCCGTCTGTATATTGGCCTCCGGAATCAATCAGATAGGGTGAGTGGCTGTCGATTGCAGCGTTGGTGTATTCCGCGGAATTATAGTGGCACATTGCGGCATTGGAGCCAGAGGCAGAAATCGAGCGGAAACTTGCTTCCAGAAAACCTGCGCCTTCCGCTCTGAATGCCAGCAATTTTGCTTCGGCCTCAAGTTCGGTCAGCGGATTTGCCGTGCCTTCACGCTCACGTCCTTCTTTCAGCACCCAGGCGAGGAAATTGGTGACGGCAACGCCATCCTCTACATGGCACCGACGGTAACCCTCCAACTCGACAGCATTTTTGGATGCTTTCAAAATCGTCATCGGACTGGTTTTGCTTACGGTCTTGCCGCCAGCGGCTTCGACCGCAAGACGCACAGCAACAGGAGAAAACTGCGGATCGATCATGGCGGTCTTGCTGGACGCCAGTTCGCAGAGACGATCTATGAATGCGTCGGGCGACGACAGTTGCACGTTATCAAGTTCGAACGTTGATAGATCATTGCCGAGTTTGCGCGGATCAACGAACCACTCCGCTGTTCCATCGGATGATAGCGTCAGGAAGGAGTGCGGCACGGGGTTCATAGGCACGTCTGAACCACGAACGTTCAAAAGCCATGCAATATTGTCTGGCAGTGTCTCCACAACAATGTCTGCACCGCTTTGAGTGATTGATGCGGCAACACGTTGTTTTTTGCTGTCAGAAGTCTCCCCTGCGACGCTCACCGGCATCGCGCGAACAGCGCACAATGGCTTGAGCGAACGGTCTTTCCAGATCTGGTCGAAAATGTCGTCTGCTACAGGAGTAAGAACGGCGCCCACTTCCGTCAGGGCGTTGGACATTCTGTTGTGCAGTTCACCATTGATCAACATCGGATCAAAGCCGATCTGCATGCCCTTTGTCGCATTGCCACGCATCCAGCGATCAATGGGCGCATTGTGAAGGTGATGAACCTCAAACGATGCCTGATCCACCTCATGGCGCACCTGGATATCGTAGCGTCCATCGACGAAAATCAGGGCCTTGCCTGCCATGATCAATGCCAGACCGGCAGAACCGGTGAAGCCAGTGATGAAAGCCAGGCAATCGTCACGCGGTGCCGCCACTTCGCTTTGATGGGCATCCGCTCGGGGGACGACAAAGCCATCCAGCCCCTTGGAGGCCAAGACAGCACGAAGCGCGGCAAGCCGCGTTTTGATATCAGCAGAAGAGGTCATGCTAATTTTCTTTCATTCAGGAGAGCGGGCCGCCTTTGTCCCGGACCATATCAAGCAGGCGACGGAAAACTCTGGAAGACTGGCGTACACCGTCATGCTCATATTCGTTGGTAACCCATGCCTCGACATTGCCGGTGCGTTTCGCGGTGTCCAGCGACAGGCCCGCGTCGACATACATGTCATCAAAATAGATGGCGGCGGCCACTGGAACCTCGTTGCTGGCAAGGCGTGTGGTATCGTAGAGTTGGCTATGGCTCTGGCGTTCGGCCAGAGCACGGGCGCCGACACGGAATGGTTTGAGAGAACGAATTTCGTCAAACATCCATGAGAACATCATCTCGCCGGTGAATTGCAAAGGCCGTTTTGTTTCCTCGAAATCGGCAAACTCTGCGCGAATGCGTTCTGCTGCCCAGTTGGTGGCACCTTGTCCTTGTCCGTAGATGCTTTCCTGCAGCACGGCAAAGAGCGGATTTCCATCATAGGATGTCAGGTTCATAACTGATGCCAGAAAATGATCGGACAGACGATCCTCTGCGCTGGACGAAAAAGCTTCATCAACCAGCCAGTGAATGTTTTCAAAGCCGGGCGCCATGCCAAAATCGATGCCAACAGTCTGGAAGCGACGCACGGACAGACGATCGCCATCCGGCAACCGAACATCATTTGTAGCGATGAAATCGGCAATCTTGCCCACCTTGGCGCGATCGGCAGCGTAGCGCTCGTAATAACGTGCCGTCTTGGCAGCGACACGCGGATAGGTGCAGCGGTAGACATCATCTGCTGTCGCATCAATGCCAGCCAGACCGCCAGTGACGTAGCAGGCAGACAGACCTTCCGGGGCCTTGGATAGATAGGTCAGCGTCAGGAAGCCACCATAACTCTGGCCAAGCGTCTCCCATTTTTTTCCTCCAAACAGGGTTTTGCGAATGTGCTCGCAATCCGCAACAATGCTGTCCGCGCGGAAGCAGGCAAGATAATCCGCCGCCTGTGCGCCGTCGTCACCAAAACGAGCCATGGTGGCGTTTTCAATGCGGCTGCTTCGTCCGGTACCACGTTGATCAACCAGAATGACACGGTGGCTTTTCAGTGCTTCAGCAAGCCAGGAGGGACCACCATTTGCCGGACGGGGAGATTTGCCGCCGGGGCCGCCCTGCAGAAACGCAAGCAGCGGTAGTGTAGCGTTGCGCTTGGTCGGGTCACATACCTCGCGTGCAAAGACCTCGATCGTTTCGCCATCCGGTTTGCTCCAGTCGAGCGGAACAGTGACGATGTGATCACGAATGAACATGCCGGGAATGACGTATTCGGAAAGAGCCATTTTATTTTTCCGTTCCTATCTTCGAACCCTGGGGTCCAGAACAGCGTAAAGAAGATCGACGACGATATTTGTCACGACGATGAAAAGGCCACCCAATAACACCACGCCAATGATGATCGGGCGATCCTGGTTGTTGACAGCCTGGACAGCCAGCGCACCGACACCCTGCAGGCCGTAAATCTGCTCGATGACGATGGCCCCGCCCAGAAGCAAGGCGATGTCGGCTCCAAGTTGCGTTACCAGCGGGGTCAGGGTGCTGCGCAGACCGTGTTTAAAAAGAACGGTTCGCTCTGAAAGTCCCTTTGATCGGGCCGTGCGGATGTAATCCTCCCCCATGACCTGCAAAAGATGACCACGTGTGAGGCGGGCATAGACCGCAGCTGTGACCAGCGCAAGCGTCATCCATGGCAGGAAGAGATGCCATGCCCAGATGATTGGATCTCTCAGGAACGGCTTGTAACCGCCGGCCGGAAACAGGGTGAACCCCGCCTGCTTGGGCAGAAAATAGAACACATAGAGCGACAGCATACCCAGAACGAAAGTCGGAAAACTGAGACCAAGCAGAATAAAACCTTGCCCCATACGGTCGCGAAAACCGCCGGGATGTCGGGCGGACATCACGCCGATCGGAATCCCAATCAGTAGCCAGAAAATCACACCGCCGATAACCAATGAGACGGTGGCTGGAATTCGGTTGACGATAAGTTTGGTAACCGGCTGCTGGTTTCGATAGGAAAAGCCGAGATCACCCTGAACTGCTTTGCTGATGAATTTGAAATATTGCTCTGGGATCGGTCGATCCAGCCCGAGATTGGTGCGGATCTGGACCAGTTGAGCTTCAGTTGCCTTTTCTCCGGCGATGACGCGGGCAGGATCTCCGGGCGCAACAAAGAACAGAAAGAACACGAAACCGCTGAGGGTGAACAGGATCAGTGCCGAAAAGCCCAGTCTTTTTAAGAGGTAACGGATCATGGCTTTCCTGCCTTTCCGGCTTTTTTCAAAAACCGGCTCATGCGAACGGGGCGAGCTTTCGGATCAAGCGCATCACGCAGTCCATCGCCCAGAATGTTGAAGGCAAGTGTCGTGAATAGCAGCGCCATGCCCGGGAACACCACCAGCCACCACGCCACAAGATAAATCGAGTTGGTGGCCGCATCGGCCAGCATGCCGCCCCAGCTCGGCGTTGGTGGCACAATACCCAGCCCAAGGAAGGAAAGAGTTGCTTCAAACACGATGGCGCTCGGGATCATCATCGTGGTGTAGACGATGATGGGTACGCTCAGATTTGGCAGAATATCCCGCAGCATGATGGACACCGGACCAGCTCCCAGTGAGCGGCTGGCTTCGACAAATTCACGACGACGAAGCGAATTGACCTCGGCACGTATGACGCGGCCCATCGTCGTCCAGCTGAAGAATACGATAACCCCGACACTGAGGCCCAGACTTGGTCCGAACACCGAAACGAGAGCCAAAGCGCAAAGCAGGAAAGGCACGCTCATGACGAGGTCCATCAGGCGGCTCAGAACCATATCGGTTGCCCCGCCGACATAACCGGCAATCATGCCAATCGTCAGGCCAATGAAGGCGGCAGCCAGCGATGCCAGAACGCCAACCAGCAAGGAGACGCGCGCGCCGTATGCGAGACGGACCATAACGTCACGGCCCAGATGGTCGGTGCCCAGCGTAAATTCATCATTCGGGGCGACCGGCAGGCCCATTTCGCTGAGGCCGGTTGTCCGGTACTGCTCAATAGGAGAGTGGCCTGTCGCATTTTCGATCAACGGTGCGCAAATGGCGATGACGATAAGTGCCAGAATAAAAATCAGCGCAATGACGCTGGCACGATCTCTGGAAAAGCGACGCATTGTCAGCTCTAAAGGGCCGCGCTGAATAACCGTCGTTTCTGATGTGGTCTGTGTTGTGTCGGTCATGCAGCCTCTCCCGGAATGGAGCGGATCAACTGCCTGTCTTGCACAACAACCGTGTTCGGCGTGTGGATGGACGCGGCAATCAGCGTTTTTGTGTAGGGATCCTGCGGGTTGGAATAGATGCTTTCTGCATCGGCAAGCTCGACGATCTGCCCTTTGTTCATCACCGCGATGCGGTTGCACACGTGTCGTACGACGGAAAGATCGTGGGAAATGAACAGATAGGTCAGATTTAACTCCTGTTGCAGTTCCCGCATCAGGTTCAGCACCTGTGCCTGAATGGAGACATCCAGGGCAGAAACCGGTTCGTCAAAAATGATAAGTTCAGGGTTGAGTGCAAGGGCGCGGGCAATGCCGATACGCTGCCGCTGACCACCTGAAAACTCGGATGGAAAACGGTTATAGTGTTCTGGGTTAAGCCCGACTTTTTCCATTAATGTCTGAACGGCCTGCTTGCGCCGGTTTCCCGCAAATACGCCGTGGATGCGAAAGGGGTCGCCGATGATGGAGCTGACGCGTCGACGTGGATTGAGGGAGCCGAACGGATCCTGAAACACCAGCTGAATGCGCTTTCGCATCTCACGCCATTCGCGACCGCTGAGGGCTTGAAGAGATTTTCCTTCGACCATAACGCTGCCGTCGGTTGCCGGTATCAGGCCAGCCAGAACACGTGCCAGTGTTGATTTCCCGCAGCCGGATTCTCCGACCAGGCCCAGCGTCTCTCCCTTGTAGAGATCGAGATCAATGCCTTTCAGCACCTCCAGCGTATTGCCCGGTCCGAATGGGCCGCCGAGATTATAGCTCAGCTTGACGTTGCGCGCTTCTATGACCTTGGCCGGTGCAGTGACCGTGTCGGCTTGTGAGGTCACGGCCAAGGTATTCTGCTTTTCTTTCAATGATGCAGGTATTTCGAGCCAACAGAGGCTTTGCGTTTCGTCATTGAAAATTCGAAGCGGTGGTGGATTGGCGCAGATTTCCTGCGCCTGCGGACAGCGGGCCTTAAACACGCAGCCTTTTGGCAGGTGAATAAGGCTTGGCGGCCGGCCGGGGATCGGCACCAGTTCTGCACCGGGTGTGTAATTGGCCGGAGACGAATTCAGCAGACCGGCGGTGTAGGGGTGGGCTGGCTGGGAGAAAAGCGCGTTGCTGGAGGCGAGCTCCATGCGATTGCCCGCATACATGACCATGACATGGTCAGCGATACTGGAAAGCAGGCCGAGATCATGGGTGATCATGATGACGGTGGTGCCGCGCTCGCGCCGCATCTCATTGAGTAGTTCGATAATTTGCGCCTGAACGGTAACATCGAGGGCTGTCGTTGGTTCGTCGGCAATGACCAGCGGTGGATTGAGTACCAGTGCCATGGCAATCATTACACGCTGACGCATGCCACCGGAGAACTGGTGAGGATAACTGTTAAAACGGCTCGCGGCATTGGGGATGCCCACCCGCTCAAGCATGGCAATGGCCCGCTTTTTTGCCTCGTCGGCCGAGACACGCTCATGGGCATGGATCATCTCTGTGATCTGCGAGCCGATGGTGTAATAGGGATGCAGGCTGGACAGTGGATCCTGGAAGATCATGCCAATGCGCGCGCCGCGATAGCTGCGCATTTCCTTTTGGGAAAGGGTCAGCAGGTTCTTGCCCTGAAACAGGACTTCGCCGGTAATCTCGGCGTTAGGCAGCAGGCCCATGACCGCTTGCGTCAAGACACTTTTTCCAGAGCCGGATTCGCCGGCAATTCCGAAAAGTTCGCCCTGTCTTACTTCAAAAGAAACATTTCTGGCTGCCTGAACAATGCCGTCTTCCGTCGGGATTTGGATGTTCAGATTGCGGGTTTCCAGAATGGGCATCGATCAATTCCCTGAACTCAACAGTTGCAAAGGCGTGACCATGCTTTGACGATAGCTGGTCCACACCATTGGAACAAACAACAAGGGAGGCGAATGGTCGCCTCCGTATGTCCTGTCGGAACGAAAAAAGGCCACCTGCAACGTGCAGGCGGCCTTTTGTGATTAGCGATCCAGCCAGACGTTGGTCCAGTCACCCTGTGCACCAATGGCATAAGGCTGGAAGTTCTGCACAGCCTCACCATGGTAGAGAACGACCTGTTCGGAGATGAACGGAACGATTGGTGCGTCCTTCATGACCAGTTCGTCAACTTTGGCCCAAAGCTTGGCAGCTTCGTCCGGTGTTGTGGCGTTAATGGCCTGCTGGGCGAAGGAGTTCGCTTCCTCGTTATTATAGTCGGTGTAGTTATAGGTCTGGTGCGTGCCATTATAGGTGAACTGCGGCTGGAAGACCGAGCGTGCAGCACCACCAACCCAGTCAGGAGACCAGCCAACCGGCGCAATGTCCCAGTTTCCTTCCTTGGTGTTGAGCGGGTTGGTCATGAATTTGGAGTAATAGTCGGCAGGGGCAACCGGCGTCAGTTCAATCTCGATACCGGCTTTCTTCATGCTGGCCTGGATTGTCTGGGCGATAGCAGGCTCCGCATTCTGGTTGCGGTAAGGCATTTTCAACGTGATGCCATCAGGGAAACCGGCCTCAGCAAGCAGAGCCTTTGCTTTTTCAGGATCGCCCTTTGAACCTTCCGACGGGTAGAGGTCGAAGTCGTGATAACCGAGGACACCGGGGCCAAAAATACCATGCTGCGGCTTGGCAACGGTTGGGCCACCACGCTGCTGCACGGTTGCGGCCTTGTCGATGGCATATTGAAGCGCCTGGCGGACTCGCAGGTCTTTCAAAGCGCCTTTGTTGTTCTCGGAAACGGTGTTGATGAAGATGAAGGCGGTACGGCCAACCGACATGGTCATCAGCTTTTCATCGCTGGCAGTCGTCAGCATGTGCAACGTTGCAGGCGGAATAACTATGTCATAGGTCATGTCGCCATCACCCGCCTGCAACTGCTGGATGGCTGCATCAGGTTGAATGCCGAAGGTGATTTCCACTTCATCGACATAGGCTTTGCGAAGCGGGTCGGATTCTGCCTTCCAGGATGGGTTGCGTACGAGCTGAAGGCGGCTGTCCGGTACATATTCGCCAATGGTGTAGGGACCGCTGGAAATGAAGTTGGAGCGATAGTCGGGACCGTCAGGCATATAATCGAGAACTTCAACCGGTGCCGGAGCCGCTGTTGGCAGGGAAAGCATGTAGACGAAGTCACCGGCCTTTTCGGTCAGGTTGATGACGACAGTTTTCTCATCAGGGCTTTCGATGCCAGAGATGTCATTGCCTTCAATATAGGCCTTCATTGCTTCGGCGGTTGGTTCAACCTTGGCGAAGCCGTCGCAGAACTCGCGCATGCCCTTGATCAGGTCGACGTAATAGGTCAGCGCAGCCGAACCCAGTGATGGGTTGCACATGCGCTTCATGCCGCGCTCGAAGTCTTGCGAGGTGATTGCGCGTTCGCCTGATGGCGTGTTCCAGGTCACGCCATCGCGCAGGGTGAAAGTATAGGTCAGGCCGTCATTGGTCGGCTGGGGAACTTCTGTCGCAAGGTCGCCTTTCGGCTCAAGGCGGGCGTTCTCATCGGTCGATGCTTCGTAGCTGATCAACTGGCGGCTAACTGCGCGCAGGAAATTGTTGGTGGTCACCAAGGCGCCGGAGGTCGGGTCAAAGTGGTCGACATCAGCTGTTCCGAGAATTCGTAGCACGCCGCCGGCCTGTGGATCGGCTGCCAGTGTCAGCGTCGAGCAGGATGCGGCAAGCATAAAAGCAGCGAGACCCAATGCGTGTTTTTTTGTCCGAAAACTCATGTGTCCAATCCCTCTTTGAAGTTCCCTGATTGTTACGGCGTCTTAGATGAGGCCGCTGACGTCGCATTCTGGACAATCTCAACAGACTGTCAACTTATTTGTCGACAGATTGCCCACAAAAGAATTTGGGACAATTTTTCCAGTACCTTATCAGCAGGATTGGCGAGCAATCAGGCTGCAATGCAGCTTGCGCGTACCACCAACTGTCGTCTCTCCCTTTGAAAGGGCCAGCACGGCGAGCCCTGCCTGTCTGCCCAATTCCTTCAATTCCATGTCGATCGTTGTCAGCGCTGGCCGGGTCTGTTCAGCGACGATTTCCCAGTTGTCGAAGCCAACAACAGAGACGTCTTTCGGGATCTGGATGTTACGATCGCGGAGTGCATCAATCACACCGCGGGCGATCTGGTCGTTTCCGCAAAATATGCCATCCGGGGCAGGGGTTTCCCGTGACCAAAGGCGCTCGACGGCTTCGTGCCCCCAAGTCTCTGTCCATTCGCCAAACAAGGTGGGTGCGCTGTCGCCGCAAATCCGGTGATAGGCGCTGGATCGGGCGCGCGCTGCGCGAAAATCTTCAGGCCCGGTAATGTGAACGATGCGTTTGCGTCCCATTTCAATCAGGTGGTTGACGGCAAGCCTTGCGCCCTGTTCATCATCCGGGATGATCGTGACGCTGCCTGGTGGCCCCTCGGCGAAGACATAGACCACTGGAATAGGCAGGTTTGACAGGTCCATTGGTGGTCTACGGTCAAGTCGGGTCGCCGAGAAGATGATGCCATCGACCTGTTTGTCGAGCAAAGCCTCGACATGCAGTCTGGCAAGCTCCGGATTGTCATTGGTGGCGCAGAGAAAGACCGAAACACCGTTGTCGAACAGCGCCTCGGAGGCGCCTGCCATCATCGGAAGCGAGAATCGGCCGTAGGTATCGTTGGTCAGCAGGCCGATTGTCAGGCTTCGACGGCTTAACAGTCCGCGGGCAAGGGCGTTGGGCCGAAATCCTATTTCTGTAGCAATCCGTTTGACCCGTTCGCGGGTATCCGGATGCATCCGGCCGTTGTCGTTGAGAGCTTTTGAGGCTGTCGAAATACTGACGCCTGCCGCTTTCGCGACATCGTGAATTGTCTTGCGTCGCGATATTTGAGGTTTCAACCAATCACTCCCTGTCATCTTGAGAAAACCTTTTATCAAGCAATTTCAACGTTGGGAAAAGGTTTTCTCATATTTCTGACATTTTTCTGGCTACACACTGTCGACAACGAAAAAAATCTAGAATAGCGTTTCCCTCACGTCAACTGGACAAGGGTTTTGACGACAACCAAAAGGGGAATGCGATGCACAAGACCAAACTCATGCTCGCGGCACTTTCGCTTGCAGCATCCACGTCTATCGCAAGTGCGGAAGAGATTTCACTGTGGGTGCGTACGTCATCTGCAGCAGTACTTCAGGGGCTGGCAGATCAGTATAATGCAGCCCATGACGACAAGGTTATCGTAACACCAATCACGGCAGAACAAATGGTGCCAAAGCTGGGAGCTGCCATTGCCGGTGGTGCGCCACCGGATGGTGCTGTGCTTGACCTGATCTACCTGCCGACCTTTGCTGCCAATGAAAGCCTTGAGGACATCACTGACTTCGTGAAGGGGCTGCCTTACGCTGACGCTTTGAGCCCGTCACATATTCGTCTGGCGACCTATGAGGACAAGATTTACGGTGTGCCTGCACTGCCAGATGCCTCAATCATCGCTTACAACACCGAATTGTTTGAAAAGGCTGGCCTTGATCCGAAGAAAGCACCTGCCACCCTTGAGGAAGTCGCTGAGTCTGCTAAAAAAATCCACGCCCTTGGTAATGATACCTACGGGTTCTATTTTGTCGCAAACTCCGGTAGCTGGCTGATTTACGACTTCTTGCCGCATCTGTGGGCGGCAAATGCAGATATTCTCTCTGAAGATGGACGTGAAGCGACGGTCGATACACCGGCATTGCGTGACACCTTCGCCGCCTATCGCGACATGTGGAAGGCTGGGGCCATTCATCCGACATCCCGTTCGGGCAATGGCAACAACGCCGTTGAAGCTTTTGCGTCCGGTAAGGTCGGCGTTCTCATGACCGGCTCCTACATCGTCAATCTTTTGACCAGCAAATATCCCGATGTGAAATTTGATGTTGCGCCGATCCCTGGTCCAAAGGGTGGCGTTTCGAGCTTTGCTGGCGGCGACACTCTGGCCCTCATTAAGGGTGTCAGTGAGGAAAAGAAGAAAGTGGCACTGGATTTTGTCAACTTCTACATGCAGCCTGAGCAGCAGGTCTACATTACCAAGGAATCCGGCATGCCGCCGCGTACTGATGTGGCCGACCAGGCCTACGCCCAGTTCGACAAGCGTAACCTGATTGCCTATGACGTGCTGGCAAAAGCCAAGACGCCGTATACTTTCTCGTCGGATGAGCTGTTCGTCAGCCGCACTGGTCCATTCCTGAATCTTATTCAGAGTGCGATCTTCGGTGACGATGTCGATGGTTCGATCAAGAAGGCGCAGGACGAGTTTACCAAGATTCTTGAGCGCACCAATCCTTGACTTGAGAGCAGGGCCGGTGATGTCTGCCGGCCCATTCCCAATGAATTGAAAGTTTGTTTCGCCTCGTTTGTTGATGGCGAAATACCGACCGGACATTCTGGTTCAGGCAGCGCGATCTGGACCAGATGATCTGACGCAATCCATTCACGCTTAGAGAAGGACTTTGCACCGTGGTGTCCAAGTTCCCGACCAAAGAAGCGAGTTCCGAAAAAACCGGCGTTCATGAACGCGAGCCACACGGCTGGCTCGGGCTTGTTTTTCTGTTGCCCAGCATGGTGCTTATCATCGGGCTGTTTCTCATTCCGCTCATCATGACCGTGTGGATGAGCCTTTACCACTGGCCATTGCTTGGCCGTAAGAAGTTCATTGGCCTTGAAAACTATGTCGAGTTGATGGGCGATACGCAGCTATGGAACTCGCTTGGGTTCACATTGCTCTACACAGTATTTGTAACAGCTGCGATCCTGCTTGTTGCTTTCCCGCTGGCATTGCTGGTTGACCGGCCGTTGCGCAGCGCATCGTTTTTCCGCACGGTTTATTTCATGCCGGTGGTGACGGGTTTTGGTGCCGCGTCGACCTTGTGGATGTGGCTGCTTAATCCCGACAGTGGCGTATTTTCAAGACTTCTGTTGGGGCTTGGCCTTGTCGATAGTGCGCCGCGCCCGCTTGAAAATTTCTGGCCGGCTCTTGCGGTGATCATTTTGATGGTTGTGTGGAAGACTGCCGGTTTCACCATGGTCATTCTGCTGACCGGTCTGCAAAGCATATCGCCTGATGTCGTCGAGGCTGCCAAGATCGATGGTGCAAGTGTGTTCAGTCGGTTTCGCCGAATTACATTGCCGTTGATGCGCAATTCGCTGCTTCTGGCGCTCATTCTCAACATCACATCTTCGATGCTGGCCTTTGACCAGTTCTTCATCATCACGCAGGGCGGACCGGGCAACAGTACCATTTCGGCAGTGTTTTCCATCTACTTGGCATCGTTCTCGTCATATCGGCTTGGCTACGGTTCAGCTTTGTCTTTCGCGTTGCTCGTTGTTCTCGTCGCCATCAGTTCCATCCAGCTCAGCTTCATGCGTCAACGTCCGGAGGAAGGTCGATGAAGATTTTCTATTCGAATGGTCAGGACAAAACCGTGGCGGAACGGCTGGGCCACATCACCTTCATTCTGGTTTCGCTGCTGTTCGCCATCTTCTTCCTGATGCCGATCATCTGGTCTTTCGCCAATTCGTTTAAACCGGCGGCTGAGGCGCTGGCCAATCCGGTGGCGCTGTTTTCAAAAGCGTTCTCGCTGGAGAACTATCGTCGTCTCGAAGGCGTCGGGGCTGGCTGGTATGTCTATGCCAGCAATTCCGTCCTGATCGCGCTTGGCACAATTTTGTTGACGGTCCTGGTGGCTGTACCCGCCGGTTACGGGTTTTCGAAATTCCGCTTTCCCGGACAGTCGCTGATCTTTGTTATTGTCATGGCAACGATGATGATCCCGTTCCAGTCCATTCTGACGCCGCTGTTCCTGATCCTGAAGTTTTTAGGGCTGCAGAACAACCTGTTCGGATTGGTGCTGGTCTATACGACCTTCCAGCTGCCGTTTTCCATTTTCATGATGCGCAATGCCTTTGATGCGGTACCCGGCGCTTTGATCGAGGCGGCGCGTATTGATGGCGCGTCACAATGGACGCTGTTGCGTCGCATCCTGCTGCCCCTTGCGCTGCCGGGCGTGGCAACCGTTGCGATGTTTGCATTCCTCAATTCGTGGAACGAGTTTCTGGCGGCGCTGATTTTCCTGTCGGACCAGAACAAGTTCACGCTTCCCATCATGCTCGTCAATGTGTCCTCGGGCATTTACGGCATCATCGATTGGGGCGCGCTGCAAGCCGGTATTACCGTGACCATGGTGCCGTGCATCCTGCTTTTCCTCGCTTTGCAACGTTATTATGTGCGCGGCCTGACCGCTGGCGCCGTCAAGTAAATCCGCAGTGACCCTGCGATAAGGAGTTCTTATGTCTTCATCTCTCAAACAGACCGCCAGCCAGTCAGAGCGCCGTTTCAAGCGGTTGGTCCCGGTTGATCATTCCAGCGTTTCTTTTGACGGCGGTTTCTGGAAAAGCTGGTCAGACACGGTTCGCAATGTCACCATTCCCACGCAGCACAAGCGCCTTGAAGAAGAAGGTTTTCTTGAGGTGCTGGATTTCGACAAGCCTGCCGGCCCTCTTGCCCGTCCGATTCAGCCGAGCGGCCTTTCCATGCAGCATTTCTTCGATTCCGACTTCGGAAAATGGATAGAGGCTGCAAGCTACACATTGAAAAAGCACCCTAATCCGGATGTGGAGGCCAAGATCGATGCCATTGTCGATAAGCTGGAGCAGGGACAGATGGCCGATGGCTATCTCAACAGCTGGTTCATTCGCAGAGAACCTCAAAACCGCTGGACCAACCTGCGTGACCTGCATGAAATGTATTCCATGGGGCACTTGCTGGAAGGTGCCGTCGCTTATTTTGAAGCAACCGGCAAACGCAAGTTTCTAGACGTAATGATACGTGCAGTCGATCATATTGCCGATACTTTCGGTACAGAGCCGGGCAAGTTGCGCGGTTACGATGCCCATGAAGAAATCGAGCTCGCGCTGGTCAAGCTTTACCGCGTCACCAAGGATCCGCGCCACCTGAAACTCGCTACCTATTTTGTCGATGAGCGTGGCCAGATGCCGTCCTATTATGACGAAGAGGCGCGCAAGCGAGGCGATGATCCGGCAAAATATGTCTACCAGACCTATGCTTACAGCCAGGCGCATATGCCGGTGCGTGAACAGACCCAGGTGGTCGGTCACGCCGTGCGCGCCATGTATCTGTTTTCTGCCATGGCGGATCTTGCCTATGAAAATGACGACCAGAGCCTGAAAGATGCCTGTGATAGCCTCTTTGATAATCTGACGGGACGCCAGCTTTACGTTACCGGTGGTCTTGGGCCATCGGCCTCAAATGAAGGTTTTACCCGCGAATATGATCTTCCCAATGAAACGGCTTATGCTGAAACCTGCGCGGCTGTCGCGCTTGGTTTCTGGAGCCATCGCATGGCGCAGATCGATCTTGACAGCAAGTTCACCGATGCGCTGGAAACAGTGTTGTTTAATGGTGCGCTGTCAGGCATTTCGCGGGATGGCGAGCATTATTTCTATGAGAATGCACTGGAAAGCCATGGACAGCATCGCCGCTGGAAATGGCATTATTGCCCTTGCTGCCCGACCAATATCGCTCGATTTATCGCGTCGCTTGGTCAGTATTTTTATTCCGCCAACGAAGATACGCTGGCGGTCCATCTCTACGGTGAAAATAGCTCTGAACTGACAATCGGAGACAGTTTCCTGCGTTTGCGGCAGCAAACCGCCTATCCGTGGGATGGCGATATCAAACTGTCAATTGGCCTCTCTGCCACCAGCACATTTACACTGAAGTTGCGCCTTCCCGGCTGGTGCCGTTCGTCGAAGGTCAGCATTAACGGCGAGAGTGTCGACATCACTTCATCGATCGAGAAGGGCTATGTCTCGATTTCTCGTGCGTGGAAGGATGGCGACGAAATTCGCCTGTCCTTCGATATGCCGGTGGAGCGTCTTTATGCCAATCCTGCAGTGGGGGAAGATGCCGGTCGTGTTGCCCTGCGACGTGGTCCGGTTGTCTATTGTGTTGAGCAGGCCGATCTTGGCAGCGAGCCGCAGCAGCTTCGCCTAACGCCACAGGCCAGCATCACCTCGCGTTTCGATGCGGACTTCTTAGGCGGCGCAACGGTGCTTGAGGGAGATGCGCTGGAAGCAGACACATCGTCCTGGAAAGCAACGCTCTATCGCACCGCACCGGCCGAACTCAAAAACCGGTCTTTCAAGGCAATTCCATATCATCTCTGGGCCAATCGTGACGAAGGTGCGATGCAGGTCTGGCTGGCTGAGAAGTAGGAGCGGTCGATGGCAAGATTACAGCTTAAAAACGTCATCAAATCCTATGGAATCTACGAGGCTGTGCGTGGCATTGATCTCGAGATCGAGGATAAAGAATTCGTGGTTTTTGTCGGTCCGTCCGGGTGCGGAAAGTCTACGACGTTGCGAATGATCGCCGGTCTGGAGCATATTTCCGGCGGTGAGATCGTTATCGATGATCAGGTGGTCAACAAACTTGGCCCGGGCAAGCGCGATATCGCCATGGTGTTTCAGAACTATGCGCTTTATCCGCATATGACCGTGCGCGATAACATCTCCTTTTGCCTGGAGCAGCAGCGCCTGCCAAAGCCAGAAATTGAACAACGCATCAAACAGGCCGCGGAAACACTTCATATCAGTGATCTCCTGGATCGTCGCCCTGGCCAGCTTTCAGGTGGCCAGCGGCAACGTGTGGCGATGGGCCGCGCCATCGTGCGCAACCCCAAGGTCTTTCTGTTTGACGAGCCTTTGTCGAACCTTGATGCCAAATTGCGTGTGAAAATGCGCACTGAAATCAAGCGGCTGCACCAGCTTTTGCCGACCACGACTGTTTATGTGACGCACGATCAGATCGAAGCCATGACAATGGCTGACCGGGTGGTGGTGATGAACCAGGGATTGGTCGAACAGGCAGGTCCACCACAGGAGCTTTATCTCAATCCGGCCAGTAAATTTGTCGCCGGTTTTATCGGGTCGCCATCAATGAACTTTCTCGAGGCGAGATTGGAAGGTGGGACCGATGGATTGTTCGTGGTTCTCGAGGATGGCAAACGACTTGCTGTACCGTTGGAGAAAGCCGCGCATTACGTGTCTCATACCGGCAAGGCGGTGACATTTGGCATTCGCCCCGAGTCCATTTCGTCACGGCAGGAACGTCCAGGTTACGTACCGGTCGATGTCACGATTGATCTGGTCGAGCCCCTTGGTGCTTCTACCATGATCTACTTCAATGTTGGTGCGGCAGGTCTGTGCGCCAGCATCGAACCGCAGGATGGATTGCGGGCAGGGGTTGTTATGCCGCTCTCCCTCAACATGAACCAGATGCATCTCTTTGATACTGAGACAGGCCGTTCACTGGCACACTGAGGCAACAGCATCACTTGGAGTTCTAAGATCAAATTCAAAACCCCACGGTCGGGCGACCGTGGGGTTTTCTTTGTTTATCCCGATATTAGCGGGGAAAGTTGAAGGTGGTCCTTAGAAGATAATATGATTTTTATAGTCATGTTTATTGCCTTGCTGATCCCTATCCGTTAAACGCATGCGAACCGCATTGCCTCGCGGACTTCTTCAAGCCAACTAAGGCCAGATCATGTGGGATAAACCTGCCTCGCGCGTTACGCTCGATGATGCAATGGAAACCTATTATCAGGAATTGTGCCTTGTTGCGCGTCGTCATGGTCATGCACCACCGGTAGCGCATGAGATCGTTCATGATCTCTATCTCCGGCTCACTGGTAAACCAAAGTCACTGGAGGGACGTGCGTCTCTCAAGGCATTTTTGATGCGGGCCTGCATAAATCTTGGAATTGATCGCTTTCGCAGAGAACAACTTGAGCGCCGTTTGTTTAGCGGGACCGAACTTGAAGCCATGTCGGTTGCTGCGGAGTTGCCGGACGCAGAAGCGCTTGCAGACAGACAATACCGGCTTGGTCTGTTGCACAAAGCCATTCTGGATATGTCCGTCGAGCGCAGGAGAGTGTTTTTGGCCAGCTGCATCGCCAATCTCACATCCGATGAAATTGCACAACGCGCGGGAATTTCCCGCAACATGGTCGACCGCCATTTGAGGAAGGCTTATCTCCATTGCCTTGACGCGTTGGAGGACACGCTATGACGGCAGGTGAACCAACCATCGGTAAGTTGCGGGAACAGGCAATTGACTGGCTGCTGAAACTGCGTGATGCCCCCGATGATATAAAACTCAATGCCGATTTTGAAGCTTGGCTCACAAGTGACAAACGTCATGCAGAGGTCTACGAGCGTGTTCGATGTCTAATGGGAGATGCCTCCCGTCTGTTATCAAGCGACCCTGCCTTTATTCAAAATGCATCGATCCGCAAATCAGGCTCTTCCACGGCCCGGTCTGTTGCCCTGTCTCTCTGTCTTGCAATGATGACCGGGGCATTTTTTGCGCTTGATGTACCATTACGCTTAAGAGCTGACGCCATCTCCGGCACCGCTGAAAGGCAAACGCTCTATCTGCCTGATGGGTCGGGGTTGATATTGAATGCCGATACGGCGGTTTCTTTGAAATTCAGTTCGTCTGAGCGTCGGATTGTCGTGTTGAAGGGCGAAGTTTTTGCGACAGTTGCGGCCGACAAGACGAGACCTTTTGTTGTTGAGGCAAATGGCGGAACAACGACCGCACTCGGAACGGCTTTCGACGTCGAAATGTTGAAAAATGGCACCAATGTTACCGTGCTTGAGCACAGTGTGCGGGTGGACGTGGGAGATGCCAATCGGTCCATCCGCATCAAGGAGAACCAGAAGGTTGCATATGACGCGGAGGGGTCAATTGGTTCGATAGAAACGGTTGATCCACTTTCAATCGCGGCTTGGCGACAGGGCAGACTGGTGTTTGAAAACCGCCAGCTTTCCTCCGTTGTTGCTGAACTGGAACGTTATCTTCCTGGCCGCATCGTCATCGCAGGAGCAAATATTGGTGAGCGGCGCATTAGCGGAAGTTTTGATCTCGCTGACCCGCAAGCGGTTCTACGTGATCTGACTGTTGCGTTCGATGTTGGTGTAATGCGAGTGGGGCCGTATCTAACGATACTTCATTAGTATGAAACAAATTCAATGGCTTGAATGCAATGGGGGAACGATTTTCAGGCAGGTGCTAAATTTTTGTTAAAAAAATCTCTCCGGGCTGTCCCAAATCCGAAAGCTCATTCGTATCCGGGACAAGTGCAGATGATCCTGCATAATGGAGAGCTAGAAATATGACATATATGAGCCGGTCCGGTCTTCTTCTTTCATTGCTGTTTAGCAGTGTCGCATTCACGAGCCCAATCTCGCAGGCCTATGCCCAGCAAGTTGATATGGTTCGCGTCGATCTGCCGGCTGGTAATATGGCAAGTGCGTTGAACCGACTGGCGTCGCAATCCGGTTTGCAGATGATCTTTGATGCCTCTGTCGCCAGTGGGCTCAAAAACCGGCCAGTGTCTGGAAAAATGTCGCCCCGCAACGCGCTCGACAGATTGCTGTCTGGAACTGGCATTCAATATTATTTCATTGGCGAGACCACGGTTAAGCTGCAGATTCCAGGCACGGCCACCTCCGCGGCGGATAGCGACGCGACCAATCTGCAGACAATCACCGTCATGAACAATGCGCCTTTCACCAACCCCGGCCTTAACACGGCTGAACTGGATGCAAAGGCTATCGAGCGCGCGCAATCTTCGTCAGTGCGAGATCTCCTTTCGAAGATACCCGGTGTCAGTGGTACCGGTGGCGTAAGATTGGAAGGCCAGACGGTAGCGATGCGTGGATTTACCCGTCAGTCTGACGTGCGTATTCTGTTAGACGGTGCTCCAAAAAACTTCGAACGATACGATCAGGGCACTGTTTTCATTGATCCTGAACTGCTGAAGCGGGTGGAAGTGCAAAAGGGCGCGACCTCTGTACGATATGGCAACGGCGGCTTTGGTGGCACTGTCTCCATGGAGAGCAAGACAGCCAAGGATATGCTGCGCCAGGGTGAGAGCTGGGGTTTCTGGGGGAAGACCGGATATGAAACAGCCAACAATCAATTTATCGAAACAGGCACGCTCTACGGCATGTCAGACTTTGGTGGTCCGATAACCTATGATGGCCTTGTTTCAGCCACCTGGCGCAAATCAGAGAATATGCGTGTTGGCGGAGGCGAGGTGTACGATGCCTCAAATGGCGAGTTGGCAACATTTACAGCAAATGCTGGTGGCGAATATGATGGCCATGAACTGCGTGGATCCGTGATTTACGGCTCCTCTGCCAATTGGGGACCACCAGCGGCCATCCGCGGTCAGTTGTCATTGTCAGATTATTCTATCAAAACATATGGTTATGAACAAGCCAGGCTTCGGCTTTTGTCTTGGCGTGAAATGGACGATTTTACCTCAACGCTGAAATACAGCTACACCGGTGACAGCGACCTTGTGAATATTAAATCTCTGCTGGCTTATTCGCAGGTATCCCAACACGGAACACGTCCCGCAATTCCAGGATTTAACCCGACGGGGTCACTGGGCGGTAACGAGAACGACACCCAATATACGGATATCAAGTTTGAAGTAGAGAACACCTCGAATTTCGAATTGGGTGGCCTGTCTCATATGGCCAATTACGGCATCCAGTATCATTACGGTGATCGTGATGTTTGGATGTTTGAAAAAGGAAAAAGCACCAGCGCAGACTATAATTACGGTTATTACGCGCCTTGGATTTTGCCTGAAGGCACGCAGAAGACGATTTCTGCCTTTTTCCGCGATGAGATCAAAATTACCGACACTTTCAAGCTAACGCCTGGCCTGCGTTATGATCATGTGCGCTCTGAAGGTGTGCCGAACCTGGCGCCACGTTATAATAATCCAGCTGCCGGTCATGATTATTCGGCCATATCGCATGACGGTTTCACGCCCGCCCTGAGCATAGAGTGGGATGTTACACCGGAGACCAAACTTTACGCCAACTGGGCTTACGCAATGCGTACGCCGAATATTGATGAAATCTATTCGACGCAAAGCGTGGATACAAAGGCGTCGAAGACATCCCGCGATCTCGATGTCGAGCGCAACAATAACGTCAATATCGGGATCAACCAGATGTTTGACGACTTGTTGAGTGACGGTGACAATCTGACTGTTGGTCTGGAAGGCTACTACAACCGCGTCAGTAACCCGGTTAACCGCCGCACGGGTACAAAGAACCTGGCCGGTTTAGCTTATGCCTCGGTTCCATTCTATTGGAATACGCCCGCCTTCAAGATCTGGGGTGTTGAAGCTTCCGCACACTACGAGAATGATATTCTGTTTGCGGATCTCGGTGTGTCCTGGATGAACGGCCGTCGCAATGGCTCACTTAGTGATGTAAATGGCTCAGATACTTACGCGAAAGACCTCTTTCCGCTGACAGCCGATGCGCAGTTTGGCTTTAAACTTGTAGATTACGATCTTTCATTTGGTTGGAACGGCAAGTTCGTAGACAATCAGAACCATACATCAGCTAAAATAGAACCCTTGTATGCACGTCCTGAAAGTGCCGGTAATGCAGTGCATGGATTATTCCTTGATTGGTCGCCGAAGGAGGGCCTTATGAAGGGTGGTGAAGTGCATGTAGCGTTGGATAACATCTTCGATAAAAGATACGAACCGTACCTGTCTGACGGTATTACGGCCATGCCGGGTCGCAATTTCAAGATTTCCATCATCAGAAAATTCTAGTCACAAGTCTCATCGTTGATCATTCCAAAGCGCGGCAGCTCCTGCCGCGCTTTCCTGTTTAAAGGGCTGTTGAATAAAACGTTCTGTTCGGTTAATGGAAAGGTGATTAATAAAATCAACTTTTTAGCTGTTGGTCTGTGGTGTTGAGAGGCACAAAGAATTGCCATTGGTAATTCATTGTTGATCGTTTCTGAACTACATCCCACTGCCTCCGAATGAACGGCCGACTTGCTTATACGGATTTACCGACACTATGGATGATGAAGCCGCAGACGTGAACAATGCGTTTCTGCGCGCGCGCAACTCCCTGTTATGGAGTGTTTTCCGTATTGTTCGTGACAAACAAACCGCTGAGGAATTGACGCAGGAAAGTTATCTGCGTGCTCGAAAAGCGGCCTCAAATGGCGCACTTCTCAATGCCGAGGCGTTTTTGCAGCAAACAGCTCGTAACCTAGCGTTGGATTATCTGCGTCAGAGAAAGGTGCGCAGCGCCCACGAGGCGAGTGAGATCAGCGGCGAAGCTATGGATTTGGTGGCAGATGATCAGCCGTCCGCTGAAGACAAGGTCATTCATCTCGACCGTTTGCGCGCCTACCAATCAGCGCTCGATAAATTGCCGAAACGTGTGCAACAGGTCTGGGTCTTGAGCCGTGTAGAAGGCTGGACGTACCCACAGATTGCCGAACATCTGGATGTGTCCCAGAACACCGTCTTCAACGACATGAAACATGCCATGGCGCATCTCAACGATTTCAGAAAGAGGCTGGACAAGGGATGATGTTCCGCGAAATAACGAAATCGACAATCTGTCGTTGCAGGGCTGCTTTTTTTTATGAGAAATGGTCCGCTCAAACGTCTGATTCATTGTGGGTACGCGAAGAGACCCTTGGGCAGTGTTTATGAGGAATAATGACGCGCAGATTGTTGGTTTGCAGACTGAGGTGGTGATGGACGCCGCATTGGATTGGTTCGTCCATAAACAATCCGGTGTTGTTGATCCAGCATTGGATATCGGTTTTGAAACTTGGATATCCAGCGATCCAGCCCATGCGGCCGCTTATGCGGAACTTGCAGGCTTATGGCACGACCCTGAGCTGTTTTCAGCGTCGCAGCGTCATGCACGGCAAGTCGATTTGCGTGCCGTTAAACCTGCATATTCCGTTTTTGGTAGAAAGCGCGCTCACTGGTTGTCACTGGCGGCAGCAGTGGTCCTGTTTGTTGGCGGATATAACGCCTATCCCGAGATCATGCTTCGCTGGAGTGCCGATTATCGCACTGTTGCGGGCCAGATGCAGAATGTCATCTTGCCGGATGGTTCCCGTATGCTGCTGAATACCGACAGCGCGGTCGAGCTTGCCTATCAGGGGCAGCAACGTGGTGTGCGTCTTATCAAGGGCGAGGCATGGTTTGATGTTGTCCATGATGCTTCGCGTCCGTTCCGGGTCGTGGGGCATTTTGGCGATGTTATCGTGAAGGGAACTGCCTTCGTTGTTCGCGCAGAGGCAAATCGCGATGTGGTGGCGCTTGAGCGCGGGCGCGTTGATGTCATCCGTGATGGCAGTGCGCAAACTGCTGTGCAGCTTTTGCCCGATCAGATGGTGGCGGTGGATGAAAAATCCATCTCAGACATAGAGCCATTTGAACCGGATGAAATGCTTGCCTGGCGCGAAGGGCGCATTGCTTTTTCAGGCAAACCGCTCGGAGCCGTGTTGGGTGATCTCGCACGCTATTATGACGGACGTGTTTTTGTTCTACGCCGTGATCTGCTTTCGGTGGCGGTGAGCGGTAACTATCGAACGGATGATGCGGCTGGCGCTATTGGCAGTATCGTCACTGCTGTAGGCGGCAAAATCGATATGCTGCCGGGCAATTTCATAATCATTCGTTAAATTCTCAACTTTTTTTGTGAGATTGAAAAGTCTCGAACGTCGAAGGCAATGAGGCGGTACTGGCATGAAGCCAAAACCCCTTGCGTGTCAGGGCTTTCGGGGGACGGAAACTCTGTTTGGAACGACCTTCCGCACGCGAATGCAAAGTGCCGGTGACGTTTAACGTTGCCAAAGGCGTTCAGGAGTAGGGTAATGGCAGTGCAGGGCAGAAAAAGAAGCGGCAAGAATGTTGTCTCGTTGCTTCTTGCGTCAACAATTCTTGGCTATGTAGGTGTGATGGCTGTGTCAGCCGACGCTGAAGCGCAACAAAGCGGTTCGGTTGCCTCTGCAACGGTTGGCTTTAACATTCCTGCGCAGCCGCTTGGCAAAGCTCTAAACAGTTTCATCAAGTCTACAGGTTGGCAAATCGGTTATTCCTCGGCTCTGGTCGATGGAAAGCAATCGGCTATCGTTTCGGGCAAGTTGACGCCTGAGACGGCGTTGCGCACGCTGCTTTCGGGGACTGGCATTGAAATTCGCATGACTGGGCCTAAAACCGCTTCGTTACTTGCCGGCGGACAGGCGGCAGTCAACGCAGATGGCACGATCCTGCTTGAGGCAATTCAGGTTCAGTCGAAATCCGGCCAGTCTGTTCTTGGCACAAGCTCCGCTGCTGACACTGGCACCACCACAATTTCCGGAGGACAATTGAACGGCCGCACAGGTGGCAGTGGTGACGCCAACAGCGTTCTGCGTAACTTGGCGAATGTTCAATATCAGAATGAGATCAACACCGATGCGGGTGAAACGGATCAGTCGGTTATCGACTTGAAACCAAAGGAAGTTTCGATTTCCGGTGCGCGTGTTTATGAGAATAATTTCATTCTCAACGGCATGGAAATCAATAATGTTGCTGGAAGTGTCGATCAGTTTAGAAGTGACAGTTTTTTGGTTACATCGAATAATTTCGAACACTATCAGCTGTTTGGCCTTCATTCGCAGACCGTTTTTGTGCCGACGGATTTTGTCGCGTCTACAACCGTGATCGATAGCAACGCTTCCGCTCGCTATGGTAATTTCCAAGGTGGTGTTATTCTTTATGACCTTGAAAAACCTTCAACAGACCGTTGGCGAGCATCTGTCACGACTGATTATACGACGAGTGAGTGGGCGAAGTATAATCTCCTCACACCCACTGGACTGAACCCGAGCAATGTTGCTCGTAACGATTACATCCGTCGCCGTTCCTCAGTATCCGTGTCCGGACCTGTTACAGATAATATCGCTGTTATCGGTCAATACAGCACTCAAAGTGCCATCACCCACAAAGATAAGCAGAAAAAATATGTTGGGAATGAAAGGACGGCAGAGGAATCTGAAAGTGATTTCTACCGCCTGCAGGCTGTGGCTGAAACCGATTTGGGTGACTTCACCCTTGAAGGTATCTACAATACATACGATCAGGAATGGGAAAGTGCCCTATGGCGTGATACAGGCATGATCTTGGGCAAGGATGGTTTAACAACCAAATTGCAGCATGACTATGGATTTGAAGACTTTAGTATAGGCGGCGTCGCATTCAATAACGTCAAATTGAAGTCGGTTTTAAGTTACAACAAGTCCAATTTTTTCAATGATGGCGGCGAAAATGAAGCGCGGCTATATATCCAGAATGTATTTCGTTCTGGAGCAATCGTATGGAATGCGCGCGAGATAAGCGATTGGTGCCAAAGTCAGCCCGGCATGAGCACCGCCACATCATGTATCGACGGTGGATGGGGTTACAAGGAACAGGGCCAAGAGCAGTGGAGCCTTTCCGAGGAGTTGACTGGCGACTTGCTTTTGGGCTCGTTTAGATTGGGTGCCGAATATACAAGCACTGAGGCTCATCGACGTCGTCCCGAAGAATATACCTATCACACGGTGAGCACTGTCATATTTAATAGCCCGACTTTGGCGGGTTTTATTTGTAATGGCGCGGATAATTGCAGCTCTGAACAGTATTCAAGTCGGAAAACTGTCTATGGGGCCTATGACATCAGCACGCGGCTTAATCAGTTTAATTTCTACTCTGAGGTTGATCAAACCTGGGAGTGGCTTAATGTACGTGCTGGTCTGCGAGCGTCCTACGATGACTATATGAAAAATTTTGAGGTTGCACCGCGCGTTGTCGCGACTTTGACGCCGTTTGAAGACTTTTCGATATCTGCTGGTTTTAACAGATATTATAATGCAACAAATCTGGCCTACGCTTTGCGTGAACGCATTCCACGCACGACTCCATGGACGCGTAATCATGACCCATTGACCGGTGCGGTTAACGGCTGGGTTGAGGGTACGACCCTAACACCATACGAAAATCATGCCTCTGATCTGAAGACACCATACAACGACGAAATTACATTTGGATTGTCTGGCAAAGAACCGTTACTCGATGGTGATTGGCGCATACGATTTATGGATCGGCGATCAAAAGATCAGTTCGCAACTGAGAGTTTATCGAGCACAGTCAATACGCTGACTAATAGTGGCCATGGTGCTTATCAGTCTATAACTGGTGAATATTCCAAGGACTTGGATACGGCTAACATCGAAGCACTGGACGCACTATCTTTCAATACGTCAATTACGTGGGCACGTAACGAGGTTAGCAACAAAACGTACTTTGAAGACAATTTGGAAGATAATCATATCTATTATAATAATCAGTCTTACTCAGAAGCAGGCTTTAGCGTTGTTACCGGCAATATGGATATTCCATTGCGTCTTCAAGCAGGCTTCGCGAGCAGTTGGTTTGACAATCGCCTGAACGTCGATGTGTCGGCAAACTATAATTTTGCTTTCCGAGGTGTTCGTGACACAGGGGATACGATAGACCTTTATGGCCTGGAACATGCAATCTATGAAGATCACGACTTCTCGCCAACTGTGACCGTTGATCTCTCCACAAGCTATGAAATTTACAAGAATGAAGATCGCGGGCTTATGCTCAATATGAAAATTGGCAACCTGTTTAATGAAACAGGCAATGTACGAACCGGCGTCGCCAGACCTTGGAGCATTGGCCGCACCGTTTGGGTGGGTGCTAAGGCAACTTTCTAAGCGAAATCATATACAGTCTACAATGCAGCAACCGGAGACGTTTGTTCGTCTCCGGTTTTCCTGTGTTTGGAACGTGTTGGCTTGCTACCTGCCTTTGTTCTTACGATCGATCGCTGGTGTCTCAACGTCAAAAAAATCCGATAGAGCGTTGCCGGTCAGGGATGTTTCGGGGAACGCCAGCTTGCAGAAGAAATAGCCCTGAGCCAGCCGGATTTTGGTATTCTGCGCGAGGTAGTTCTTCTCGCAGTTCAACGCCTTCCGCCACCATGCCGATACCGAGTGTTGCGCAGACGGACTCGATGGCTTTCAGAATGTCTTGGCTGCGGGGACGTTCATGAATGGACATGATGAAGGCGCGATCCACTTTCAGTTCATCGGCATCAATGTCGGCGAGAATGGAAAGCGATGAGAAACCGGTTCCGAAGTCATCAATTGAAATCCGAACGCCCAGCTGGCGCAGGCTTGGCAAAATTTCATTCTGGAAGCACAAACCCAAGGTTGATTGACCGGGGCGTTGGCAGGCGTGAAGAGTGGAAACGATGTGTTGTGTTATCAATGATTGACTTTAAGGTAGGTTAAGGATTGGGAGAACTTCAATTGCCAATAACGCGCGCAATAAAGCTGTTTTGATGCATTGATATTTCGCGCCGTTTTCCCTTGTTTGATGATGTTACAGTTCAGGACATAACCCGATGACCACTATTGATAATTCTTCGCTGGCTGGCGCTCTTTTTGACGCCATGTCTAACGGCAAGGCATTGGACCGCAACACCGTTGCTCCGTTGGATGTTGAGGCGGCGTATAAGGTGCAGGCGGAGGTTTTTCAGCGCTCCGGCCGTCCGCTTGAGGGTTTAAAACTGTCGAAGCGGGCAGACGGTACCTATAGCGCGCCGCTGTTTTCGGTCATTCGTGATGACAGATATAAGTATGTCGATGGCATCGTACTGGAAGTGGAGCTGGCTTTCACGCTACAGAGCGATCTCCCGTCGCGCGGTGAGCCCTGGACACGCGAAGAGGTTATCGCGGCAATCGGCACGGTGTCGATTGGTGCGGAGTTTGTCCGCAGCCGTTACGAGGGTGGTGCAGGTGGTATCTTCGCGCTTGGCCTTGCCGACAGCCTCAGCAATATTTCTTACGCAGTCGGACCGGAACTGTCGCGCGCCATATTGGACGATCCGGCATTCGATTCTCCACTGAAGGTTCTGGGCAATGGCGCAACGCTTTATGATGCGCCTTCAAATCACCAGGATATCGATCCAGTTGCGGGTGTGATCGCTTACGCCAACAGTACGCCATCGCCACTCGGTTTTCTGCGCAAGGGTCAGGTTATCACCACAGGTACTCTGTGTGGTGCTGTCAAAATCGCTGAGCCGGCACGACTTGAAATTCTGCTCGACGGCAAAACCTTCATTATCGAGGTTGCGTGATAGTCTCGCCGGTGTCGTGGTTACACGATGCCGGCATATTGTCTGAACAAGGCCGGGTCGGCACGAAGCTCATCCGTTGGCATGGTTGCCTTAACTGTACCATTCTCAATAAAGCAGACACGGTCAGCCACCGCCAGCACCGCCTCTATTCGTTGCTCCACAAGCAGCACGGCTTTGCCGTTATTTTTGAGTTCGAGGATGACATCGCGAATGGTGGCAATCATTGAAGGCATCAGGCCTTCCGTTGGTTCGTCCAGCAAAACAACCGATGGATCGAGGCACAAGGCACGGGCCATGGCCAGCATCTGCTGTTCTCCACCCGATAGCGTACCTGAAACCTGTGGCAGCCGTTCTTTCAATATGGGGAACAACCGAAATACTTCGGTCAGAATTTCGCGATCCGTTCCGCGTGCCATCAGGCCAATTTCGAGATTTTCTTCCACCGTCAGTTCTGCGAACAGACGTCTGCCCTGCGGAACATAACCAATGCCGCATTTCGGCACCTCATGCGCTGCCCGTCCCGTCAGTTCCACATCATCCAACGTCACCCGGCCCGAATGAGCCGGTAACAGGCCCATAATGGCTTTCAGGGTTGTTGTTTTACCGGCCCCATTTCGGCCGAATAGGCAGAGGACTTCGCCGCTGGCAAGTGACAGGGACACGCTTTTTAATGTGCGGCTGCTGCCGTGGTAGACATTGAGATCCTCAAGCTTCAGCACGGGTCAATGTCCTCCAAGATAGGCGGTTTGTACTGCGCTGTTGTCGCGAATGTCGTCCGGCGTTCCTGTCGCCAGCACCTGCCCGTGGTTCAATACGGTAATTCTGTCAGCCAGTTGCATGACTACATCCATATTGTGCTCTATCAATAATGTGGTGATCTGACCTGAAATGGCTTTGACCAACCCGCAGAAATTGGCAATTTCCGGGTCTGAAAGCCCCTGTGTCGGTTCATCAAGGATCAGCAGCTTCGGCTGCAAGGCTAGTCCCATCGCGACTTCCAGCAGTCGCTGGTGACCGTAAGCCAAGGCGCCTGCCGTCTCATTGGCGTATTGTGCAAGGCCAACCTGTTCGAGTACGGCGTGAACATCAGTCGAAAGCAGATTGGTATCTATTCGGCTGAACAGCCCGGTGTTCCGCCGCTGCGCAGTTTGAGCGGCAAGCGCGACATTGTCGTAGACACTCAGATTTGGATAGATGCTGGTAATCTGGAATGTGTAGGCAATTCCCTGCTTTACTCGCTCGAATGCAGGCATTGCAGTAATGTCTTTTCCGGAAAATACGACATGTCCGGAAGACGGGGCAAGTCGCCCTGACAGAAGGGATACGAAGGTCGTCTTGCCCGCCCCATTAGGGCCGATCAGTGCATGGATTTCACCTTGCGTGATCTCAAAATCCACAGCGTTGACCGCGGTCAAACCACCGAAGCGACGGGTCAGGTTTTGTGTTGAAAGCAACGTCATGGCAGCCACTTCAACCACCTCTCACGGATGCTTCCCAAAATACCCCGAGGGAAAAACAGGATAAGAAAGACAAGCATGACGCCAGTAACCAGCATGTAAGCCGGTGTGTAATTACTGGCGATATCGATCATGTAAAACATCGAAACGGTGCCCAGCAACGGCCCAAGCACGGTGCCAGCACCACCCAGCAGGGTGAACAACAATGCCTCGATGGAATATTGTATCGATGCAAAAGACGAACCGATATAGGCAAAGAGCAAGGCATAGGTCGCGCCAGCCATGGCCGACAGCGAGCCCGACACTATCAGTGCCACAAGCTTCAGCCGGAATGTGTCATATCCAAGCATCAGCGTCCGTGGTTCGTTTTCGCGCACGGCGATCATTGCGCGGCCCAGCGGGCTGCGCACAATAATAAAGCAGATCAAAAGCGCCACAGTCATCAAGACGAACGCAAGATTATAGCGGGTCGCGGCATCGGTCAGATCAAAGGTCACTCCGGCGAGGTCGAAGCTGCGTGCCGATTGCGGTAAAACCAGCCCTTCCTCACCACGTGTCCATTGCGAAAAATACAAGCTGGCCAGATAGGCAACCTGCGCAAACATCATGGTCACAATCATGAACGCCACACCGGTTGTACGCAGCGAGATCAGGCCAATGAACAGAGACATAACAAATCCTGCCAGGATGCCGCACAGGAAGGCGGCTGGCACGCTCCATTCCAGATGGTAGGCTGCAAGACCCGCGCCATAAAGGCCGCTGGCAAAAAACAGGGCGTGGCCGAGGCTGAGAAGTCCTGTGTAACCAAAAAGAAGATTGTACCCCATGGCGAAAATGGCCAGCACCATAACGCGCGTCATGGCAAGGTGATGGTACTCCGGCAGAACAAACTGCAGGCCAAAGAAGATAGCGATGACAGCAATGTGCAGCAGCAGGACTTTTAAGGATGGCGCGGTGTTCATCGTGTCTTTGCCCCGAAAAGCCCTTCCGGCTTGAACACCAGCACCAGTGCAACAAGCAGGGTCGACAACATCTTGGCGAGTGTTGGCGAAAAGAACATCGAAATAATGCCGTCACTTAAGCCAATCACCAAGGCTGCAACCACCGTGCCACGAATGCTGCCAAGTCCGCCGATGATGACCACTATGAAGGACAGCAGCAGTGGATCAAGCCCCATCAGATAGTGGGCTTGCCGAATGGGTACGATCAAGACGGCAGCGATCGCGGCCAGCATCGCACCGGCTGCGAAGACCAGGCCGTAGACTTTGCCGATTGGAATGCCGAAGGCCTGCGCGGTTTCACTGTCAAATTGTGCTGCGCGCATGATCAAGCCAATTTTGGTTTTGGTGAGGACGAACCATGTGATGGCAAGGACGATGATTGCAGCGGCAATAACGAAGAGGTTGTAGGCCGAATATCCAAACCATGGCAGTTGCAGTCGATAATAGAATGGTGCCGTTACCGGACGCGCATCTGGGCCGTAGGTCAAAAGGACTGTTTGCTGGATAATGTAGAGCATGCCAATCGTCGCGACGATTGTTGCCTCGGGATTGTAGGACAGGCGTCGCAACACGAGCCTTTCACCTGCATATGCGATGGCGCCGACGGCGAGGGGGCTGATGAGCAATGCGGCAACGAAACCAAGCGCGGGCGGAAGGCCGAGCATTGACGTCACCCACCATGCGATGACAGCACCGAGCATGAAGAACTCACCATGGGCGACATTCACCACCCGCATCACACCGAAAACCAGCGAAAGACCAAGCGCAGTCAGCGTCAGGACTGCCGCTTGCAGCAAACCTTCCAGTGTTGCCAGTAACAGAAATGGACCGAATGCCAAAACAAGCTCCTGCGCCAAAACAAAATTCATTCAATGCTGGATAACGCATTGAATGAATTTGCATAAAGTTAAATTAACTCAATATGAGGTAATTTACGGATCAGAGAGACATTTTAGTGTAGTCGGCGGTAACTTCATAGGCGCCATCCTCAATTGAGGTCTTGTGCACTACATTCAGTTTGCCGTTTTCGACCTTCGATATGTACTGGTGGCCGTAACATTGGTGGTTTTTGCCATTAAACAGCTTGTCGCCCTGCGGGTGATCACGGCCCTCATCAAATTTTTCGAAGGATTCCATGGCTTCGATAAAGGCAGCCTTGTCTTGCGGCCCGCGATATCCGGCCTTTTCCATGGCTTTCTTGATGACGAACAGCGTTTCCCAGCATCCAAACATATGGGCGTAGGTCGAGATGTCTTTCGCATCGGCCGTGCTGGCGCCATTGTCATCAATGCCAATGGCACTGCGGTAAAATTTGTCCCATTCGCTCTGATCCTTCTGGGCATAACGCGGCATGCCTTCCCAGAAATAGGTTCCGTCGAGATAGGAAAGTTGTGGCGTGGCCAGATCGACTGCCTCGAGGCTGTCGATAAACCCGAAAATCTCAGGGCGTTGTGAGCCGTAGAATTGACCGAGTTCGGTCACAAAGGTCAGGACCGATGGGCCGACCATGACGTGGTAGAGAACTTCGGTGTCTGAGGGAATACGCGGCAGATATCGAGTGAAGGATGTCTCTGTTGGCGGGATAGCGATCATTTCCACAATGTCGCCACCCTGCGCTTTCATGGCTGCCGAGAAATAGTCGCGGTGATCATGGCCGAAGGCATAATCCGGGAAAATCATCGTCGCTTTTTTGCCGAGGTTTTGCGAAACCCACGGCGCCATGGCCGTGACCTGGCTGCGAACATCGGTAATGCACGGCTGGAAACAATAACGGTTCAGATTGCCGGACGCGACATGGTAACCCTCTGAAACCACGATGTATGGCATTTTCAACTCGCCGGCGCGCGGCGCTGATCCAATAACGACGTGTGAAAAAAGCGTGCCGTAGATCGCATCGACCTTGTGCTGGGTCGCGAATTTTTCGACCACTTCTGCACCGCGTTTGGCGTCGGTACCATCGTCTTCAATGATAATTTCCAACGGACGTCCGTTAATGCCGCCTTCGTCGTTGATGATTTTGGCGGCGGCCTTTGCAACGCGCTCATACCAGCGACCGTAGGATGCGCCGATGCCGGTGCGGTGGAGCTGCATGCCGATCTTGATCGGTTCCGATGTTTGCGCCTGTGCATAGCGCACGAAGCCCGGTGCTGCAGCTGCTGCAAGGCCTGTTCCGACAACGGCGCCCATTCCCAACAGGGTAGAACGGCGGGTAATAATGGCATTCTCAGGCTTAATGATCTTGTCGGACATGAAACTCCCCTCTCATGCAAATGGCGTAAAGATTATCCCGGCAATGCAGCCGTACTGGCAGCACATTGCGGCTCATGATCATTGTTTGAATTTGCCGCTTTCAAGCGTACAGGCATACTCACTGGCATACGAAACGGCGACAATTCTCCTCTGTCGGACCGTGGCGGCAGGTAAGGCAACTGGTTTGACCAATCTTATGACAACAGCTTTAGCCGTCGTAAACAGAGCATTTGATTTTTGGCGCTTAAAGACCACCAAATGTCGTGTTTTCTCACCTGAAACGTTTGAAGCACAAACTGTTTTAACGCTTAAAGGTTGTTCGGTGAAATTTATTCCAGTTATTGGGGTTTTGTCGGCTTTTTCGGGATCAAATGCAGCTTGCGAAACGTCGTGCCCACGTGAGATGAACCGACTCAACGGAGCGGAAACAGGCTGGTTTTGGAGGAGGAGAGGGTGGTGAGACATTGCGGTAGCGCCCAGCTGAAGCAATTCGCTGCCGTGGCGTTTCTTATGATGATGGCGGGTGATGCCAATGCCCATGGCGCAGAGCGCGGCCTGGTCATGTTGTTGCCGACAGGGTTTTATGTCACTGGCGGTGCGCTGGCGGTGTTGTTTTCATTTCTGTTGCTGGCATTTGCGCCGAGCACCTGGTTTGCCAAAGGTGAGGGCGCCAGCATAAAAATCGTTCCATATTTCGCGGTGCCGAAGACCCCGTTCAGTTGTCTGTCTTTTCTGGTGTTGCTGCTGTGTGTTGTCGCCGGTTTTGTTGCTCCTTCCGATCCGCTAAGCAATCCGCTGCCGTTGCTGATATGGACCGGCTGGTGGGTTGGTTTTACGCTGTTACAGGTGGTCACGGGCAGTCTTTGGCCGGGGCTTAATCCGTGGACCGGTCCAGTTGCCCTGCTTCGCAAGCTGGTTGGGCCAAGGCTAGCTAAAGCCTCACATGTGAACTTACCGGTTTCTGTTGGTTTCCTGCCAGCAATTTTGCAATTTTCAGCTTTCGCATGGTTTGAGCTTGTCTCGCTCGCACCAGATGATCCGCCCCGGCTTTCTACCGCTGTGATTGTCTATTGGTTGGTGAATTTCACTGGCATCTTGATCTTTGGTGAAAAGGCATGGCTGTCGAGAGGGGAGCCATTTTCAGTGTTCTTTCGCATGATCGGTATGTTGTCGCCCTTTGGGGTGTCGCAATCGGAAAGCGGCAAGATGTTTGTGCTGAGATGGCCGGTCGACCGTTCTCGCGTTGCTGATGCTCTACCACCAAGTGGTGTTATCTTTATTCTGCTGACATTGGCGACCGCGTCATTTGACGGTTTTTCCGAGACGTTCACCTGGCTTGGTTTCATCGGCGTAAATCCATTGGAGTTTCCCGGTCGAAGTGGCGTGATGTTTGCCAATACGCTGGGTCTGCTTGCCTCGCCGATTATTCTTGTCGTGCTGTTTTATAAAGCCGTGATCGCGGGTGCGTGGCTTGCGGGAGAAAGAGAGATGACCGGATGGATGCGTTTCTCCGGGAAACTCGTTTATTCCATCATTCCCATTTCGATTGCATTTCATACGGCGCATTATCTGACGCTTCTTCTCGTCAATGGGCAGTATCTCTTGATCATGATGTCCGACCCGTTTGCACTTGGGTGGAACCTGTTTGGTATGGCGCACTGGCATGTGACGACATCGTTCCTGCTCAACATCGATGATGTCAGAATTATCTGGCTGACACAGACCGGCATTATCGTGGCAGGCCATGTGATTGGCATTGTTCTGGCGCACGCAATTGCCTTGCGTCATTTCGGTGAGGCGAAGAGAGCTGTGGTCTCGCAACTTGTGCTGGCGGCTCTCATGGTATTTTATACTGTCTTCGGTCTTTGGTTGTTGTCCACGCCGTCGGTTGGTTGATCATTCGGGCATGCAAATCGGAGCGAAAAATAGCGTCGTTATTCCGCCTTTATTAATGCGCATTGCAGCACATCCACCGAGCTTTTCGGCGTGACATTTCCTGCTATCTTCAATGTAAATGAACAGCAATTCGGTGTTCCATGCCTGCACAAGAACAAGTGCCTGAACAACAGCCCGCATCCTCGGCGATCTGGGCATTTCTCATCCGTTTCAAACCCTATCTGACGTCACTTGCCATCATTGCGGTTTTCGCACTGACGGCCTTCGCCATCTACCACCTGACCTCCGAAGTTCGTTACGACGAAGTCGAGACCGCGTTGCTCAGCACCAGTTGGACCTCAATCTTGTTGGCGATCGTGTTTACGGGTTTAAGTTTTGTTGCGCTGATTTGTTATGATGTGAACGCTATCGATTACATCGGCAAAAAGCTGCCCCTCCCGACCGTGGCGATTACCGCGTTCAGTGCCTATGCTATCGGCAACACTGCCGGTTTCGGTGCGCTGAGCGGCGGCGCGATCCGGTTTCGTGCCTACTCGCGCCTTGGGCTAAACCCCGGTGAAATCGGTCGGATTATTGCGTTTGTGACGCTGTCCTTCGGGCTTGGTCTTCTCGCTGTAACAGCGCTTTCGCTGCTGATGGTCGCACCACGTGTAGCCTCGATTGTCGGGCTGGATCCACTCTGGTTGCGGGTTGGCGCAGTTGTAATTGTTGGTATCATGGTCGCGTTGTTTGTTGTTGCACGCGGTGAGCGCACCGTCAGCATTGGCTGGCTGCGTCTGCGTCTGCCGGATACACGCACGTCCTCCCGCCAGTTTCTGGTTTCGGCACTGGATATCGCGGCAACGGCCACGGCACTTTATGTGCTGTTGCCTGACACCCATGTTGGCTGGCCATCGTTTTTTGCGATCTTCGCGACGGCAGTTGGTCTCGGCGTTCTAAGCCATGTGCCGGCTGGTCTTGGCGTTTTTGAAACGGTGATGATTGCCGGGCTTGGCAATGCCATTGATATCGACACGCTTCTGGGCAGCCTTGTGCTTTATCGCATCATCTATCATGTGCTGCCGCTTATGCTGGCAACTGTCTTGCTGGTGGCGAGCGAAATCCGCCAGCTTGCAGCGAGGCCACTATTTGCCGATATCGGGCAGATAACGGTTCGGCTTGCGCCCTCGTTGCTTTCTACACTGGCGCTGATCGTTGGCGCCATGCTGATTTTTTCGAGCGTTACGCCAACACCTGATGATAATCTCGATTTTCTGTCGAGCATTCTGCCGCTGCCGATTGTTGAGGCCGCGCATTTCCTTTCCAGCATTCTCGGACTTGGACTGGTCGTTGCGTCACGCGGCATTGGCCAACGGCTGGATGGTGCTTGGTGGGTTGGAATTATTGCAGCATCTGCGGCACTTGTCCTATCGTTGCTGAAAGCTGTCGCCGTATTCGAGGCCATGTTCCTCGGCGTATTTATTGCGGTCATGTTGCTGAGTGCGGGTGAATTTACCCGCCACGCCTCATTGCTGCGAATGAGAATGGGGCCAGCCTGGTTGTCAGCAATTGCAATCATCATCGCCGGTGCTGCGACCATACTGTTCTTCGTGTACCGCGATACGCAATATAGCCACGCTCTCTGGTGGGAATTCGAATTTTCCGAGGAAGCGCCGCGCAGCCTGCGTGCTTTGCTGGGGTTGGTTCTCGCATCAAGTGCGCTGGCAATTTTCAGCCTGTTGCGGCCTGTGACCTACAGACCTGATGAAATGGCGGGCGCCGATCTCGAAAAGGCCATCGCCATTGCTAAAAAACAGGATATGGCCGATGCCAATCTGGTGCGGATGGCCGACAAACACATCATGTTTTCGCAAGATGGCAATGCCTTCATCATGTATGGCATTCAGGGGCGCTCCTGGATTGGACTGACGGACCCAATCGGTGAAGAATCCGAAATGTCGGAGCTGGTTTGGCAGTTTGTCGAGACGGCGCGAGCGGCGGGCGGACGCGCCGCCTTCTACCAGGTGTCGCCGAAACTGCTTTCCTATTGCGCCGATGCTGGTCTTCGTGCGTTCAAACTGGGCGAACTCGCAATTGTCGACCTTGAGACCTTCGACTTGAAGGGCAGTCGGCTTTCGGGCCTGCGCCAGGCGCTCAACCGTGGCACGCGTGATGGACTGGCATTCAGCCTGCTGACACCGGATGAGGCAAAGTCTGTCCTTGGCAATTTGCGGGATATTTCGGATGCCTGGCTTGCCCATCATAACACCCGTGAAAAGACATTTTCACTCGGATCGTTTTCGGATGAATATGTACTGTCGCAGCCGGTAGCGGTCCTGCGCAAGGATGACAAGATTGTTGCCTTTGCCACCGTCATGGTGACAGACACCAAACAGGAAGCGACAGTGGATCTGATGCGGTTTCTGCCGGAGGCGCCACGTGGCGCGATGGACTTTCTGTTCATCAGCATCATGGAGCAAATGCGTAGCGAAGGATATCGCACCTTTAATCTTGGCATGGCGCCGCTTTCGGGCATGTCGAAACGTGACATCGCACCGGTCTGGGACTGGATTGGTGGGACGCTTTTCGAGCACGGAGAAAAATTCTATAACTTCAAAGGGCTGCGTGCCTTTAAGACCAAATTTCACCCGAAATGGGAGCCACGTTATCTTGCCGTATTGAATGGCGCAGGCGCGGCTCTTGCCTTGATGGATGTAACGCTTCTGATTGGAGGCGGCGTGAGGGGAGTGGTTGGGAAATGAGTGTATCGCGTTTGATCTATGCTGCCCTTGGCTGCGCGTTCATGGTTCTGCCGCATACGGTGAAGGCGCAGGACAAACCAAACTATCAATTGGGCATGCTGCCCCCTGGCCATATCATGCTGCCAGATGGCGATGTGCAGGCCAACATTTTCCTGATGTCTGATGCTGGCGGATGGGGCGACGAGGAAGAAAAACAGGCGAAGGCCTTGGTTGAAAAGGGTGCTGCCGTCGTTGGTATAGACTTTCCCACTTACATGAAGGCGCTCAGTGCCGATGAAGGTGACTGCGTCTACATGATCTCTGATATCGAAGAACTGGCGCACGAAATCCAGCGCGAGGCCAAGGCACAAACCTACCGACTGCCAATCCTTGCAGGTGTTGGTGAAGGCGGTGCACTGGCATTGGCGATGATTGCGCAAAGCCCGGCATCGACCATCGGTGAAGCGATCGCCGTTGATCCGCTGGCAGGCATTCCTCTTGAAAACAGGATACTCTGCACGCCGGCGACCAAGGAAAAGGCTGGCAACCGCACTATTTATGGGCTGACAGACGGCGATCTGCCGGCGCCCGTAACGGTGCTGTTTTCTACTGCTGCAAAGCAGGAAGGGCGTGACCATGCCACAGCCTTGCAAACCAAACACCCCGATATCGATATTCAGGATGTGACAGGGCAGGCGAATGATGAACTATTGCAGGCGCTTAGTGACCGGGTGGATGCTGCCGGAGATACGGATCAACCGCTTGGTTTGCCTCTGACCATTCTCGATGCCAAACCAAGCATGGATACGATGGCTGTCATCTATTCCGGTGACGGTGGCTGGCGTGATATCGACAAGGAAATGGGTGGATATCTGCAAAAGCAAGGTATCCCGGTGGTAGGCGTGGATTCGCTGCGTTATTTCTGGTCGGAGCGTAAACCACAGGAAGCAACGGACGATCTTGCGCGGATCATCGAAACCTACCGGCATCAATGGGGCGTCCATCATGTGCTGTTGGTCGGTTATTCTTTCGGCGCCGATATTCTGCCTGCGCTTTACGATCTCTTGCCGGAAAAAGACAAGAAACGTGTCGCCCTGATGTCACTGATGGCACTGTCACATCAGGCTGATTATAAGGTGTCCGTCGAGGGTTGGCTTGGTATTCAGGGCGAGGGCTCTGCCGGCGATCCGGTTGATTACATCAAGAAAATGGATGCTAGCAGGGTGCAATGCATCTACGGCAAGGATGACGACGAAAATGCCTGCCCTGCATTGGAAGGTTCAGGCGCCAATGTCGTTGCACTCGAAGGCGGACATCATTTTGACGGTGATTATGAAGCACTGGCCCAACGTGTACTGACACTGCTGAAAACGCGGCTTGGCAAATGAAAACACCGTCATCCCCTAGGGGATGACGGTGTCTCAAAAGAAAATCTTTCCAGATTTACAATACAGTCAGGCTTACTGAACAGATGTCAGTGTCATCGACGTGCCGGTTACGGCTGCGTTGAGGCCAACCTGACCCTGGACACTGATTGTCTGAAGGTGGATGGAGCCAGAGGTGCCGCCAACCAGAATGTTGGTGCCGACGCCAACGCCAAGCGTGGCTTCTGCAGAAGCGCCCTGATAGAGACCGCTCAGCGAACCGCGGTGGTAACCGGCAGTCGGTGCAAATACGGCCCAGACGATGCGGCTTTTTGCGGTGAAACCAAGGTCGATACCCATTTTACGGATAGCGCCGGTGTACTGTTCCGTCGCCTTGCGGCCGACGGTGGACTGGAATGTGCACTCTACTTCCTTTGCGGAGCCAAGTACGTAGCCAACGCCACCGCCAACGGAGCAATCGAGGTAACCGATCTTCACACCGTTACGGTCGTCGTCGTTCTGATAGGCAGGATATTCTCTCGCCAAGTCAGCGGCAAAAGATGAGGTCGCACCAGCCAAAGCCAACGCAGAACCAAGCAGGGCCATGGGAACGGTCTTTTTCATGTTTTTCTCCTTGTATACCCCCAGCAGGTAAATTGTATTGCGCAATATTTATTTCAATTCAACGGGGATCGTTTTGTTCCGTAAACGGGACATTATCGTGACAATAAAAATGCGAGAGCTTTTATAAGGAGGCTCTACTGTGGAGAACTGCTTTCATAGCCGTCGGGCCGATTTTTAGTTTATCGGTTTCAACCTGTTTCCTTGAAAAGTACGTTGTGGTCCAAGAGGTAACGGTCAAAGAGTGGCAGGCTTGCGCCACCTATGGCGCGGGCCTGGCTGCCGACCATGCCTTCAATGATATCCGGAACGACAACACCTTGCAGGTCATGCGCGCCGAGCGCTTTTTTTGTTGCGTTTACAATGCGTTCTCGCACCCAGCTCGGGAATCCGCCATCGATCACCACGGCTGAAAAATCGATGACAGATGCTGCGGCGATTACCGCTTGTGCCAGAGCGGCTGCGGTATCATCGATCCAGATATCCAGTGGTTTTCCAAAATCGATCCAGTCGTCAGGTGAGAACCATAATGGCTTTGGATCAATGCCATGATCACGAAGAATATTTTCGAGAACGAAAATCGAGGCGATCTTCAAAAGCTGGACGGTTTTTCCGTCCCGTCGCTGCACGGGTAACGGACCAACCGCACCAGCCGTTCCGGTGCGACCAGAAAACAGCGCGGAATTGAGAACGACGCCGCCACCGATGAACGAGCCGATAAACAGATAGAGAAAATCGGCGTGGTTTTGGCCGGCGCCAAATACCAACTCCGCCCCACAGGCGCTTGTGGCATCGTTCTGGAGGTAGACGGGATAAGGAATGCGGTCGGCTATCTCTTGCTGCAGATTTACGCCATGCCAGGTGTCCATTTCCGCCTGTGGAGCACCCACTTCTTCCGCCCAGCTCCACAACTCGAACGGTGCTGCGATGCCAGCGCCGACGATGCGTTTGCGTTCGCTTTCGTCGAGCTTCATTTCAAGCTCACCTATGCCGTCCGTTACAAAAGAGATGATTCCTTCTGGTAGCGGATAGGGGTAGGCGCGCCGCAGTTTCAGCCGGATTTTGCCAAGAAAGTCCATCAACACCAGGTCAGCACTGCGTCTGCCAATTTTCACGCCAAAGGAATAGGCAGCGTCTGGATTAAGTCGCATGGGGGTGGAGGGTTGGCCGACCTTGCCGCGCTTGGGTTCGTCACGCAATAGCAGTCCGTCATTTTCGAGCGCGCGCATAATGACGGTTACAGTCTGAGCGGAAAGCCCGCTGCGACGAGCGATTTCGGCCTTTGAAAGGGCATGATGGCGACGAACCAGAGACAGGACGAGCCGCTCATTATAGGCCCGGACGCGCACCTGATTAGAGCCGCCGCTGATATCAAGGGTGGCATTTGTTGCAGGCCATGTCGGCTCGGCTACTCGAGACATTATTTCCTCCCTCCCTTCATGACTGCATATGCCGCCACTCAGGATTCGCGACAAGCCACCTTATTGCGTATTCGGTCCTGTTTTTCCGCTCTTGCACAAGCGAGTTGACCGGACATGCATTGTGTTGACGCGTCCAGAGCATGCCATATCGAATTAATAATTCAATTGGATTTATTTATTGACACTTTGTTCATTTGGTGTTTCCATTTGCGTGGTGGTGCCGCTCACACCTTGGAGGAGGTTGGCCCCCGGATAGTTTCATAAGAAGCATCCGCACGTCTTTAGGAGGACTATATGAAGACGACCGTTTCCGCCTTTATTGGCGCACTTGCGCTTGGCGTTTCCTTTGCAGGCATGGCATCTGCGGCTGATACATCCGTATGCCTCGTTACCAAAACAGACACGAACCCTTTCTTCGTGAAGATGAAAGAAGGCGCTACAGCCAAGGCCAAGGAACTCGGTGTTACCTTGAAGGCTTATGCCGGCAAGATTGATGGCGATTCTGAAAGCCAGGTAGCTGCCATCGAAACCTGCATTGCCGATGGCGCAAAGGGTATTTTGATTACGGCGTCCGATACGAAGGGCATTGTACCGGCGGTTCAAAAGGCTCGTGATGCCGGCCTTCTGGTCATCGCACTCGACACACCGCTTGAGCCGATTGATGCTGCTGATTCAACATTCGCAACCGATAACCTGCTTGCTGGTGAACTGATCGGCAAATGGGCAGCCGCCACTCTCGGCGACAAGGCCAAGGATGCGCGGATCGCATTTCTTAACCTCACGCCATCACAGCCAAGCGTCGACGTTCTGCGTAACCAGGGCTTCATGAAGGGTTTTGGTATTGATGTGAAGGACATCAACAAGATCGGTGATGAAGACGACGCTCGTATCGTTGGCCATGATATCACCAACGGTAACGAAGAGGGTGGTCGCTCCGCAATGGAGAACCTGCTCCAGAAAGATCCGACCATCAACGTTGTTCACACCATCAATGAACCAGCCGCTGCCGGTGCTTATGAAGCCCTGAAGGCTGTTGGTCGTGAAAAGGATGTGCTGCTGGTGTCGGTCGATGGCGGATGCCCAGGCGTTAAAAATGTTGCGGAAGGTGTGATTGGTGCAACTTCGCAGCAGTATCCGCTGGCGATGGCAGCACTTGGCGTCGAAGCCGTCAAGAAATTTGCTGATACCGGTGAGAAGCCAAAGCCAACTGAAGGCAAGAGCTTCTTTGATACCGGCGTGACGCTCGTCACAGACAAGCCTGTTGCTGGCGTTGAATCAATCGATACCAAGCAGGGTCTGGCAAAGTGCTGGGGCTGATCGCCTGAATAACATCCCGAAACAGGAAAGGTGCTGAGGCACCTTTCCCTCAATGTACCCACGTCTCTTCTGTTCGCATATCATCCGCACAGCAGACGGCGAAAAATACGGACGACCGGGGAGGAGTGGTATGGACGACCAATCAACAACACGTGCCCAACCGCACAATGAATTCGAAAAAGTTCTGACGGGCAGTTCTGCGCAGCTTGCCGCGTTCGATACACACGACAAAACACCCATCGAAAAATTTCAGCACTTCCTGCATTCCAGCCCTGCGGCTGTGCCCTTGATCGTGCTGGTCATGTCGCTGGCAGTGTTTGGTATGCTGTTGGGTGGTAAATTTTTCTCGGCCTTTTCACTAACGCTGATTTTGCAGCAGGTTGCGATCGTCGGTATCGTCGGTGCCGCTCAGTCGCTTGTCATCCTGACGGCCGGTATTGACCTCTCCGTTGGTGCCATCATGGTGTTGTCCTCGGTCATTATGGGGCAATTCACGTTCCGCTACGGCCTGCCGCCCACACTCTCGATTGTCTGTGGATTTGCAGTGGGTGCCCTGTGCGGTTACATCAATGGTTTCCTTGTTTCCCGCATGCGTCTGCCACCGTTTATCGTAACGCTTGGCATGTGGCAGATCGTGTTGGCTGCAAACTTCCTCTATTCCGCTAACGAAACGATCCGTGCGCAGGATATTTCTCAGAATGCGCCGATACTACAGTTTTTTGGCCAGAGTGTGCGCATGGGCAATGCGGTATTCACCTATGGTGTGATCGTCATGGTCCTGCTGGTTGCTCTGCTCTGGTATGTGCTTAACCACACGGCATGGGGCCGACACGTTTATGCTGTTGGTGACGACCCTGAGGCTGCAGAACTTGCGGGTGTTAACGTCAAGCGCATGCTCATTTCGGTCTACACTTTGTCTGGTGTTATCTGTGCACTTGCGGGATGGGCGTTGATTGGACGTATCGGCTCGGTTTCCCCTACAGCCGGTCAGTTTGCCAACATCGAATCCATCACGGCGGTGGTTATTGGTGGCCTGTCACTGTTTGGTGGGCGTGGGTCCATTCTTGGCATGTTGTTCGGTGCTCTTATCGTGGGTGTGTTTTCACTTGGTCTGCGTCTTATCGGCACGGATCCGCAATGGACTTACCTTCTCATCGGTGTGCTGATTATCGCCGCCGTTGCTATTGACCAATGGATCAGAAAGGTAGCTGGCTGATGTCGAACGAACCCATTCTCACAGCCCGCGGTATTGTTAAACGTTATGGCCGCGTCACGGCTCTCGATAACGCAGACTTTGACCTCTATCCCGGCGAAATTCTGGCGGTGATTGGTGACAACGGCGCGGGAAAGTCCTCACTGATCAAGGCGCTTTCCGGCGCCATCACACCTGATGAAGGTGAAATTCGGCTGCACGGCCAGCCGGTTCAATTTCGCTCGCCAATCGAGGCGCGCAAGGCTGGTATCGAAACCGTGTATCAGAACCTCGCGCTGTCTCCGGCCTTGTCTATCGCCGACAACATGTTCCTCGGTCGCGAGATCAGAAAACCCGGTTTGCGTGGCAGTCTGTTGCGCACACTCGATCGTCCAGCCATGGAGAAGTTCTCACGGGAAAAGCTCTCCGAGCTTGGTTTGATGACGATTCAGAACATCAATCAGGCGGTAGAGACGTTGTCCGGCGGTCAGCGTCAGGGTGTTGCCGTGGCCCGTGCTGCAGCATTTGGCTCAAAAGTTATCATTCTTGATGAGCCGACTGCAGCGCTCGGCGTAAAGGAAAGCCGGCGTGTTCTGGAGCTTATTCAGGAAGTTCGATCCAGAGGGCTTCCGATCGTGCTGATTTCACATAACATGCCGCATGTGTTCGAGGTGGCAGATCGCATTCACATCCACCGGCTTGGACGGCGGTTGTGTGTTATCAAACCGAAGGATTATTCAATGTCGGATGCTGTGGCATTCATGACCGGTGCAAGAGAAGCACCAAAGGATGTAGTTGCCGCATGAGACTGGAAGATCTGGTTGCAGACATTATGAAACGCGCGGCTGAACGCCCGCGTTTCATTATCGCCATTGCGGGACCGCCAGCTGCCGGCAAGTCAACCGTGTCTGAGGCACTGCGTGAGCGTCTTTTGGAAAAAGGACTCAGTGCGGAAATTCTGCCGATGGATGGCTTCCATCTGGACAACGGACTGCTGGAGAGGCGTGGACTTCTACCGCGCAAAGGTGCGCCGGAAACCTTTGATGTCAGGGGCTTCCTGGACATTATTGCTGCAGTTCACAAAGCTGATCAGGAAGTGCTTGTGCCGGTGTTTGACCGGTCACGGGAAATTGCCATTGCCTCTGCTCGGGCGATCGCCGCAGACACGCGTTTCATTCTGGTGGAAGGCAATTACCTGCTGTTGAACGAAGGTCCGTGGGCCAGGCTCGGTGGCTGCTTTGATTACACGATATTTATCGGTCCTGATGCCGATGTCCTGACTGAACGGTTGACCCAGCGTTGGACGGACATTGGTATGGACGCCGACGGCATTGCTCACAAGCTTTACGGCAATGACCTGCCCAATGGCGAGCGAGTGATCAGAAATTCAAGACCCGCAGATTTGCGGGTCGAGACAATCGAGTTGTGAGATGCGGGAAAGGTGGCTTTCCGTCACTTAGTCTTCTGTAAAAATCGGGTCCTTGACGAACTGACCGCCTTGATAAAGCGATAGCGGTTCGTCGGTGCCGGGACGAGGTAAGGTTTTTTCCAACTCGGCACGGTAAATTTCCGCGTTGTCCTTTGGGCGCCAGCCCAGATACTCCGCTTGAGAATTGTCCCACCAACGACTGTCATTGTTGGAAACGCCCCATATGATCGGGCAACCGAGCAGCGGCGCGCGGAACGCACAATTGATCAATGATGCGAAATCATCATAGGACATCCAGCTCGACAGCATCCGGTAATTGACCGGTTTCTCGACGCAGCTGCCGATGCGCACAAGGGCAGTTTCCTGTCCAAATTTTTCAAAATACATTCGGGCGAGCGCTTCCCCAAAGCATTTTGACACGCCGTAAAGCCCATCCGGGCGCATTGGTGCGCTCGAGTCGATATGCTGGTCCTGGCGATAAAATCCGATGGTGTGGTTGGAGCTTGCAAAGATAATGCGTGGCTGACCGTTGGCGCGTGCCGCCTCATAGAGATTGTAGAGACCAAGCAGATTGGCGTTCAGTATTTTTGAGAACTTATCCTCAACTGAAATGCCGCCAAGATGAATGATACCGTCGCATCCTTGCGCCAATGTGTGTACCGCTGCTGCGTCAGCAAGGTCGCAACGCACGAAGGTCTCGTTGGCCGCCAGCTCACCTTGTATCTCGACGATATCGGAAAGACGCACTTCATCTGCCATTTTGGAGAATCTGTCGCGCATGGCGCGTCCAAGCCCACCGGCTGCTCCCGTTACCAGAAGTCGCTTCAAAATTCTTCCTCCCGTCGCCAGCCTTCACAGGCTGTATAATGATTTAATGTAATATGGCTTTTAAGTTATCATACATCTTGATATGGTGTGGTCAACCAGTGTGATTGGTAAGGTGTGGGTTCTGCGTAATTTCTATGATAGCCAACCCGGAAATTGGCATTTGCATGAACGGGATAGGGAAAGAGGCGGGGATGAACACACAGACCAGAATAGAAGGTGGTGCGGGCACGTTGACGGAGCGGCTGGGTGAAAATCTGCGCCAGGCAATCGCCGCAGGGCAGTTTCCTCCCGGCACAAAATTGCCCAGTGAGGCGCAGCTCGTTGAGGCGCATGGCGTAAGCCGCACCGTTGTACGAGAGGCGATCGCTGCCTTGCGCGCTGATAAACTGGTCGAGGCGAGGCGAGGAGCTGGCGTATTCGTTCTGACGACGCCTGTTGCTAACGATAGTCTCCTTTCCTTGCATGCTGTTGATCCAGCTCGCGTTTCTTCAATGATTGAGTTGCTTGAATTGCGTACGGCGGTTGAGGTTGAGGCAGCCGGCTTAGCAGCGCTTCGTCGCTCGCCCGCGCAGGAAGAAGTAATTTTTGAATGTCATCACGCCGTTCGTGCCTGTCTTGATGCCGGTACATCCAGTTCTGAGGCGGATTTCGCGTTGCATATTGCTATCGCTGAGGCTGCCAACAATTCGAGGTTTCCGGAGTTTTTGACGATGATTGGCCGCAATGCCATTCCGCGTGCGGCGCTAAGCAGTGACGAGTCCGAGGCTGATCAAGCGGCCTATATCAAGCTTCTTGATAAGGAACATGATCGAATCGTTGTGGCTATTTCCAATGGTGATGAGGATGCGGCGAGAGAAGCGATGCGCGCTCATTTGCGCGGTAGTCAGGCCCGGTACAGGGCGTTGCTGCGCGAGCAGCGAAAACATGTATGATAACTATTGACACTTTTCCGACCTAGACGTATGACAAGTTAACTGAGTACGTAGAAAAGGAAATCAGTGATGAATCCGCAAGAAATCAAGGTCGCGCTTGGCTCGGGCCTATTGTCGTTCCCCGTCACGCACTTTGATGCACAAGGCAAATTCCAGGCTGAAAGCTATCGTCGTCACGTTGAATGGCTGGCTGGTTATGACGCTCCTGTGCTTTTTGCTGCTGGCGGTACGGGCGAATTTTTCTCGCTGGCTCCGTCTGAAATTCCCGACATTGTCCGCGCAGCCAAGGAAGCGTCTGGTAAGACTGCGATCGTTTCTGGTTGTGGTTACGGCACGGAAATGGCCATCGATCTGGCGCGTTCCGTTGAAAAGGCGGGCGCTGACGGCATTCTCCTTCTGCCGCATTATCTGATTGATGCGCCACAGGAAGGTCTTTACCAGCACGTGAAGCGCGTCTGCCAGTCCATTGGTATTGGCGTTATGGTCTACAACCGCGACAATTCCGTTCTTCAGGCTGACACATTGAAGCGTCTGTGTGACGAGTGCCCGAACCTGGTTGGTTTCAAGGACGGTACCGGCGATATTGGTCTCGTTCGTCAGGTGAGTGCAACGATGGGTGACCGTCTGACGTATCTTGGTGGCATGCCGACCGCCGAACTGTTCGCCGAAGCTTATCTGGGCGCTGGTTTCACAACCTACTCTTCTGCTGTGTTTAACTTCGTGCCCGGTCTGGCGATGGAGTTCTACAATGCCCTGCGTGCGGGTGATCGCACAAAGTGTGAAACTATTCTCAAAGACTTCTTCTACCCGTTCATGGCTTTGCGCAGCCGCCGCAAGGGTTATGCGGTTTCCGCGGTTAAGGCCGGTGTTCGCCTCCAGGGCTTCGATGCGGGCAAGGTTCGTCCGCCGCTTGATGATCTGACCAAGGAAGAAGAAGCAATCCTCGACAAGCTCATCGGTACCTGGAAGCGCAGCGCATGAAAATAACAGCAGTCCGCACACATCTGCTCGAACATCGTCTTTCGGTTCCTTTCGAAAGTGCTTCAATGCGCTTCGATCGTCGCCTGCATGTTCTGGTAGAGATCGTTTGTGATGATGGCACCATTGGCTGGGGCGAATGCCTTGGCCCTGCGAAAGCAAATGCTGCCGTCGTCGAAACCTATGCGGGCTGGCTGATTGGCGAAAACCCGCTGGAAACGGAAAAGCTCTGGGCGAAGCTCTACAATGCGCTTCGCGACCAGGGGCAGCGCGGTCTTACACTGACCGCGCTTTCCGGCATCGATATCGCGCTATGGGATATCAAGGGCAAGCACTTCGGTGTTCCCGTTTCCACATTGCTGGGTGGTCGTTTTCGTGAATCTGTCCGTGCATATGCCACGGGCAGCTTCAAACGAGATGGTGTCAATCGTGTTGAGGACAACGCGAAGGAAGCCGCCCGCTACCGTGCGGAAGGGTTTCACGCCAGCAAGATCAAGATCGGTTTTGGTGTTGCTGAAGACCTTCAGGTCATTCGCGCCGTCCGCGAGGCGATCGGCCCGGATATGCGGTTGATGATCGATGCCAACCATGGTTATGGTGTTCTTGAAGCCATTGAACTCGGTCGCAAGGCGGCTGAATACAATATCGACTGGTTTGAAGAACCCGTTGTGCCGGAGCAACTGGCTGCCTACCGTGAGGTGCGCGCCAAGCAGCCCATTCCGGTTGCCGGTGGTGAGACATGGCATAGTCGCTGGGGTATGAAGGAGCCGCTTGAAACCCGAGCGGTCGATATTATTCAGCCTGATCTCTGTGGCGTGGGTGGCTTTACAGAGGCCCGCCGCGTTGCGGATTTTGCGTCCATTCACGGCGTGCGCGTGGTGCCGCATGTCTGGGGAACTGCGGTACAGATTGCTGCGGCCTTGCAGTTCATGGCATCAATGGTGCCAGACCCTGTTCGCACAAACCCTGTTGAGCCTATCCTTGAGTTTGATCGCACCGACAATCCTTATCGTCAGGCTATCGTCAAGACACCGCTGGAGCATGTCAACGGTGTGGTTTCCATACCGAATGCGCCCGGCCTTGGCATAGAGATAAACCGTGATGCGCTGGCGGAATTCCGCCTGAAGGAGGCTTGATATGGTTGTCAGGACCCTCTCTGGCCCCGCTCCGAAAATTACATTGCCCAAAGGCGCAGTGGATACGCAGATGCATATGTATCTGCCAGGTTTTCCGGCTTTGCCGGGCGGCCCTGATTTGCCAGCGGGTACTCTGCCGGACGCTGAGCAATATCGCAGCTTCATGAAATGGATCGGTATCGATCGCGTCATCATTACCCAAGGCAATGCTCACCAGCGTGACAATGGCAATCTCGTCGCTTGCCTCTCAGAAATGGGCGAGGTGGCGCGCGGCGTTGCGGTGATTTCAGCTGATACAACTGATCGTGATCTCGATGCGCTGGCAGACGCCGGCGTTGTTGGCGCACGTATAATGGATCTGCCTGGCGGTGCGGTTGGTCTTGAGGCACTGGAAGATGTGGATGCCCGGGCATCGGCGCGCAACTGGATGGTTGCCGTGCAGTTCGATGGCAGTAACATTGGGGATCACGAAGAACGCCTGTCGCGTTTGAAATCCCGCTGGGTGCTTGATCATCATGGCAAGTTCTTTTGTGGCGTGACACCGCAAAGCCCTCAGATCGATGTGCTGAAGCGTCTGATCGATACGGGTAATTGCTGGTTTAAATTTGCAGGTGTTTACGAATCCGCCAAAAGCGCTGGTCCTGACTATGAGGATGTTGCTGCTGTTGCGCGTGAGATTGCGGCCTTTGCGCCTGAGCGCATCGTCTGGGGCACGAACTGGCCACACAATCTGGCGAAAACAACTGCTGATTATCCTGACGATGCGGCTTTGGCTGACACCGTCCTTGGCTGGTTTGCTGACGATGCCGCCCGCAGGCTTGCGTTGGTTTCCAACCCTGAGACTCTCTTTAATCTGCCTGCATTTACAGCGGCATAAGTTTAACCGCATGCGCCGGGGGAGTGGAGGCTCCCGCGCATTGTGCCCAGCGAATGAAAGGCATTGCATACCCGCCCGAACGGGCAGGACGACAGCGGACCCGGGACCTGGGGAAGGTCGGGCCGTTTTAACGGAGGAGGACTAATAATGAAAAAGATTGCTGGCATGCTTTGCGTTGCCATGGGCATGGCTCTTGGCAGTGTTTCTGCGCAGGCGCAGGAGATTAACTTGCGTTCTGCTGATATCCATCCGGATGGCTACCCGACGGTCGAAGCCGTCAAATATATGGGTGAGCTGCTTTCTGAGCGCACCAATGGCCGCATTAAAATACAGGTCATGAACAACGCTGTACTTGGCGGCGAAAAAGACACCATCGAACAGACCCGCTTCGGCGTCATCGACATGAACCGCGTTAACGCGGCTCCCTTCAATAACCTGGTCAAGGAAACGACCGTTTTGGGTCTACCATTCCTGTTCCGCTCCACCGAGCATATGCACAACACGGTGGACGGTCCGATTGGTGATGAGGTGCTGGCTGCCTTCGAACCCCATGGTTTGATTGGTCTGGCATTTTATGATTCCGGGGCGCGGTCTTTCTACACCACCAAAAAGCCAATCGAAAAACTCGACGACCTCAAGGGCCTGAAAATTCGCGTTCAGCAATCCGACCTTTGGATCGCGATGATGCAAGCGTTTGGTGCCAACCCGACACCGATGCCTATGGGCGAAGTTTATTCGTCGCTGGAAACCGGCGTTGTCGATGGCGCGGAAAACAACTGGCCTTCGTACGAATCCGCCCGTCACTTCGAAGTGGCCAAGAACTACACTCTTACTGAACACTCTCTGAACCCTGAAATCCTCGTTATATCCAAGGTGTCCTGGGACAAGCTGTCGCCTGAAGATCAGACGCTTGTTCGTCAGGCTGCCAAGGATTCTGTTGGCAAAATGCGCGAACTTTGGAGTGCTCGTGAAAAGGCTTCCGAAGAAAAAGTTCGTGCCGGTGGCGTCAATGTCATCAAAGTCAATAAGGAGGAATTCGCTGCCGTTATGAAGCCGGTTTACGACAAGTTCGTAACCGATCCGAAGATGAAAGATCTTCTGGAGCGCGTTCAGGCGGTCAAGTGAACAGTTACACGAAGGACCGGCTCATTATTGAGCCGGTCTTTTTTTATCCAGCTGCATGGGCTGGAGTTGTGGAGGACGGGAACATGCGAAATTTTATGAGGGCGATACGCCCCGGTCTTGGTGCGCTCAATCGTGCATCGCTTTATGTCGCTGGCGTCGGCATGGTTATCATGACGCTGATTATCGGCTGGCAGGTTTTCAGCCGCTACATATTGAATGATTCGCCAAGTTGGTCCGAACCTTTGTCCATTCATCTTATGGCCTGGTTCATCATGCTTGGGGCAGCTGTTGGCGTGCGTGAAAGCGTACATCTTGGGCTGGATATCATTCGCTACATGATGAGACCCGGCATCCAGAAAATAATGGATATGATCAGTCTCGGTCTCATTGTCTTCTTTGGGGCGGCGATGACCTTTTACGGCGTGCAGCTTTGCATGGGCACATGGACGGCGACGATTCCGGTTCTGGGATGGCCTGGCGGTGTGGACTTTTTCCCGCTGATCGGTGGTGGTTTTCTTATTGCACTCTTTGGCACTGAGCGATTCATTGATGTTGCTCTCGGCGAGGAAATTGCAGCGGATGTGATCGTGCAGGAGGCTGCGTAAATGGCATACACTATTCTTTTCGGGGTCTTTACCCTGTTAATGTTGATCGGCACACCTATCGCATTTTGTCTCGGCATCGCTTCCCTTGCCACCGTTCTCTATATGGGGCTTCCGCCGGTTGTTATCTTCCAGCAAATGAATTCGGGCATGAGCGTGTTTGCCATGATGGCTATTCCGTTTTTCATCTTTGCGGGTGACCTGATGGTGCGCGGCGGTATTGCACATCGTCTCATACGGTTCGCGGCAGGCCTTGTTGGTCACATGCGTGGAGGGCTTGGGCAGGTCAACATTGTGGCGTCAACGTTGTTCGGCGGTATTTCTGGTTCCGCGGTTGCTGACGCATCGGCTGTGGGTGGTCTGATGATCCCTCAGATGGCTGCACGTGGTTATGACAAGGATTACGCCGTCAACGTAACTGTCAATGCGGCGATCATTGCGCTGATGATCCCGCCATCGCACAACATGATCCTTTATTCGATCGCCGCTGGTGGCAATGTCTCGGTCGCGGATTTGTTTACAGCAGGGATTATTCCGGGATTCCTGCTTGCCGCTGCTTTGATGGTAACCGCCTATATTGTTGCACGTCGAAAGGGTTATCCATCTGAGCCGTTTCCGGGCTTTTCCAAGCTGTTTTATTACTTGCTTGCTTCGTTTCCAGGCATCCTGTTGATCGGCATTATCTTTGGTGGTGTTCGTTCCGGTGTTTTTACCGCAACGGAAAGTTCGTGCATTGCGGTGCTCTACGCCTTTCTGGTTGCCATGTTGGTCTACCGTGAGCTGAACTGGGAAGGTTTTGTTGAGGCGGTGATGGGGGCCGTGCGCACCACTGCCATGGTGTTGCTGGTTATCGGTACAGCCGCTGCATTTGGGTGGCTAATGGCTTTCCTTCAGGTGCAGACCCTTATGATCAGTGCGATCAGTGCGATCTCGGACAATCCGATCATCGTTTTGCTGGTCATCAACATCATTCTGCTGTTGCTTGGTACATTCATGGACATGGCACCGATGGTGATCATCTCCACACCAGTGCTGCTGCCAGTTGTGAAAGCCTTTGGTATCGATCCCGTACATTTTGGCGTCGTGATGATCCTCAATGCAGGCATCGGTCTCAACACGCCACCAGTTGGTACAGTGCTGTTTGTCGGATGTGCTGTCGGAGGAATATCGATACGAGAGGCGATGCGAACCATCTGGCCGTTCTTCGGCGCGAGCGTTCTGGTGCTTCTGGCGGTAACCTATATTCCAGCGCTGTCGCTCTGGTTACCAAGCCTCTTTAAATAACAGCTTGCAATATCAAGAAAAAACCGCCGCAGGCATGGCTTTCGGCGGTTTTTGTTTTGTGATGGTCTAGTTTTATTAGCTTTTGCTGATGCGCTCTAACACGTCACCAGCTTCGTGGATTGCACAGACAATATGATAAAATGTGCTGGCGGGTGCCGGTTCATCAATCATGCCGCCGTCCTTGGTCCACTTGTCGTACCAAAGGCCCCTGATTGGTGTCTCCAAAAAGGGTTGAAGTGCATCCAATGCTTTCGAACTTGAGGCAAGGTACCGTTGCCGTTCGTCGCCGGTTGAATTGAGTGCCAGTTGCAATGACGCCTTCAACCATTCGGTCTGCGGCCACAACCGTGCCAGGCTGTCCCTCACGGTGAAGTCGTCTTTCAGGCCCATTATGACGATCTTGCGATCTGGGCAAACGCCGTGCGTTTCGGCAATTTCGAACAGTCGTTTTGCCTTTTGAATTGCTTCCGGCGAGTGCCGTGAAGAGCCATAACGAACCAGAAGCCATGCCCATTCGAACTGATGTCCCGGTTCGACCACCTTTCCTGCATCTCCTGGCATTGGCTGCCAATCGTGATCGAAAAATTCACGCAGCACACCGCTGTCTGCGTCAATGAAATGGTTCATTGCAAGCGCGGCGATCTCGTCAGTCAATTCCATCCAAGGTCCGGTCGGATCGACCTTTTCCCAGGCCTGCATTGTCTCGAACAGATGCATATGGGGATTGGAACCGAGGGGCTGTCGTGGCGGATTGGCTTCCTCGAACCCAGCGATAGGATGTTTGTACTCTCTTTTCAGAGCGTCCAGTATGGACAGCGCCTTGGCGCGCATTTCAGCTTTCTTCTCAGGCATTGCGATAGAAAGCTCTGCACAAGCAAAAAGTGCAAAAGCCTGATTGTACAGGTCAAATGTTGGATCAATCAATTGGCCATCTGCCGAGGCCAGATTGCCATAAAGACCGCTGTCCAACCGATAGGTTTTATCAAACCAAGCGACACCCTGCTCAACGGCTGATTGCCAAGGGCCAGTCCATCCAGAGTGCCCGGCAGCAGCAAAACAATAAGTCTGTCGCGGTTGAACACGCGAACGCCTGTCGTCACTGAATATCGGAATTCCGTCTTGGCCAATGCGCTCATGGAAGCCACGGCCGTCTGCTGCTAGACCGGTTTTGATCCACAAGGGCAAGGCATCCACGTCGAGCCATCGACGTAGTTCAGAAACCCTGTTTTCAAGTGTATTCACCCGGCTCGCCGGTGACGATAAGGTCATATCTATCCTTCCGATCTCGTGCCTCATGTCATCATAATGCATTAATATCAAGGTTGGTTCATCGCTTAATTTTTATGCAGTTCATGTGTGGAGTTTACTCGGGGGATAACCGTTTGTCTTGACCCGAAACTTTTCCTGGTGAACATTTATTACGTGTATGCATTTAGGGTATATGTTCAAAATTGTTTTAGAATGGGCTGATTGGTATGAGTGATATGACGGATAAAATTACCCCGGTGCTTCTCGCAGGAGGTTCGGGGTCAAGGTTATGGCCAGTCTCACGTGATCAATTGCCTAAACAATTTCAGCCATTGGTTGGAAATCTCTCCACCTATCAGCAGACATTGAAACGTGTTTCAAATCCCAAGCTTTATGCGTCGCCGCTTGTCATCACCAACGAGGATTTCCGGTTTTTCGCCAAACGTCAGGCAGAAGATGTTGAGGTGCCGACCACAGTGGTGTTGGAGCCTGCACGACGCGATAGTGCGGCGGCGATGGCGGTCGCAGCCGTGATGGCTGAACGGCGCTCAGCAGCTTCCTTGGTTTTGGCGTTGGCCGCCGACCACGTTGTGCTGGACGAGGAGCTGTTTTCTGACGCCGTGAAACTGGGATGTGAAGCTGCAAAACAAGGCAACATTGTTGTCTTCGGTCTGGTTCCGACTGAGCCTCGTACCGCCTACGGTTACATCAATCCCGGTGAGTTGTTTTCCGATAACGAAGATCTGCGCATCGTCGAAGCCTTTGTCGAGAAGCCGAATGCTGAAACGGCGGTCAGTTATCTGCAAAAGGGATATCTGTGGAATTCAGGTAACTTCCTATTTCGCTCCGACGTGATGATTGCGGAACTGCGGGCATTTTCACCCGAGATTTTGGACGCTGTAGAAAAGGCCGTGGACCTTTCAAAACAGGACCTTGGTTTTGTCCGTCTGGATCAGGAAAGCTTTGAGGCATCTCCTAAAAACTCAATTGATTACGCGGTGATTGAAAAAACCAAACGTATGGCGGTGGTGCGTGGTCATTTCCGTTGGTCCGATATTGGCAGTTGGGACGCAATCTGGGAGGTTGCCGACAAACAGCAAGGTGACAACGCAATTGAAGGCAATGGTCTCATAGTCGATTCCGAAGGATGCCTTGTGCATTCACACGGTCTGATGACGACAGTTGTCGGTGCAAAGGATCTTGTTGTCGTCTCAACCAAGGATGCGGTTCTGGTTGTACCGAAAAACAAGACACAGGCTGTGAAAGGCCTCGTTGAGCAGCTGAAGGCCGAAGGCCGGAATGTTGAAACGGAAGTTCACACCCGTGCCTACCGTCCGTGGGGATATGTGGAGAGCATGGATGATGGCGAACGGTTTGGTGTGCGTCGAACCATGCTTGATCCCGGCACTCGGACTTCCTTGCAAAAGCACATGCATCGCTCCGAGCACCTTATCGTTGTTAAGGGCACGGCCAGTGTGACGATCAGTTCGGAAACCCTACTTCTAACCGAAAACCAATCTATCTACATCCCAATTGGCGCGCTACACCGCATCGCCAATGAGGGCCGCATTCCGCTCGAGATTATCGAGGTGCGTACTGGTGGCTATCTCGGCGAGGATGATATTATCCGTGTCGAAGACGACTACAAACGAGATTGAGTGACGAAAAAAGCCCCGGTTTTGCCGGGGCTTTTTTGATTATGGGAACGTGTCTCAGTTCTTTTCCTGAACATGAGCTTCCAGGAACCACAAGGCTTTGTCCAGATCGCGCGACGCTGCCGTGAAAATATCGGCGGTGTTCGCATCACCGGCTTCATCAGCTTCATCAATGGCTTTGCGAACCATGTTGGCAACATCGCCATAACGTTCGATCAGCGCCTGAAGATGGTCGTGCACGGGGTAAATGTCCGTTGGGTACGCAGCAAGTTTTGTTGCTGCAGAAACAGCCTGCAGGCTGCCAAGTGCAGTGCCGCCCAATTGCACAACTCTTTCAGCAATCGTGTCGCCGTGGTCATCAAGCTGAGTACGGAAACCATCCAGCATCTCGTGAACGGCTATGAACTGTGGGCCCTTAAGGTTCCAGTGTGCCTGCTTGGTTGCCAGTGCCAGATCAATGATCGAAGCAAGCGCCTCATTCAACAATGCGCTTACTGTTGTCTTGGCATTCGATGGCAAATCATTTTTGGTCTTATGGGTTTTCACGTCTGTCTTCCTTCTCTCTTTACTGGCAGTCAGAACTGGCCTCGTTCAAAACTTTTATGGACCCGACTAGGTTCCGTCCTGTCTGAAGGCGCGGTTTGAAAACCATGAAATTATCAAAAAATACATGATCTATCGCGGCGGATGATCATTCATAAAATAATCCGATGCGTCGCCCGTCGATCTCATGAATGGCGATTTTCATATCGTAAATCTCTCTTAGCGCATCGGTGTCGATAATGTCATTTACCGTTCCAGTGCCCCACACCTTTCCGTCGCGCATCGCAATGATATGGTCGGAATACCAGGAGGCGAAGTTGATATCGTGCAGCACCAGCACCACGGTCTTTTTCAAGTCGTCGGCGGCCTTGCGCAATATTTTCATCATAGCGCTGGCATGTTTCATATCAAGGTTGTTCAAGGGCTCGTCCAGCAGCACATAATCGGTGTCCTGGCACAGAACCATTGCGACAAATGCGCGTTGACGTTGCCCGCCAGATAGCTCATCGAGAAAGCGGTCTGCAAGAGGCTCAAGGTTGAGATATTGCATTGCCTGATCGACATGCACCTTGTCTTCGACAGTCGGGCGCCCTTTGGAATAGGGATATCTGCCGAATGTCACCAGATCGCGCACGGTAAGGCGTGATGAAATATGATTGTCCTGTCGTAGTATGGAAAGACGACGGGCAAGTTGGTCGCTTTGCGTTTTCGTCACGTCCATGTCGTCAACGGTAACCGTTCCCTTATCCATAGCCATCAGGCGCGCGATAATGGACAGTAGTGTTGATTTTCCCGCCCCGTTGGGACCGATAATCGAGGTCAAACCTCCGACAGGAATTGTGATGGAAACATCATCGACAACCAATGAGTTGCCGTATGCCTTGCTGATGCCGTTGGTGACGATCATCGAGCACCCCGTTTGAGAATGAGAACAATAAAGACGATGCCACCGAGAAACTCAATGACGATTGAAAGTGCCGTGTCGAACGCGAAGACCCGTTCCAGGATCACCTGTCCGCCGACAAGGCAGATGATGCCGATCAAGATTGCGGCTGGCAGCACATGGCGATGTTTGCCCGAGCCGGTCAAGTAATGTGCAAGGGCTGCAATGAGCAGCCCAAAAAACATCACTGGTCCGACAAGGGCGGTGGACACCGCAACCATAATGGAAATGAGTACAAGAAGAGCGGTGACAACACGTTTATGCGCAACGCCCAGACTTATCGCTGCAGGCCTTCCTAGCGACAGGACGTCAAAGGTGTGAAACAGTCTCAGGCCAGCGAGGCTGGCCAATGCAACAATAGCAGCAGAAATAGCCAACAACGTTGTATCAATTGTGTTGAAGCTGGCGAACAGTGTGTCCTGCAATACCATGAATTCATTCGGATCCAGCACACGTTGCATGAAACTGGAGAGGCTGCGAAACAGCACACCGAAGATTATTCCGACCAGCACCAACAGGTGCAGGCTGCGTTCGCCGCCGGAAAACAACCAGCGGAAAAGAATGCCGGCAAAAAAGACCAGCAGTAGGGTTTCACCGATAAATCGCAAACGAGGATCGATCAAAAGCACTTCGGAAGATCCGAAGGCGAAGACCATGAATGTGTGCACCAGCACAAATAGGGAATCGAACCCCATGACTGCTGGCGTCAGAATGCGATTGTTGGTCACCGTTTGGAACATGACGGTTGAGACCGCAATCGCATAGGCAACCAGCAAAAGTGCCGCCAATTTTATGCCGCGGAATTTGAGAACGAATGCCCAGCTTCCCTTTGCACCAAGTGTCATGAAGGCAATGATGGCAACAATTGCCAGAGCGGAGAGGACCACCAGGATAATGACGGGGCGTTTCTGCTGCAGATCAGTGGGCATGGTCACGCTTCCGAAGCAAAAGATAGAGAAATAAAGCGCTACCAACGACCCCGACGACGGTTCCAATCGGAATTTCGTACGGTGCACGGATTGTTCTGCCGACAATATCGCAAGACAGCACAAAGATTGCGCCAAGGGTCGCAACCCATGGCACGGAACGGCGCATGTTATCTCCAATCATCAGGCTGACGATGTTCGGCACGATAAGTCCGAGAAAAGGGATCATGCCGACTGTGACCACGACGACGGCTGAAACCAGGGACACAATGACCAGACCGAATGTCACCACGCGGCGGTAATTGAGGCCAAGATTGGTTGTGAAGTCACGCCCCATGCCGGCGACGGTAAATCTGTCTGCTGCCAGATAGGCTGCAATGGCAAAACAAAAGCCAATCCAAAGCAATTCATAGCGTCCACGCAAAACGCCGGAGAAGTCTCCTGTTGTCCATGCCAAAAGAGATTGCGTGAGTTCGTAACGGTAAGCAAAAAATGCCGTTATCGCACTGATGATGCCCCCGAGCATAATGCCGATGAGCGGAACGAGCAGCATATCACGCAGGGGAATTTCACGCAGTATCCGCAAGAAGAGCGCGGTTCCTGCCAGTGCAAATGCCGCCGCCACCAGCATCTTACCAAAAATGGGAGTTTGCGGTGCAAGAAGAGTAACAGTCAGAAGGCCGAGGCTGGCGGATTCGATTGTGCCCGCTGTCGATGGCTCAACGAAGCGATTGCGAACCAGCATTTGCATTATAAGTCCGGCAATTGCCATGGAGCTGCCGGCAAGTATAAGGGCGAGCGTCCGGGGGATGCGGCTGACGACCAGTACTTGGACGGCGCGCGCTTCCGTATCCGACGACATCAATGTCGAAAGTGACACATTGCTGACCCCGATGAAAAGGCTGGTGATGGCCAACATTAGGGCTGCGAGCAGGGCTAGAGCCAGATATTTCAACGTAGTGTCCTAATGCGCGAATGCTCCCGATGGTATTGGTCATCGGGAGCGGAAATGAAGGGCCTGGAATTATTTCTTTTCGGACACTGCCTTGTAAACCTGATCGATCAGCGTTGTAAGGGCTGTATATCCGCTGCTGACAATGTAGGCGGCCTGTGGGTCCAGATAGACGATCTGGCCTTTTTTCCATGCGGTGGTTTGGTGAACCAGTTCGTTGTCGAGAACCTTTTGGGATGCATCACCGCCACTGTTGCCCACACCAGCGTCGCGGTCTACGACGAACAGCCAATCAGGATTTGCTTCAAGGAGATACTCGAATGATACGATGTCTCCACCGTGGAAACGGTCGTCAATGTCTTCTGCAACCGTCTTGAAGCCAACTTCTTTGTGCAGCCAGCCAACCCGTGAGTTAGGGCCATAAGCGCCAACTTTGCCCGCATTCGTGACAAGGATCATTGCTGTGCCGGCGTCGGCAGCCGCAGCCTTGAGGGCGGCAATTTTTTCGTCGATTGTCGCATCAAGTTTTGCGGCTTCAGCATCCTTACCAAACACTTTACCTAGGGTCAGGATATTGGCCTTGGTGCTCGCAATGTAGTTTTTTGCATCGACAGACATATCCAGCGCTGGGACAATTGCAGAGACTTCTGGATATTTGGCGCGAGAGCGGCCACCAACGATGGCAAGATCTGCTTCTGCCGCATTGATTGCTTCATAATCCGGCTCAAAAAGCGTTCCAACCTTCAAATATTTGGCATCTGAATATTTGGAAAGATATGCTGGCAGGTTGGAGGCCAGGACACCCGCGGGCTCAACGCCCAAAGCATCCATGGTGTCCAGTGAAGGGATGTCGAGAACCAAAACCTTCTGCGGAACGCCCTTGAGTACAGTCTCTCCCTGACCATGCTTGATGCTGATGTCTTGAGCGTTTGCTGTGAGGGCGCCGAACCCGAAAGCTGCGACAGCAAACAGGCGGGCAGGGTGAAGGGGCTTGAAGTTCACTGACATTTCCTTTGTTGTCCCGTAATGAAGAAAGCCACATTTAAGTGTGGTTGGACATTAATATGATATCTTTCGTCATCTTTAATTGCTCAGGTTTACGATGTCAAAAAACCTATTTCAGAACGGTTCTAAATTTCTCTGGTGTTAATTTGCTTGATCGACAGGCAGGTTGATAAAGGGACAAAAAAATAGGATTTGGGCATGGAATGGGTGCGAATAACCTCTGTTACGTGCGACGATATGGCGTATCTCTTTCAAGACAAACAAGCACAGGAGGTTCTGATAATGGATGATTTATTTGCGGAGATGAAATCACCGGAGCCGTCTCGGCAGGACTTGGCAGAAGGCGCCGTATTGCTACGTCAACGGGCGCTTGACGTGGAGGACAAGTTACTGGATGGGGTGTGCCAGATTTCCGACCGCGCGCCGTTTCGCAACATGATGACGCCTGGCGGCTTTTCCATGTCGGTTGCCATGACCAACTGCGGTAGGGCAGGTTGGGTTACGGATCGTCGAGGTTATCGATATCAGGAGAATGATCCGGAGACGGGACAGCCGTGGCCTGAGATGCCTGATGTTTTTTGCGAACTTGCCGAACAGGCAGCGGCGGAGGCAGGATACGAAGGTTTTTCACCCGATGCCTGCCTGATAAACCGTTACGAGGCCGGCGCACGCATGTCGCTTCATCAGGATCGAGACGAAAAGGATTTTCAAAATCCAATCGTCTCTATATCGCTCGGTCTGCCGGCGACATTCCAGTTCGGTGGTCTAAAACGAACAGATGAGGTCAAAAAATACCTGCTGCAGCATGGCGATGTCGTTGTCTGGGGCGGCGCCTCACGCCTGTTCCATCACGGTGTCCTGACGTTGAAAGACGGCGATCATCCCAAAACCGGTCATGTCAGATACAATCTCACATTCCGCAAGGCGTATTAGTTGTCAAACTGTGCCGGGAAGCATTCCGTAAGGTTCAATCGACGCCAAAGATGTCACGCGTGTAAATCTTTTGAGCGACGTCAGCGATCTCAGGCGTAATACGATTAGCCAGAATGACGTCGCTGCGAGATTTAAACTCTTCAAGGTCTGTGATGACCCTTGAGCGGAAAAACTCACTTTCCTGATAGCTGGGTTCGTAAACCACAACCTCGATACCCTTGGCCTTGATACGTTTCATCACGCCTTGGACAGAGGAGTCACGAAAGTTGTCTGAGCCAACCTTCATGGTCAGGCGATAGACGCCGACAACCTTAGGAGACAGGCGTTGTATGCTTTCCGATATGAAATCTTTTCGCGTTGAATTCGAGTCCACAATGGCCCGGATCAGTGACTGTGGCACTTCGCTGTAATTCGCCAACAGCTGTTTGGTATCTTTGGGAAGACAGTAACCACCATATCCAAACGATGGATTATTGTAGTGATTTCCGATGCGTGGATCGAGGCAGACACCGTCGATAATGTCACGTGTTTCCAGCCCACGTGATGCAGCATAGGTGTCTACTTCATTGAAGTAGGCCACACGCATCGCAAGATATGTATTGGCGAACAGCTTGATTGCTTCAGCTTCGCTCGAACCGGTAAAAAGAACAGATACGTCTTTTTTGTATGCACCTTGCAGTAGCAGGTTAGCAAAGGCTTTGGCGGCATCTGACTTGTCGCCAACGATGATACGCGATGGATGCAGGTTATCGTGAAGGGCCTTACCTTCACGAAGAAACTCTGGAGAGAATATGATGTTGCTGTAACCTGTCTGCTCTCGCAAACCTTCCGTAAAACCAACGGGAATAGTGGACTTGATGACAATACACGCCTTGCGATTAACCGCAAGCACTGCGTCGACTGCTGACTGCACAGCCGTTGTGTTGAAATAATTTGTTTGCGGATCGTAATTTGTCGGTGTTGCGATGATAACAAAATCTGCGCCGGTGTACGCTGCCGCACTGTCGGTTGTTGCTGACAGCTTTAACTCTTTTGTCGAGAGAAATTCTTCGATGTCCTTGTCGACGATCGGTGACTTGCGTGCTGCAACAAGATCAACGCGCTCCTGCAAAAGATCAACGGCGACGACTTCGTGGTTTTGAGCGATGAGTACGGCGTTAGATAGTCCAACATAACCAAGTCCGGCGACAGCAATCTTCATTTCGAAACTTTACTGATGGGCACGCTGAGATGTGTCAGGGAGTGCTAGTTAAGTCGTAAGGAATTATATTGACCTTAGGTGCGGTTTTGTCAATTTGGCCGTGTTGCCAAGCGATGCGATTGAGCCAAACGAATGTTGGTTGAAAATTCGCGGCTGTTTAGTGTCTTATGACACTACAACGTCGTGGCTCAGCTTGCGAGCGCCATGAAAAATCACAGCATGGACGGTCTGAATTTCAGACCGTCTCTCGCGAAATGATGAAAGCAAGCCTACAATCTCTTCAGTTCACTTCTTGTGTTGAGCAACAAAACCGAAAACGGCCTCTTGTGCTCTTTCAGTTTGAAGCTTTATAGCACTGTCTGCACTTAATTGCGGATCAAGTTTTGCCAGTTGCAGCAGTCTTTGTGCGGCAATATATGTCAAGATTGCGTTGGCTGGAGCCGCCACTGCCTTTTTATTAAGCCGTCCCACGATGCTTTCCGGCGAGCCGCGTCTCGTTAAGCGCGTATAAAGCTCGGAAATGCTGGATGGCCAAAGTCTTGTTTGGCGCAATTCAATTGACAACGATTCAGCCCAGTCAAACCATTTGGCATGATGGCCGCTGTAAATTGGTTTGGCAGATATCCAAGGTGTTCTAAGAGCGTCTGCGACGATTGCTCCGTGCATGGCCTCTGTGATCAAGAGCTTCGCGCCCTTGATTTGCGACATGATTTTCTCGAGGTCGTCGGTTGGATCGATAAGTTTTACCCCAGCCAGTTGGCATGCCTTGGGCCAGAAGCCTCGCTCAAGACTTTCATAATGAGGCATGAAGGCAATCTCACACGGATCACTAGGTGGGGGTAGATCGATTGTGCGCAGAAGTATCGCGGTATCGGAGATAGCTTTTTCAGGAGGTAAACCGAGTTTCGCTGCCGTGCGCGGGCCTCTTACAAATACGACATTCCAAGAGCCATCACTGACGGGCGGCGGTTCCCCATATCCAGCATAACCTGATCCGATAACGTGTTTCTTCGCTTCCTGTGGGTAACCATGCTTATGGAGAATGGAGCCGATACCGAGGAAAAGTTCCGCGCTGTCATTATCCAGAAAGCCCTGGGGCAGCAATTTCTCCCACAAATAAGGATTCAATTCGTCGCCGAAATTTGGAACTGTACCTTTGAAATAAACCAGTTTCATTTGAAGCCTTTTATTTGGTCGATTTATTGATCGAAGTTCAATGTTGAAAATTGAGTATCACGTAACACGAGGCGAGCTTAATTGTGGTGCCTACGACCGTGTTTTCTTAAATACAGACTTTAAATTCGATATTTTATCTCGGGCAAAATAGAACGTTATGCAAACATAAATACTCGCTCCAAAAATTATCTCGAGGAGTAGGCGCACAATCTCTTTTTGCGTGCCGAGGTATTCATGCAACAAGCTTGTGCCTAATAGCATTAAGATCGCTGCGGCAAGCGGAACCGTGAAGATTTTCAGATAAGACCATGTGTTCATTTGCAGGATTTTTGCAGTCAATACAGCTGAGACAGGCCAGTATAGCAATGTTTTCAGCGCAATAGCGAAAACCATAACCCCTACGCCAAAACTGTAGGAAATTAATACGGTTAAAGCCGTCAGTAATTGATTGGTCGCCATATACCACATCCACCAATCAACTTTGCCCTGACTGCGGATCAAAGACGATTGCAGCACACCAATTGAGGTTAGAAGGCCTATTACACAGAAAGCCTGCAACGGTAGCACGGCATCAACCCACTGCGTTCCGAATACGAAGGGGATTAAGTCGCGGGCGACAACGGCTAGTCCTAGGAAAACTGGAAATGAAACTGCTGAAGATACAAATGTGGCCGATAAAAATACTTCTCTGAGTTTTGTTTGCTCTGTTCTAAGTGAAGAAAGAAGAGGAAAGGAAACCGAGCTCAAAACACCAACAATAAGCTGGCTGAGTATCTGGTGAATACGCTGAGCAAAACCGTAAAGGCCAAGAGGCGTTGTTCCAAGAAGAAAGCCTACCATTACCTGGTCGACGCTTACTGTTGTAAGAATGCGGTTTCCAGACGCAAAAAGTCCAAATCTTTTCAATTCAGAAAGAGATGCCTTGTCTACGTGCAGACTTGGTTTCCACTTTACAGACAGAAAAGCGGCTACAGAGGCGGCCATTGCCGCTGACAATTGAGAAATAGCTAAGGCCCATGCGCCATAACCCATTGCGAGCGTCGTGAGACACACAACCGCGGAAACAACTGCGGCCAATGTCGTTCGAAGCGCTAGTCGATCAAATGACATTGAGCGAGTGAGCAGGGCATTTGGCACAGTTGCTGCCAGATCGAAAATTACACGAGCGCCAATAACGGCAATAAATGCCGCTAGCTGCTCTTCACCAGACATGCCTGATAATGGCCACGCCGCAAGAAGTAGACCGCCGTATATGATTACGGCTGCCGCTACGCAAAGCCAGAAAACACTGTCCAGGTGTTTTTTTTCGATATTAGTATTTTGTACGATTGCTTCGCCAAATCCAATTGGTGCAATCGCGCTCGCGAAACTGGCTATACCTGCTGCGAACGCAACGACGCCGAATTCGGCGGGCGACAGATAGCGAGAGGTAATCGTAAATACGCCAACGCTCACGACCAGAGGAACTAGGCTGTTCATCGTCGACCATGCGACACCAACGATGGCGGCTTTAGCGCGTCCGGATTTCAAATGCTGATAAGAATCGCCGGCCTGTTGTGAGGGAAGCTTGTCTTTCTCACCTGGCATTGGTGTTTTTTCCATCCGTGAGCGTGGCTCCATACTGTTCGATTTCCTGGGCGCCTACCAACGCGGAGAGCACGCCAATGTGGAGCGCGCCCCTTATATAGTTTCGCCGCCAGGATACGGGAGAAAAAACAGTGAGCGCCGCGCCGGAAAAACAATACGCCGCCTTGAAGCTTGTGATTAGAAAAGCGTAGGCTCGAGCTATGGCCTGCTTTTTCTTTTTCAAGAGGATTTTGCCGTGTGTTTGACCCGAGCGATATCTCCGTGTCGCAAGCCATTTTAAACTTGCCCGAGAAGACGGCACGATCTCTTCCACCCAAGCATTCTCGGCATAAGAAATCCGACCACCGTTGCTGTAAATCCGATCGAAGAAGTCAGTATCTTCTCCCCCACTTTTGCCCCGAGCAATATCGAATCTTAGCTCGGAAAGTGTAGGCTGGCGCATATCCAGAAGGGAGTTGCACGTGTAGCCCGTTATGATTTCTCCATTTACAAACGTGGGGAACGTTGAGTGAAAATTGCCTTGCACCATCCAGTTTGGCGAGTCTTTGGAGAAAATTGCTCTTACGGGACCGAGAACGGCATGGGCATTGTTTTTTTTTGCCACATTCATCAACTCGATAAGCCAGTCAGTGGTAACGGTTTCGTCGTCGTCAATAAATGCCAGGTAATCGCCCTTTGCCGCGCCAAGGCATGCGTTTCTTGCGATAGAGATATTGCTAGCGGGCGCGTGAATGTACCGGATAGGGAATGGAAACCCCACTGCAGATGCCTCAACCAGTTCGCGGGCACTTGGCGTAAAATCATTATCAGCGACAATAACGTTAACGTTCCAGCTCTTGTCCGTTTTGATACCGGAAAGAGATCCTAGTGTAAGTGTTATTTGAGGCCGTCTAAAGGTACATATGCAAATCGTAATTACCGTTTCCGGCACCATGAATAATCATCCACTTATTTGAAATTACGTTTTTAATCAAAGCTCTAATCAATAGGCTTTTGACCATACACGAAGTCGGGTTGTTTTCATAGGACGCATAACGGAGTTCTCTCTGGAACTCACGTTACACGTCATCACAGCTATCAGTGTGTTCAGGTGTAGCTCTTTTTTTGCATGCCAATTATCTGGAGCCAAAAACCAATCGACCATGCCATGTGCATGATCATGATTGGCAGTCCGGATAAAAGGGCGGCAAAACTGCGTTCCCGTGCCATTGTGAGAACCGCAATTGCAATACAAATTCCTGCCCAGAGAGAAAATGGCAAAGCTGCAACCGGGTGGATGACGCAAAGCGCAACGAGAAAGGCAGACGGAGCGACCAACAAGGGTACCATCTGTCGAATTTTAGGAATTGCGCGATGTTTCATGATGTTTCTGGCCCGGCCTCTGCCGTAACCAAGATATTGCCGGAAGAGGCTTTTTGCGGTTCTACGCGGATAATAAATCATCCTGGTCTTGTCAGTCATCCATATTTTATGCCCGGCATTCAGGAGGCGGTAGTCCAACTCAGCATCTTCGTTGTGCGTGAATGTTTCGTCATAGCCATTCACACTGCGGAACGCATCAATGCGCATTAATGCGTGGTGTCCATGATCCACCCAACAACCATCCGAACCTACCCGGTGCTTTGACCCTCCGGTACCAAGTTTGGAGTTTTGAGCAATCGCCGTTGCCCGTTGAAAAAGACCAAAACCTTCTGTTTTCATGGGAACAACAACTGAACTTGCGCCAGTTTTCGTAGCTTCTTCTATCAGGATTTGGCAGTAATTTTCCGGATAACCGCCGTGAGCATCAATCCTGATCAGATATTCTGCACCTGCGCCAAAATGCTCTACGGCGAGGTTGATTGCCGAGCTTTGTATTTTCTTTTTGTTATCCAGAAAAAATACATTGTCGTACTGAGTCTCTTTGTATTTTATTTCTTGAATAGTCCCGTCTGTGCTGCCGCCATCGACAACAATCAAATCAGCACCGATGAGAGTAGCCTGCTTGGCCATGCTGTCGATGATTGAGCTGATGTGGTTTATTTCATTCAGGCAGGGGATAACGATGATGTTTTTCAATTTTATCTCCTAATATTTTATTCTAAAATCGTGATTTGAGCGGACCCGGTTCGCTCTTTACTAATCTCGCCTACCAGGCTGCTGCATGATGCCTTGGTGAAAGTGAACTTTCGCGGATCACTTTGCTGAACACGTTGCTTAAGTTTGTCTGCGTCTAATGGCGTAATCTGTGAAAAAATGTCCCGTAAAACCTCGGGAGTTGCCTCTTTCACCGTTAGCCCAATTGCACTATTTTTCAAAAAGTTTGCAGTCTCGGTCCCGTTTACGGCAATCGGCACTCTGCCATACCGGCAGCCTTCGTAAATTCGATTTGGCAAAAGCCAACTCGAATTTAATCCTTCTTCAAAAAAGTCGATCGCCCAGATGAAGTCCACGTCTTCATAAATCGATTTCAAATCTTCGGGAGACTTGTACGCACCTTCAAACGACAAGTAAGGTTCAGCCGCCACCTCAGCATCAAAGTTATCGAATTCCTGATAAGCAGGCTTTCCACGCAAGACAACCTGGACCTTGCCATCCATCATTCGCGAGAATGCGCTCAGTATGGCGAGAGATTTACGGCATCTCAATATACCGAACCAGCCTATTCGCCATGCTGGCGCAGCAGAAGAATTGCGCTCTGTTACAGCGGTAGCATCGTTTTGTTCTAGATCGAGAACCTTGTTTTCGACCAACAATACAGGCTTCGTCAGTTGTTGTTTGGGTTTGAAGTAATTAGTCAAATAGGCAGGCGAACTGGTTATGAGCATCGATGTGCTGCGAAGCAACCATCGTTCGACTGCTCTGGCAAATTTTCCTAACGTGCCCTGATTGAGCATGATCCTGTGTATATCCAGGCACTCATAAACGATTCTTGTCGCTGACCTTGAGGAAAAGGTGACGCGTCTCGCGAGCGCCAGCATTTCCAGATTTCTTGCGATAATCACATCGTATTTTTGGTTGTGGAGCTGCGTAACAGATCTACTGAAGAGAACCTTTAGAACTCTGTCGCCAAATTTGCCGTCTCTGGTTGTTCCAAGAACTATCGGTTGGCAGCCTTCAATATCTACGGCGCCGGAAGATTGTTCTCTGACAAAGCCGGCCACCGACACTGTGGCATTGCCTGCCTTCAGCATCTTGATACGTTTCCGTACCGCTGAGTCTGCTAAATCGTGAACAAGATATAAAACGTTCATAACATCAGTTCTTTTGTGTTTTCGTCGTTTCAAAATGATTATGTGCGGCTCGGCAGCGCTGTAGACGATAGAATTGTAGTTCAATGAAGGCGCGCAAGGTCGGAGCAGCGGCTATTATGTAAAATACAGTCCTTGTGGAAAATTAATAAGTTAACGCGGGTATTAATTCTAACCTATACTGATTATAGATATTTATATTTAGAATTTTATCGGCATCTTAGTTTATTGTAGGGCGTTTGGAAAGTTGACATTGCTGTAGAAGTTAACGGGTGTTTTTTCTTACAGTTGCGGTTCCCAAAGCGCCTTTTTAATGTGTAGTAGACTGCTCTTATGAAGCCTGTCTGAAAAGATTGTGTCACCATCACGGCCAGCCCATCGCCGCTTCAACGCGAGAGACCAAGCTGTTTGCTCTAAACTCAGTTTCGCAACGGCATTTCATCGAACATCAAGGCAAAGCAGTAAGTCAGATTATAGTTCTTACATCAGAGATTTTCGCGGCCGACAAAAAGTCAGGCCGCGAATTCATCGGTAAATCATTTTATTTTAACAGCGTTCTAACCTAAGCGCGACCGGCGACAAATTGATCGAGGGCAGTTGACGCTCTTTCTGTGGCGCGCGCTATGTCGCTATCCTGGCTGAGTTGTGGTTCGACCGAGGTAAGCTTTTGTAGTTGACGAGCAGCGAAATGGGTGAGGATTTGGTTGAAAGGTTTCGCCAATGCCGATTTGTTCAACCTGAATGCCCTTTGGCCATGGTTTTTGCGTGTCTTCGAAAGCCGAAGATGTGCTTCGAGCAGGCTCGAAGGAGCGAGAGCGTGTGGCCGTAAAGAAATATTCAGCGATTCGGCCCAGTCTAGCCACTTCATCTGATTTTCAACATGTATCGGTTTTGCTGCCACCCAAGGGGTTCGCACTGCATCAGCAACAATGGCACCGTGCATCGCTTCGGTGATGAGTGCCTTTGCGCCGCGAATTTCTGACAGGATTGTTTCGACATCACCGCGTGGATCGATGAGCCGAATGCCAGCCAGTTTGCAAACCTCGGGCCAAAAGCCTCTGTCGAAGCTATGAAAATGCGGCATGAAGGCGATATCAAGCTTCTTTTCAGGCGCGGGCAACTCCAGAAGCCTCAGCAAAATTGCGCTGTCACCGATTGCCTTCTCCGCAGGAATATCCAACAGGGCGGCTGTTCGTGGGCCTCGTACAAAAACCACATTCCATGAGCCATCATTCATGTTTGGCATGTCGGTATATCCGCCATAGCCAGAGCCGATAACATGCTTTTTCGCGGTTTTAGGCAGGTTGTTCCAAATGATTGAGCCAATTCCCAGAAACAGTTCGCTTTCGTCTTCATCCAAAAAACCGGGCGGTACCAATTTGTGCCACATATATTCGTTTAGTTCGTCACCAAAATTTGGCACTGTTCCCTTGAAATAGGTCAATTTCATAAAATGATCTCCGTATAATTATTCTGATATTATATGTGGCGACGCGTATCACATTAATTTTTAAATCAAGGACATATTAAGTTAGTACGGCAATTACGGTCACAGAAAAATTGGGATTAGTAGTTTTTTGCAGTGCTGACGCCTCTTTGACTTTGTTCTAGCCGTTTTAGGGCGTTTGTTGCGGGATGCCTCAGATTGAGTTCAAAGCGACGGATTCTGGGTTGCCCTCACATACACCACTTTTTTATAGTGATTTGCGCACCGGACCTCTCCGACGCGTCGTTCTGTTTTTGGGAGTGTATTACCTGCGCTCCTCGGGTGGGTATTTGACGTAGTGCCCCTTCGTTATGCCAATTTATTTTCGCAGACATAAGCTGCAAAGAAATCCATGTAACCAATCAATTACGAAAGGTAGACAAATGATGACTAGGCTACTCCCATTCCTTTTCGCATTTCTCGTTCCGTTCGCGGTGTCAGCGCAATCTCTCCCAAGTTGGGCCGGAGTTAAACTTGAAACCTGGAATTACACCAATGATTTTTTTCCTTCGCAATGGGGAGAGGCAAAGCTCGGTGGGTATAACTGGCAGGCTGCCAATGCGAGCATATCTGGCGGCACTCTTCTGTTAAGTGTTTCCGAAAAAGCATCAGCTCAGGTGCAAGCTAATCAATATTATAGCCACGCGCTCTGGGAAATTGACGTCGTCCTACCCCAGATGCGTTCCGGTCTTGTTGCTGCGCCTCTCTGGTTGATGAGCCGCGACAAGTCGGACGAAGTTGATTTCGAGTTCCTTGGCACCAAGGGGCTTACGCTTACAACGTGGACCAATGTTAATGGCGTTAAGTCAGCGGTGTGGAGCAGGGGGCCCAATCAGCCGATTATTCCCGGAAATCTTTCTGGCAAGCGCTACAAATTGGGCATTGAGTACGAGGCTGGTAAGTCGATCACCTACTATGTTGATGGCCAGAAGCTAATAACAATTACTTCAAATGATACCAAAGGATCATTTCCGTCGTTACCGATGAAGGCATTTTTCGACCTTTGGGCCGCCAATGGTGTAGATCCTGGCTGGGCCGGTGCTTGGCAACCCTTGTCAGGTGGCGAACAACTAACCATGCAAGTCCTCGGCTACAAGGTCACCGCATTGTGATAACCATACTTTCGATTTGCGTTCGTATAGGATGGAGCGTGTCGATATCGATTTTTGTGGGTTCCCTCACTGTGTAAGTAAGGCAGGGATTTAAGGTGTCGCAAGGTGCAGCGGTGAGGGCTTAAAGTCGTTACCGCTGCGTCGGTGAAACATGACGAGAAATTACGTGTCGCGTAAGAAAGTCGTACTATTGCCGATTTCGCGATTATGCTGTGAGTTTGGGGAAAAAATATTATTGGAAATGTGGTCGCGGTTTGTGACGTTATATTGAGGACAATGATTCATTGCTGACACATACACGAACGTCGCCGGATTTATTGCAACCAATTTTTGCCTACGGGGTAACGGCTACAATGATTGGAAGTTAGTTTGAATATTGTGTCAAAAAATGCTCGTAGAGGAGAGAGTTCCGGGCTTTCTGTAGAGTTGTGGTTGTTTGCAAACGCTTTTTTTTCGATTCTCGCGTTGATGCTGATTCCACTTGTCGGAAATCTTGGAGCTGCAGGTTTCATTCTGTTCGGGCTAGCTTTTTGTATTGTACGATTTCCATCGATTGTCAGTGATGCCGCGAAATATAGCCATCTTTTGATACTTCCAGCTTACTGCATAATTTCGGCGTTATGGTCTAATTATCCTGACATTACCTTCCGCTATGCAATTCAACTCTTAATAACGTTGAGCATAGCTATAATATTCGCGACGTCGCTGAGTTCGACCAAATTAATACGCGCGATTTTCTACGCCTATCTGATAGGTTGCGTTATATGTGTCTTGATGGAATTGGCTGGTAATCGAGGGCAAGCATGGGCTGGATTTTTTGGAAGTAAAAACGGATTTGCCGCTCTTGCCTCCATTTTGTGGATACTATCTTTTGCTGTTCAAAAAATGCCGGAAATGCGGATGTGGAGGCTTGTTGCACTAGGCTACATTTTTGTTGGGCCGATCTTTATTGCTCTTGCTCAGTCCGCCGGAGCCATTCTGGCAATTATGCCTATCCTGGCGAGTATCGTTTTTTTTCGCATGCTTGTAAGGATGTCTCACACGGTAAGGATCATAGCGACCTTCGCTCTGGTGGCTTTTTTTGTAATCATGGGATCAATTCTCTCCACATACTCAGAAGAAATAACATCGAGTGTGCTGGAGTATTTTGGAAAGAGTCCCGACTTGACCGGCCGCACAGAGCTTTGGGATTACGCCTATTATCTCATCGCCAAGAATCCGCTGTTTGGAGTAGGTTACCGAGGTTTCTGGGTGATCGGTAACGCGGACGCAGAAATGCTTTGGGCCGAATTTGATGTTCCATCTGGTGCCGGATTTAATTTTCACAACACCTATATCTCTAACGCCGTGGAGCTTGGATATGTTGGAGTGGCAATACAAGTAGCAATCTTGTATTTGGCGCTCTACAGAGGTTTCAAGCTATGTGTTTCAGCACCTTCTGCAGACAATGTCCTATGGTTCACGATTGTCGCATTCAGCATCTCTCGTAGTTTCAGTGAGGTGACATTTTTTACTGAGTTTACTGTCCAATCATTCTTGCCATACATCGCGTATATAAAAATTGCGCAAAGCTCTCGCGCTTTAAGAGAAGCATCGAACGTCCCTACGGAGCGTCAAATCATCGGGCGTCAGCCGTATCGGATTAATGGGTTTCGTCGAGGGTAAAGCACGTTGCATGTGTCGTATGAGGAGGCAGCAAGGTGTTTTTTGCAATGAGGCTTCGCGTGCCGGTTATCTAGGCGTTGCCATGAGATTGGCAAAGGGTTACTTCTCGGCAAAGCACATCTGATTATATTTTGTTTGAATTGAATAATCTCTTTTTCCCGTTTTCAGGGGCAAACTATAGGGCAAATTCTAATGTTATCGAATGAATTGGTTCACGTTCGCACTCCAACTTACCGCAGGCCAGTTATGCTGCGTCGTGCATTAGAGTCGCTCATCAATCAGACGTGGTCCAATTGGATTTGTGATGTTTATGATGACGATCCGGATGCCGCAGGCCGAGAGGTTTGCGCTTCTCTCAATGATGACCGTATACGCTACAACCACAACTCACCGCAGAACTTTGCCTCTAAAAATATCGACCAGTGCTTCACGAAAAAGAATCCTCACTCAGCAGATTTTTTCTTCGTATTAGAGGACGATAATTTCGTATTCGAACGATTTATCGAGGAGAATATAGAGTTATGTCATCTCCACAACGTGAATGTCGTTCTACGTAACCAAGTGATTGAAACTGCCAGTGGAACTGAGAATGCCAGATTAAGTGACGTGGGAGTACTGAACCATCTTTTTAAGGAAGGGCTGTATCCGCCAGAAAGATTTCGGCTCTCGCTGATCACTGGTATAGGTGTGTCAAATGGTGGCTTGTTCTGGTCACGGCATACGAAAAGCACACTAGAAATTGGTGTAAAGTGCACCGCTACGGCGCAAGAATATCTCAGAACATACGCTATTAGCGAGCCTGTTTACGTAGCTATGACGCCGCTTGCTGCTTGGGCGGAGAATGCGGAGCAGACAACACGTAATGCCGAAATTGATGCTTCCTATCTCAAAAGAGAACTGGACCTCAAAAGGTGTATTCAAAGCTTGCAGCGTCTGGCGTGGCTTTCTGCGGGCAAAAATGAAAAAGAAAATTATATTACAAATGAAGCATTTCGTTCCAGCATTTCCGAAAGAGAATATGGTTTGTTAAAATCGTTCCTTATCGGATTTCATCAGTCACATGCACTCACGTTTCGTGCGAAGCTGAAAGCGATGTCGCGAGGTTTGTTGATCCGCGTTGTGGGAAAAAATTACCCGGAGTTTTACGAATTCTTGAGTAAGGTAAGGCATCCCACAATCCCGTGAAAAAGCGCAGCGCTAGCAGTGTTTGCGGAGATTAATGCCTGTGAAGATGCGGCGTGCCGTCGGTAGGCTTGTCTAAATTTCATGTCGTTTTAAAGGTATAGTCGTCCGGTCAACTGTAGGCACTAACGACTTGGCTCCAAGATATCGCGTCAGTGAGGAGCGAGGCGGGCGTCTGTGCGTCGCCCGCCGCTATTCGCCCGTGCCCGTACATGGGGACGAGCATTTCTTCCTTGTCACGTCAGGCCGGCTGCTGCTTTAGCGTTGGGTCGTCGAGCCGTTGTCGTTGGTAACGTAAACATTGCAATTGTATTTGTGGTTTAAGGAGATACAGCCTGGGTTTCTTTTGAAATCTTGAGTGATTTTGTGTGATAATCCATGAATCGCAATGCAGTGTTGTAAGATTTTGTTTTTTTGTTTGCTGCGGCAGAAAATTAATCATTGATATTAAGCAATACATAATTTTTTATTTGTGTTTTTTCGCACAACATCTAATAAGTCGATTTTATTTGCCGTAGATACTAACGGTCTTTTCAATCGGTATTGTTATGAAATTTCATGCGAAATCTATGGCATTTAGCCTCTTCTTAATGAGTTGCGTCATCAACATACTGGTGATGACATCACCCATCTTTATGCTACAGGTTTACGACCGTGTGCTTGCCAGCGGAAGTGTGCCAACTTTGTTGGGGCTGTCACTTCTCGCGATCATCCTTTACGTCTTCCAATTTATTCTGGACACAACGAGATCGCGACTGCTTTTACGAGTGGGTGAGTTATTCGATAATGTGTATTCGAAAAAAGTCTACACCGCGATCGTTCGACGTCCATTGACCTCGCGGATGACCGGCGACGGTCTGCAGCCATTGCGAGACTTGGATAATGTTCGAGGCTTTTTTGCCGGCCCAGGGCCCGCTGCGATTTTCGATCTGCCGTGGATGCCATTTTATCTTGCTGTCTGTTTTCTTTTTAACTTCTGGATTGGCGTGACTGCAACGGTTGGAACATTTCTGTTGATCGCCCTGTCTATTCTGAACAGCTTTTTATCCAAAAAGCCCATTCAGGAAACAATTACAAAAAACATTACACGTAATAGTCTTGCCGATTCTGCACGTCGTAATGCTGAAATTATCAAGGCGATGGGCCTCGAATCCCGTTTTCGGGACCAGTGGATCAAATCCAACCTCGCCTACATCGAAGAAAACAGAAAAGTCGGTGACGTTGTTGGCGGAATTGGAATTTTGTCGAAGACTATCCGCATTGTCCTGCAATCTGCGATATTAGCGGTTGGCGCATGGTTGGTCGTAGATAGACAAGTGACGGCCGGCGTTATGATCGCAAGCTCAATTATGATGGGACGCGCACTCGCACCGATTGAACAGGCTGTTGCAAGCTGGAAATCCGTGCAGATGGCATTTCAGAGTTGGAGAAAGCTTACGGCTTCAACTGCAGAAATTGAACTGGAAACGGAACTGACGGCCCTTCCGCCTCCGACCTCGCAACTGAGACTAAGTGGCATCGTCATTGTACCTCCTGGTGAAAATAGACCTTCCGTATTAGGCGTTAATTTTTTTGTTAATGCTGGCAGTGCAGTTGGTGTTGTGGGAGCCTCCGGGTCAGGTAAATCAACCTTATCGCGCGCCATCGTCGGCGCTTGGAAACCGGCAGCTGGTGAGGTCCGAATGGATGGCGCGAATATCCAGCACTGGGACCCTCGTGCTTTGGGGGAACACGTTGGATATCTCCCGCAGGGGATTGAGCTATTCAACGGAACGATTGCAGATAACATTGCTCGTTTTGAGGAAAATCCAGACGAAGCTGCAATTATTGAAGCTGCCAAGATTTCTGGTGCGCATGAAATGATATTGCAGTTTGAAAACGGCTATCAAACCAATATCGGCGAAGCTGGCAATGCACTGTCCGCAGGACAGCGTCAGCGTGTTGGTCTTGCTCGCGCGCTTTACAAAAATCCGTTTCTGGTTGTCCTGGATGAGCCAAACGCCAATCTTGACGCAGAAGGTGAAGCAGCAGTTGTCCGTGCGATTTTTGCTGTTCGCAATCGCGGTGGCATTGTGATTGTTGTTGCGCACAGGCCGAGCGCAATCAGCGCTGTGGATTATGTTCTGGTGATGGAAAACGGCAGGCAGAAGGCCTTCGGACCGCGTGATGAGGTGCTCTCAAAGGTTCTTCAGTTGCCCAACGCCGCTCGTGCTTCTCAACCGAGCCAAAGTGGGCAGCAATTCAAGATCGTTGCAAAGCAAGATTTGCATATGACCGAAGAAAACAACACTTCGGAGATCCCAAGTGAACGACATTGAAGACACACAAGCCTACAGCTCTATCAAACGGCATTTTCTGGTTGGATTCGCTGCGTCCGTTTTGCTTTTCGGCGTGGTCGGCACTTGGGCTGCCCTGACGAATATCGCAGGCGCTATTGTCGGGTCGGGGCACTTCGTTGTTAATACGTACGTAAAGAAGATACAGCACCCTAAAGGTGGCATCGTTGACGAAATCTTGGTCTCTGAGGGGCAAGTCGTCAAAGCTGGTGAGACACTTATGCGTCTGGATCCTACGCAAGTACAGGCAAGCCTGGCCATCGTGAGCAAGCGTCTTGATGAACTCAATGCGCGCCGGTTACGTCTGGAAGCCGAGCGTGATGACAGAGACGGCTTTGCACCTGACGAAGCGACGGCACCATTCGCGCTCACAAACGACGTGGACGAGGTAAATGCCGAGAAACGTATCTTTACGTTCAGAAAAGAGTCCCGCGAAAGTAAAAAAGCGCGCCTCAGGGAACGTATTATCCAATTCAATCATGAAATTGATGGACTCAAGGCACAGGAAGTCGCCTACAGCGATGGACTTTCTGTGCTTCATTCAGAAATTACCTCACTGGAGGGGTTGCGAAACAAGGGCGCCGTATCTGTTCAGAGACTTAACAGTCTGAAGACACAGGCTGCGACCTATGGCGGTGAGCGTGGTGAGAAAGTTGCCTTCCAAGCTCAGGTTGCCGGTAAAATCACCGAAGCTGAGCTTGAAATCCTCGCGATTGATCAAGATTTCAGGACTGAGGTTGGAACAGAACTTAGAGAAGTTCAGGCGCAGATCGGCGAGTACGTCGAGCGAAAAATCGCTGCCGAAGACGATCTCAAGCGTATCAACATTATCTCTCCTTTGAGCGGTACTGTGCACGAACTGACCGCTCATACGGTGGGCGGTGTCATCACGCCAGCGGAAACGATTATGCAGATTGTTCCTGTTGGAGACGAGCTTGCCATTGATGTGCGCATCCAACCGAAGGACATTGATCAGGTTAGGGTTGGCCAGTTAGCATTTCTTAGGCTTACGGCCTTTAACCAACGCACTACACCGCAGATGGAAGGTGAAGTCAGCCGTGTCGCTGCCGATCTCACGTTGGATGAGAGATCTGGTATGTCTTATTATGCGGTGCGTATATTCCTTCGCAGAGATGAAACTGAGAAGCTTGGCAGTCTTGTTCTGGTGCCTGGCATGCCGGCTGAAGTTCTTATTCAGACCGGTGACAGAACAGTTCTATCCTACCTGATGAAGCCGCTCAGAGATCAGCTGGAAAGAGCCTTCAGAGAGGAATAGTCAACGTGCTGCGTGGCCTGTTGTCATGAGTTGTACTCGCATCGCGAAAATATGGTAACCTGTCGAGAATTGACACACGCCTGAACAGTTCTCGTTGGAGTGTATTTTAGGCTTCGAAATAAAGCTCTTAAAAGCGAACAAACCTAGCCATCAGGTAATTGAGCGAGCGCCTTCTGTCTGCCGAAAGAAGGTTAAATACCTGTTGGCTAGTTACTCATCATTCTCCGCCTAGAGAGAGGTGAGACGACTGAGTTATTAAGATCGTCGAAGGCGGTCTGCGCTGACTTTTGGGTGTGTCACGGTAGGATCGCTAATTCGCATATTGCGATTGTGGAGCACCCCTAAGGCTTGTTGAACCAATCACAAAAATCTGCATACAGCTCTATTTTCTGTCTAATACGACGTTATACAATTCGTCCCAATACGCACTCGCAGTATTTGCATCAAAAAAGTCTTTTGCGGTGTTGTGCGCGGCTTTGCGCATGTTAGCGTATTGATCTGGATTTGTGATTTGTGTCAGCTTCTTTACTGCGCCGGTTGCCAACCTTTCGACATTGCCAGCGAATAACTGCTCGAAATCTGCATTACCACGACTATTAAAGTCCGGACGCCAATCTGGTGCGCCTTGGGTCGTGGCTGGTGCCAGCGAAAATCCATTGACGCCGTCCGAGATAAACTCCGGCAGCGCACCCTGGTTTGTGCAAATAACAGGCGTTCCCTTCGCCATAGATTCTATCGCGCTGTAGCCAAATGTATCTGCGAAGGTTGTGAGCAACGAAAAATGGCTACGCTCCAGCAGCTTCATGACTTCAGGGTTAGGTAGCGTCTTATGATGTCTCACATTTGGTAGCGAGAGCAACCGAAGATATGGGGTGTAAAATTCTTCACGCGATGGGTCCGTCCAGATGGAGCCACCGCATTGCAAAGCTGAAACAATGTTAAAAACATAAGGTAGCTTTTGTTCGAAAGCCAGCTCTGCCATTCGCAGAACAGTACACCCACCTTTTCTGGAAAAGTGATTTCCGACAAACGTCAGATTGATTTCACCCTCCCAAACCGGTGCGTGGTCGTTCCACTCAGGAATATCCATATTGGGATATCGTATGTCGAGTTTTCCCCTCAGTAGCGACCGCTCTTCGTCTTTTAGATCGGCGTTATCTAACCCTTCGATGAAGTTGTTTTGAGCGTATCTGGAAATACCAACAATCTTCTTGCAACGTCTAGATAGGAGCTGACCGTACAGAAATTTTTCGTATGAACCGCTATGATTGCCGAAGAAGCGAGGGAGATGAGACTCGTAACCAATCACAAATCTTTTGGCGTTTAACGGTATGCGGTTGAATGCATGAATTAAATCGGACGACCATGTGTCGACCGGATTGAACACCGTAAAGCCGTCAAGTCCACCTCTTATTCTGTTGAAAGGAACGAAACGTTTGCGTTTTACGTTGTTTTTTGAATGACGAGGCCCGCTGAAATCCCAAGGATAACCTACAGGAGCAAGAATATTTAATTTTGAGCGATTAACCACTGACTACTTACCTTGTGAATCGTCTTAAAATATTAGTTTTGGCTCTGGTGTATTTGAAAATTAACGCTTTTCTCTATGTCTTTTGGCCCGCCGGGTATATGCGCTTTAGTTGTTGATCGGCGTCAGTTTGGTTCGTTTCTCAGGTGCAGGGATAAAACCAGAGTAGTAGTAACCTGCTGGATTATTGTAAAGCAGCGCTACGGTGTTCAGGCCCGAGAAACGGGCCAGTCGCTGGTGTTGTTTCTTTTGTACGTCGTATGGTTTTTCCCATAAAGTGGCTGTGTCTTGTAAATCAGGAACCGCTTCGATCAGAAGCGTCGAATTGTGCTTTAATGCGAAGTCATTTGCTGCGGTCAGGTCGACGGGGAGCGTTTGCGTGTCTTCAAAAAAAATCGTAATTTTTGCTTGGGTTTCAGGAGCGACTTTGTCGCGACGCTTAAGTAATTTGGCTGTTCGTTCACCAAATATTCTGGCAAATTTCCCGATAAGCCCCGGGTGGCGGATCGCCAGTTTCGCACCGGAAACAAAATGCCGAGCTTTGATTTCGGCAACGAAACGCTCAAATAAGAGCGCGTTATTGAGTGAGCGTATGTTCGCATCGAAGATTTTTTCGACGCTATTGCTGAATGGTCCGTGAGCAGAACGAATTTTTTCGTGGCTGACAATCATTGCTTCCACGGCTTTCACCGACAATCGATAGGAAATAGAACTGTTGTGTCGTCGATATAGATAAAATGGTTGCGGGATGACGGTATATCGTGCGCCTTTGATAAGCAGCCGCAAAACCAATTCATAATCTTCGCCAATTTTCAAAGTTTCATCGTATCGAACCCCCTTGAGGATCGTTTTACGAAACAGTGGTTTTAAATAGCCGAACGCAGGTGCGTTTTGGGCTTGATCGCCAAGAAAACTGTCCAGTGTTAGATTAAAAGGTTGAGAAAAATACCGTCCGCTTAGGAGAAAGGATACGTCGTTGCTGTCGTAAGTGTTAAAGTGGAGTAGGTCGTCAGCGACGATATCAGCATTAAAATGATCAGCAGCAAGCAACAGTTTTTCAAACCTGCATGGGTGTAGCAAGTCGTCAGAGTCAACGATCGATACCCATTCACCGCGTACTTCGTTTAGCGCTCTATTCCGAGCCCTTGCTGGACCTTGATTGATTTCAGATGTCAGCAACCTAATTCTATTGTCAGACTTCATCATGTTTCGGACGATTTCTACACTGCGATCAGATGATGCATCGTCCGATATGATTAACTCTATCTCTTTGATGCTTTGCTGCAGGACCGAATTAATTGCGTCCTCAATATATAGCTCGCCACAATAATTTGCCATCACTACAGATATTAGCGGTTTAATGAACTCCGTGCTCACGTGAGTTTTGTTTTTGTTTTCCAATGTAAATACCCGTATTTTTATAGGCTATAATATAATGTTTGCACTATGAGATACTGTTCTTTTGTGGTTTGTATCAGGTGTAAGCTGGTGCGGTGTTGTATTGTTTAAAGTCATTAATTTTGAATGCGGGTCGATGTTTGGTTTCCGGATTGCGCGGTGACCGTAAGATAATTGGCTTGAAAATATGCCAACTGCCGCATCGCTGTCAATTTTAGTGGGCGGCGGTTGTCTATTGTGTCTTGCTCTGCTGATCGATATTTCACCATTTTCTGGCATGGACTAGGAGCAGATACACCCAATTATTAATTTGGTGCATGGTTTTTCTTGGCGATATGACGCCGGAATAACGCCGCTTAATTGGCTAATGTAATTCATGAAGCCGATCTACTGGCTAAACTGCATCGGTTGTTTCGTGCGTTGGGGGCATTCTGAGAGTCCGATAGATCTGCCATCTGTTACGGATGAAAACGACCACCCTCTTTTATGAGCGTCATGGTGCCCCTTTGCCAGACACTTTGCGCTCGCATTTATTCATTGCGACAGCATAGATGGAGCTTCGGCTAGCTTTTATTTTTATTGTCAGAGCTTTAAGCGTGATGATTGCGGCTTCTTTGGTGGTGGTACAGAATCAACGTAGAACTGTTGAGGGTATTTCCCAGTTGTTCGTTTGAGTCTACGAACTTGTAGGCAACTTTAATAATATGTTATCTATTTTATTTTTCCGGCTACTTGTTGATTGTTTCAAGTTGCAATGGTTAAATTAATCTTAATGCTTCAAAACTGACTTTTCGATATTGACACAGGTTGGGCAACGTATAATTAATTACCCATTAAATTTTCTAATTGGAGATTAATGAAATGGCAACAACAGTTTTTACCCCGACCCCAGGGGATGATACTTTTACCGGTACTGCAGGCAACGAAGTTATTCGTGGCGGCGCAGGCAACGACAAAATTTACGGTGGTGCAGGTTCTGACCGTATCGACGGCGGCGCTGGTAACGATCTCATCATGGGCGGTAAGGGAGTTGACTACCTGTACGGTGGCGCTGGCAACGACACTTTCGCATTTTCCAAGAATGACTTCGATTCTGGTCTGGGCCATGGCGCTCAGGACTACATCTGGGACTTTGAGGGTGCTGGTGGCTGGAGCGCTACTGGAAACGATTTCCTTCGTTTCACAGGCTTTGGTGCAGAATCGACATTGGTGAAGAATGTTGCTCTATCGGCTGACGCGGGCATTCACAATCCAGGTCTAAGCATTTACACGCTGACCGACAGTGCTACTGGCCTTGAATATAGCATCGCTATCAAGTCCGTAAACGGCGCTGATCTCGTCAAGGGCGATTTCGGCTTCTATTGATAGCGGCGGGGCTGCCGCGTCACTTTTTGTGCGGGGCAGGTTGGTATAGCTTTAATTGAGACGTGCTCCAATAGGATGTTGTCTATGTCATGCTTGACCCAGGCTTTTTGCCTAGGTGATTGTCGATTGACTTAGAGAATTCCTCATTTTGAAAATGAGAGTCTCTCGAGTTTATGGCGTTTAAAACAGGGTTCAGGCCTTCTCTGACGGAGGTCTGGGCCCTTCTTGTTTGGTGGTGATGAGCATTTTATGAAGTACTAGAAAACTGAATTCTTCGGCTCTTGTTTTTTGATAATGGGATGATTTGCGCTCAATGTCAAAATTTGAACAATATTAAATATTGGGACTTAAAAGTTGGAGTTGGTGCAGATTCGTCAGTTGCGCCACATTGGTGTGTGTATTTCAGGCCCCTGCTCAAGACATCGTGCTTCACAGTCGCTCGAATTTGCATATGATTTAGATAGATAAAATCGAACAGATTTTTTTTGAATTGTTTGTGCCAGAGATTTTCATTCAGTTTTTTAAGGACATAAACCTATGCCAACATATCTCGTGACAGGTGGATCCGGTTTCATCGGAACAACACTTACGCGTAGGCTGGTTGCTGAGGGCTCAAAAGTTATTTCGCTGGATCTAAAAGATCCCAGAGAAAGATTGCCAAACGTTGATTATCGCGTGGCTGATGTTCGGGATCTGTCTGGTTTCAAGGCAGGCATTGAGGTTGATCACATATATAATTTTGCCGCTGTGCACACGACGCCGGGACATCAGCCCTATGAGTACTACTCTGCGAATGTCGCTGGTGCCAACGAGATCACCAAGTTTGCAGAGCAGAATGGTGTAAAAAAAATCACCTTTACCAGTTCTATTTCTGTCTATGGGCCGAGCGAAGAGATGAAGACCGAGGGCAGTGTACCTGCGCCTCAGTCTGATTACGGGCACTCGAAGTTGCTGTCTGAAAAGATCCATTTGGCCTGGCTCGATCGTGCGGCTGATAATAAGCTGGTTATCGTGCGCCCAGCAGTGGTGTTTGGTCAGGGTGAGGGTGGAAATTTCACGCGTCTTGCGCAGTTGCTAAAAAAAGGCTTCTTTATTTATCCTGGTCGAAAAAATACAATTAAAGCATGTATTTACGTTGAGGACCTCATAAACGCTATTCTCTTTGCTGAAGCGAAAGAGGACAAGTTTGTTTTGTTTAATGGCGCTTATCCCGGCAGATATACGCTGGAAGAAATTGTGTCGGTCCTTATCAAGGATCACTTCCCAACTGCGCGGGAATATATGGTGCCGCGTGGCGCTGTCTCATCTGCCGCAACGCTTATCAAGTCGCTTGGTTTGTCGAAGGTCGGCATTCACCCAGAGCGTGTGACGAAGTTGGTTCGCTCGACTGATATCTATCCTGACTGGCTGAAGCAAAACGAATTCCAATTCCCTGAGACGCTCAATGACGTGATGAGCCGCTGGAGCCGCGACACGAAGGGAAGCTTCGTTTAAAGGGTGTTCTGTTCTTCCAGCTGATGGTGTGGTCGCAGGGCTTCTGTTTGATTTGACAGCAGTAATTGTCGCTGATTTGACTTCGTAAAAGGTGGCTTTCACGCATGTGGGCCGCCTTTTTTTGTGGCTTCTTCAACTGTGTGGTGCGCAATGCCCTGGGGTACGTTGCGGGCGCTTGGCCAAGATGGTGATGCGGCGCGCTGTTTCTTTGTCTGGTGTCAGGGCAACCAATCCTGGTGTCGTCCCTGTCGAATTGGGCGCGCGCGGGGGGGGCTCTGCTCATAGTTGAAGGTGCTGCGGAATAAGGTGTCCTTGATCCTCGCATGCCTTCACCGAAAACGTTGTTGCGTGGTGCGGCAATGAGTTGTGCTCTCTCTCTCTTCCTCCTCTTAATCACTAAGCGCGTTGCTTTGGTTGGATACGGCGACAAATTGTCATGTCGTGAGTATCGGCTAAATTCGATTTGACTACTCATGACATATGACATATGTCATGAGTTAAGAAGAGGAGGAGCTTTATGACTGATCTGTTTAGCGTTGAGGGCAAGGTGATTGTTGTAACCGGTGGTCTTGGCCAGTTGGGGACAGAGTTTGCCTCATCGCTTTTGAGCGCTGGCGCGAAGGTTGCCATTTACAGCCGCCGGCCGATTGACGCTGCGGCGATTGACGAAAAATTCCCAAACCATGGCGGTCGCCTGAAGGTCTATGTTGCGAGTGTCACTGACAAGGAGGCGCTTGAGGCGGCAACCGACGCTCTGTGCGCGGAATGGGGCGTGCCGCACGCTCTGGTCAATAATGCCGGCATTGACAGCAAGCCAAACGGCGCGGCAGATCAGAACGGTCCCTTCGAAAGCTATCCCCAGAAGTACTGGGATGAGATCATTGATGTGAACCTGACCGGCGTGATGTTGTGTTCGCAGGTTGTCGGTGCGCGCATGGCGGAGGCTGGCCGCGGCAGCATCATCAATGTCGGTTCCATCTACGGCATGGTTTCGCCAAATCAGGCGCTTTATGCCTACCGCGAAAAACGCGACGGCGTCCCCTTCATCAAGGCGGTGTCCTACGCGGCCTCGAAGTCCGGATTGCTTAATCTGACACGTTATGTGGCCACCTATTGGGCGCCAAGAAATGTGCGTTGCAATCTCATTTCGTTTGGTGGTGTCAAGACCGGCAGCTTCGATAAGGAGTTTGTCGACGCATTTCTGGAGCGCGTGCCTTTGGGACGCCAAGCGGAGAAGGGTGAGTATAACGGTGTTATCCGCTTCCTGGCTTCCGATGCTTCAACGTACATGACCGGCTCTAACGTCGTGGTCGATGGTGGGTTCACTGCATGGTAAACGCAACGGCAATCTCTGCACCTGATCGCGGCAAGCTGCATATGCAGGTGGTCGCGGATATTGAAACCCGCATCCTGACCGGCGAATTGCAGGTGGGAGAGCGGCTTTCTTCGGAGGCAGAGCTTGCTCGCAACTTTGGTGTCAGCACGCGTTCGGTGCGTGAGGCGCTGCAAATCCTTGAAACGAGAGGCTTGGTACGCCGCCGTCACGGTGAACGTGCGGAAGTGGTGCGTGACGATGTCGGGCAGTTCATGGAATCGCTCGTTGCATCAGTCGGTTCGCTTTTTGCACGCGACACGGCCTATCTCGTGCAGGCCATGGATGTGCGGCGCATGATCGAACTGGAAGTGGTTGGACGGATTGCTGCCGGAGAAGGGCAGCTTTCGGAAGCGGTCCTAGCCTCCCTTGATGCCATGCGTAACTCGGTGCGCAACAATGATTTTTCGCAGTTCACCGAAGGTGATGCGTCATTTCACCGGGCACTGGTTCAGTCGCTTGGCAATGAAATCTTATCGTCGCTTCACGGCAATCTGCACACTCTGATTGCCGGGGTCATCAAGGTGGCCAGTCGCGTACCGCGCAAAACCTTGGCCGATGGTTTGGCTGAGCACGAAAACATCTACACGCTGATCCGCAGTGGCAACGTTGAGGGCGCCCGTTCTGCAATGCGTGAACATATCGATAACAGTATGGCCTATCTCGAACAGGCCATGAGCAGATCCGGTAAACGGGAGGAAAAATCTGAATGAGTGCCTATGACTACAACAACGTGAACTGGGATGCGATCAAGCGGCTGTCTCGTTGGTACTCCGGCGATATCCATGACGTGATGGACAATCATGGTTTTTACGGCTTTCTCGACGGCATAACGCTTCACGGTGTTCTCAAGCCAGGTCAGGTGGTTTGTGGCCCGGTGTCGACGGTGCGTTATACACCGAGTACCCGTAAGGGGCAGCCGCAGGATGTCTATCACGGCGCGATCGATGCTGTGGTGAAAGGCGGCATCATTCTGGTGGATGCTTCCTGCGCAGAGGGTTCTGGCACAGGTGAATTGATGTCTACGGGCGCAAAAACCGCTGGTGCTGCGGCAACCATCGTGCACGGCACCGTGCGTGATCTGGCCGAAGTCCGCAAGCTCGACTACCCGCTGTTTGGGCGTGGTGTCAGCCCGGTTGGTGTTTCAGGTCGTATGGAGCCGACGGAAGCGCAGGTCGAACTCGACATCAAGGGTGTGAAGGTGAGGCCGGGCGATGTGATTTTTGCAGACATTTCCGGTGTGGTGGTCATTCCTCAGGAACTGGTTGCGGTCATTGCTGATGAGGCGGATCGCAATGGCGAGGGCGAGGCCGCGTGCCGTGAACGCATCCTTTCCGGTGAAAAGCTGAGGGATGTTTGGCCAGTCGGTTCAACCGGGCCGGTTTGATCAAAGTCTGAGCAAAGGACTGCGGGGCGCCCCAGCGCCCTGAACTTAAACGGCTGCGTGGAGGCGGCCTATTCGGGAGGAGAACCAATGTCATTTTTTAAGAAAGCTGCTCTGGCGGCATGTGCCGTCGTTGCTTTGTCCGGTCAGGCGTTTGCGGAATATCCTGAGCGCGCGATCACCATGATCATCCCATGGGCTGCCGGCGGCGGAACGGATGCCACGGGCCGCATCATTGCAACGATGCTGGAAGAGAAACTGAAGCAGCCCATCACGGTGGTCAACCGCACCGGCGGTGGCGGCATTGTTGGTCACCAGGAACTCAAAAACCTCAAATCTGATGGGTATACGATCGGTATCATCACGACCGAACTGTCCATGTACAAATCGGTTGGCTCGTCCGATATATCCTACGAAGATTTCACACCGATCGGCCTTTATAATGCTGATCCGTCTGCAATTTTTGTACGGGCAGATTCACCCTATAAAACCATTGATGACCTGATTGCTGCCATCAAGGCGGATCCATCCACCATCAAGGCAAGCGGCGCCAATTTCGGCGGCAATAACCACATCGCCTGGGTAAGTCTGGTGCAGCTTTTGGGTGCGCCGGCAGAAAAAGCCTTTTGGGTGCCAACGGATGGTGCCACCGTGTCGCTGCAATTGCTGGCGTCTAATGCCATCAATGTAGCTGTTTCCCAGTTCCCGGAAGCCAAGGCATTGGTCGATGCGGGTGAGATCCGACCGCTTGCCTATCTCGGAAACGAGCGGAACGAGAAAAACCCGGACGTGCCGCCAATCAGCGAAGCGGCCGGTATCGAGTTTGCTGTCTCCGGCTGGCGTGGCGTTGCGGCTCCAAAGGGCATTCCCGAGGACGTCCAGGCAAAGCTGGCCTCCGCATTGGAAGAGATCGTTACCAGCAATGATTTCAAAACCTTCATGGATGGTCGCAATTTTGGAGTCAACTGGAAGGGCGGGGCTGACTTCGAAACCTACCTGAAGCAGCGTGATGACGCGTTCGGCGCTGCGATCAAATCCGCCGGTATCAAAGCCAATTAATCGGGTTTACGAGCGGCCGGAAGTCGGCCGCTCATCTTCTCTTAAACGATACGTCATGGGAACGCTGACAGTGTTCAGCATCACGCGTTGCTATGCCGACTGTCCCTGCGAACACGTGCAGAAGGAGACCGCGTATGACGACGGTCAATCGACTTGATCTTGTAATATCCATTCTGTTCGCGCTGGTTGGCGCCTATGTGCTCATCGGCTCCATGGAGCTGAAAGCCATGCCGGGCATGGCGGTTGGGCCTGGTTTATTTCCGGCCATTACCGGTGCCGGTATGCTGTTCTTTGGCCTTGTTATGCATGCCCAGACGTGGATGGGACGTGGCACGGATGCTTCTGATGAGCTGGCCGTGGACGAACCAGCCGAAGATGACGGTGGACCGATAACTCTCATCGACCGGCTTTATAACCCGCTGTTGTTGTTAGCGATCCTTGCATTGATCCTGCTTATGCCTGTTCTCGGGTTTCTCATCACAGCCTCCATTTTCGTTTTTGCGATGGTGTTGCTGGGTGGCGGCGGATGGTTGCAGGCGATCATTTTCGCATTGGTCATGACCGGACTGACCTATGCGCTGTTTGTTTATGGATTACGTGTGCCGGTGCCGGTCGCGATGTGGGGTTGAGCCATGAATGCATTTATTGAGGCCTATTTTCTCGTCTTCAATCTTGAGACGTTGCTTGTCATCGTCGCGTCGTCAATATTCGGCCTGTTTGTCGGCGCACTTCCCGGTCTGACGGCGACAATGGCAACCGCCTTGCTGGTGCCGCTGACATTTTACATGTCGCCGATACCGGCCATTGCGGCCATTATTTCCTCAACAGCGATGGCAATCACTGCTGGCGATTTGCCCGGGACGCTGCTTCGCATTCCAGGTACTCCCGCCTCTGCCGCATACGTCGAAGATTCCTATCGCATGGCCCAGAAGGGACAGGCGGGACTTGCGATTGGTATCGGCGTTATCGGCTCGGTCCTAGGCGGCCTGTTCGGCTTTGTATTCCTGATGTTCACCGCGCCAGCCTTGGCAAAGTTTGCACTTGGTTTTTCCAGCTTTGAATATTTCTGGCTGGCGGTACTGGGCCTAAGCTGTGCTGCCCTGATTTCCTCCGGTGGCGTTGCGAAAGGCGCACTTTCATTGCTTCTCGGTCTGATGATTTCGCAAGTCGGTGTTGATCCGCTGACCGGCACGCCACGTTTTACATTTGGTGTGTCTGAACTGACGGGTGGTATCAGTTTCATTCCGGCGATGATTGGTATGTTTGCCCTGGCGGAAGTCATGCGTACCGGGCGTCGCTTCAGGCTGGACATTCCACAGGCCAATGTGCGCAACCCGTTCAAGGGCGTTATGGCCTGCCTGTGGAAATATCGCAAAAATCAGGTTCGCGGTTCAATCATCGGTAGTCTTATCGGCGCTTTGCCGGGTGTCGGCGGCGACCTTGCTGCCTGGGTAACCTATTCACTGGCCAAGAAAACCTCCAAAAACCCTGAGCTGTTTGGTAAGGGCCATCCGGAGGGCCTTGTCGAGGCGGGCGCTACTAACAATGCGGCGCTCAGTGCCTCATGGATTCCGGCCATGGTATTCGGTATTCCCGGTGATGCCGTGACAGCGATCGCCGTTGGCGTCCTGGTCATGAAGGGCATGGAGCCAGGACCGCAGTTGCTGACCACCAATCCGCAAAACTTCTACGCGGTCATGCTGGTGTTTGTGATTGCCAATATTCTGATGCTGCCGCTTGGATATGTTGCGGCTCGTTCAGCACGGTGGATATTTGAAGTACCCCGTGCGCTGCTGAACGCCGCCATTCTGTTGTTCTGCGTTGTTGGGTCCTACTCCATCAACAACACGATGTTTGGCGTAACGATCATGCTGGTGCTGGGTGTGATGGCGTTCTTTATGGAGAAGTCCGGCTTTGCCATGGCGCCGGTTATCCTGGGTATCGTTCTTGGCCCTCTGGTCGAACAGAACTTCACGACGTCAATGATCATCACCAATGGCAATGTGTTTGGGCTTTTTGAACGACCCATCGCTGCCGTTCTCGGCGTCGCCTCCATTGCGGTCTGGGGCCTGTTCATCTTTGGAGCAGCGCGGAAGACGTTCAAACCCAAAGCCTTGGCCGGGCAAGTGATGTAGGGGGAATGGCTTTTAGCCATTTCCCTTGCAAAGATAAGGCGTCATGATCGATGTGACGATGCGGGCAACGGCTTCGGGCCGGGGGTGTAATCCGTCAGGAATGGCGGATTCCAGCTCATTTTTTGTCATTTTGGACCATCCGGGATAATAGTCGACATATTCATAACCACGGGCAAGTGCCTCGTTGCGTTGCATGTCGATATACCATTCCAGTAATGGGCGCATCGATCCGCGCATTCCGGAAACCGGGTTCATGCGTGTCATGATCACCCGGGTCGCCGGCAGTTCTTTTTTGAGACGATCAAAAACAAGTGCGATGTTCGTGCGGCTGCGATCACGCGTCATCAAACGGTTGATGGCTGCGTCATTGGCATAAAACTCAATCAGCACAATGTCCGGCGCAAGTCGAACAACATCATCGACATGCGAAACGGCCCAGTCTGATGTGCCGCCGCTTTGAGCAACCTTGAGCACTTCAACTTGCCGATTGAGGCATGAGGCGAGTGAGGTCTGTAACGGCACCTGCCAGCCACCCTGATTGGTCAGGGATGTTCCAAAGGAAACTATCCGCAGTGGCTTGGCGTTATCCTGGGCGTGTGTTGGCGTCATCATGGCGCAACCCCAAATCAATGCTGTGACAGCAAGCCTGGACAGCTTAACCGGGCTTTCTACTATCATGTGCCTTACGTCAAAACGAGGAAACCACATCAATTCAATTGCGCCTTTATGATTGGCCACAGCTCGCCGGTGCCAGAGATATTACAGCATCGCATTAATTACCTGCGCTGAAAATAGAAACATAAACAACCGGTAACGAATAATTTCTTATTCGCAAAATGCCTGTCATATCATTCGTCCACAGGCAAACAATTATTGTGTTTACAACTGACATGTTACCTGAATATATTGCTGCTATCAGACTGGAGGAGCATTCAATTGACAACAGCTTTCGGCCTTTCGGCGGCTCTCACGACGCCTTTTGATGAAGCAGGCAACATTGCTTTCGCAACCATGACGCAGCATGCCAAGAACTGCCTGGCGTCGGGCTGCGACAGTGTCACGCTGTTCGGCACAACAGGTGAGGGAAGTTCAATCGGCAGCCGCGAACGCGGTGCGGTCCTCAAGGCGTTTGCAGATGCGGGCATTTCTGGCCGTCAATTTGTGGCTGGTGTGCTTGTTGATTCTGCTGAAGATGCAGCGGATCAGTCGGCGCAGGCTCTGGATGCCGGAGCGCGCAATGTTCTGTTGGCGCCGCCATCCTACTTCAAGAACGTGTCTGACGACGGCCTGTTTGAGTGGTTCTCCAAGGTGTTTGAACAGCTTGGCAGCAAAGCAAGGGACGTTATCGTTTACAACATTCCGTCGGTAACGATGGTGAAGCTTTCGGTCGAGCTGGTTGGCCGGTTGCGCAAGGCCTTTCCGGGCGTCGTGACCGGTGTGAAGGATTCCGGTGGTGACTGGGCACATACGGAGCGTCTTTTGAAAGAACATGCAGACCTGATCATTCTGATCGGTGATGAGCGACATCTTGCCCAGGGCACGCGCCTTGGTGGCAAGGGTGCGATTTCGGGCATGGCAAATGTCATGCCGCAGGAAATTCGTGCTATGGCCGTCGATGGCAAGGAAGATCAGCGCGTCGTTGATCTCGTTGTGGAAATTTTGAAGTATCCGGTCACGCCTGCGGTGAAAGTACTGGTTGCCCGCACGACGGGTGACGCGGTATGGCACCACGTAAGACCGCCACTTGTAACGATTCCATCCGAGGAACGGGAGAAGATTGGGCAGGTTTTTGATGGGCTTTTTTCATCAAAAGCGGCTTGATTGACGGCAAGGTTAGAGGATTGCATGGACGAAACCGGCGAGCAGATCACTCTGAGGGAAAAGGCGTATGAAAGCTTCACGCGCCATCTGCTCGCTCGTGACGTCCGCCCGGGGCAGTTCATCTCGCAACGGCAACTTGTTGGTCTGACGGGACTGACGCTGGGAGCGATCCGCGAGCTTATTCCGCGGCTTGAGGCGGAAGGTTTGATAAAAACCGTTCCGCAACGTGGACTGCAAATTGCCCATATCGATATCAACCTCATCCGTGAGGCCTTCCAGTTCAGAATTCTGTTGGAGCGTGAGGCCGTGGCGCTGTTTACGCATTCTGCCAGCGATGAAGCCGTTCAGCATTTGCTGAAGCTGCATCGGGATATTGCGGCGGAACTTCAGGAAAAGGGCGCGTCTGCCGAGTTGGAACAGCGGGCACAGGCAACGGACTGGGGCATGCATAATGCCTTTGTGGATGCGATGGGCAATTCGATCATTTCGAATGCTTACCGCGTCAATTCGATCAAGATGCGCCTCATCAATCAGGAGCGTTTCCGCATCGATGGACGTGTCGGGCCGGTTATGGGGGAACATCTGGCCGTGCTTGAAGCAATTGAAAAGCGCAATGCCGAAGAGGCGGTGCAGAACCTGACCGCACATATTAACAATGCGAGGGATCGTTCACTGGCAATATAATCGGGGCTTAACAGGCCTTTAGGATATGAGAAGCAAGCCGTGCGGAGGAGTTGTACGGCAATAAGAGGAGGACTGGCATGACATCGTCATTATTGAGACCAACCCGCCGTACGTTTTTGGCGGCAAGTGCTGCCTTTGGTAGCGCAGCCCTGCTTGGCGCACGCACAGCATCGGCTGCAGTGGACTGGAAGAAATTCTCTGGCACCACGCTGGAAGTCAATCTCGTCAAAAGTCCACGCAGTGAGACGTTGATCAAGCATCTCAAGGAATTCGAAGAGCTGACCGGCATCAAGGTCAACGCCGAAGCCACTCCTGAGCAGCAGCAGCGCCAGAAGACGGTTATCGAGCTCAGCACAGGTAAGCCAAGCTTCGACGTTGTGCACCTCAGCTACCACGTTCAGAAGCGCCAGTTCGAAAAGGGCGGCTGGCTGGCTGATATCAGCGGTTTCCTGAAAGATCCGTCGCTGACCGATCCATCACTTGTGGAAAGCGATTTTGCTGAGGCCGGCATGTTGTTTGCCAAGGATTCCAACGGGGTCCTGCGTTCGCTGCCATTCTCGGTGGATTACTGGATTGTCTACTGGAACAAGGAATTGTTCGAGCAGAAGGGGCTTTCCTATCCTACGACCTTTGAGGAACTGGTCGATGCTGCTGAAAAGATCACGGACCCATCGACAAACACTTATGGTTTCGTTGCGCGCGGTCTGAAAAACGCCAACACGCCGGTCTGGACGTCGCTGTTGCTGGGCTACGGTTCCGGTCCTATTGATGCTGATGGAAAACTGCAGACGACCTCCAAAGAAGCGGTCGAGGCGGCAACGCTTTATCAGCGTCTGATGACCAAGGCGGCACCTCCAGGTATATCCGGCTTCAATTGGGCGGAAGCACAGTCGGCCTTCCTGCAGGGCAAGGTCGGCATGTGGTTCGACGGCGTTGGTTTTGCACCGCCAATTGAAGATCCGCAGAAGTCCCGCGTTGTTGGCAAGGTCGGTTATGGTGTCATGCCAAAGGGACCAGCGACACAGGCTGCCGGTACCTTCGGTGATGGCCTTGGCGTGACCGAGGCCAGCACCAAAAAAGAAGCAGCTTACCTGTTCTGCCAATGGGCGATTTCGCATGAAATGGGTGCCCGCCTGCTGCAGGCCGGCGCCGGTGTACCGTTCCGCCAGTCCATTCTTGAAGATGCCAAGGTGCGTGAAGGCGTGAAAATGCCAAGTGCATGGCTTGATGCCGTTTCCGGCTCAGGCAAGGTATCCAAGCTGGCTCTGCCGGTCATCATTCCGGTGACGGAATTCCGTGACATCTATGGTGTTGCGCTTACCAATATGATTGGCGGCGCTGATCCGGCCGCTGAACTGAAGAACGCAACAGCCCAGTTCGAACCCGTACTGGCACGTAGCGAGGGGTAATGACAGCCGTGAGCATCGATAATACGATGACGCAAGGCAAACAGGTAAAAAAGAGCAAGCCTTCAAGGCTTGCTCCCAATTACTGGCCTTTCGTTCTTCCCGCCCTAGTGGTCGTTGCGGCCGTGATTGTTTTTCCCTGGGCCTTCACCCTGTGGATGAGCGTCAATAGCTGGACACTCGGCCAGGAACGGGTCTTTGCCGGTTTTGCCAATTATGTGCGGCTGGCCCAGGATATGCGCTTCTGGGAATCCCTCTGGCATACGACGGTCTACACAGTACTTTCTGTCGTTTTACCGCTGTTTCTCGGCACACTTGCGGCTCTTGTCTTCGATGCAAAATTCCCGCTGCGTGGTTTGCTTCGTGGCGTGTTCGTCATGCCAATGATGGCAACACCGGTTGCTGTGGCTTTGGTCTGGACAATGATGTTCCACCCGCAGCTTGGTGTACTCAATTATCTGCTGTCCTTCATCGGTATTGGTGCGCAGGAATGGATCTATAACCAGTCGACGGTTATTCCATCGCTGGTTCTGGTAGAAACATGGCAGTGGACACCGCTTGTTATGCTGATTGTGCTTGGTGGTTTGGCGGCCGTGCCACGCGAGCCCTATGAAAGCGCTGAAATCGATGGCGCAAATGCCTGGCAGAAGTTCCGTTTTCTGACATTGCCGATGATTGCGCCGTTCCTGATTATCGCTGTCATCATCCGCTCGATTGATGCCGTGAAAAGCTTCGACATCATCTATGCGATGACACAGGGTGGTCCGGGCACGGCTTCAGAAACGATCAACATCTATCTCTATAATACGGCCTTTGCCTATTACGACATTGGTTATGGCTCTGCCATGGCAGTGGTTTTCTTCCTGGTCATTATCGCGCTTTCCTTTGTGCTTCTGATGGCACGCCAGCGTGCAAACTGGTCTAATGCGGAGGGACGCTGATGAGACGCAAAACACTCGACAGCATCGGCATGTTATTCGTGGCCGTTGTGATAGTGTCGCCTGTCATTCTATTCTTTCTTTGGATGATATCGCTGTCACTTAAATATGAAATCGACAACGGCGCATACCCGCCCATTCTTATTCCAGAAAACATCGCATGGTCGAACTATGCCAAGGTTTTTGAAGAGAATAACTTTCTGCTGTATTTCTGGAATTCCGTGCTGGTGACAGGTGCTGCGACAATCTTGGCACTGCTCATCGGTGTGCCGGCTGGTTACGGCATCGCCCGGTTAAAGGCCGAAAAGTCGGCGGTTGTCATCATGATCGCCCGTATGACACCCGGCCTGTCGTTCCTCATTCCGCTGTTTCTGCTGTTCCAATGGCTAAACCTGCTCGGTACCCTATGGCCGCAGATCATCATTCACCTGGTGGTAACTGTGCCAATCGTGGTCTGGATCATGATTGGTTACTTCGAAACGACGCCCATGGAATTGGAAGAGGCCGCCAGCATTGACGGCGCAAGTTCATGGCAGGTGTTCCGTCTGGTTGCCTTGCCGATTGCCAAGCCGGGTATCGTGGTGTCGTTCATTCTGGCGCTGATCTTCTCATGGAACAATTTCGTCTTCGGTATTGTCCTTGCGAGCCGTGAGACCCGTACTTTGCCGGTTGCCGTTTACAACATGCTGTCCTTTGAGCAGGTCAGTTGGGGACCACTTGCAGCGGCTGCGCTGATTGTGACCCTGCCAGTTCTTCTGCTGACAATGTTTGCACAAAAGCAGATTGTTGCTGGTTTGACGGCAGGCGCAGTCAAGGGCGGTTAAGCGGGCTCAACGCCCGTTCACGAAACGATTTTCGACAGGAATATACACATATGGCACCCGTCAGTATTCAAAACGTCCAGAAACACTATGGCGCCGTCAAGGTCATTCACGGCATCAGCGTTGACATCACGGATGGAGATTTTGTTGTCCTCGTTGGCCCATCGGGTTGCGGAAAATCCACGCTGCTGCGCATGATTGCCGGACTTGAAGAATTGAGCGACGGCGAAATCCACATCGGTTCTCGTGAGGTTTCGCATCTACCGGCGCGCGATCGTGATATCGCCATGGTGTTCCAGAACTACGCGCTCTATCCACACATGACTGTGGCCGAAAATATGGGCTTCGCACTGAAGCTCAAAAAAGCAAGCCCGGCGGAAATCAAGGAAAAGGTCCACCGGGCAGCGACCATTCTTGGTCTCGATGCATTGCTGGAAAGATACCCGCGCCAACTGTCTGGCGGCCAGCGCCAGCGCGTCGCGATGGGACGTGCCATTGTGCGCGATCCCAAGGTCTTCCTGTTCGATGAACCGCTTTCCAACCTTGATGCGAAATTACGCGTGCAGATGCGCGGTGAAATCAAGGCGATGCATCAGCGTATTGGTACGACAACTATTTACGTGACGCATGACCAGGTTGAAGCCATGACTATGGCAGACAAGATTGTGGTTCTGCATGACGGGTACATCGAACAGGTTGGCGCGCCGCTGGAACTCTATGACCGCCCGGCCAATATCTTCGTCGCGGGCTTCATCGGTTCACCATCGATGAATTTCATCGATGGTCGTATCGAGGAAGGTATTTTCCGGACGAAAAACGGATTGACCTTGCCACTGCCGAAGGACGTGGCTGCCTCGGCTCATGGCCGTAACCTGGTTTATGGCATTCGTCCCGAGCACATCAGGGCTGCTGCCGGAAACATTGAAGGCACGGTCACACTGGTTGAAGGCACTGGCTCTGAAATCTATGCCAAGCTGAATTGCAAGGGTGATGAAATTGCCTGCCTGTTCCGCGAACGTCTCAATATTCAGTTTGGCAGCACGGTCGGCATTGCAGTAGATACGGATCATATTCACCTGTTCGACAAAGAAACTGGCAAGCGTATTTGAGCAACGTGACAAAGCGTATTCTGTGTGTCGGGGCATCCGTCCTCGACACAATCTTCCGAGTTCATGACCTGCCAAAGGGCGAAGGCAAATTATTGCCTTATGACATGCTGGAGATTGCCGAGGGCATGGCAGCCAGTGCTGCTTATGCCATCGTTCGATTGGGCGGGCATGCCAGCCTTTGGGGTGCGGTTGGCAATGACGAAACCGGTGTCCGGATTTTGCGTGATCTCGGTCACGACGGTATCGACATGTCCGGCATGACGATTGCCGAGGGTGCCCGTTCAGCACTATCGACCATTCTGGTTGATGATCTTGGTGAACGACTGATCGTGCCATTTTACGACCATCGCTTGCATGATACGGCAAAGACCTTTGATGATGCCGAGATCGCCGGATTTGATGCCGTGCTGGTGGATGTTCGCTGGCCGAAGCTGGCGCTTGCGGTGTTGCAGGCCGCAAGGCGCGTTGGCATTCCTGCCATTCTGGATGGAGACGTTGCTCCGGTCGAGGTCTTGGAGCGACTGGCACCGGCGGCCAGCCACATCGTGTTTTCCGAACCCGCCGCGACAAGTCTGACTGGTCTGGACGATGTCACCGATATGTTGCTGGCCTTGCGGAAAAAGTTGCCGGATACACTTTTGTGCATTACGGCTGGCTCAAAAGGCTGTTTCTGGCTGGAAAATGCCTCCAGCACAGTGCAGCATCAGGCGACCTTGACTATCAAGGCGGTTGATACCCTGGCTGCTGGCGATGCTTTCCACGGTGCCTTCGCATTGGCCATCGCCGAAGGTTTGCCACTGCGCGACACGATGCGACTTGCCTCTGTCACAGCCGCACTGAAATGCGAAGTCTTTGGTGGCCGTCGTGGCATGCCGACCAGAGCGCAAGCGCAAGATGCCCTGGAACGTCTGTAAGGTCGCTTTCCAGTTATTTGGCTAGAAGGTCAAAATGGCTTCAAAGCCATCTTTTTTTCCTGATGCGGGTGACGAGAGAGTGAGTTTAGCATTCATCTTCTCGACGAGATTGCTAACGATCGCCAGACCAAGACCAGAACCGGAGGCCTTGGTTGGCCCACGGGTGAAGCGCGCCGTCAACCCGGCGAGATCTTCTGGGCTGATCAGTTCGCATTCGTTGGCAACACGCAGGCGGTTGCCGTTTTCGACAGAAATTTCCACCATGCTGTCTTGCGGGCTGTGCACCAGGGCATTTTCCAGCAGGTTGCGAATTACAATGCCGAAGGCATCCGGATTGATGTGGCGTTCAAGTTGCGCGTCTTTGCCAAGCTGAAGATTGATCCGACCGTCACCAATTGACATTCTTTCGAGGTCGCCGACGACGACCTTTATCACCGGAACGAGGTCTGTCAGCGTATCGGAAATACCGATGCCGGCATCGGCGCGCGACATCTGGAGAAGCTTTTCTGCCAGACGACCAAGGTGTGACAGCGACTGTTCAATCTGGTCGATGCGTGGTGAAAACTCCGTCGGCACTTCTGCTTTCAGACGCTGTGCCTGGGCAAGCGCGCCCGCAATCGGCGTGCGCAATTCATGGGCACTGTTGGAGGTAAATTCCCTTTCCGCTTCGAGGGATAACCGCAGACGTTCAAGCAACAGGTTCACTGAACGGGCGATCGGATGTAACTCGGCCGGCAGGGGGCTTGCATCAACAGGCACCATATTGCCGCTGTCTTTGCGTCCGATATCGTCCCGCAGTTCCTGGATCGGGTACAAGGTGCGACGAACCACAAAGATAACCGCAGCGATGCTGGCAGGGATCAGAATGATAAGCGGCAGGAACAATGCCACGCTTGCTTCAACAATAGCTTCGCGGCGATTGGCAAAAGCATCTGCCACTTGCAGGAAAATCGCACCGTCAGGGGATACGGCGGTATAGATGCGCTGTGTAGACGTGTCTGCAAAACCCGCAACGAGCGGCACATCAAAGGGCTCGGTCGAACTGTCATGCGAATGAACAAGAACATGTCCAAGCCGGTCACGCGCCTGGTAGGTCAAATACTCCTTGCCAGCGGCTCGCTGCGTGAAGTCTAGCTGCGCGGACGATACGCCACCTTCCTGGATGTCATTCACGACAAGCGGCAACAAGCGCTCAGCCGTTTCTTCAACGGCGCTGTCGAATATCTCTGCAAACTCGTCCTGCATCACCATGATGCCAAGGCTGGAGGCAAGCAGCCATGCCACCGCAACCACAGCGGTTACGGCGTAAACGAGCTTGCGTGTCATGCTCATTTTGGCGTTCATTGTTGCCTCAACGGATTGTGTAGCCAATGCCCCGCACGGTCTCGATGCGGCCATGCCCGATTTTTTTTCGCAGACGGCTGATGTAGACTTCAACCGTATTGCTCTCAATTTCAGCGCCGAATTCGTACAAGGTTTCGCTGAGCTGTGTCTTGGACACAAGCGCGCCGGGTCGCTCGATCAATTTGTCCAGAACGGCCCATTCGCGTGCGCTCAGTGACACGGGCTTGCCGTGAACATCAATGCTGCGCACCGCCTGATTGATCTCGATATCCGGCAGGGTAACAACTGAGACCGACCTGCCTTCGTAACGACGTGAGACTGCCAGCATACGCGCCGTCAACTCGCCGAGATTGAAAGGTTTGACGAGGTAATCATCCGCACCGGCATTCAAGCCTTCAATTCGGTCCGATACCTGATCATGGGCAGTCAGAATGATGACGGGTGTTGAATCATGGGCGGAGCGCAGGGTCTTGAGCAATGTAAGCCCTTCACCATCGGGAAGGCGCAAATCCAGGAGCACCAGCCCATAATTGACTGTCTGCGTTGCAGCGATTGAATCTGCCAGGTTCTTGAACCAATCCACAGCATGGCCTGCGGCTGCTACGTGATCACGCAACGCCTCTCCAAGCACATAATCGTCTTCAACCAGAAGAACCCGCAAGACAACCCCATAAAGCGATTTGTCATTGCGTATTCTGTAAGAGGTCAAGGCGTCAAGCCATGACATGTCGTTCGCGGCCGGAACAAGCGCACTCGTCATAAAAACAAGTGGGTGACGACAGCATATAAAAACAGCACTGCATTGGCCGTCAGCAGGCAAAAAACTGCAAAAGAACCAAGGTCTTTAGCATGGCGGCCCGTCGTCGATATCTCCGGGGAAATACGGTCGATGATCTCTTCGACTGCCGTATTCAGTGCCTCAGCTGAGGAAAGCGCCAGAAACAGGATGATGGCTGCGCACAGGATCGTCAGGCTGACGCCAAGCGCGAGATAAGCGGTCATCAAAAGCCCGAAGGCAAACACTTCATGGCGGAATGCGGTTTCCTTCCACGCCCGTTTGGCACCCGCTGCGGAATACCGTGTGGCGGCCAGCAAATGCGTGATGCCAGTCAGTTTTGTATAGTCTGGCATTACACTCATGAGACCTGGTTGCTCCGGCAACGGTTAAAGATATCCAGTTTCGGATCGTAGACCGAGGTCTGAACATTCATCATGCTCAGGATGCTGTGGAAAAAGTTGTCGTGGGAGTGAGCACCAGCTGTTGCTTCCTCTGCCATGCAGGCCCGGTCCAATCCCATGGATTTGGCAAAATCATTATCGAACCAGACGAGGAAGGGCACGTGGGTCTGTTGGTCAGGCGCCAGAAGATACGGCGTGCCGTGCAGGTAAAGCCCGTTTTCACCCAAGGACTCACCATGGTCCGATGCGTAGATCATGCCGGTTGCCAGTTTGTCAGAGTGGACTTTCAGCTTGTCGATGATCGTTGCCAGAAAATGGTCGGTGTAGAGAAGGGAGTTGTCATAGGAATTTACGATCTGCGCGTCGGTGCAATTGGCAAGTTCTGCGGTTTCGCAGTCAGGCCTGAACTTCTTGAATTCCGGCGGATAACGCAGGTAGTAAGTCGGGCCATGGCTGCCCATCTGGTGCAGAACAACAACGCTGTCCTTGGTGATGGAGTCGAGCCACTTGTCGAGCCGCTCCATGAAGATCTCGTCCTTGCATTCGCCACCGGTGCAGAAACGAGGGTCATTTGTTGCTGCAAGATCGGTGAAATCGATACGATCGGCCACAGCCTTGCTGCCGGTATTATTGTCCCACCATGTGGCGCTGATGCCTGCATGGGACAGAACATCCATCACGTTCTCATTGGCAAGACCCTTGGCGTGGGTATATTCCGCACGTGTGAATTTCGAGAACATACAAGGGATCGATGTTGCGGTTGCCGTACCGCAGCTGGATGTGTTCGGGAAGTAAACAATATCGCGCTTGGCAAGTTCGGGATTGGTGTCGCGGGCATAACCATTCAGCGAGAAGTTTGCTGCTCTGGCGGTTTCACCGGCAACGATGACGGTCACTCGAGGCTTTCTGACACCACCGGCCGATGCCATGACCTTGGCATCGAGGCCGATTGGCTCTGCGATGATTTTTGCTTCATGCCCGGCCTGCGTCAGGTAATGCACGGTGCTTGAAATCGGTGTGAGCGGATTGATGCTTTTCACAATGTCCCGGTGCTGGCGTATGGCGGTCGTGAATGTTTTCGAGTTTGCAAAACCGATGAAACCAACAATTGCCACGCAGCCCAGGACTGTCACGGTGTTGCGCATCAGTTTCTGCGGAAATGACCGGTGCCGGACGCGCACGAGGGCAAGAAAAAGTATTGGCAATCCGGCAAACATTGCCATGTAGGATCCGAAACCCCATGTCAGCAGATTGCCGGCTTCCGCAGGTGTCGTTTCAAACACGTTGCGCACCATGTCGCTGTCCACGATGACGCTGAAGCGATCAATGAACCAGGACGCTGATGCGGCAATAACGATCAGCGATGCCAGAAACGGCTTGATCAGATATTTGACCGAAAAGATCGTGATCATTGCGATGAACAATGCGCTCATCGCGACGTAAAGTGCAGTAATCGCTACCGGGTAGGGCGAAAGATAGATGTGTATCTTGCTCCAGAACGTTCTGTTGAGGAAAAACAGCAGATAAAGTGCGCCCAGCGCGCTTAATGTTCCGCTGCCAATAACAGGACGAAACATTTCGATCCTGTCGGTTTTCACTGTGAGAAACGCCAATTTGCCACCCGTATTTTCGTTTTGATCATAAACCGGGCAATACTCTCCTTCAGATTTTGAAGGTCGTGGGGATGTGCATTTGCAACCGGCTCTGATGGCTAGATGTCCGGCTTTTCTGACACGAACCTGAATGGCAGTCGTTGAGTGTGTCAGTTGCGTCGAAAATCGCGTAACTTACAGAAATCAATTCCGCTTTTGGTTGTGATGTTGTAGTTCGATATCTGGCTAACAGATCTGCTGCCTTCGGGTGTGGCTTCTTGACAAAGCCCGGATGTTTGTGAAGGTTGCAACTATGAGTGAACTGGCTGATTGGTTATCTGATGCAAGTCCGATCAGTCGGAAGAACGCCGCTGAATCGGTGTTCGAAGATATTCGTTCTGCAATAACGTCTGGACGTCTGTCGGTTGGTGCACGATTACCATCCGAAAGCAGCCTTGCGGTTCGTTACGGGGTTAGCAGGCCGATTGTGCGTGAAGCTTTGCGTTCGCTGCAAACGCTGGGACTAACGCAAACACGTACGGGCAGCGGCACCTTCATTCTCACATCTACACCCAGCACCGAACTGAGTTACGGCAGTTATTCCGCACGAGATCTGATTGAGGCACGCCCCTTTATCGAGGTTCCTGCTGCTGGATGGGCGGCACTGCGCCGGTCTGATGAACAGGCTACGGCTTTGCTGCATCTGTGCGATGCTATGGATCGGCAAACAGATCCCCATAAATGGGTGCTGCTGGACTCTGAATTTCATACGTTGATTGCGGAATCGTCAGGGAATGCGGTTTTTGCTAAGATTGTGACCGATGCGCGGGGCGCTATTTCCCAGCAGTCAGAATTGCTGAACATGATGGCCCATCGCCGGGAAGCGTCCAACATTGAACACCGCCGGATTGCTCAAACAATCCAGGCGGGCAATGAGCAGGACGCAATCAAGGCGATGGAGGCGCATCTTGGTCAGGTCAAGCAGGTTGTGACCAGCATTATGGCTGCGGATCGCTCCCGGCAGTCATAAGATCCTGCAAGTTGGCAAGCCGCTCCGGCTTGAGTGCTTCCAGCAACTGTTCAGCGGTCAGGTAACCGCGGTCGAGTACGATTTCAGGGACGTTGCGTCCTGTGCTGAGCGCCTCGCGCGCAATTTGTGTTGCCGCATAATAGCCGATCAGCGGGTTGAGTGCTGTCGCAAGTCCGATGGACTCTTCCAGACGTAAGGCCATGATCGCTGGATTGGCGACGATGCCCTCAACGCACCGTTCTGCCAGTGTCAGGCAGGCGGCACTCAGGTGACTGATGCTGTCGGAGAGCGACCGCACAATGACAGGCTCAAATGCGTTCAGCTGCAATTGTCCGCCTTCCGCCGCCATCGTAATTGTGATGTCGTTGCCGATGACCGTAAACGCCACCTGATTGACGACTTCCGGAATGACCGGATTGACCTTGCCCGGCATGATGCTTGATCCTGCCTGAACAGCGGGCAGGGTGATTTCTCCGATGCCGGCGCGCGGACCGGAAGACAATAGTCTGAGATCGTTGCAGGTCTTGGACAGTTTGACGGCGATCCGCTTGAGAACGCCGGACAGGTGGACAAAAGCGCCAGGATCCTGCGTCGCCTCGATCAGATCGGCGGCGGTAACGAGCGGGCGTCCGGTCAGTTGGGAAAGATGTTCGCAGGCGCGGGCAGCATAACCAGCGGGCGCATTGAGGCCAGTGCCGATAGCCGTGGCGCCAAGATTGATTTCATGCAGGAGTGCGGCCGATTCAATCAATCTAGCTCTGTCTTCACCAAGCATCACTGCAAAAGTACGGAATTCCTGTCCGAGTGTCATCGGGACGGCATCCTGCAACTGCGTGCGGCCGACCTTCAAAATGCTATGGAATTCAACGGATTTTTTCTCAAATGCCTTCTGCAGCACGCCCATAGAATGAGAAAGGGCATCAATTGCTTCGATTAGGCCGACATTGATTGCCGTTGGATAGGCGTCATTGGTCGACTGACTGAGATTGACGTGATCATTCGGGTGAAGGCGCCCGTAGTCACCCTTTTCATGATTCAGCAGTTCAAGGGCGCGGTTGGCAATCACCTCATTGGCATTCATATTGGTTGAAGTGCCGGCGCCGCCCTGTATTGCATCAACGACAAACTGGTCGTGCAACGCGCCATCACGAATTTCACGGCAGGCTTTGACAATCGCTTCCAGTCGTTCCTGATCCAGCAGACCAAGCTCGTGATTGGCCAGTGCCGCGGCCTCCTTTACATAGGCAAGGCCACGAATGAGGTAAGGGTAATGACCGATCGATGTTCCGGTTATCTGGAAATTTTCAACGGCGCGTGCCGTGTGTACACCCCAATAAACATCTGTCGGAATTTCTTTTGGACCGAGCAAATCGTGCTCCGTACGCGTCGTGACCACATTGTCCTCCTATGGATCGTGACATAATCTGTATAGCTGTAAGACAGATTATGGCTTGTGTATTCCTGTCCGTTGCAAAGGTCAACTGAACAGAATCCTGCTTGACGGCGGGCCCATGCTGCGAATATGAGAAAATATCTGTCATACAGCATTACAGCATGCCAATTGAAATACGGTCCAGCGCAGCCTCGCACGGACGGCAGGGCGACACCGCATTCGCACTCGAAAGTGTAAATCACGATCCATTGCATACAGGGCTCAGAGGGAGGAGCTATGTCAGTCGAAAATCTTCAGAAAACATCCGATGACCGAGCGGTCTTTGCCGAGGAAGACCTCGGATACCATAAGGCGCTGAAACCGCGTCAAATCCAGATGATCGCAATCGGTGGCGCCATCGGCACCGGGCTCTTTCTTGGCGCCGGTGGGCGGCTGGCCATGGCTGGACCGGCGCTGGTATTCGTCTATGCGCTTTGCGGTTTCTTCGCATTTCTGGTGCTGCGTGCACTGGGTGAGCTTATCATGTACCGGCCAAGCTCCGGTTCCTTCGTGTCTTACGCACGCGAGTTCTACGGCGAAAAAATGGCCTTTGCCGTTGGCTGGATGTATTGGCTGAACTGGGCCATGACATCGGTGGCGGACGTTACGGCCGTTGCGCTCTACATGAACTTTTTCAAGCAATATGTTCCGTGGCTTGCCGGCATCGACCAGTGGGTCTTCGCGCTAAGTGCCTTGATCATCGTTCTGGCCATGAATCTTCTTTCAGTAAAGGTGTTTGGTGAGCTGGAATTCTGGTTCAGCCTTATCAAGGTCCTAGCGCTGGCGACATTTCTGGTGGTTGGCGTCTACTTCGTCATCTTTGGGACGCCGATTGAAGGCCACACTGTCGGTTTCAGTTTGATAACGCAGAATGGCGGCTTCTTCCCCAACGGAATATTGCCGGCCTTTGTGATTATTCAAGGTGTTGTCTTTGCCTATGCATCGATCGAGCTCATTGGCACGACTGCTGGTGAAACTGAAGATCCACGCAAGGTCATGCCACGCGCAATCCGCACTGTGGTAATCCGCCTTCTGGTGTTTTATGTCGGTTCAGTTTTGTTGCTTTCGCTGCTGTTACCGTACAGCGCCTATAAGGCGGGTGAGAGCCCATTCGTGACATTCTTCGGTGCTATTGGCATTGAAGGCGCTGATGTCATCATGAACCTCGTGGTTCTGACGGCGGTGCTGTCTTCGCTGAATGCAGGCCTTTATTCCACCGGTCGTATTTTGCACTCCATGGCAATTTCCGGTTCCGCACCGGCGGCACTTGCCAAAATGAACAAGGCCGGCGTTCCCTATGGCGGCATTGCCGTGACGGCTGTCGTGACTGTGATCGGCGTCATTTTGAATGCGATTGTTCCGGCAGCTGCATTTGAAATCGCGCTCAATCTTTCGGCTCTCGGCATTATCTGCGCATGGGGTGTTATCATTCTTTGCCAGCTCAAGCTGTGGCAGCTTTCTCGTCGTGGCCAGTTGGCGCGCCCTGACTTCCGCATGTTTGGCGCGCCATACACAGGCATTCTCACGCTTATCTTCCTGTTCAGCGTGCTTGTCCTCATGGCCTTTGACTACCCGGCCGGCACATGGACAATTGCTTCCATCTTGATAATCGCTCCGGCGCTTGTCATAGGGTGGTATCTGCTTCGTGACCGAATCCAGCAAATCGCTAGCGAGCACAATCAATCTGACGTTGCAAGCAAGCGGGGCCTGCTGTGAAGTCGCAAAACATTCTTCCGCTGGTGGCGGTAATCGCCACTGGTGGTACGATTGCAAGCAAAAAAAGTGAGGACGGATCGAGCAAGCCGTCCCTCACGGGCGAAAACCTGTTGTCTGTTCTGCCGGATATGCAGGCAAGGCTAAAGCCGGTCGAGCTGATGGCGAAGGATTCGTCCAGCCTGACGCTCGCCGACATGCAAGACATCAGTGATGAAGTCGGCAGGCAGCTGCGTGACCCTGACATCGCTGGTGTTGTCATTCTCCATGGTACGGACGCCATGGAGGAGACTGCTCTTCTGGTGCATCTTCAGCACAAACTGAACAAGCCAGTTATCTTAACCGGTGCGCAGTTTACCGCAGACCATCCTGAGACCGATGGTCCGGCCAATCTGGCAGCGGCGATTGCTCTGGCTGTTGACCCTGCCAATGCAAAGCATGGTGTTCTCCTGGGTTTTGGCGGCAGTGTGTTGTCAGCATGGGGGTTATACAAATACTCGGCTGACGAAGCTGATGCCTTCCGACTTGCGCGGCCTGATATCTGTCCATCGCTGGACACCTTTGAAAAACCCGTCAGCAATATCCGTGTTGATATCGCTGCGATTTACCCGGGCTGTCATGCTACCCATCTTGATGCCAGTCTCATTGCTGGTGTTGACGGCATCGTGCTGGCCGCGCTGGGCTCCGGTAACGCCAACCCGGAAGTGGTACAGGCCGTCAAACGTTGCAGCGACACAGGCATTCCGGTTGTTGTTTCCAGCCGTGTTCCGACTGGTCTGCTGGTGCCAGGGTATGGCGGCGGAGGTGGCGGTTATGACATGGGGGCAGCGGGGGCCGTGCATTCCAAAACACTACGGCCCGGTCAAGCAAGAGTTCTGCTTGCCGTTCTGGTTGCCAATGGTGTGACCACAGAGGTGATCGCCAATTATTTCGGCGATCTGTAAAGCCCTGCAATAGCGTCCCGCACTGCCAGAAAATGCGGCCTTTGGCCGCTTTTTCTTTTTCATCAATTGAATAGCGCGATCCGCTAAACCATTTTCGTCAGGCAGCCTCCGCTGCATCAATACGTGCCATGCCGCCAACCACATCGGCAAAGTCACGCCGCACGGCAGTGGCACCGCCCCGCCATTGATCGAGTGCTTCTGGCTCAAAAACCTGTCCGCCCAAGGATGAGGCTACCTTCATTGACGCTGTTTCATCTTCAACGATCAGCTGGTTGAAGTAGTCGGCGCCAGCAGCGGTCTCCTCCGACAAAACGGTCTTTTCCTCATCCGACAGTCCGCTCCAAAATATGTTGGAGAAATACACGACACCGGATGCGCGTATATGTCCGGTCTGTGTCATGCAGGGCACGACCTCGTAAAGTTTGAAACCGGCATAGGCAGATTTCGTCAGATCCATAGCGTCAGCCACGCCAGATGCCAGTGCATTGTAGGTTTCGGTGATAGGGATGCCGACCGGCACCGCGCCAAAAGAGCTCCAGAGTTTTGTATGCAGCGGGCTTTGAATAACCCTGATTTTCTGGCCTGCTATATCCTGCGGTGTGCGGGCCGGCTCTTTTGTCAGAAGATGGCGTGCGCCATAGTCGATAAACCCGCCAACGACAAATTGCTGCAGCAGCAGTTCATCCTTCAGGCTTTGGCCGATATCGCTGTTGACGACACGTCTGAGATGTTCCGCATCGCGCAACAGGAAGGGCAGGTCGAGAAGCTGCAACTGCGGTACCCAGCCCGACAGGGCTGAGACTGTGGAGAGGCTGGCCTGCACGGAACCGAGCCGCATGCTTTCAGCGACTTCCTTTTCGCCGCCCAATGCGCCATTTGCAACAATGTTGAAACGGAAGCGGCCCGGCAGGCGCGTTTCCACGTGTTTTGCGATCTGGTGCCAGATCTTGGTTTCCGGTTTGTCCTCTCCCAGCAGTGATGCAACGGTTATTGTCTGGGTACGGGCGAAGGCCGGCCTCATCAGGACGGGTAGAGGCAGCGTGGCTGTTGCGATGCCGAGGCTTTTCAAAAACATGCGGCGAGAAAATCTATGCACGGAAACTATCCTTTCAGCGGAAAACAAGCGCGTAGGCGCAAAGAATGGTGAGGGAGAGCAGAAGCGCAGTCAGATAGGGGAGAACGGCGCGAAACAGAGAGGACGCAGGCACGTTCGTTACGCCGCTTACGACAAAAATCAACATGCCGATGGGTGGCGTCAGTCCGTGGATCATCAGGTTCACAACCAGAATGACGCCGAAATGAATGGGATCAATGCCAGCCGCGACCGCCGCAGGCAGGAGGATGGGACCAAACAGCAGAATGGCTGCGCCAATGTCCAGCACCAGACCGGCTGCAAGCAGCACGAGATTGGCCAGGAGCAGCACGGCAAAGGCACTGCCGCCAAGCATGACTACAAAGTCCATGACGTGGCCGGCCACGCCATCGGTTGCGAGCAGGAATGCAAATGGTGCGGCTGTCCCGATCAGTAGCCCAATGGCCGCCGCCTCGGTGGCGGCTTGGCGAAACACACCATAGAGCGTTTTAGCGCCTGTTCTGGCAAAATATGCGAGTGCAAATGTATAGGCCGCAGCGAGAGCGGAGGCTTCCGTTGTGGTGACAATGCCAAAGCGAATGCCAGCGACCACAATAACACCGAGGCCAAAGGCCGGAATGGCTGCAAATGCTGCCTGCCAACGTTCTTTTGCCGGGGCAGGGAGGCGCTTGTTTTTTTCGCGTACGGTCAAATGAATGGCGATTGCCAGACAGCATGCCATGACGCCGCCCGCAAAAAAGCCTCCGACCAGCAATGAACCTATCGAGAGGTTTGTTGCGGCGGCAAGGATGAGAAACGCAATGGATGGCGGGATGACGTTATCCAGCACGGAGGTTGCGGCGATAATGGCGCCTGCCTGTGCAGGTGGATATCCGTGCCGCACCAGCTCCGGCTGGAAGGTCGATGCTCCAAACGCCGCGTTGGCGACCGAAGAACCTGACGCGCCCGAGAAAAGCACGCTGGTCAACAATACGGTTTGTGCCAGACCGGCTTGTTTGTGACCCACCAGTGTCTGGGCAACATGCACCAGCCTTTGTGCAGCCCCAGATGCGCCAAGCAAGCCGCCGGTCAGCAAGAAAAATGGAATGGCCAACAGCAGAAATTTTGACATGCCGGTGACGGTTGTCGAAACAATAGCCTGTTCCGGCAGGGAGCTGCCAAATGAAATGGCCAGATAGGCGGCAACCAGAAATGCATGGGCAAGCGGTGCCGCCAGCAATAAACCTGCCCCTGCGATCAGTGCCAGATAGAGACTGGCCGGAAATGATGTTTCGATAAGAACCAGCGGAACAGCGGTATAGAACATAGTTGCTAAAATTAGTGCAGCAAGGCCTGTCCGCCATTGCCCGGCTGCCAGCCAGCGAAGCAACATCATGATCAACAACAATGCGCCGCCGATGCCTATAAAACCGAAACGAATCCATTCCGGTAGACCAAGTGTGGGTGAGTAGCCGCCAAGCATCGTGCTTATGTTGACAGCGCCAAAGGTCAGGACAAACGCTGCCATGACACTGATGCTGTCAGCCGCTATGCGTGTCAGTGCACGCCCTCTTTCGGGCAACACGCGGACCAGTACATCAAAACGCATTGCCAATGCCCCGGTGACACTGAGCGGGGCAGCAAGCGCAATGAGGGCGATATGCAGCCAGATGCCAAAATCTTCGACGCCGACAATACCGGTATGGAAAAAATAGCGCATGCCGGCAGTGGCAAGAACAGTGACCAGCATGATGGCAAGGACGACAACAGCAAGTGCGCCGAGCATTGCTTCGATGGCGTCGCTGAGACGCTGTGCAACATGCCTGATGTTATCGTCTCGCCAGACCATATTTACCACCAGCCGTGGAAATGGTGTACGGGTCCACGACCGTGCCCAATTGAAAGGCCGACACCCGCTTGCAGTGCCTTGTGCAGATAGTCCTTCGACTGCTCCACCGCATCGGTCAGTGAATATCCTTTGGCGAGATGCGCGGTGATTGCGGCGGCCAGCGTGCATCCGGTGCCGTGATCATTGTTGGTGTCGATGCGCGGTGCGGACAAGACTTGGATTTCGTTTCCATCGAACAGAAGATCGGTGCTGTCAGGGCCGTCACCGTGTCCACCCTTGATCAGCACGGCGCGTGCCCCTGCTTTCAGGATGACGTCTGCCTGGCGCGCCATCTCACTCTGGTTTGCAGCGATGGGCAGATCCGTCAACAGCGCTGCTTCTGGCAGATTGGGCGTGACGACGGCTGCAAGCGGGACAAGTTCTTGCTTCAGTGTCTCGATCGCTTCCTGTTGTAAAAGCCGGTCGCCGGAGGTTGCAACCATCACCGGATCGAGAACCACGCTGCGTTTGTAGTGGCGCAGTCGCTCTGCAATGGCCAAAATTGTCTCCGACCGGGACACCATGCCGATCTTGACTGCATCGACATCGAGGTCGGAAAAAATGGCATCCATCTGCGCGACGATTAAGGGTACGGAAATGTCTTCAACAGCCGTCACGCCCCTGGTGTTCTGCGCGGTGATTGCGGTCAGTACACTGGCGGCATAAGTACCAAGCGCTGAAAATGTCTTGATATCAGCCTGAATGCCGGCCCCGCCGCCGCTATCGGAACCTGCAATGGTCAAAGCAATGGCGGTCATGGGCGTTTCTCCGAGAGTGCCGCATCCACCGCGTCACGGAAGCTGCGTGTCGCCTCAGCAATGTCATTGGCTCTGAAAATCGCGGAGATAACCGCGATGCCATCGGCACCGGCCGCGACGACCTCTGGTGTTCTTGCCAAATCGATGCCAGCAATGGCGCCGACCGGTAGTTCGGGTCGCTGCTGACGCAGTGCTGTCCGCAACGCACTGAAACCATCAATGCCGACTGGAAGGTCAGGATTGATTTTCGATACTGTTTCGAACACGCCGCCAATGCAGACATAGTCGACAGGCGCCGCTGCGGCGCGTGCCGCGTCCTTGGCATTTTTGACGGTAAGTCCGATAATCGCCTTGCTACTCAAAAGGCTCCGTGCTGTCTCCGCATCCATGTCGTCCGCACCCAGATGCACCCCATCTGCACCAGCCGCCAGCGCGACATCAACGCGGTCGTTGATGACAAGCGGGACGCCGCTTGTTTTGAGCGCGGCTATAATTTCCTTGGCCCTTTCGATCATCGAACGGGTGGATGCCGTCTTGTCGCGGTATTGAATCAGTGTTGCGCCGTTTTCGGCCGCGATACGGGCGAGTTCCGGCAGCGGGGCGATATCGATCAGGGAGCCATCGACCAACGCGTTCAGGCGATAATCAACCTTCGTCATGTTCTATCCTTGCATGGGAAATGATGTCCTGACGGCCAATGGCCGACAGCATGTCGAGAAATGCCGGCTCGAATGTGCCGGGACCGTTGGCGTAGACCGCGGCCTGCTCTGCAGAAATTCCCGTCACACACAGGGCCGCACTGGCCGCCAGCAGCGCGTCTGGCTCTACCGCTAGGAACGCGGCGATTATGCCGCCGGAAAGGCAGCCTGTTCCGGTCACTTTCGCCATCCATGGATGACCGTTGGAAATACGGACCGATCGATTTGCGAGAGACAAATGGTCTTGCGGACCGGTTTGAATTCGCAAGCTGTTGCCTGTGTCGTCAAACAGCGCCATTTCAGCCGCATTGCCACGGATGATGGTCGGCGAATGTTGCAGAAGGTCCCTTGCAAACGCCAGTCGCGACGGAGAGTAGTCGCAGTGGACGGGGTCAACGATCCAAGGTTTGCCATGCGCATTGGCCACCTGCACAGCAAGCAGGATAACCTTGCGACGCTCCGCATCCAGCGTGCCGAGATTAATGGTCAACGCATCGGCTTTGAGAACAAAACTTTCGATTTCCTCCATCGACGATGTCATCGAAGGAATGGCATCGACCGCCGTAATGCCATCGGCAGTGAATTTCTGCACGACGGTGTTCATCAGGCAATGGACGCGAGGGCGGCTTTGCCGCACCCGCTCGAGCACATCGGCTGCCTTTTCAGCTGATATTGTATGGGCCGTGCTCATTGCAATTCCACCGCAAGGTCTTCAACGGCAGGCGCCTGTTTCACCAGTTCCATGTCCTGCATGAACTGGCCGAAACGTTCGTAACGAGCGCGATCCAGTGCCGAGGGGCGTTTGGCAAAACGCGGCAGGGTGTCGATGAATGCCTGGTGGTTCAGGTCGTCATTGAGGCTGGGGTAGGCTTTGATGAACAGTTCCCAAGCTTCCTGCGGGTGGTTTGTGAGGAAGATCGAGGCTTGTTCGACGGCATCAAGGAAACGCGGCAAGCGACTGTCCGAGACCAGATCCTTATTGGTGATGAAGATCAGTTCGTCATAAGCGGGAACACCATGCTCCTCAGGGAAAAAGGAATAACCTTCGTGACCTGCGAGCTTCATCTGGGTCAGTTCAAAATTGCGGAAGCCGCCAAGTGTCGCATCGACCTTGCCGCTGATCAGCGAAGGTGACAGCGAGAAGTTGACGTTGATAAGCTCAACATCGTCACGGCTGACACCTTCCTTCTCAAGCATGCGCTTCAGCATGGCATCTTCGAAACCGGATACAGAAAAACCGATCTTTTTGCCCTTAAGGTCCTTCAGGCTTTTGATCGGCCCATCAGCCAGAACCGTCACGGTGTTAAGCGGTGTCTCGACAAGTGTTCCAAACCGCAGGATCGGCAAACCGGCAGCGTTGTCGAGATAGAGGTTTGGTTGATAATGCACGCCAATGTCGGCCTGTTTGACGGCGACCAGACGCGGAACGGAAGATGGATCGGCTGGTGGTACCAGCTCGACTTCCAATCCTTCAGCTTTGAAGATGCCGCGTTCAGCGGCGATGACCATCGGCGCGTGATCGGGATTGACGAACCACTCCAGCATCACCGTCAGCTTGTCGGCGGCATGTGTCACGGATGCGGGAAGGATCGTCGCAAGTGCGATGGAAAGAGAAAGGGCAAGTTTCTTCATCAGGCGTGTTTCCTTGAGGAATTAAGAAATGGCAGGGAATGTTCAGTCTCGACCGCCCATGGGGTGAGCCCAGTGGTGAGGCGGTCGATTAAAAGGCGAGAAAGCACGGTCAGAACCGCAAGAATGGCCATGGCTGCAAAAACTGTATCGGTTTGCATACGGGCATTGGCCTGCACCATGACAAAACCAAGCCCTGAGGACGCGCCGACCCATTCGCCGATGACGGCACCAAGGGGTGCGAGCGGCGCTGCGACCCGCAGGCCCGAAATCAGTCCCGGCAGGGCAAGGGGCACCCGTAACCGCAGCAGGATTTGCCAGTGTGTTGCCTGCGTGAGCGCTGCGGCATCCAGGATCGCTCTTTCCGTGCGTTGTAGGCCGTCATTGAAGGCAGAGGCGACAGGAAAGAAGATGATCAGCGTCGTCATCGCTACCTTCGAGGCCATGCCGAAACCGAGCCACAGCACGAGGATGGGAGCAAGGACAAACACGGGAAATGCCTGCAGGATCAGCAGGGTTGGCCAGACCAGCTTTCCAAGTCTCGGAAATGCGGCTGTTGCGAAAGCTGTCCCAACGCCAAACCCTGTGCCCAATACAAGGCCAACCACCATTTCAGTCAGGGTGATCAGGCTGTTTTCGAGCAAGTAGATAGGCTGCCGTGACAACGCCGAAACGACGTCATAGGGCGAGGGCAGAATGTAATGCGCAGGGGCAAACAGCCACGTGCCAACCTGCCAGCCAACGACCAGCAACAGCACGCCGCAAACGGCGGATGAGACACGCATTTCGGTTTATACGAAACGATAAACCAAATGAGGGGGATGGCCGCGAACGGCACCTATAGCAATCTTGAATGTCATCTACGATCTCCAGACTTGTGACAATCACGGAGATCCAGGCAAGCGGAGAAGAGAAAAGGGGGCTTTATGCCGCTGTTTCCGTTCCTACGCCGGTACGACCCGGATCAGGTTCAAGGGTCCGGCTCACCGCCATCTCAGCATCGTAGGATGCCCCCCTCGGAATAGGTGCAAATTGTCGCGTTTTTGCCCTGCTGTCAATGAGATTGCTACTTGTACATGAAAACTGTCGAACATACTGTTTTTAAGGCGTTTTTTTATAACGCTTGGACTGGTTGTAACCGAAAGTTATACAAGTTTTTAATAAATTTCTTTCTATAATGATGTTGAACGACACCTTCCGGGGCTGCATGACGCTTGTTGTTTGAGCTTTTAGTCGAAGCATAGTTTTCCCACAAAAATCGATGTCGGAATGCCGCAGCCTGCGGCACAGTATTCCGCTTGTCCTTTCGTTCTAGGAAGTCCAACATGTTGAAAAACCTCAGCATCAAGTGGAAGATACTTTCCACCTTGTTCATGCTCGGCTTGGTTTCGTTTGGTGGTTTTACATTCATTACCGCCAAGTTCAGTGATGCAAACACCAGCTACCTTGGCTTTATCGACAAGGAAGCAACCTCCGCCATGATGAGCGCCCGTGCCGCTTCCGGTATCTGGACATCGGTTGTCTGGGCAGAGCGTATGCTGCAAATGGATGCTCAGCATCCTGGCCTGCCGGAGATGCGCGAACGCTTCGCCTCCAACTTCAAGCTTGCCAAGGATCGACTGGCCGCCGTGCCGGCGTCGGTTCCGAGCCGCAAGGACGACATCGAGAAGTTGCTGGCTTCGACCAACGAACTGCAAACCATGTATGAAAAAATGCTGCAGCTGCATTTCGGCGGCAATGGCGCAGAACTACCAGCCATGCAGTCAAAGCTGGAAACACTGTTGAAACAGGTTTCGGATCAGGCCGGTGCCAACAACACCGCACTGTCGCAGCTTTTGGACAATGGCAGCAAGTCGCTTTCCGCATCGATCGGCTCGACGATTACACAGAGCTTCATCTTTATGTGTGTTGGCTTGGTGGCGGCCGTTTGTTTTGCGATTTACGTCGCTCACGCCGGTATCACTGCACCGATGGTTCGTTTGCGCGAACGCATGCAGACACTGGCCAGTGGCGATGTGAAGTCTGAAATTGACGGCCTCGACCGCAAGGACGAAATTGGCAACATGGCGGCCGCAGTGGCCGTGTTCCGCGACAACGCCATTGAACGTGGTCGCCTGTCCCGTCAAGCTGATGAAGATCGCGTCAGCACCGAGAATGAGCGCGCTGAACGCGAGCAGCAGAAGGTCCTGGAAGCCGCAGAAATTCAGAAAGCCGTCGATACGCTGGGTGCCGCGCTTGGCAAACTGGCTGATGGCGATCTGGCTGCGCGTATTGCACATCCATTTAACGGCCAACTGGACACACTGCGTCAGAACTTCAACCATTCGGCAGAAAAGCTTGATCTGGCGATGCAGAGCGTTGGTACAAATGCCCGCGCCATCGATGCTGGTGCTAATGAAATCCGCTCCTCGGCTGACGACCTTTCCCGCCGCACAGAGCAGCAGGCTGCTTCTGTTGAAGAGACAGCCGCCGCTCTGGAAGAAATCACCACGACGGTCAAAGATTCCGCCAAGCGCGCAGAAGAGGCACGCCACCTGGTTTCCCGTACCCGTCAGGAAGCAGAAAAGTCTGGTGAAGTGGTGCGTGAAGCCGTCACCGCAATGGAGCAGATCGAAAAATCCTCCAGCGAAATCGGTAACATCATCGGTGTTATCGATGACATTGCCTTCCAAACCAACCTGCTTGCTCTGAACGCGGGTGTCGAAGCGGCCCGCGCTGGTGAAGCTGGTAAGGGTTTTGCTGTCGTGGCGCAGGAAGTTCGTGAACTTGCCCAGCGTTCTGCAAATGCCGCAAAGGAAATCAAGTCGCTGATCACTGCCTCGACATCGCATGTCGAAACCGGGGTTCACCTTGTCGACCAGACAGGCAAGGCGCTGGACGCTATCGTTGCTCAGGTTCAGGAAATCAACCAGCATGTTCACGCGATTGCTGAGGCAACCCGCGAACAGTCGGTTGGTCTTCAGGAAATCAACACCGCCGTCAACACCATGGATCAGGGCACGCAACAGAACGCTGCCATGGTCGAAGAAACAACGGCGGCAAGCCATGGTCTTGCAACGGAAGCCACGTCCCTTAACTCGCTGCTCGGCCAGTTCAGACTGACAGGCACCGGCGGTATGGCTGGTTTCGCAAGGCCTGCTGCTCCTCGCGCCGCCGCTTCGGCTTCGCGACCTGCTGCACCGGCACCGGTGGCAGCATCGACAAAGTCCAGGCCGATTGCGTCTCCAGCACGTGCACTGGGCAATAGGTTGGCGAGCGCCTTCGGTGGCGGTTCATCTGCCGCTGCGACTACAGCCAAGGAAGCGGACTGGACAGAATTCTGAGCCTCCAAGATTTTTGAGAATGAAAAATGCCGCCGCCTCAATCTCTGGGGCGGCGGTTTTCTTTTGTTCGGTCTGTCGCAATAGCCTTGACCTTGTCTGCGCCTTGGCCATAAGTGGCATCCGACGGTTCTCCAAAGGGTTGTACCTGGAGGGGATTAATAGGGAACATGGTGCGTTTCTATCGAAGAAACAATGCCATGGCTGCCCCCGCAACTGTAAGCGGATTGCCGCTCATCCTTGTGGTGTAGCTCTTACACCATGCCACTGTGCCGCTGAGTGCACGGGAAGGCAGATGAACGGCGTGAATTCGTGAGCCAGGAGACCTGCCGTTATTTGTTAATCCAACGCACCGGGCGGGGTTGTCCGGAAAGGAATAGTCATGTTATTACATAACATATGCATTTGTTGCCTCCGTTCATTGCATTGTTGGGTTAACCGCGCGTCGTTTTTCTAAACGCTGCACAAACCGGGCAATTTAGGCCCGTAATCTCAACTGCATTTCAAATATTTCCAATCGGAAGGCTTCCATGCGTGCCATCATAAAAACTCTCAGTGCTGTAACCGTTTTAGTTGCCGGGTTCTCTGCTAGTGCCCATGCGGCGACCCAATATCCGTTGACGGTTACCAATTGCGGTCAGTCGATTACGTTCGAAAAGGCGCCAGCAAAGATCGTTTCGATCGGACAGGGCATGACCGAAATCCTGTTTTCCCTTGGCTTGGCAGACAAGATTGCCGGTACCGCCGTTTGGGTTGGGCCGGTTTTGAAAGAATATGAAGGCGTCAATGCGCAAATTCCGCGCCTTGCAGACAATGACCCCAGCTTTGAATCGGTTGTCGGCAAAGAGCCTGATCTGGTTGCTGCGGAGTTCGAATGGCACGTCGGCACGCAGGGTTCTGTGGGCAAACGCGAACAATTCGGTTCACTTGGCATCAATACCTATGTTTCTCCTGCAGACTGCGTGGCCAAGATCAATGCCGATGGTGGCGATGGCGTACGCAAAGAACTTTTCACGATGGATCTGATCTATCAGCAGATCAGCGAACTCTCCGATATTTTCGATATCAAAGAACGGGGCGAAAAACTGGTAGCCGATCTGAGGGCACGTGAGGCCGCAGCCGTCGCGTCGATCGGAAACGCATCGTCGGCCAATCTTCCTGTTGTTTTCTGGTTCTCCAGCAAGGAAGTGAAGGGCGACGCCTATATTGCCGGTAAAAACAGTGCTCCGGCCTATATTCTGAAAACGCTTGGTGCCAAAAATGTCGTAAGCACGGAAGAAGAGTGGCCGCTGGTCGGTTGGGAAACCATTGCCGAATCCAACCCTGCTGTCGTCGTTATCGCTACCATGGATCGTCGCCGTTATGCCGCCGATGATCCTGCGGTCAAGATCGACTTCCTGGAGAACGATCCGGTCACCAGCCACATGGATGCCGTTAAGAACAAACATTTCGTCATGATGGATGCACAGTCCATGAACCCGACCATTCGTACGATTGATGGCATTGAAATCCTGGCAAAGGGTATCCAGGCGCTCGGGATTTCCAAGTGACAGAAATGCCTGCACGTCGTTCAGCATGGTGGCTGCCTTTGGCAGTCACCGTCTTTTTTCTGACGCTTCTCGGCTTCATGATAAGTCTTGCCGTGTCGATCGGCGAAATTTCCATTCCGCTCGATACGACGGTCAAGGCGATCATGAAACGCGCCTTTGGAATGCCGTTTGAAATCAGCCGCATCCATGAAGGCGTAATCTGGGACTATCGTCTGAGCCGCGCCTTGGTTGCGGCAAGTGCAGGGGCTGCGCTGGCGCTCTGTGGCGTGATCCTGCAAGCATTGCTACGCAACCCTCTTGCTGAACCTTTCGTGCTGGGCATTTCCGCAGGTGCCTCGACCGGTGCCGTTTGTATTATGGTTCTGGGAATCGGTTACGGTGTTTTGACACTGTCTACGGGCGCATTTCTGGGCGCCGTCGTTGCGTTTCTTCTCGTGTCACTGCTTGCGGCCGGCGCTGGTGGCAGCAGCGACCGTATAATTCTTGCCGGCGTGGCCGGTTCGCAGCTCTTTAATGCGCTGACATCCTATATCGTCACCACATCTGCAAATGCAGAACAGGCACGTGGTGTGATGTTCTGGTTGCTCGGTAGCCTGTCCGGTGTGCGCTGGCCGGACGTTTATCTCGCTGCACCCGTTGCATTGTTGGGTTTTGTGTTTTGTGCGGCCCATGCCCGGGCATTGGATGCTTTCATGTTCGGTACAGATACCGCCGCCGGACTTGGTATTCCCGTTCGTCGTGTACGCATAACTCTGCTTGGCGTGACGGCATTGATGACGGCAACCGTCGTCAGCATCGTTGGCTGTATCGGATTTGTCGGGTTGGTCATTCCCCATGCCGCACGGTTCATTGCTGGCTCCGGACATCAGCGTCTTTTGCCTGTGTCTGCGATGATCGGTGCCATATTCATGGTGGCAGCCGATATCGTGTCACGTATCATCATCCCACAGCAAATCCTGCCAATCGGCGTGGTAACTGCATTGTTTGGCGCGCCCGCTTTTGCCTTTATTCTCTACCGTGCACGGAGGGCCGCATGAGTATTTCGCTGGAAAAAGTGCACTGGGCTTCAGGCGGCAGTCTTATTGTCAATGGCGTAACTCTCGACGCTGCACCCGGCACGACGCTTGGCCTGCTTGGGCCAAATGGTTCGGGAAAATCCAGTTTGCTGCGGCTCATCTGCCGTATCCGCAAAGTCCAGAGCGGCGTAATTACACTTGGCGGCGAGGACATAGCGACCCTTTCTCAGGCCCAGATTGCCAAAAGTACGGCCTTTGTTGAACAACAGGCAACGACGGAAATCCAGGTCAGTGTGCTCGATGTCGTCAAGCTTGGACGAACACCGCATCGCAGCCCGATTTCAATCTGGAAGTCGGAAGATGAGGCCGCCGTACAGGATGCGCTGACACATGTCGGCATGCTGGATAAAGCGTCTAGGTTTTGGCACACGCTGTCTGGTGGTGAAAAACAGCGGGTTCATATTGCCCGGGCATTGGCGCAAACGCCGTCACAGCTTCTGTTGGATGAACCAACCAACCACCTCGACATTCAGCACCAGCTGGACATTCTGGCGCTGGTGTCCCGGTTGCCGGTAACGTGTATCGTCGCCTTGCATGATCTCAATCTTGCAGCGATGTTCTGCGATAATCTCGCGGTCATGCATGCAGGGGAGATCGTGGCTTTCGGCCCGCCAGAAGAGGTTCTGACGGAAACGCTCATTCGTGACGTTTTTGGAGTTAGTGCGCGTATCGAGCGATCATCTTACCATGGCCGTTGCCATATCCAGTACAAGACGGCTTGACCATGAGCATCGACAACTTCCATCTCAAGGACGATATCAGGGATTACTGGTCGAAACGGTCGGAAACATTCGATCTGGTATTCGGCCATCGTATTCCACCCGGACCAGAATTTGACGCCTGGCAGCAGCCAGTGCGCGACGCTTTAGGTGAACATTCATTATCCGTGCTGGAACTGGCCTGTGGCACGGGCGAGGTGACACGGCTTATTCACGACATTGGTCATGACGTGACGGCCCTCGATTTCTCCGAGGCTATGTTGTCAGTTGCGCGGCGCAAACACGCGGGAAAACCGCGTCTGCGTTTTGTGCTTGCAGATGCCGAAAACACGATGGAGCCTGACGACATCTATGATGCCATCGTATGCCGTCATCTGGTCTGGACGTTGACGCAGCCTGAACAGGCGTTTCAGGAATGGCACCGTGTATTGAAGTCCGGTGGCCGTTTGCTGGTTTTTGACGGGGACTGGGCACAATTGACGCCGGTTGGCCGCATCGCGTCAAAGCTGATTGCGCTGCTTGGCCGGTTTTCCCTGCCCGATCCACATTACGACAGTGCCCAAAGCGCCAAACACAAACACATTATGGAGCAGCTGCCGTTCGGGGACGGGCTTCGTCCTGAACGCATCATTCCACTACTGAAAGGTGCCGGGTTTTCAGATATTCGCCTGCACTCGCATGACCCGATTGCGGTGGCGCAGCGTAAGCAGGCGAATTTGCGTGATCGTTTGAGAACACGGCTTTATCGCCGGTTTATTCTGACCGCGACAAAACCGTGATGTTTAACCGAAGCGGCCGGCGCGGAATGGATCGATGGAAATTGATGGTTCCCGTCCGGCAACGAGATCGCTGACCAGTTTGCCCGTTGCCGCCGACTGCGTCAGGCCAAGATGCCCGTGCCCGAAGGCATAGATGATGGCGGTGCTTACCTTGGAGGCGCCGATAACCGGCAGGCAATCTGGCATGGATGGGCGGAAACCCATCCACTGTTTGCCGCCTTCGGTTTTCAGACCGGGCAGAAACTTGGCAGCTTTTCCCAAAAGTGCTTCGGAGCGTCGGTAATTCGGCGGCAGTGACAGACCGCCCAGTTCGACGGCACCACCCACTCGAATACCGGTGGAGAGCGGCGTCACGACAAACGCGTGGTCATTGAAATAGAGCTGGCGGGTCAAGTTGAAAGACTGGTCGGGCAGGGTTGTGTTGTAACCACGTTCTGTCTCAAGCGGCAGGTTCTCGCCAAGGCTTGCACCAAGGTTCTTTGACCATGCGCCACCAGCGACGACCACCTTTGCCGCGTCCAGTGTTTTGCCGCCCGTCAAGGTCACGCGCGCCTCGTCGCCACGGGGCTCAAGACGTAGCGCTTCGCCCTCAATCAGCTTGCCGCCTCGTGCGATGACCAGTTCCGCAATCGCCTTGGTGAATTCGTATGGCTCGGAGACCTGCAGGCCGCCAGGTGTAAACATCGCGTGCTGGAATTGTGGTGCCAGACCCGGCTGCAATTCGTCGATCTCATCGCGCCCAACACGGTTGAAGACAAAACCGGCTTTTTCCTTTTCCGCCCAATCGGCAGCAGCGGCATTGAAGCTTGCTTCACTGTCGTAAAGATCAAGCGTTCCGGTGTTGGTAAAGAAACCGGAGAGTTCGGGCATCGCGCGGATCACGTCCATCTCCGCGGCAGACAGTTTCATCATCGCGATCTGGGTTTTTAGTCCGTGCCGGAAGGCGGATTCGGAGCTCGCGCGCCAGAAACGCCACAGCCAGGGAGCAACCTTCAGGGCATAGGATGGTGGAACGCTTAACGGGCCCAGCGGATCGAAAAGCCAACGCGGCGCCTTTTTCATAAGGCCCGGCGCAGGAATGGGAATGATCTCAGGGAATGCTAGAATGCCGGCATTTCCGGAGCTTGCGCCCCGTGCAATTTCTCCACGTTCCAAAAGGGTTACAGAACGACCTTGTGATTGCAGATAAAGTGCCGACATCACTCCGATAATGCCTGTGCCAATCACAAGCACATCGTGTTTTTCCTGATCGCTCATAAGACGCTCCCGCCGATTTTGTCACCCTTCCCAACCACGGAGGAAGTGCTTTTGGCAAGCACTAACATGATGTAATACATACTGTCGACATAAAATGTCTTCTATGATTGGATGACGCAAAGCCTTGAGTGTCAGGCGAAGAGATCGTCTTCTTCGCCCTTTTTACTGTTGCGTGCACGACGCGATGAGCTTTTCAAATCAACAATAGGTTTTGGATAAGTTTTACCCAGTACTACACCGGCTTTTTCCAGTACGGTGTCTGGTGCTTCAAACGGTTTGTGTATCCATTTGTTCGGCATGTCGGCCAGTTCAGGAACCCATTCACGGACGTAATCGCCCGCAGCATCGAACCGTTCGCCCTGGACAACGGGATTGAATACGCGAAAGTAAGGGGCAGCATCCATGCCACAACCGGCAACCCACTGCCAGCTGCCGGGATTACTAGCAATGTCGCCATCCACCAGCGTATCCCAGAACCACTCTTCACCATGTCGCCAATCGATGAGCAGGTTTTTGGTGAGCAGGGAGGCAACCAGCATACGGACGCGATTGTGCATCCATCCGGTTGCCCATAATTGCCGCATGCCCGCGTCGACGATTGGGAAGCCCGTCTGTCCTTTTGTCCAGGCGCTGAGCGCTTTTTTGTTCTCCTGCCATTCGATATGGGCGATGGCATCGCGCATATCGTAACGCGCAATATCCTTGCGGTGGTAGAGCTGGTGGTAATGGAAGTCTCTCCAGATCAGCTCAGAGAGAAATTTTTCGACGCCCGACGAGACGGAAGGATGTTGCTCGCCATAATGAAGAGCACTGTGCCAAAGCTGTCGGACGCTGACTTCGCCAAATCGCAAATAGGGTGAGAGCTTGGACGTTCCCAGCTTGCCGGGAACGTCGCGGCTTTCGGCATATGACTTCACGATGTCATCAAGAAAGTCGTGGAACTGCTCGTAACCGGCCTCTTCGCCAATCTGCCACGAGCCTTCCATCTTTTCAGCCCAATGCGGTGGGGATGGACGCTCATAGTTTTTAGGCTTGGTAGATGATGACTGCGCTTTGGTGTCGCGCAAACGCAGGGGGGTGGGCACACCCTTCTGACGCAGTGAACGGGCAAACGGTGTGAAGACCTGATAGGGGCCGCCACTGCCTGTTTCGAGTTGCCAGGGTTCAAGGAGAAGATTGCCATGAAATGAGGTTACCGTGAAACCCGACTGGCGAAGATCAGTCTTTATCTGCGCATCGCATTCCCGCTCAGCTGGTGCGTACCGACGGTTCCAGAAAACCACCTCCGGCTTTATCTCTTTTGCCAGCTTTGGCAGGATGTCCGCGGATTTTCCTGTTTCAACAATGAGGGTTACGCCTAGTTTCTCAAGCCGTTTGCAAAAGTTGGCAAGACTTTGTTCTAGCCACCATTGTACCGCGGCGCCTGGTTTGCGCAGGTTATGGTCCGTTTCGTGTATATAAACGGCTGTAACCGAACCGCCTCTTGCAAGCGCTGCATCAAGTGCAGGGTTGTCGCCAATTCTCAAGTCGTTGCGAAGCCAAACGACTGCTTGTGAAACCATCTTCCGGCTCCTGTTTTATAAAGGTGGAGAGGAAGCATACTGCTATGCTTGTTATTCTAATCGAAAATGAAACTGGCCGACATCAATGCGGCCGGAACGGAAACCTGCGGCGCAATAATGCAGGTAATAACGCCACATGCGCTTGAAGCGGCTATCAAAGCCAAGGGGTTCAATATTGTGCCACTGCGCGGAAAATGCGCGGTCCCACCACAGGAGCGTTTTCTCATAATCCAAGCCGAACAGATATTGGTCACTCAGCTTGAGACCGTGGTGGCTGGCAACGCTGACCAATGCTTCGTTTGACGGCAACATGCCGCCTGGGAAGATGTAGGTCTGGATGAAGTCTGCGGTGTTGCGGTAGGTTTCAAAACGATCGCGGGAAATGGTGATAACCTGAAGCATGGCTTCACCACCTGTCTTGAGTAGATGTTTGACCTTGTCGAAATAGATCGGCCAGTTTTCCTCGCCAACTGCCTCGAACATTTCGATCGAAACGATCTTGTCAAAGAAACCCTCGCAGTCCCGGTAGTCCTGAATGCGGATCTCCACACGGTCCAGCAGTCCTGCACGGCGCATGCGTTCCTGCGCATACAGTGCCTGCTCATTGGAAAGCGTAAGGCACAGGATGCGGCAACCGGTGGTGAGGGCAGCATATTCTGCAAAGCCGCCCCATCCACATCCGATCTCCAGTACGGTGTCGTCTTTCTGAATATCCAGCTTTTCGACAATGCGGGCATATTTGGCGGTTTGTGCCTCATCCAGTGATTGCTCGGGGCACTGAAAAATGGCTGAGGAATAGGTCATGGTACCATCCAGCCACTGATCGTAAAATTTGTTGCCGAGGTCGTAATGGAAGGCAATATTGCGACGGCTTCCACCCTTGGTATTGGCATTTTTCCGGTGCCGGTAATTGGCCATGACCTTGCGCATGAAAGGAATGGCAATCAGTCCGGAGAGCACTTTTTCGTTGGCCAAACCCAGATCGAGAACGGCGCCGATATCCGGGCTGTCCCAGGTGCCATCCATATAACCGCGCGCCAGTCCAAGATTGCCTTCCGTCATGATCTGCCAAACGAAGCGGCCTGATAATATCGAGATTGTGGCCGCTGGCCCCGGTTGCTCTCCGGCTACATGATGCATGCTGCCGTTGGGGAACCTGATCGTCAGACTGCCGATCACGATACGGTTGGCCCAGCCCTTCACCAATCTTGCCCAAAAGGGCAAGTTGTTCAGGCGGCTTTCAAAAGACTTTTCTTCAGCGTGAGTCATGAGCCTGATTTCCTGCAGATGAAGGTCTGACGACAGTGCTTGCAACCCGGTTGGTTGCGGCACTATGGCGATAGATCGGAGCGCCTTTGCGCCAGAGGAGCAGGGCTTCCCAGTAGATTGCGGCGGTGATTTTCAGTGTCATCAAAGGATGGCGCACAAAGGCGGATAGCAGTGTACGGTTGTTCAACTCTTGCCTGTTAGCGGCAAAGGATGCGACCAGCAGCATGCCATCCGGGTCTTCTTCATCGATCCGCACCAAAACTTTTTCACCGGGCGGTTCGATGTGAAAATTATAGTGGCAGTTCATCGGCACAAAGGGTGAGACGTAAAAATCCTTGGCACAGGATTGGCGAATGCTCTCCTGCTGCGACGCCCCAACCGCGATTGTGTAGGTATGACGTTCACCGAATGTGTTGCACACTTCGTAAAGAACGGCGCGCAAGCCATTTTTCCCATGGCAGAAATAGAGAGTGAGCGGGTTGAAAACATAACCCAGGATACGTGGATAGCACAGCACACGGATTTGCATGCCAGGCTCCAAAAGACCGGCTTCATCCAGCCGGATTTCTACCCAATTCCGCAAGCCGTCTGGCTGACCATCGCCATGGTCCTTGTCATGGAAACTGATCAACGCACGGCGATTGTAACCAAACAGCCGCAGTTTTTTGTCTAGTGATGGAAGTTCATCCAAATCCAGTAAAAGCGAGAAGACGCTGTATTGCAGGCGATGCCGCTTGGGGCGGTACCGCATGTGCATGACCTTTCCTGCAAAAAGCGCCGAATGCGACATTACTCTGCTGCCTCCAATTTGGGAGGTAAATGAATGCGACCGGATTCGTCCGCCACGGTCCATGGGCGTTTTTGCCCGGTTATTGCCTCTGCAACCGCCAGACCGGATTGCAACCCGTCTTCATGAAAACCATAACCACAATAGGCCCCACAGAACCATATGCGGTTTTTACCCTGAATGCGCCAGAGATTGCGTTGAGCCTCCAGTGCAGGGGCGTCGAAAAGCGGATGCATATAAGGAATGAGCCGCAAGATATTTTCCGGCGCAATTTCGCGAACCGGATTAAGCGTGACGAACAACGGGTCGGACATTGGAATATTCTGCAGACGGTTCATCCAGTAGGTCACGCAGAGTGACTGGGCGCCATCTTGTTTCGTCTCACCAATGTAATTCCAGCTTGCCCATGTGCGTTTGCGTTTTGGCATCAGTGACGGATCTGTGTGGAGAACAGCTTCGTTGTCGGTGTAACGGAACGACGCGAGCATATTTTGTTCTTCGTCCGATGCATCGGACAGCAGAGCCAGCGCTTGATCGGCATGGGTTGCCAACACGACATCCGAAAACGTCTCGCGATTACCGCGCTCGTCGGTGATGTGGACCCCGTCTTTGTTTCGCTCAATCGAGACGATCCGGGTCGACGTACGTATGTCGGGTAACGTCTCGATCAGGAGCTTTACGTATTGTCGGCTGCCACCTGTTACCGTGCGCCAAAGCGGTCGATCTTTTAGGGTCAGCAGGCCATGGCTTACGAAAAATCGAATGAAAGCCTTGAATGGGTAAGCGCGCATTTCCTGTGCGCTGGCCGACCAAATTGCAGCACCCATTGGCAACAAATGGTTGTCGATAAAGCCCTGACCATAACCATTCATGTCGAGATAATCGCCGATCGTCAAATCGTCCATCTCATGTGACGACAAGGCCAAAGGCGCTTCGCGGTAAAAACGCATAAGGTCTCGTAACATGGCCCAGAAGCGGGGTTTTACGATATTTCCGCGTTGGCCCATCAGTCCATTGAGACCAGAACCGGAATACTCCAGTTTGCCACCGTTTAACGATACGGCGAAAGACATGTTGGATGGCTGAGTTTCAACGCCAACAGTCTTAAACAGTTCAACAAGGTTCGGATAGTTGCGTTCATTGTAAACGATAAAGCCGGTGTCGACATCAATATCGCCATTGCTGCCGGAAACAGTCACGGTGTTTGAGTGGCCGCCGAGCCTATCGTCGCTTTCGTAAAGCGTTACCGAGGCGCTTTTTGAGATCAACCATGCCGCAGAAAGACCGGATATGCCGGAGCCAATCACAGCAACGCGTTTCGTCTCGTTCGTGGATCGTTTTTCGGTCGCCACTGCTTACCTCATTTTTGTAATGCATGTTTTACGCAAGGAAATGCAGGTTGGATCGCTACAGATCAAAAAAAACTGAGTCAGGTGATCTATTGTTCAAGTCGTGACGTAAAAGCGGTATGAACACACATATTTCCATAGGCGCCGCGACGTGGCAAAAGGAAGCTGGAATTACATTCCGGCGGTCTGCTCCATTACGTCGAAAGAGCCGAGGAAATAGTGCAATGGATGATGGCGCCGCAGATAGCGGGCAGCATGAATTTGAAAAACTGATGTTCGCGATTAGCGCGGAAAAGGACATTCATGCCTATGAGATAATTTTCCGACATTTCGCGCCACGCGTTCGTTCATACATGTCAAAACTCGCTGCAGATAGCCAATTGGCAGAAGAGCTGATGCAGGAGACAATGATCGCGGTGTGGAACAAAGCGGACAGGTATGACCGCTCCAAGGGGTCGCTTTCAACATGGATTTTCACGATTGCCCGTAATTTGCGTATCGATGCGGTCCGTAAAGAGAAACGGCCGGAGTTTGATCCTGATGACCCAGTGTTCGTGCCCGATGCAGAGCCATCCGCCGACAATGTGCTGGTCGCACAACAGACCGCTGAACATTTGAAGGCAGCACTTGCCGGATTGCCGCGAGAACAGGCGAAATTGCTTGAAATGTCGTTCTTTGAAGATGCAACGCATAGCGTGATTGCCCAGAAGCTCAATATACCGCTTGGAACGGTGAAGTCGCGTATGCGGCTTGCCTTTGCCAAGTTGCGCCTCGTCCTTGGACAAGGAGACGACGCATGATTGAGATCAGACATCATCTTAGCGACGATCTCCTGTCGTCTTATGCGGCCGGAACGCTTGGCGAAGGATGGAGCATCGCAGTTGCCTCCCATCTGGCTTTGTGCCCCGCCTGCCGCTCGAGGTTGAGAGGTTTCGAGCAACTTGGCGGACACATGATCGACAGACTGCCGATTGATAATAATGTCGACTCTGCCTGGGATAGCATCAAGTCACGGATCACCTGTGAGGGTGATGAGCCAGCATTACCCGTAAAGCGCACAGCTGTTACGCATGATGCCACTGTTCTTCCTGAACCTCTACGCTCCTATGTTGGCGGTGATCTCTCGGATGTGAAGTGGAAGTCATTGGGGCGTGGCGCCTACCATTTGCCGATTAAAACTGGCGATAATGAAACCAGTGTGCGTCTTCTGCGTATACCTGCCGGAAAGCCGGTGCCGGAGCATGGTCATGGAGGGCGGGAACTTACCCTCGTTCTGAGTGGCAGCTTTACCGATGAAACAGACAGCTATGGCCGTGGCGACATAGAAGATGCGGACTCAGAACTGGTGCACAAGCCTGTTGCTTCGACGCAAGCTGATTGTATCTGCCTTGCGGTGACGGATGCACCTTTGAAATTCAGAAGCTGGGTTGTCCGTCTGGTACAGCCGCTTCTTGGCATTTAACCTGCGAAAAAAGGGAGAGATGATATGGTGAAATACCTGGCGGCCTACGTCGCAACGGCTGTGGTATTCTTCGGCCTGGATTTCATCTGGCTTTCGACCATGACCCGCACCTTTTACCGCAGCCGCATCGGTTCACTGTTGCTGGAGCAGCCGAACTTAACGGCTGCCGGTATATTCTATCTTTTCTACGTGGCCGGTATTGTCTATTTCGGCGTTTGGCCTGCGCTTACTTCCGGCAATTGGACAACCGCGCTTATCAGTGGCGCACTGTTGGGAATGCTCGCCTATGGCACATACGACATGACCAATCTTTCAACCCTAAAGGGCTGGTCGGTGTCGATGACTGTGGTTGACATCATCTGGGGTACATTCCTGACAGGAATTGCATCCCTGTCAGGATACCTCGTCACGACAGCGCTTGTTGGAAAGCTCAGCGGGCCGTAACGTTGGCGCGATCGAGACGCAGAGCACCAGTCTCGGTCACTGTAATGTCCAACTCGTCATAACTGTCGATGGCAAGATGATCCGTCTCAATTGGATGTGAGTGTGTTGCGCTGATCACCACGACGTTTGCGCCCATGCGTTCGCCTGCACTGATACCAGCCGGTGCATCCTCAAATACCACACATTGTGTTGGATCGACGCCAAGCAGCTTGGCGGCTTTCAGGTAACCTTCCGGGTCTGGCTTGCCGTTTTCGACATCTTCACCGCAGATCATGATCTCAGGTGGAACTATGCCGGCTGCGGCGAGGCGAAGGACGGCAAGCGGACGAGGGGCTGATGTGACAATAGCCCAACGGCCCTCAGGAATTTTCGACAGGAAGCTTGCGATGCCCGGAATTTTGATGATGCCGTCAACATCATCCAATTCGCGTTGCAGCAGAATGGCGGCCTGCTCTACAACGTCGAGACCAGGCACGGCCTCGCGGCGAACCACCTCGATGGCGCGGAGGCCATGAATACGCTGCAGAAATGCAGTCGGCTCAATGCCGTTATCAACGGCCCATTCACGCCACACGCGTTCAACGACGGCAATCGAGTTCAACAGGGTTCCATCCATGTCGAACAGAAAAGCGGCGTGAGCCTCGCTCAGGGAGGAGGGAAGGGACCGCATTTCATTCTTCATGGCATGTTTCCATTCGTTAGTGGTGGGAGGTTCCGCTTATCACATTCACGCAGAGTCGCGCAGCATGATTTCGGCGTTGAGCAAAATACGTTCGTCCGACGGAATCTCGTTTTTTGCGTCGGTTGCTTCGCCAAGTTTTGACAGCAACAGTTCGGTCGCCAGTCGGCCAATCTCATTATAGTTCTGTGCAACCGTGGTGATTGGGGGACAGGCATAACGTGACAGTGGGTGATCGTCATGGCCGGCGATACGAATATCGCAATCCACACCACGCCCAACCTTCAGGCCGGATTGCCATGCCGCAGCAATGGCACCAAATGCCACGCGGTCGTTGGCGCACAAAACCGTCTTTGTCGGGAAACGCCCATGCTCCTTGAGGGTGCGCATGGTTTCGTCATAACCGAATTTTTCGAAGTCCCAGTCCCGACCTTCTGATGTTATAACGAGTTTCGGCTCGATCCGTAACTGTTCCATGGCATCGATATAGGCCAGCCGACGGCTGGTGGCATTGTTGTTGACACCTGGCATGCCGAGATAGCAGGGCGGTTCACCCGAGCGGCACAGATAGTCGACAATCAACTGGAAACTTTGGCGGTTATTGGTTCCGACGAACGACGAGGTCTCATCCAGTGGTGAATCCACGTAAATCAGTGGAATGCTGGCGCCAAGCTGCGCAAGCGTCTGGTGATGTGACTTAACGCCAAGCGGTGCAATGATGGCACCGGCGACATTCATGGACTTCAGTGTTTCAATGGCCCGCTGTTCAATCTCAGGATTGCCATCCGATGACAGGATGAAGGCCAGAAAACCGGCTTCATTGGCCAGCAGCTCCACACGGCGCGTGAGGGCCATGTAGAAAGGGTCGGTTGAATTGGGAATGATGATCCCCAATATGTTGCTGCGGCGTCTATTGAGATTGACCGCAAACATATTCGGCCGAAAACCGGATTCCTTGATGGCAGCCTCGATCAGATCGCGGGTCTTGCTGCGAACAGACGAGGGGTCATTGAAGTATTTGGAAACCGTCGGCCGAGACAGGCCGACGAATTCGGAAAAATCCTCCATCGTTTTGATCGGCGCTTTATCCACGGTATGAATTCCCCATTCGTCAATCCGGCATAAATCGATTGAATTTTTACATCTACCTCCCCGCAAGGGGACGATCAATCTGCCGGATTGATTTTACACGATAAGCTTTGTGCCGCTCCTTAAGAGCGGCATGCCTTGAAATAAATATCCAGAACGGCGTCAACTGCAGCAATGGAAAGGTCATGTGCGTAAGGGCGCACCTTGCCGTCGCGAACCCGTTCATAACTTCCCTGAAGGTACTGGCTGATAAGCGTCTCCGGAATTTCCACTCCATCAAGCAGAGCAAACAACGCATTGATTGCAGGAGTAATTTCAGGATTTGGCCAGTAATAACGAATGCGGTCGCTGTAGCTGAAGTGGCGCTGCAGACGCTGTTCGTCTGCTGTGCCGTGGTAGTATTTTTCCCAGTTTTTCGGATCTGCTGTCAGCACACGCTCGATAACCTCAATGAGGCTTTCCTTGCGCTTGCCAGGAAACAGAAATGCGGCGATGCGGTCTAGGCCGTAGAATGCTTCCCGCAGGGCGAAGGTAAGGCCGGGCCCCACCTTCAAAATGGCAAACCCGTCATTGACCAGCGAAGACAGTGCCTCCTGTGTCTGGTAGTCGGTGGAATGCGCTTCGAAGACAAAACCTGGCATGTCTGCAAGTGTCGCACTCAGGTCGCGGGCTGCCTCCGAAATATACGGAATGACATTGTGGTTGCCGAACTCGACACCCGGCTGCACGACCGCGCCAATGGCGCGTGAAAATGCCTCTTCCACGCCTGCATCGATAAATGCCTGACGATGAATGTTGACAGTTTCGAGTGCTGCCTGCGGTGAGGTGACCTCAAGCGTCTCCAATTCTTCCATGGCTCCGCCTGGAATTGGCACCTCTGTGCCGATTATGTAGACCGGTTTGATGCCGTTATCACCACTGATGGCAGCTTCAGCAACGGCCGCTAGGTTTGCGGCGCGTTCGGCAGTAATTGCATCTGGAAGGGCAACAGGTTCACCGGCGCAGCCCATGCTGGTGTCCAGATGAAGTTTGGTGAAGCCCGCCTTGGCAAAGGCTGCAATCATCACCCGTGCCTTTTCCATGGCCTCGGATGCAGCCAGGTTTTTCCATGGGTTAGGACCAAGGTGATCGCCACCTAGGATCAGTTTTTCCAATGGAAATCCAGTGTTTGCAGCAATCTTTTCGACAAAGGTGCGAAAATCTGCCGGTGTCATGCCCGTGTAACCACCATCCTGGTTGACCTGATTACAGGTCGCTTCAATCAGGAGGTAATTGCCATCTTTCAGTGCGTGCAGCATCGAAGCTTCGATAACCAGCGGGTGGGCCGAGCAGATGGATGGAATGCCGCGAGGACCGGTACGATCTTTCCACTTGGCGATATCGAGAAGTGGGTTCTGGCTCATTATGCTTGTTTCCTTGCCGTATTCGCTATGAAGTCTTCTAGCTCAGCCTGCGTGGAGGCGCCTTCCATTGGTCCTGTTTTGGTAACCGCACGGGCACCGGAGGCATTGGCCAGCGTGAGCGCTGCCGATGGTTCTTTCCCAGCCAGCCAGAAGGTGACGAATGTCGCACCAAAGCTGTCGCCAGCACCGGTTGGATCAACTTCCTTGACTTCAAAGCCGGGCTGCGAAATGGTCTGCTGTGCGTCGAAATAAGTCGCGCCTTTTTCACCGCGTTTCAGGACAATGGCCTTGATGCCGCTCGACAGAAGTTCCGCTACTGCCTCCTGTTCGGTTTTGGCATTGGCAAACAGGAACAGCTCTTCGCCGCTTGGCAGGAAGAGGTCAGTCTTTGACAGAACCGTTGTCAGTGCTTCACGCATGCCTGGGCTGCCCAGAATTTCAGGGCGGAGGTTTGGATCGAACGATACAGTTCCGCCCTTTGCCTTGATGCTCTCGATGGCTGCCAGAATGGTTTCAACCACGCTTGGAGCGTATAGGGCTGTGCCCATGACGTGCAGATGGGTGCATTCGTCCAGCAGAGCCCGCGTTTTGTCGTTGAGGCTGATCTGGCCACATGCGCTGTGGCGAATGTTGAACACGAATGCCCGGCTTCCGTCTTCACGGTAGCGCACAAAGGCGCTGCCTGTCGTGCCCTGCGGATCGACTTCGATACCCGAGATATCAACGCCGTCTGCCTCGAGGCGGTTGAGGTTTACATAACCAAAATCGTCTTCCCCGACGCGCGAAATAATGGCGCATTGCTGGCCAAGCTTGCCCACCTGATCAATGAAGATGGCAGGAGCACCGGAAGGGAAGGGGCCGATCAGCGGAACAGGCGCACGAAAGCCGTCTCCGCGATCTGTCGCGATGATTTCGACAAGGATTTCACCGATGGTCAGTATCTTGCTCATGTTATCGTCTTTTATGCGGGATTAGCGTTTTGCCTGCTTGGCGCGAACGTCGAGCCAGACAGCAATGAGGATGACCAGACCCTTGGCGATGAGCTGGTAGAAGTAAGGCACGGACAGCATGTTCATGCCGTTGTTCATCACACCGATGATCAAAGCACCAATCAGCGTGCCGACCATGGTTCCGACGCCGCCAGCAAGGCTGGTGCCGCCGAGAACCGCTGCAGCAATCGCATCGAGTTCAGCGCCTGTACCGGAGTTGGTCTGGGCTGATGACAGGCGGGACGACAGAAGAATGCCGGAGATCGCGGCCATGATGCCGGAGATCATGAAGATGGTGATCTTCATGCGATCAACTTTAATGCCGGAATAAAGCGCTGCTTCCTTGTTGCCGCCGATCAGATAAGCGCGGCGACCGAACGTCGTCTTGCTGAGCAGGATGTGGTTGAACAGGAAGAGTGCCACTACGATCCAGATAATGATCGGCAGACCGAGGAAACTGTCGGCGCCAATCGCCGTCCAGCTTTCATCCATGATCATTGCCGGCGCGCCATTGGTCGGCAGGCTGACGAGACCGCGATAGATGCCCATTGTCGCAACGGTTACAATGAAGGATGGCAGCAGCAGCTTGGCCGTCAGCGTGCCGTTGATCATGCCCATCATGGCGCCTGCAAACAGTGTCAGCAGAACGGCCGGGAAAAAACCGAAGCCGAAGGCAAAACACTGCGCGCCGACCATGCCGGCCACGGCAATGATAGAGCCAACAGACAGGTCGATTTCACCGAGCAGAATGACCCAGGTCATGCCAAAGGCCGCGATGGCGATAACTGCCACCTGCTGCAGGATGTTCATGAAGTTGGCAACCGACATGAACCGCTGATTATAAGAGGAAAAGACAACGCACAAAATGATGAGCGCGAGAAGAATGCCGCCATACTGCTTCATGATCTTCATAAAAGCGGCTGATACAGAATTGGTCTGGGTCATGATTGGTGCCCCGTCGCGAAGGTCATGATGGTTTCAGGATTAAGATCTGCGCCGCTGGCAGTTGCGATCATGCGGCCTTCGTTCATCACGACGACGCGATCGCTCATGCCCAGCACTTCCGGCAATTCCGATGAGATCAGCAGGATAGCTGTGCCCTCGGCCGCAAGCTGGCGAATAATCTTGTAGATTTCGAATTTGGCGCCGACATCGACGCCACGTGTTGGTTCGTCAAGGATCAGAACCTTAGGTTTGGTAAGCAACCACTTCGCGAGAACGATCTTCTGCTGGTTGCCACCGGAAAGAGAGCCCGCCGTTGTTTCCAGTGATGCGGTCTTGATGGAAAGGCGCGCCACTTCCGCATTGGCGGAACGGCGCTCTTCCTTCCGCCGCAGAAATCCGAACTTGCCCGCAAAGCTTTGCAGCGCGGCCATGCTGATATTGGATTCCACACTCTGGCTGAGAACCAGGCCTTCTTCCTTGCGGTTTTCAGTCACGAAACCGATGCCGTGTTCAATGGCCGAGACCGCCGAGTTGATCTTGACGGTTTCACCGTTCAGACGAACCGTGCCCGTCGAAAGTTTCATGCCGAAAAGCGCGTTCATGACCTCTGAGCGTCCGGATCCCACCAGGCCAAAGAAACCGAGAATTTCACCTGGACGCACGTCGAAATTGATGTTTTCGAATTCGTCTTCGCGACCCAGGCCTTCAACGGAAAGCATCGGAGCGACCGACGCTTCCGGAGCTGGGGTTTCGCGCTGCGGGTAAATCTCATCCATCGTGCGACCGACCATAAGTGCGATAAGTTCTTCGATGGTGGCCTCTTCACGCTGGCGCGTTGTGATATAACAGCCGTCGCGTACGACGGTGATATCGTCGCTCAGTCGCATGATTTCTTCCATGCGATGCGAAATATAGATGACGGCAACACCCTGTGCCTTAAGCCTCTCGACGATGCCAAACAGAATTTCAGCTTCACTGTCGCTCAGGGAGGAGGTCGGTTCATCGAGCACCACCACGCGGGCATCGATGCTGAGACCTTTGGCAATCTCGACGAGCTGTCTTTGCGCAATCGAAAGGTCGCCAACCTTGTCCGACACGTCGATCGGCAGGCCAAGCTCCTTCACGATGGCACGCGCTTTGGTTTCAAGTGCCCGGTCGTTGATGAAGCCAGCAAAAGCTGGCTCACGCGTCGCCAGAATGTTCTCAGCAACGGTGAGGTTGTTGCACAGGCTCAGTTCCTGAAACACGATGGTCAGGCCCAAACGTGCCGCATCCTGTGGGTTTGCGGGCTGGTAAGGCTGGTTGTCCAGACGAATGTCGCCGGAGCTCGGCTGGTAAACACCGGCCAAAATCTTCATCAGCGTTGATTTTCCTGCACCGTTTTCACCCAGCAGTGTATGCACACGGCCACGCCTGACGTTGAGCCGCATATCCTTCAGCGCCGTAACGGTGCCGAATGTTTTGGTGACATTGCTGATCTGGAGAACAGTGTCCGTGCCGACGTCTGCCATGCGGCGTCTCCTCAAACCTGTTACGTCTTCTTTTTTGTAATTGTATTCAACGGTCCCACGCAAAGGGAGATTGGGGGGAAGCGCGGGACCGCTGAATGGCGTGACCAATTGCCCTGAAGACAAGGGTCAGCCAGCCTTGGGAGGCTTACTTCTTGGTGTAAACACCAGGTACAATCGGCTGATCGGCAGGAACTTCCTCGCCAGCAATGACCTTGGCGGCTGTGTCTACAGCTGCCTTGCCCATCTGGTCAGGGAACTGCTGGATAACGCCGACCATGACTGGGTTGGAATCAACTGCCTTGCGGGCTTCTTCCATGCCGTCGAAGCCGATGACCTTGACCTGGCTTTCAAGGTTTGCAGCCTTTACGGCAACGGCAGCAGCGAGAGCCGCGTCGTCACCGAAACCGAAGATGCCATTGATGTCAGGGTTTGCCTGCAACATGTTCTGTGCAACAGCCAAGGCTTCAGCGCGCGTGATGCCGGTCTGGATCGATACGATCTTCATGTCCGGATGTTCAGCAATAGCCTTCTTGAAGCCTTCAACGCGATTCACAACCGACTGAACGGTTGGGTAGTCGATAATTGCGACGTTGCCCTTGTTGCCTAGTTCTTTCGCCATCAGTTCGCCAGCCTTGACACCACCGGTGTAGTTGTCGGTACCGATGTGCGAGGTAACTTTTGCATCCTTGGCAGGAACGTCAACTGTGATAACCTTGATGCCAGCCTTTTCAGCCTTGTTTATAGCGGCGAGTACGCCCTGGCTATCAACCGGCGAAATAACGATGACATCTACGCCCTTGACGATGAAGTCTTCAACGTCTGCAAGCTGCTTGCTGAGGTCCTGGTTGGCAATGGACACTTCCAGCGGAATATTCTTTGCCTTGGCCTCATCCTTCATCGCGTTTGCGAGATCGATGTAGAAGGGGTGCTGCTGCGTGAGAAGCGAAGCACCGATACCTTCCGCATGTGCGGAAACTGCTGCAACGGACAGCATGCCAAGTGCGAAAACAGACTTCAAAATACGATTGCGGATCATTCTTTCCTCCCGAAACGTTTTCGGCACGGGCCTGTTTTTGATTAGCGGCCGAAGTGGCAGACCCTCCCCGGTATCGACCGCAGCGGCATCAAGATCATATAATTTTACGCGCGTCAAATTTAAATTATGTGCGCGATAAATATTTATGTGGGTGCGTGTGAAGGCTCTCGACGGAAATTATGTTAATCCTATGTTTGCACATCAAATTGAACCTTGCGTTTTCCGCAAGTGTGAGCGGGTAAGATGACGGCTCCACATTAGATTCCTGAAGATAGTCGTGCGGAAATTTTGGGCACACGATATAGAATTGTGTGAAAATCGAACGGATCGACGCTTTATAGCGCCATCGTTTACATATCTAACGTTCGCGATAGACGTGATGGTCGTATAGCTCAACACTTTCGATGTTGGGCGCGTGCTCAGGTTGGCACGGTGCTCGAATGAAATCTCAAAAGCACTCGCCCTGCTCAATCGTGAAAAACCGCTTCCCGACACTGTTCCGATGACTAGAAGCTACATCGGATTTCGTGGTTGAACGTGATCAACCCGCGATGCAGGAGCGTGATGCTTTCTGATGCTGAAATAGATGCTCGATACCAATATCGGTATAAATACCATCAAGGACAAGCCAAACCAGGTTCAAGAAGCCTACGACCTCCATCACGGACCGCTGTGCATCAGCTCAGTCAGCTTGATGGACCTGATTTACGCGGCGGAAAAATCCGCGAATCGACGGGGCAATCTGATGGTCGTTGAAAGTTTTGCAGCACGGCTAGTGGTTTTGCCTTACGATGAGATCGCGGCCAGCCATACTGGTCAATTGCGTGCCGAGCTTGCTTGCGATGGAACGCCTATTAGGCTGTATGACCAACTGATCGCGGGGGGCATGCACGTTCTCGCGGATTGATCATGATGACAAATAACCGGCGCGAATTCGATCGCGTTCCTGGTTTGCGGATCGTGGAATGGGCTGGGTGAAGCCTTGCTAATGCTCGATGTGCGGTATTATCGCACGCTGACGACATTAAAGAAGTCCAGAAAGATTGGCGTGTTGCAAGTTCGGGTCCATCTCGGGCGATCGCTTGACAGGACTGACTGGCCGGGCAGTCCTTTAAATTCATGTGATCAACACCAATGGAGGCGCTAGCGCGCACTAAGAGCCGAAAATTTGTAGCTTAGTCCACGAGGGAAGGCTCATATTCCATCAGCCTTGAATTCGCCGAATTTTAAGTCAGTGTATAAGGAATACATTCCTTTTCCGGAGATTGGCCATGGCGCTTGGCGCATCGCATCGCTTGCAGGAAAGCCTGGAGGCGGTCGAAACGATGACACGCTTCGCCCTTGCTGTTCTTGCACTCGCTTCCGGCGTATACACCTATCTGGGTGTTCGCACCCTTCTGGACGGTTCGCCGACGGCAGTATTTTTTGCCGCCATCATCTATTCCGCCTCAGTATCCGTCGGCATCTATGCCTTCTGGTCCTACATGGCGCGATTCTTTCCACACATCACCGGCCGTTCGAGCCGCACTGCCATGCTTGCGGTGATGGCTTTGGGCTGCGTCATGATTTTGGCTATGTCGAGTTGGTTGAACGCCGCTGCTCTCGCAGGATCGGCGGCGCTTGAACAGCACCTGGCGGAAACACTCGAGGATTACACGGAAGATTTGGACCAGGCGCATCAGAATGCGCTGGCAGCACAGAGCCTTTTGCCAGACATTCAACGCGCTAAGGAGCGCTTCACCCAGCTTGCAGCATCCGAACGACAGTCGGGCGCACTGACCGGCACCACCGGGTCTGGCAGCGTCGTGTCACTTCTTTCACAGATGTCGTCGCAACTAAGCGAACTGGAAAACGGGATCAATGCCTCGCGGGAGCAGGTTTCAACCCTGTTTATCGAAGGCCAGAAACGCCTCGAGACAATGCGTGGTCTGGTCTCTGCACCCGGCATCGTAGAACCACGCGCCGACAAGTTCTCATCAGAAGTCGTGGCGCTGACCGGAGTCATTGCCTCGCTGGGGCAAACCTCGATTGCGCCATCTATCCGCCGTGCTGCCGACGACCTTTCGCTGGGTTTCATCGCTCCGATCCCAGACGGCGGCGAACAGGATCTGATCAGCCGCCAAGACCGCGTGATGGAGACGATCCGAACTTCAGTTGCGGCGCAATCCAAAGTGCTGTCGGAAGCCGCCGACGAGATTCTTTCGCGGGCTCCCGTGGCCGAACGGCGTTTCGTGCCGCTCTCATCGGCGGAAGCCGTTCTGCGTTATGCTTCGGATTTCATTCCCGCATGGGCAGGGGCCATTTCCATCGACCTGTTGCCAGGTGTCATGGTGTTCATTCTGGCCGTGGTGAATGGTGCAATTCGCAGACAAGTTGAGACGATGCCGCTTGCCGAACGGATCACCGTGGCTGAAATGATGCAGACACTGGCAATGCAGAAGGCCATCTCCGCCGAATCAATGTCGGCCAGGGAAGTGAAGTCGACAGAAGAAGTTATTGCAGAAACTGAAGGTAGCGCGGACGACACGGAGGTCAATAACATCACTAGTCTCGGCCTCAACAAGACGCCGCGCAAAGGTCCGGCGACATGAAACCATCATCCGCGCTTAAGGCCGTTATCAGCATGGACGATGGTTTATTGATGCGCGGCGCCTTCTACGTGCTGCTCGCGGCGGCGGCCGCCTTTCTGGTGATCGACCTCCGGGAGATCAGCACAGCCGAAGCGGCGCGACCGGCGCTTGAAGTAATGCCGAACCTGCCGACCTTTCTCCCCGCCACGACTGCGCCGGGAGCGCCTGGCTCGCCACCGGTACAACCCTCGAGCCCGGAAGAGGTCTTGCGCAAGCCGATGACGTTTAATCTAGTCTCCGGTGGGGTGCTCCGTGCCGAGGGCACCATCGACCCCGGCGCTGCTGATCGGTTTGCCAGTGAGGTGGAGGCTCGTGGCGAATATATCAAATTGGTCTCTTTGAACTCACCGGGAGGTTCGGTGGATGACGCTATTGCGATGTCCAAGCTGATCCGGGAGAGGAATATCGCCACGAAGGTTGCGGAAAAGGCGCTCTGCGCTTCCTCCTGTCCAATCATATTTGCCGGTGGCGTGGCAAGATCGGCCGAAAAGGATGCCGTAGTGGGCGTGCATCAGGTGTTCAATGGCAGCATCGAGCGCCCGTCGCCGGAGCAAGCGATGTCTAGCGCTCAGGCAACCACTGCGCGTGTCGCGCGACATCTCGACGAAATGGATATCGGCGCCGGTTTGTGGATCCATGCGCTGGAAACCCCGCCAAACCAGCTATATTATCTTACTCCCGCGGAGATGTCGAAATATCGCCTGACGACCGACGGAACCCATGTGGCTGTACCGAGCGCTGGCTGATGCTTTATCGAACATGTGTAAACCCGGTTTTCGATATGCGAATTCGGGGCAGTTTCCATCGAAGAGGCAAAAACGCTCCGCCAGCTCATCAGATGAGTCCGTCAGAGGGTCTACCTTAGCCAGCTCGTGTCGATTGGAGGAGGGCGCTGAATACTGGCTGTCGATGCTTGGCTTCGATTCAGACTGTTTCCGATGGTAATTTCGCGTCGAAACGGTTCGTTGACGCAAATTAAGAACTTTCGTCAGAACTGTGTTTTCTCCTCTCGATAAGGCACGACATACGGCTAGCCGCAAACAAACTCCCGTCGCCGTTGGGGCGTTCGGAGACTTCGGCCACGGCCTGTATGCTCAGCGGCATTGCCGTGCCTCATAAAGTGCGTGTTAGGAAGCTGACGCCGACACCGGAAGGCGGAAGGGAACACCCAACCGGTTAAATGCATTCATGGTGGCTATGGTTATTGTTAAGTCGACTAGGTCTTTCGGCTCGAATGCCGCAGATACTGCCGCATAGGCCTCATCTGAAACATGAGTTTCGCTGACGCGTGTCACTTCCTCGGCCCAAGCCAAAGCTGCTCGTTGCTGATCGGTGAAAATATGTGGAACCTCGTCCCAAACAGGTATGAGCGTAATCTTGTCGACCGACATAGTCTTACGTAGATCGCGAGCGTGCATATCAATGCAATGGGCGCAACCATTGATTTGGGATACTCGGAGGAAAACGAGGTGAATAAGCTCTTCGGGTAAACTCGTATTCTTCATAATGTAATTGTGAACGCCGAGCAAAGCCTTTGCGCCGTCTGGCGCGACTTCGTACCAGTTTAAACGAGCCATCGAAATGGTCCTTTCGTTTTTTGAATTTAACAGATCTCTCGTCACCGATACGCTTACGTGGTCGTGAAATATCTTGAAGATATCCGATGGTTTACTATGGCGAGCGGCTCACTTGATGTAGCGCCAATAGATGCGGATCTAGTTCGGCGCGTTTCTACATTCTTACCTGCCGCCATACCTCCGCGGTCGGCCAAGTCGACTTACCACGATGATAACGCCGCTGATTCCGTGTCAGACATAACAGACTTATAAACAGCCACGCGCCGCATCACAGACATACTCAAGTATGCGTAGAAGAAACTGAGCAAGCTGCGATAACGAGTTGCATTGTTAACACCCTAAGCACGATTGATTGGGTGATAGAGGGTGATTTTACCGCTGTCGTCGAAGGAGAACACACATGTCTAAAATCACAAGAGCTGTCGTCTTGGGTGGTAGCGGCATGATCGGATCACTCGTAGTCCAGCGCTTGAAATCCTTTGGTGTTGAGGTCGCAGCGGCGTCACGTCGTTCAGGAGTGGATACAGTAACAGGGGAAGGATTGGACGCCGTCTTGTCTGGAGCAGACATTGTAATTGACACATTAGATGTTCATTCTTTCGACGAAATCACCCTACGAGAGTTTTTCCTGGTTTCAGGTGAGAATGTTGCCAAAGCTGAACGTAAAGCGGGTGTTCGGCACCATGTCACACTGTCTATTGTCGGCGTTGAAAACCTTCTTGGAAATCCATACTACAAGGCAAAGTTTGCGCAGGAGAACTTAGCCCGGTCGTCTGGCGTTCCTTTCACAATCGTTCAGTCGACGCAGTTCTTTGAATTTTTGCCAACAATCGCAGGTGGTTTCACGAAAGGCGCGTTGGTCCGTCCACCGGATGCGATGCTTCAGCCAATCGCGGCGGACAATGTTGGCGGCATCATTGCCGAACTTGCATTAGGACAACCAAGTAACAGAACAGTACAGATAGCTGGTCCCGAACGTGCTGGTATTAGTTTGTGGCTTGAACGGGCATTTGCTGTCACGAATGACACACGTAACGTTGTTGTAGATGCGAACGCTACTTGGTTCGGAGCACCATTGCAGAAACTGTCGCTTGTTCCAGTGCGTTCTGATCGCACCGGTGCATCGTCATTTGATGAGTGGTCGAAAACCCGTGACGCACAGCGAATACTCGGCCTCGACCGTTACAAAAACGCTGCAGCGGATTTGGAAGCGCAAATCGTAAGCTAAAGCGACGAGATTACTGTTTCTAGAGCTGTCTCGCCAGTAGTCACAATTATTCGGTACGTGATACGGAATCTGCCGCTGTGCGGTCGTTCTCGGTAGTTTTTTGTGGTGGCGACCCAAATACCCGTTTAAATGCCGCTCCGAAGGCAGCCTCAAATCTCCTTTGGCAAGCTCTATTTCATCAAGAGATGGCCCTGTACCTAGCAGCAAGCATTACCTGCCTCACTGTAAACTTACGGATATCTCGACCGTCAGGAAAGTCGATTTTACTGTCCTGTTGTGGCCATTGAGACCACGGTGAAACACTCAGCGCACTTGGGAGCACATTATGTCGAACGTAGGTACGGCGGCTCAGCCAGAGACCAACATTGGTTTGCATAACAAAGATCGTGTAAGCCGAATGCTGGATGAACTTGTTCCTTCACGTTACGCGGTGAACGTCGGAGACATTGAAGTCATTGTGATCAGTGACGGAGTGCTGACGCCACCGGCAGAATCGATGGCCACCAATGCAAATCCCGAAAGCCGCGATACGTGGCTTGACGAGAGGTTTCTTTCAAACGATGCGTTTGACTGGGCGCTGAATGCTGTTGTGGTACGATGCGGGTCCCAAACGATACTCATCGACAGTGGATTGGGAGAGCAATATCCCGACTTTCCGCGTGCAGGCCTGTTCGTCAATCGCTTGAAGGCAGCTGGAGTTGATCTGGCATCTGTGACCGATATCGTATTAACGCACCTGCATTTTGATCATGTTGGTGGGCTTCTGGTGGACGGGGTGAAGGAATGTCTTCGCTCCGATCTTCGAGTACACGTTTCGGCGGCCGAGGTGGAATTCTGGAAATCGCCAGATTTCTCACGCACCGCAATGCCGCCAGAACTTGCAGGTTTGGCTCGCCGTGCTTCCCTCGAATTCCTTGACATGTATCGTAGCAGCATCCAGAGCTTTGAGACGAATTCGGACGTTGCTCCAGGCGTAACGATCACTCGTACCGGCGGGCATACTCCCGGACATAGCGTCGTGCGTGTTACCTCTGGTGAGGCGCGTCTGATGTTCGCCGGAGATGCCATTTTCCCCGTGTCATTTGATCACCCTGAATGGCACAATGGTTTTGAGCATGATCCCGATGAGGCGACCAAGGTGAGGATTCGCCTTATGCGAGAATTAGCCGAGAGTGGTTCATGGCTTGTCTCTACACATTTGCCGTTCCCTTCTGTCGGACGCGTCGCAGTTGCGGGCGACGTATTCCGTTATGTTCCTGTGTGGTGGGATTACTGAACTTTCGTGTCGGAGGATCTCGTCTCCTGCGACATAGTCTCCGAGGCTAACATCGAGACGATGTTGGCACATGGAATTTATAATCCTTCAATGTAGCTTCCGCAGATCAGAGAGTTAGCAATGGCGAATATCGGAAATCGAGGCGTTGAGGTGGCAAACCATGGAGTGGCGTGGGAAAAGGCATTTGGATATGCCCAAGCGGTCAAGGTGAAGGATACTATCTACATATCCGGCCAATTAAGCCATGATGCAGCTGGCAACCTTGTCGCGCCTGCTGATGTCGACGAATTTGGGAGGCCAGTTTCTTATGATGCGATGGAGCCGCAAATCAGGCAAACCTACGAAAACGCGCGGCTTCTTTTGGAGCGTTTTGGTGCCTCGTTTGAGGATGTTGTTGAGGAAACGCTCTACGTACTTGACGTGGACGCCGCTTTCCCAGCCGCGGCAAGTGTTCGTAAGGAAATATATTGCTCTGAAGTCCCGCAGCTTGCCAGCAATTTGATCGGCGTTAGTCGGCTAGCGTTTCCGCAGCAACTAGTGGAAGTAACATTCCGTGCAGTCGTTGATCGCTAAGCCTTGGATTGCTTGATATCTACCTGAAGCCTAAAACTAGGCAGCCAGAGATATATTCGAGCGAACGAGAGCTTTCAAACACCTTTCCAGCTTGACGAGCTTACTGGAGGGGAGCAAATTTCCTGTCAACTCATATTGGCCAGTTTTTAGTATCACCGAGATTATGGGGTGGTTGCGGGCAGATACGTCTTGGAATCCAAAGCCGGTTACGTCTAGCATTGCAGTGATTACTCCGACGATAGCGGGAATTTCTGTCGAGAGGTCAGGTAATTTGGTGCTTGGGATGTCTTGGCTGAGGACTTCAATTGCACGAGCTAACTGAGGCCCGTTCCTGCTAAACAGTCTGAAATCGTCGATAGTAGAGTGATGCTATCGAATGGCTTCCTAAGAATCCTCATGTCGCTTTCCGGAGGCAAGTTCTCGATCAATTCGTATCGTCCGGTGATCAGTATGACGGGTAACTGAGGGTGCTCGCGGCTGAGTATTTCTCGCAGTTCAAATCCGTTGACTTCCGGCATTCCGATATCAGTGATCACGCAGTTTATACTATCTAGGTTGTTGCTGGCGAGCAGACCGTTGGCGCTTTGGAACGATAAAACGTCATAACCTACTGATTCTAAAAGCTGTTGCAACCCATTCAGGACACGGGGATCATCATCGACAACACCGATGAGGTGGGCTTGCTCGCGCATGCTGTTCTCTTGTACTACCATGACGTGTCCTTCAAGGCACATTAGCACATTAAAGAAATATGGAATTCAGCAACCCTTAGGAAGCGGCTTCGACCGCAACTAAAAACGATGTTAGTTGTTAGTTTGGCCTAACCTGTACTGTTTCGTGGTCGCACTTGGCAATAGGCAGTGAAAAACCGAAAACCGTTCCATTTGGTAGATTAGGTTTATGCCAAAGCTCGCCGTCATGAGCTTCGATGATAGATTCACAAATTGCCAATCCCATTCCCATGCCGCGTTCCTTAGTGCTGAAAAACGCTTGTGTAACTCTCTCGCCGACAGGTAGGCCGACACCTTCGTCTATTACCTCTATAACGATTTTATTATCATGAAGGTTGCTTCGAACCATGATTGGTGTGGCTTTCAAACTTGTCGCATCAACAGCTTCAAGAGCATTTCGAATAAGGTTGACAAGTACCTGTTGGATTTGCACCCGGTCCATTGCGACAGGAGGAAGCTCCGTATTCAAATCTGCTTTTATGCCGATCCGACTACCTACCGCACTCAACCCAACTATTCTGGTTACCTCTTCGATGAGGAAGTTTGGGCTTTCCACCACCCGCTCTCTTGGGGTCCGGCGAAAAAGTGCGCGAATACTGCTGACGATTTCAGCAGCATCCTTGGCATTGTCCGCCATCGCGTCAGCCGAAGACAATGCTCTTTCGTGGTTTGGGGGAACGCGTGAAAGCCATCGGCGGCAAGCGTCGGCATTAGAGAGCACGGCTGTAAGAGGTTGATTGATCTCATGTGCAATTGAGGCTGCAAGTTCGGACAGGCTGGCGGCTCTCGATGCTTCACCTAGTTTTTCCTCCATGTACCGCAACGTGTCGTGAGATCGTACTTCGTCGTCGACATCGATCAGGAAGCCGTACTGGCGCAATCCCGTTTCATCAGTCAACCCTGCGTAACGTCCTTCCACCCATCGATATACCCCATCGGCTCTTAAAAGACGAAAGCGCATCATGACAACGCTGTCATGTCCTGGGCTTTTTTCGTAAAGCGTGGCGAGGGTAGGGAGGTCATCTAGGTGAACGAGTGCTGCCATTGCTTGTGTCGCCTCGATCCCGCGAAAATCGTGGCCCGTATCTGGAGCGATCCCGGTAAATTCGAGCAGGTGCCTATTGAAGTATGTGATGCCCTTCTCGTTACCCACGGTCCAGATCATCATCGGTATAGCATCGACAAGAAGCCTTAGTTCTTGCTCGCGATAGCGGATGTCGTCCTCTTCTCGTTTTAGGTCATCAATGTCGATTGCAACACCGTACCATTGGACAGGATTTCCGTCAGCATCACGTAACAGTTCGCCTCGTTGCTCTGTCCAGCGGTATGTACCGTCATTACGACGCATACGATACCTTCCGGAGAGGGGCTCACCGGTTGCTAAGCTGTGATTTATAAGGTCTTCTGCAAGACCAGCATCGTCGGGGTGGATGAGGCCAGGATTCGCTCTGCTAACCCGACGATCCTCAAACGGTATGTCATCCAACTGACACCCAAAGAAATCCTGTAGCCGCTTGCTGAAATGTGTAACGTGACCGTTCTGGTCGCAGCACCAGATGTTAACAGGCAAAGCGTCAATTAAAACCTGCAGTTCTCGCTCGCGCTTTCGAAGCGCGAGTTCTGCAACTTTCTGGTCTTCGATGTCGATTTGGGTGCCGTACCACGCGATAATGTTGCCGTTTTGATCCCGTGAGGGATGTACTGCTAGGCGGTGCCACAAATAGATACCGTCGTGCCGCCTTAAGCGATACTCATAGGTTGCAGGCATTCCGGTCTTTAGCGTGGTTCCCCAATGATCCAACGTACCTTGTAGGTCGTCTGGGTGGATTATTTCCGACAGCATCTCCGCGTAAGCGTCATGAAACCGATCCGGATGATGTCCGCTCATTTTTATGAAACTTTCCTCAAGTCCGTAGTATCGCAGCGCAGGAGGGCTAACGTAGATGAACTTGCCTTCAGGATCGTTGGACCAACCGTGTCCTGGCATTCCTTCAACTATGGCACGGGCATGCTTATCGATTTTGCGTTCGCGCCTGTTCGACCAAACTCTCCAAAAGTAACCGCAGGTAAATCCGATTGTGAGCGCTGAAAAAGCAGTCAGCACGATAGGCGTAGGCATTCGCACGTCCCAAGAGCGATGGAGATCGCCGACGATATCGCGAGCTAGTGAGTTAGTCACGTTTATAATCGTTTGTTTTGCCGAACACCCATGCATCTTAGGTCGACTGAACACTTTATGTGCTTCGCTTTTGGCGCATGCCGTCGATACTCAAGAAACAAGCGCCGAATGCTGCCACTTGAAGCAACCCGCCCGCCATCGCTACATTTTTTCAGACATGCAAAAATTGATTTTGATCTGAGAAGTCGCTGTGAAAGACAATTGCTGTGAAGAGCCTGAACAGCGAAAGTTCTAAGCCGATAATGCGAGTCTGATAACCGACTGCGAGGGCCAAACCGCGAAGTCTGAGCGAATGGAAGGCTTCGATCAGCGACCTAGAACGTGTCGCGAGAATAGTTACAATGGCCGAAGTCTCCGCGTCTATCACCCACGAACTCAGCCAACCTTTGGCTGCTATGTCTGCAAATGCCGATGCATGTTGCAGGTGGCTTTCTGCCAACCCTCCTACAATCGAGAGAGCAAGGCTGAGTGCCGAAAACGTCCACCGCGATGCGCAAATGTCGTCCGAAATAGTAAAAGGGATGCGCTCGATGTTTCAACTCGGCGAGCAAGAACGGGCTCACGCTAACGTAAATGCAATTATTCGCGATATTTGCCAGCTGCTCACCGGTGAGGAGTTGTCGCGAAGTGCGATCATCGTCCAAAATCTCGATAAAAGCGAACCCCATGCGGTAGCGGATCCGGTCCAAATTCGGCAGGTATTGATGAATTTGTTTCGCAATGCCTTTGAGGCAGGGATCGAGAGTGATGTCGAGAGACAGGTAATTCGGGCGACCTCCGAATGTACCTAGGACACAATCAGTATTGCAGTAGAAGACGAAGCGGGCGGAATTGACGATTTGTCACGGCTGTTCGACACGTTTTACACAACGAAACAACAGGGTACTGAGCAGCGGTCTTGCCATCTGCCGCACCATTGTCGAGAAGCATGGGGGAAGCGTATCAGTAGACAAGACAGAGCGTGGCGCGAAGGTTTCGTTCACATTGCCGAGACAATCGAGGTGAAGAGACCCATCTTGATACAGGTTCTTATTCTTGATGCTGTCTGCGCCAGGTTATGGTGTGATCTATGAAGGCACGTAACGCTGCAGATGGAAGTTTTCGACTGGGATAAAAAAGAGCGATACCAGGATACGGCGGCGTCCACTCGGGCAACAGCTGAAGAAGATCACCGCGATCTATATCGTCGCGAACTGACCGGAGAGCGACGTAGGCGATTCCAGCGTGTTGGCGTGCAGCCAGAACGCTGAGTTCGGTACTGCCAGCGATCAAGCGGCCTTTGACATCAACCGAGATCGACTCTCCGTTCTTCTCCAGTTCCCAGGTCACTAGTGACCCGCTAGGAAGACGGGCTCTGACACATTCATGCTGCAAAAGATCGCCGGGGGACATTGGAGTTGTCTTACCCCGCAGATAATTGGGTGAGGCGACAAGGACGAACGATTCAGTCTGACCCAAGGATATACTGATCATATCTTTAGGCACGATCTCCTGAAGACGAAGTCCGGCATCAAAGCCGTCGGCTACGATATCAACCAGTCTTCCATCGGTAACGAGATCGACCTTTATATCGGGATAAGTACGGAGGAAATCGACAACGAGCGGCAGAACCCGCTCCGCGCCTCCCTCCGAGGTGTTCAGCCGGATCGTTCCTGAAGGAGTAACTCTCAAATGGTCGACAGCCTCCAAGGCCGCATCAATTTCGTTGAGGGCAGGGCGCACCCGTTCGAGTAATGCCTGACCTGCTTCGGTCACTGAGACACTCCGGGTTGTACGGTTGAACAGCCGAATGCCGAGGCGTTTTTCCACGTTTGCGACCTGATGGCTTAGCGAAGAAACAGACACTTCTAGCTCTTTAGCGGTACCTCGGAAGCTCCCAGTCCTGGCAAGTACAGAGAGCGCTCTCAAATCGGCAAGGGACATTCCTGACATTGTTCGAATTCTCTCAATGGCTCATGCGACATTGTCCTGCTTATAGCATCAAAAGGATTTCGCTAAAATGGTCGACGTAATAACGAAATGGAGATTAAAATGACCAAGACAGTTCTTATCACTGGTTGCTCCTCGGGTTTTGGTGCTGCCGCTGCATGTTTGTTTGCTGACAATGGGTGGAATGTTGTCGCGACAATGAGAACGCCAGCCGCAGCATGTGGAGACTATCCTAACGTGCTTGTGACGAAACTCGATGTTCAGAATCGTGACAGCATAACGTCCGCCGTGTCCGAGGGCATAAAGAGGTTCGGTCAGATTGACGTTGTCGTGAACAATGCTGGTTATGGATTGTTTGGCGTATTTGAAGGTACGTCGAGAGAGAAAGTTCAGGAACAGTTTGACGTAAACGTCTTCGGCATGATGGACGTTATTAGGGAGACGCTCCCACACTTCCGCGCGAACCGATCCGGCCTCTACATTAACGTAAGTTCTGGGGCAGGGGTTTTCGGTTTGCCGATGATCTCTTTGTACAACGCATCAAAATTTGCCTTGGAAGGGTTTTCAGAATCTCTTTCTTACGAACTGGCATCGTTGGGTATAGGTGTGAAAATCGTTGAACCAGGTGGTGTTCTTGAGACGAAGTTCGGTCAGCGTAGTGGGCAGGAATTCTCGTCAACAACTACGCCGCCCGACTATGAACTCTTTATCACCGGTGCGGCTGCTGTGTTTGACGAACTTCGCCAAGCTCGCGGTTTGGCCACGAGCGAAGACGTTGCAAAGGTAATTTTCGAAGCTGCAACTGACGGCACCAACCAGCTCAGATATGTGGCAACCGAGGATATCAAGCCACTGATCGACAAGCGACGCGAAAGCTCGGAGGCCGAGTACATGGCGTTCATGCGTGAACGTATGACGCCAAAACCCGCATGATTTGCTTGAGTCGGGTGCGCCCAACTGTTCACTCATTTGGAATTGTAGATGAACACCTTTGGTACAACACCTTATGATTGTCTCCCTGCGGCATTCGGGGAATGCTTTTTTCGAATGGCCGCAGGCCACTTCCCTGCTGATTGCGAGATACGGTTGGGAAGCGCTCGCCACCGAGGCGAACGCCACAGATAGACTGACCACACTTCAGTCGACGTGTGAGCAGGGTAAACAGACCATTGCGCGTAACGGTCAGTCATTAAGCGCTCTCCGTCAACCCGTGTCGAAACGGCTCACTACTTTTTCGCGATATACAACGCACGGCGTCCCTATGTAGGTGTCTTTTGGCGACGGTCGGCAATTTGTTCCGCATTGACGGGTCGATTGCGATACCAGTCAAGCCCTGCGGTCTGCCGCCTCACATGGGATAAGGTGCGGCGATGATGATGCGCTATGCCGTACAGGATGAGACACAAAGCGGGCAGTTGGTCGATGTCTTCACCAAATTGAGCGTGGCATCCTCCACATTCAACGTCGTCCATGCGTTTGGATCAATGGTTTCTGCAAGATTCCGACGCTTCTCCAAGTTCATAGCCGCAGGAACAGTAGCCATCTCTGGGCTGTAGAGGCGCGCATTGCGGCTGCCCGGGAGTAAACCAGCGTATATCTGGCGTTTCACCAACGCCTTCGCCGTATTGTTGCTAGCGAGAAACTCGAACCGAACCAGCGTTCACAATTCAGATTGATGAAGCGTCGGGCAGGGTTGTTCGCAAGCGCAGCTCGAAAGGCGATGATATGAAACGACGAGCTTTCGTAATTGGCTTTGCAGCAATTTCCAGCCTGAAGACATCAGCGTTATCAGGTGAAGTGTTTGGAAAAACTCAAAACAACGAGGTCGAAATGTTCGACGTAATTAAGCAAATTGATGCCGGTGTACTTAACGTCGGATATTATGAAGGGGGGGCGCAAGCATCACCAACTGTCGTTCTCTTGCATGGATTTCCGTATGACGTGCAAAGCTATCGTGAGGTAGCACCAGAATTGGTAAGGCAGGGATATAGAGTTATTGTCCCGCACCTCAGAGGGCACGGAACCACGTCTTTTCTTGATACCTCAACACCACGATCAGGCCAACAAGCGGCTATTGGTGCGGACCTTATTCATTTGCTTGATGCCCTTTCAATAGATCGGGCAATTTTCGCTGGGTACGACTGGGGTGGTCGCGCTGCATGTGTCGCTGCCGCCCTGTGGCCGGAACGTTGTAGCGGGCTGGTTTCTGTCAATGGCTACCTGATTCAGAACATATCGAAGGCAATTGAACCACTTTCCGCGAAGGTAGAGCGTGGATATTGGTATCAGTTCTATTTTCAGACCGAGCGTGGGCGAAGGGGTCTTGAACGAAACAGGGCTGAAATCGCGAACATCATGTGGCGGGAGAACTCTCCTACATGGCGGTTCACAAACGAGACATTCGAACGCAGCGCTACATCTTTCAATAATGCCGACTACGTCGACGTTGTGATCCATTCTTACCGCCACCGTCTCGGCGGTGCGGCCGGATACGAGTTGTACGAAGACATTGAGGTTCGCCTCGCGAAGCAGCCACCAATAACAGTCCCGACGGTGACCCTTGATGGAGGTGCTGACGGGGTAGTTGCTGCAACGGATGGAACTGCATCAGCTGCGAAGTTTTTGGCAAAGCGAGTACATCACGTAGTTCCTGGTGTTGGACACAATCTTCCTCAAGAAGCGCCAGAAGACTTTGTCGATGCCGTATTGGAAGTGGCTGCTCTCTGACACGTAGGAACCGCAAACCATCGTATATCTCTTCATCTAGTGCGAGCATCAATAGCTTAAGCCCATGCCGCTGTTGGCTATGATAGGAGAAAGAGATCATGTTCAAGGCAATTATCGCCGCTGGGATTGTCGTCAGCGCATTAGTGACGCCGACGTTAGCCGCACAGAAAGCGCACAATGCGAAGGTGTCTGTTGTTTTCGATCAGAAGCTTCCAAACGTACCTGGAAAGAGCCTGCGCGGAGTGCTCGTTGAATACGGTCCAGGTGGTTACAATCCGTCGCACACGCACGCGCGGAGCGCTTTTATCTACGCTACGGTGATTGAAGGCGAGGTTAAGAGCAAAATCAACGGTGGCGAGGAGAAGGTTTTCAAAACTGGTGAAAACTGGATCGAACTACCCGGGGATCATCATCAAGTCAGTGCCAACGCCAGCACCACTAAACCTGCTAAAATCTTGGCAGTCTTTGTCGTCGATACCGGCGACACCGAATTAACTACGCCTGATCCTTGACCAAACGGTATCCGATCAAGGCGCGCCAGATGCTGGCGCGCCAAATAGCAGGAAGACGACTAGTACAAGTTTGCCTTATCAAGACCGTACAGTTTGTCTGCCGACCCAGGGATAGTTTTGAAAGCAATGCCTGCACGGTTCCATGCGTTGATGAGCATAATAACGAACGTCAGGTCTGAGATTTCCGCTTCTGAAAACAAGGTTTTCATTAAAGCAAACTGTTCGTCGGATACACCGTCAGCTGGCAACCTTGTAAGGACTTCAGTCCACCCCAACACTGCTCTCTCGCGCTCGTCAAATAATTTGGATTCCTTCCAGGCCGCAACGTGATGCAGCCTGAGTTCACTTTCACCTGAAATTCTCGCTTCCTTTATGTGCATGTCGAGGCAGAAAGCGCAGCCATTGATTTGAGACGCGCGTATTTCCGCGAGATGCGTCAACCGTTTGTCCAGCGAACCACGCTTCGCTGCAAAAGTCGCTTCGCCAAGCTTTTTAATAGTTTCAGGCGAATGTTGACCGTAGTTCAGTCGCTCCGAGATCATGTCGTAACCCTTTCCACTCGATGTTTAATCGCATCAAATAACGGCTACGAAATATGTGGGAGGGCGCAAAGATATCTTCAGGTATACGCTTTGGTCTGAAAATGCATTGTGAAAAAAATATTCGAAGGCCAAGAGATATAGCGACGATCCGTGTATCTAGTTCGGTGTCGTCGAAGTCTGAAATACCTCTGTATACTTGTTCGTATTCTCCAATCCATCAATCTTACGGGAACTGGATGTTCCCGCATCGCGCGATCTTACAGATGGAGAAACTGCAATGTGCAAAACCTGCGAAGTAACAAGCAGACGGTCATTCTTGACCAAAATCGTTGGTGCCGCTGCCGTGGGAATCGTAGCCACCGGTGTTGGGCAAAATGCTAATTCAGCCGACCTGAGTGCTTACAACGATCCGACCGATCCCTCTCTTCCGAAGCCTGGTATGAAACTGGACGTCTCGCGAGCCGCATTGGTGGTGATCGATCCGCAGGTTGACTTCATGAGTCCACGAAGTCCGGCATGGCCCGTCGTGGGCGAAAGCGTGACCGAGCATAACGTGGTTCCGAACCTCGTGAAACTTTTCAAAGCCACAAAAGCGGCTAGCATGCCGGTGGTGATTTCGCCTCACTATTACTATCCACATGATCATCGCTGGGAAGTGCAGGGACCACTCGAAATCCTGCAACACAAACTTGGAATGTTCGACAGAAACGGGCCTTTGACCCTTGATGGTTTCAAAGGTTCCGGTGCGGAGTGGATGCCGGAATTCGTCGAGTACATCGAAGACGGCGAAACGGTGGTTTGCTCGCCGCATAAACTCTACGGTCCCCAAGCGAATGATCTCGTTCTCCAACTTGGAAAACGCGGAGTGAACCAAGTCATTCTAGCCGGGATGGCGGCGAACCTCTGTGTTGAGTCTCACCTTCGCCACCTCTTGGAGCAAGGTTTCGAGGTTGCTGTTGTACGTGACGCCATCGCAGCAGCGAAGTTCCCAGAAGGCGACGGCTATCTCGCTGCGTTGATAAACTTCCGGTTCATAGCGAATGGTCTCTGGACGACGGATGAAGCTCTCTCGTCGATGCAGGCCGGATAACTCTCGTTCGTGCTCAGATAACTGCGTCTTGAACGGTGAACTAACTGTTCACAATTCACCCCTCGATTCAGGAGCTAGGCGCAGTTGACGCAAGCTTAAATGTGGAAAAATCTAGCCATGATTACTCAAGTGGCGATGCCAAATAGGGAGAATATGATGAAAGTAGTTATCATTGGAGGCAGCGGCCTCATTGGTTCCAAAGTATCGGGCATTCTGGAGGCGGCAGGTCACCAAGTGGTCGCCGCATCGAGACGCAACGGCATTGACGCCGTGACAGGAGAGGGCCTTGCTGCGGCAATCAAGGATGCAGAGGTCGTAGTCGACGTCACAAACTCCCCGTCTTTCGAAGAAGAGGCTGTGTTGGAATTCTTCACGAAGTCATCCACCAACGCGACCAGTTTCGCTAAACATGCGGGGGTTAAGCACTACGTGCTTTTGTCAATCGTAGGGATCGAGCGGCTGCCTGAGAACGCCTACTTCCGTGCAAAGATCGCTCAAGAAGAGATCATCAAAAACGCTGGAGTTCCCTACACAATCGTTCGAGCGACGCAGTTCCTCGAATTCTTGGATGCGATTGCATACACCTCCACTTCGGATGATGTTGTGACGGTTTCAACGGCATATATCCAGCCGATTGCCAGCGCCGATGTTGCGGGATTTGTCGCTGATGCTGCTGTAAATGTTCCTTTAAATGGAATTGTTGAAGTCGCAGGACCTGAAGCGTTCCCTACCGACAAACTTATCGGAACATACCTTTCCTCCAAGGGGGATAAGCGCACCGTAGTCGGAGACCCAGAAGCTGAATATTTTGGGGCGAAATTAGAGGCTACCTCGTTGGTCCCTGTGAAATCCCATAAAGTTGGCGAAACAACATTTGAGGCTTGGATCAAAACGGCCGCTTGAAATTCGTCAGCTTTACGAACGCGCTGCCGAAACGATGGCAGCGCGTTCGCGCCTCCGCAGTTTGCTTGCCGTTCCAAGTCTCTGACATGCCTCGGGCGGCGCAGACCACCGCAAAAACGTTGCGACGGTGACTATGCGGCAATCGAAGCATCTCGTTCGTCTCGCTCACTATCTGTCACTCCTGATGGAGGTTTTTTTCAGAAAGAGCGATGGCGGGATTAATAGGAACGTAAACCTTTAACATAGGCGCTTTTGCTGTCGACAAGAGAAACGCTAGTAGTGATGCAAGGATAACCATAAGAAAAATGATGGAGCTAACTATGGATTTGTGAGGATTATCCTCGCATGCGTCGATTTTTGTTTTTCGATGTCTCATGTGCGTATCCCAAAACTCTTACAGCATAGGTAAAGTAATTGGGAATGCTTATCTTAAGCGAGATATACATAGGTTTGAGGTTGCTCTCGCGATGCTGAAAAGTCCTAGGCCAGAGCAAGCAATGCTCGTAGGTGCTGCTTATTTCTAATCAGATCAGCGACCGTATATTTATCGAATACGCTAACGAACGCTCTCGTTGCCTCGGCCAATAGGGGTGGAAGACCGCATGCTGGAGCAATCATGCACGTTGAGCATTCCAGAAGTTCATCAAGTCCTTCAGTATGCCTCAAAACTTCTCCCAAGTTGATGTCGCCTGGTGGACGAGCAAGGCGTATGCCGCCGTTTCTACCGCGTACAGCCTCAATAAAACCATTGGCAGCGAGGTCCTGCACGATCTTCATCAAGTGGTTCTGCGAGATGTCGAAGGTTTTGGAAACGTCACGAATTGAGCCCAATCCCGTGTCTCGTGAACCAAGGTATATCAATACGCGAATAGCGTAGTCGGTGTAGCGTGTAAGTCTCATGCATGCACCTGCGTCAAAATGACTAAGATCAAAAACATGCATTCAAATAGCATGTTTTCAAAAGATGGAATAGATGTATGTCAATTGCATGTTTAAAGGTGCCGCATGGACAAAGATCTGACGGAAGCCAAGATCAAAGAAGTTTTGACCGTTTTTTACGCGAAAGTCCGAATTGACCCGGTCCTTTCAGTTCCATTCTCTGTCGTGCGGGACTGGGATGAGCACATGGTCCGACTGACGGATTTCTGGTCGTCACTGATGCTCACAAGCGGCCGGTACAAAGGCAATCCGCTCTCAATGCACGTTATCCACTCCCACCTTTTTCGACCTGACATGTTTGATCGTTGGTTGGAAATTTGGGCAGAAACGACAGACGACCTTCTCGCGCCACAAGTTGCACAGGAAATGCAAGCAAAGGCCGTTCGTATAGCAGCAAGGTTCTCGTTCGGACTGTTTGGCACATCAACGACGAGGAACGAGGACGAGGCTGCTTCTGTCGCCAGGCCGGTTCCCTACAAGACCACTGCGTCGTTTGATGAGGTATCGCTACCAGCTGCATTGCTTCGAGACCATTCGCTTAAAGCGGGGTCATGGGGCCTCATTCGCGTCGAAGAAGGAAGCATCCAATACCACGAGGGGGGCATCTCGAGAGTTATCGAGCCCGACTCCCCTGCAATCATCCCACCCATATCATCGCACCGCCTCGCTTTAACAGGCCCGGTCAAACTCAAGATCGAGTTTTACGACCGACGCCCAGTCCAAAACGCATAATCAGAAAGGAAACAAAATGTCCCACCAACTTTCGCCTCAGACTATCGAACTGGTGAAAGCCAGTGTTCCAGCCTTGGCTGCACGTGGCAGTGAAATTACCAAACGTATGTATGCCAGGCTGTTTGAAGACGAGCACATAAAGAGTTTGTTCAATCATTCGAACCAAGGCGAGGGTGGCTCGCAGGTGCATGCACTTGCTGCTGCAATCCTTGGATACGCGCAAAACATTGAAAATCTAGCTGTGCTGACACCGGTTGTTGAACGGATTGCCCACAAGCACATCGGTTATCACATCCTTCCAGAACATTACCCCTATGTCGCCCGCGCACTTCTCGATGCGATCAGTGATGTTCTTGGTGAGGCCGCAACGCCTGGAATTTTGAATGCCTGGGGTGAAGCATATTGGTTCCTTGCCGATATCCTCAAGGCCCGTGAAGTCAAATTGCGCGACAGCATTGAAAGTCAGAGCGGTGGTTGGAATGGCTGGCGTACATTCACGATAGCTGAGAAGCTGGCTGAAAGTGAGATTGTGACGTCATTCATTCTTCGCCCGACTGACGGTGGCAAGGTGATAAGGCATCGCCCCGGACAGTACCTGACATTCAAACTTGTTGTGAATGGCAACAATGTGAAACGCAACTATTCGATCTCCTGTGGACCAAACGACGAATACTACCGGATTTCTGTGAAGCGCGAAGCAAACGGGGATGGTGGTTCAAGGTATCTCCACGATGAAGCACACGTTGGCACCGTTCTGGAGGTGACACCTCCAGCTGGCGATTTCTTCTTGCCAGACGAGCCATCCCGTCCCGTTGTGCTGCTTTCGGGTGGTGTCGGCCTCACTCCGATGGTCAGCATGCTTGAGGCAATCGCCAAAGATTATCCGGAACTTCGCGCACACTTTGTTCACGGTGCTCTCAACAGTTCCACCCACGCAATGGACCGGCATGTTCGGTCACTTGCCACCGAACATGGCCGTGTTGCAGTAACAACCTTCTATAGCGAGCCTTCAGTAAAGGACGCCGTCGGTCTGTCTCACGACCACGATGGCTTCATCACGATTGACTGGTTACGGCAAAACACACCGATGCTCGCCTCGGATTTCTACCTCTGTGGACCGAAGCCATTCCTTAAGTCCCTCGTCAATGGGCTGTATAAGGCCGGTGTCTCAGTGGATCGTATCCACTACGAGATTTTCGGCCCTGCCGATGAACTCATTGCAGCATAAAACTCCTAGCCGAGCACCGCTCGGCCTTCCCCTCTCAAACGAAGTGACAATCATGAGCACGCTTCGAAATTCCCGCGAAACAATTCTTCTAGCCCTGTCGATCACATGTTTCCTACCCGTAACAGCATTTGCACATGTGAAGTGGTTTGCGCCATATATCGTCGGCGCTCGGCCTGAGCCTATTTATGATACGATGAAAGACACGTGGTTCTGGGTTGGTATCGGGCTTGTCCTAACTTTCTTCATCGCAACGAGGTTGGTCGAAAAGAGCAAATTCGGCGAGATCGCAATCACTGGCCTGAACACAGCAACCGCACCGCTCTGGAACAGGCAGGACGAGTACATCAGAGCAATTATCGCAGCGTTTTTCGTTGCCATATTCGCCGTCGGTGGCGTTTATCTTACGCCCGACCTCAAGACACCAGCGGAATGGGTGTCCTGGATGCAGCTCTTGATCGCATGCTGCATATTCTCACGACGTACGATGCCGATTGCCGGGGTCGGGATTATCGCGTTGTGGATCCTTGCCCTGCGCGATTACGACCTGTTTCATCTGTTCGATTATCTTGCGCTCGGACTTGGTGTGGCAATTTATCTAATCCTTGAACCATCGAAGAATGAGAACCTGCATGCCCGTCGATTTGAGGCGCTACGCTGGGGGCTGGCCATTGCGTTGATGTGGTCGAGCCTTGAGAAGTTCGCTTTCCCAAGCTGGTTTTACCCACTCGTCGTGGAAAAGCCATTCCTGACATTTGGGATGCCTCGCGACGTGTTCATTCCCATGGCTGGAGTCACCGAATTCACCCTGGGCTTCGGGCTGCTTTGGACACCGCTGATCCGTAGGCTGTCTGCGGTTGCACTTCTCGTAATCTTTACGGCGGCGGTCTGGCCGTTCGGACGCATCGATCTTATCGGGCACGGTCTTATAATGGCGATACTGTTCGCTGTTGCTGCAGACCAACGCAGTGGCGTCGATCTTTTCACCGTGTTCAAACGCAAGCTCGCGAATATTCCAGTCGGGCTAGCCGTCGCGCTTGTCGTGTTCTGCACAGGTTATTGGGGACTTCATACAGCGTTCTACGGAGTTGATGGCTATATCGCGGTAGACGATAGATCCAAGACGACCCACTCCTTCGACCCTGATCATCCGCACGGGCCGGAGGAAGATGGTCAGACTGGAACACCGCCGCAATAATGAAAGTCTCAGAGCGAGGGGCTGTCAAACCAATCCTCGCTCTGCCATCAGTAAACCATCGTATAGTGACGCATCAGCGTTCACGTCTGTAAGTGTTCCCGATCATGGGAATCGCCCTTTTCGATCAGCTAGTTGTCCAAGTAGGTTCGTTACTAGCGCTGACGATACCTCTGCGGTTTGTTATACGACGGATGACCCGCACGAAACTCGTATTAGATATCCTGGTTTTTCTCACGCTTTCGCTGTTGTTATTTTCTCGTGGGATTGAGCCTTTTGCGACCGGGCCCGGTGGCGATATTCCAGCTGGTATAGCAACCGGGGCTGCGAAGGCGGCTTGGTGGATTAGCCTCTCGCTTTTTCTCGTAAACATAATCCGCCATTTCGTAGTTTTTGAGCATCGACCACGAGAGGGACGCCTCGTTCGCGATCTCCTCTGTGGGCTGGTATACATTGGTACCGCACTGTCGCTCATCGCTTATGTATTCAATGTGCCAGTGGGCACATTGATTGCGACATCGGGGATATTCGCCGTTGTACTAGGTTTGGCGATGCAGAGCACCTTAAACGATGTGTTTTCGGGCATTGCGCTCAACCTAGGTCAGGCCTATGTCGTCGGCGATTGGATTGTTTTGGACGACAGCCTACAGGGGCGGGTCATTGAGACCAACTGGCGCTCTACGCATTTACTCAGTCCGACAAACGACGTTATCATTCTACCAAACTCGACACTGGCAAAGTCTCGTCTGACAAACATCAGTAGTCCGGACGAAAGCCACGGTATCACTGTAACTGCGCGTTTCTCGCCGACAGAGAGGCCCGACATTGTAGTCGAGGCCATGAAGACTGTACTGCTCGGATGCACGAAAATCATGCGTGTACCTACACCGTCCGTGTCGGTAGTTGGTTTGGACGGTGATGCGATCACCCTGGAGTTGGGATGTCGGATCAAGAATGTTGCAAATGTCACCGAAGCTAAGAACGAGATTTACGATCTCATCTACAGACACTCCCGATCACAAACACTCTCTATGGTCGCCTCGTCAGCGAAAAATATGCTTTCGGGACCTACCCAAACTCCAGTCATGGACAGCGCGATGAAGTGCCTGCTGACAATTCCGCTATTCCATTCCCTGACGGAAAATGAAAGATACTCGCTCTCCCAACTTATGGTTCCAGTCGGGTTTGCCAAAAATCATATGGTGGTTGGGCAGGGGAGCGCACTGACATCCCTGATATTAATTGAACGGGGAGTCATCCTCATTGAGAACCACGATGGCGATCACAGAACGGAAGTAGCGCGTCTTTCGCCTGGTGACTTCTTTGGTGAGCGAGGTGTGTTGATGGGAATGGTCGAGGCGGGCGATATATATGCTCTCACGCAGGTCTCGGGTTACGAAGTCCCAAAAGATAGACTCGCGGTCTTTTTAAAAGATCGTCCAGAAATAGCCGAAGAGCTGGCGGCCGTCCTTGCGTTTCGTCTAGAGAAGGAACGACACCTGTTTGAGAACGAGAGTGGATTGTCGCTAGCTTATCCTCCGTCGCTCTCCACCAAGATCAAAAGCTTGTTCGGCCTGCTGTGAACGCTGGCGTATACGCATGTATATCTGAGAACGTCCCCTTTTTTGGCACAGTCTCATCGCGTCCTTCCAAGGATGCGCACGCTCGATAATTGCCTTTCATTGACGTTCGCACAGTTCCTTCCGGCAAAGCCAAGGAGAGAATGATGACCGAAAGAGAGAATACCACCACATCAGGACTATTGCGACGGGACGTGCTGGCACTCGGAATCGGAGCCAGTGTCGCGACAGCATTTTCACCAATTGTACTCACTGCTTCAGCGCAGACTTCAACGGATCAAGGGAGACGATATATGGGTACCGTAAAGACCAAAGACGGAGTCGAAATTTTCTACAAGGATTGGGGCACTGGTCAGCCAATCGTTTTCCACCACGGATGGCCACTCAGCAGCGATGATTGGGATGCCCAAATGCTGTTTTTTGTGAACAAGGGTTATCGGGTCATTGCTCATGATCGCCGTGGTCACGGACGCTCCAGTCAGGTCTCTGACGGGCACGATATGGATCACTACGCTGCGGATGCAGCAGCAGTCGTCGACCATCTCGACCTGAAAAATGCGGTCCACGTTGGTCACTCCACTGGTGGCGGTGAAGCAACTCGATACGTTGCCAAGCATGGTAAGGATCGAACAGCAAAGCTCGTCCTGATTGGTGCAGTGCCACCAATCATGCTTAAGACGGAAAGCAATCCGGGCGGCATACCTTTGGATGTATTCGATACGGCTTTTCGGGCTCCGCTGGCCGCCAATCGTGCCCAATTCTACCGTGATATTCCTGAGGGGCCATTTTACGGCTTCAACCGTCCTGGAGCGAAGGTCTCGCAAGGAGTTATCGACAATTGGTGGCGACAGGGAATGATGGGTGGCGCGAAAGCTCACTACGACGGGATCAAGGCATTCTCGGAAACCGATTTTACCGCAGACCTCAAGTCGATCAATGTTCCAACTCTTGTCATGCACGGTGCGGACGACCAGGTTGTGCCAATTGACGATTCAGCGAAGCTTTCGGTCAAACTGCTAAAGAACGGCATACTCAAGGTGTACGACGGTTTTCCGCACGGCATGTGCACTACACACGCCGACGTGATCAACGAGGATTTGCTGGCATTCGTCAAATCCACCGGCTGAGAAAATTATCCTTCAAAGGTAATTGATCAAGCCTCGGCACGCCGGTGATCCCTGCGGTCTGAAGTTAGCTATAATAAGGAGAGGCGGCGTGTAGTCGCCTTTTCGCGACATATTAGAAAATTTCCTAACGGAAGCTCATGTGGCACTATGGATCACTCAGAGAAGTACGTGTTTAAGCTTGGGAGCGCGAGGAAAAAACTAGCGCCCGGATGATTATTCTGCGCCCATAACTTACCGTCGTGAATGTGTGCTATCGTTCGACATATGGTCAGGCCCATCCCCATTCCATCTGGTTTTGTGGTAACAAAGGAACCGAAAATGTTTTCGGTGTCGGGGAGACCCGGACCCGTATCTCTCACCTCAATAATCACATCATCGTTCAGCTTTTTGGTCGATATGGTGATTGATCTCTGATCACTCGTGACCCCAACTAATGCCTCTATGGCATTTCTAATCAGATTGGAGAGAACCTGCTGAATCTGAACGCCATCGACGTAGACGAAGGGAAGACTAGGTTCGAGAGCTGTAGTTAAGCGAATGTTCTTTAAAGAAAGTTCCATGCCGAAATATGCATGGATCAGCATAACAACATTGTTGATGTCTTCCTTGTGTCTGGGCCCCACCCGTTGCTGAAATAACATTCGTACGCGTTCCACCACGTCCGATGCGGCCGAGAGGTCTTGGAGCAGGGCATCCACACTACGCTTTGCTCTTTCGATATCGGGCGGCTCTTTCGCGAGCCAGTTCGCCCCAGCACCTCCATTCGCCATTGCTGAAGCTAATGGCTGGCTTACTTCATGTGCAATCGAACCAGACAACTCGGCCATACCAGCAACTTGTGCCGCTTTTGCTAGCTTCTGATCTACGACTTTTAAAGCTTCTTGAGCACGCACTTCGCCTTCGATCTCGCTTTGTAGTCCATACCATTGGACGACCTTGCCCGTCTCATCCTTGAGTGCTTCCATCCGGGCCTCCATCCACAACCAGGCCCCATCCGCCCTTCGTTGCCGGAATCTGGATATCCACGGGGTGCCGGTTCGCAAGGATTCCATCATCGTCAGACTGATCATGTCACGATCTTCTGGGTGATGTGTCACGGCAAGGAGGTCGGTGAGTGAATCATCGCATCTAGAACGTAGTTCGTGTACGTTCATACCGATCCACTCTTCCAACCGTTTGTTGAAATACGTCGGCTGGCCCAAGTTGTTGGCCGTCCATACAAGCCCAGGTATGGCATCTATCAGCTCCCTGAGGCGATTTTCTCTGTTGCGGGCAGATTCGAGTGCGACCATGGAGTCATGTATGTCGACAGACGTGCCTAACCAGTAGATCAGAGTTCCTTTTTCATCCCTTTGCGGTCGCGCGAATGATCGAAGCCAGCGAAACTGTCCCGTGCCGTTTTTATTTAAATGCGTCACTTCGAAATCGTGCTCATTGGCGACTGCATTTCTCCACGCTTCTGCAAGCACTTTATAGTCTTCTTCAAGTACATTTGTTTTGAACGAATATTCACCGTCATCCTCGCGTCTGCTGGTGTATCCTTCTTGACCCATGTAGTGTTGCATGGCGATGCTAAAACACATGAAGTCGCCATCGGGCCACGCAGACCACCCCATTCCAGGGGTCGAATCTACGACTTTCTGAACTTGCGCCCTTAAGGCCTCTCTGTCCTCGCTGGTGGTATTCACTGGTACCCTTGTGCTCTAAAATCGGCGGACGACGAGACAAGAGTACAACACCGTGTTGCTCAAAAGGAAATAGGCGAGACAAAATGTGTCAACCGGAGCCGGTTAGGTTTCAAGGCACGTTTGAGGTCTTTCCCTGTCCTTGGGGAACACAAGTTGACGCCTATGGGATGCAATTAATCTTGCTGGTCGACCTTTCTTGGGTTCACCGAGGAGAGTGCGGGGCATAGAGAGAGTAACGTTTGGTTTTACTGGACGATTTTTGCTCTGCCGGAACGACAGATTAACTACGGATTACTTTAAGAGCGTCCGTCCATTTTTCGAGTTCGTTCAACATCAGAATAAGGCCCTCCGACATTTGTTCATTTGGTAGGAAGTTGTCATCGTCGGAAATATACTTTGAGACGAACGGAACTGGGACGACGTGATAAATTCCATGGGCGTTTACGTTGCTCAAAAGAGATCGGAGCATTTGAGATGAGCGCAAGCCACCGGAAACGCCGCCGTAGCTGACCACGCCTGCCACCTTGTAATTCCATTCTCGGAATAGGACTTGAATGGCATTAACCAGCGAGGCTGGAGGGAAGTAGTCGTATTCAGGTGTCACGAATATGTACGCGTCTGCGGTAGAAACGGCCTGCGACCATTTCTTGGTGTGGTCATGTTGGTATTGCTGCATAGCTGGGTGAGCAGCCTCGTCGAGAAGAGGGAGTTTGAAATCTGCGAGATCGATCAGTTCAACTTGGAATTTGCCGTGTGATACTGCTGCATTTTTCACCCATTCTGCCACGGTAGGCCCGACTCTTCCTGGACGGGTTGAACCGATGATAATTTTGAGTACAGAAGCCATTTCTTATTTCTCCGATGTCAGGTCTCTCGGTCCTATGCCGGATCATACGATGCTCGCTCTCTCCGATACGCTGGGCCAGACATACCTTGTATATCATGACAGTTTGGAGGTGTTATCGACCGAGACCATTATGGCCGTTCCCGCTGCTCAGACGTGAGCAATCTGAACTAAGGCACGCCGTCGACCACTCAGTCGGTAGAGGCTAGGTCGGGAACCTCTACTGGGCGTACAGGTATTGAGAATGCGATGGCTGCACCGCCATCCTTTAACGTCTCTGCCGTTAGTTGGCTTTGATGCGCTTCGATGATCGAACGGCATATTGCCATTCCCATTCCCATTCCATCTTTCTTGGTGGTGAAGAAGGGAGCAAAAATATTCTCTGGATCAGCAATGCCCGAACCAGTGTCGCGTACTTCAACCTCGATCCGGTCCGCGCCTTTTAGTGTCGTCGAAATCGTGATGATTTTGCCGCCTGTGATGGATTGCATAGCATCCGATGCGTTGAGAATAAGATTGATTAATACCTGTTCCAGTTGGACCTGATCACCACTCGTTGTAGGTTTTTAACGAACAGGGTATGTATTTTGACCGGGAGTACATCTTGGGATTGGTATGCCAGCGGTTTCAAAACGAGTCAGCGGAGGAGATCCGGGAAATTGGTGAACAGTTAAGAAGTTTTGCCGAGGACGACTAGAAGTCCCGTGAAAACGCGCCCCGATGCGCGGCCTTTGTGGACGGAAGATAGGCTTCCGTCCTTCCCATCGTGCTTAATGAATTTTCTTCCTACCCCACCGATGTCGCCGCAGAAAATTTGCGTCCTTAAGTCTTTCGACAAAGATCAGGCAGTAGCAGTGCCGTATAGACCGATTTCGTCTGGGGCTAGAGAAGAAGGCGAGGAGGCGTTATTTTCTTTCTCCGTCTTCCTCCGAACTTCCTCGTCTTCAACGCCCTCTCGTTCCTTCAGAGCTTGCGTGACTTTGTCATCGAGATCGGGGTTCCGCGCACTGGAAACGACGTCGAGCAATGAGACGCCGAGCTTGTCAAGGCCAAGTTCCTTCTCGATTGCATTAATTCGTTCGTCCGCTCCGGTGGCATGCATATATATGACTCGCTTCCTCATGGCGGAGGCAAACGCAGTATCGCTCTCAAAGTCAGCCTTTTCGAAGCCCAACTCTTTGCCAGCACGCTCGATAAGGTCAAGCTTGAGCTTGTTTACGTTGACATTATTGACGCTGAACATCGCTTGAGAAATCTTGGATTGGGCTTGTCCCGGCTGGGCGGACATGCCGATCCTGTCGTTTACGCCGTTGGCGACCGACACTAGGCTGTTAGAGTCCGGCTTCTCATCACTGATTATGCTTGTTGAGTTTGTTTGCTGCAATATGAGAAGTGCTGCAGAATTCACGCTTGATATAACCGACATTATTGGTCCTCGGCCCGCCTACCATCCATCATCAAGGTATCGCGGCTGCGCTAACGCTTCATGCAATAGCATAACGTTCTTCATTCTATCTCTATCTGGAAAGGGTTAAGAGAGCTATAATATTGGCATGGTTTCACTTGCTATGGTTGAGAATTGCAGGGTTGGTTTCACTTATGGCGCATTGGTGTCTTGGCTGCGCGGAGCTGCCTTTAAAAGGATGTTTGGAGCCGCGCCGCGCCGTTACTCAACCAATGAGCGGGTAGGGCCTCCGAAGCCACCTTCCATCCCAAGAGTTTCTGATGATCTCTTCTGAAGGCCAAAATCATCGTCAAACCATGTTGTCCTGGACGGATCGATATTTCCTGCCGATGTAGATCGCCATTCAAAGAACCGTGCGCCAGTGTTGTGATCGTGGACCAAGATATCTTGGTCTCGTGCTTTTGAGAAATCAGCACGTATTGGATCAGCGAAGGCAGCAAACATCATACGTTGTTCCCAGAACGTATCACCTTCAAAGAATGCGACCTCAGTTAGCGCTACTGTTGCATCCCAATGTGTCGTCCTCATAGGGTTTCGTTCATGTTTAAGCGAGACTTCGGAGTAGGCGACTATTTCAGGTAACGCGAAGAAACGCTCGATCTCCTCCTTCGTCTGGCCATCAGTATCGACTTCCCAGCAATCGGACAGAATAGGGCGATGGCGGAGAATCTCAAGCGATGGATTCCCTGAAAACTCAGAACTCTGATAACTTAAACCATTACGAAATAGTGTGATCTGAATACGTGCGGCGGAGGTTTCATCGCGGCGCTTCTCGTCAATTATAAAACGAAGTTTCCGGACGTAGAAATGATAATTCGTCAGCGCCATAAGGGGCTCCTTGTCATCGTGGATAGGGCATGCGTCACTTTCTGATGGTGACTAGGCTGAAGTGACGGCCGCATTCAGTGCTGTCGACGTCTATGGGCGCAAACACAACTACTGTGGGTCACGTGGATGACCGAGTTCCATTAAACGAGATCGCGCAGCACTCTTAAAAGGCCCGGAATGCATATCGATCTACGCGGTCAGCCTTGTTGACGAGCGATACCAGCGGATCATCAATCAGCTCCGCCAACGTTAGCTCGACGAAAGGAATTTTACGGTTTGAGCGGCAGATCAGGTCTGTTTGGCCATCTTGATCGTTCATCGCCCAATTGCCTCGTTGGTTCCAAGTCTTCCTACGATATATGTAAGACTGTGGGCCACCGAGCAAAAGCATACTGAAGTTCACTGATTGGGGCCTGTCGCATGTGCTACATTAAGACCGCTGCTGCCTTCCTCCTCTGACAGGCTGCAATTTCCCTCAGCTCGATGCGCTCCCTGGTCGAGTGCGAGCGGATTGAGCTGCGATCTGGGCTGCTTTCGCTCAAACGACACCGACTCCTTTTATGTGAATGATGGGGGACGAGTGTTTTTTCAAAATAATTTCAAAAATTTCAATAAATAGAATGCCGCAGTTGGCCTTCTTGAAGGTTTCTGATGCGGACAAGCAGACGCATGTCCTGATTGCCAGTGAAAGCACTCATAATCCAATCGTTTAAGAGGATTTATGGAATGATACATCGCTCTGCGAAAGATGACCTGGCGAATTATAATCAGGTGTTGAACGATACTATTGATGCCGCTTCCAAGTCGCTCTCGCCCGAAATCTTGAGCAGAATTTCGGTCCCGCAGCCGATAAATCTAAGTGACCTATATTGGCAGGCACCAGTCAGAGTCATGGTGATGAGACAAGAAACTCTTGGAGTTGATCGGCGGATCACTGCAATCGACACCACGACTGCGAATTGGTTCGACGATTACTAAAAGTTGGAGAAGCGCGAGTTCCAGAAGTGTGACTTTGGGTTTTGCACGAATTGGAAACGAAATCCATTCTGGTTGACTTTTCAAGAGGTTGCTGATGCCTTCGAAATAACAGATCGACGTTCGCTTGCCTGGTCAAATCTCTCGAAAGTACAGTTAATTGAGCGAATCGGTGGCAGTGCAAGCATAATGAAACTGAAATCCCCTGACCGGATGCAGATCATCAGATGGCAGAACGAATTGTCTCGGGCAGAGATCGAGTACGCGAAACCAGATGTACTGATCATGTTTACTGGTCGGTTGTTGGGCAGCGAAGTGGCTGTATGGTGGTAAAAGCCAAGCAGATATTGTCGGAGACGACTAGAGACGCTACCTTGGACGACGAGGGAATTTAATGCCCCAGGTCTCATCGGAGTGATCGCTGCTCAGACTTATCATCCAGCGGTGCGACCATACTTGCGCGCGAAAGCCAATCAGGAGAGGGCTGTGATTTTGCAGTGGGCGCGCCATAAGCGACATGCGGGCTAAACAATCTGAATATGATCCAGAGATCCGTTAAGTCGAGGTAGCTTACCGTGAGAATTTGATCCCAGGTATGCAGTTAATCCAGACGCTGCCGAAAAAGTCTGAGAGTTGAGCGTGGGTCTCACTCGGGGCGACATCCCTTAACGGTGGGACCAGACATGTCATATTAGTCAAGTGTCGCATAACTTGTAGCATTCCTGTGGGGTTCTGCAGGGTCCACTTTGAACCGTGTTTGTGACTGTAATGGAGCGTTAGTTCTGACCTTCAATCTGTCGGCACCGTCGGTTCTCCATTCTTCAGGTAAATACACCCGGGTTTGGAGGGGTACCTTCGTTGCTGAGATGAATCCAACCGGAGAAGCCATTGCCATTATCATCGCAATGAGAATGAAATATACCGAAATTGGAATAAGAGGTTCCGAAGGTGTTAGGGAAGATTTTTTGCGCATGACGCTAGACCCCCGATTTTTCGTGAGATTTTGATGTCGAGTTGAATGTTGATGTGTCGTCAGGTGACGTTTCAGAACTTCGCACCAGTCCCAGTTCCAAAACTTGCGGGTCTGTGGCTACTGTTCTCACGCTTTGCATAAAGGGTATTCAGCAATCTGATCGAAGGCCTCAGTGGGTCTAATTTGGACGCGGGGTTCGTCGCGCGTTAAGGCGTGGACGGCGAGAGATGCCTCGATCACGCGGGAATTAATGCCGATAATTCGACATCTCCGAAACTATACAAACGTTTGTATGATGCCGGTCCCCGATGCCTCGGACAATCGCTGTGCGGTTTGGCATCTGTAAACCGAGGTATAGGTCGACCACCACTATACGAAGACTATCATCCTTTATCTGGCGGTAGGCGTGTTGCCGAACCGACGTGTCAAGCAGAGGATGAGGCGAGCTATGACGGCCCTTTCGTATTTTGAGTATGCAGCAGATCTCCACGCAAGAATTGGCAGACTACGTGGTTCTGCTGAGGTCGCGGCTTCGATCGAAATCGCAATTTGCCGGAATGGCTACTTTCACAAAAGTGAGGAAACGACTGGTCTAAACCGGAGTTGGCGCTGTTCCGCTGGTCCGCTGAATTCCCCCACAGAGATAAAGGAGCAAGACGGCATTGAGACGAAAGGAGAAATTGAAGCTTTCTTTGCGCTCCCGGTCATATACGCATACTCGGATTTCGCGCTATCGAAAGAACGGTCGCCGTTGGCCAAGTCACACTGGGATGGCACAGTCGCTTTAATCGAGGTCCGGTATACAACCGCAGTGACGACGTGGCACCAGCGTATGCTCTTTATAGGATTTGCCGATTCTATCCATGCCGACTTTACGGTTGGCCTGGAAAGCGATCTTTTTGCGACCGGGCAAATGCAAGGTAAACAGTTGTTCGAATGGCGCACAGCTGGAGACGCCGGAACGAGCGCAGACGCCTTAGAAGTCGAGTGTAAAACTGCCGACCTCTCATCGCGGCCTTCATCATTATCACTTCGCCAGCGAATTTTCCGCTTTACGGGTTCGCGGTTGTCCAGACCCACGACACACGTCTCGTCCGAAATCTAAAATCTTATTACGTGATTACCCGATGTAGACCCTCGTATATCTACGAGAAATTTCCACCATCGGTAAACTTGCTGATCAGATCCGCCGCTCTACGCCCAAATGGTTGAGAGCGCGTAGCAAGGGAATGAACCGGCTGCGAGGTTAATTCGGATAAGCGAGGACCCGCGATGCAAAAGAAAGCGGACTTATCAATTGTCGCGGCAGTTTTACTCATCTTCTCAGGTGGTGAAACTCAAGCTGAGACACCGGCCACACCAATTATGGTTGAAACAATTTCCGTCAAATCGACAGCTGCAGAGCAGGCCACGTTCCTTACTGGAGAGATACGTGCGCGAGTACAGAGCGAGTTATCATTTAGGGTCGGTGGCCGGATTGTCGAACGCCTAGTTGAGGTCGGCAATACAGTAAAGGCGGGAGAGCTATTAGCAAAATTAGACGCTGACGAGCAGAAGGCAGAGATTGGGGTTGCGGAGGCAAACCTTGCGTCCGCGCAAGCACGTCAGCGGTTGGCAGAACTTGCGTTGGTGCGCCAACAGAACTTGTTGAAGACACGTGTGACCACAATAGCCGCCTTCGATCAGGCTAGCGAAGATATTGCCACCTCGAAAGAAGAGGTCGTTGCTGCGATTGCTCAACTCGACACTGCGCGCCGCGAGTTTTCATTCACTGACTTACGCGCCGACGCAGATGGAGTCATTACTGCGCGAATGGCGGAGGTGGGGCAAGTCGCCAAGGCTACGCAACCAATCTTTACGCTTGCGAAAGACGGACCTCGTGATGGCATTTTCGACGTTCAAGAGGCGCTTTACCTCCGTACTTTGCCACAAAGAGAGCTTTCTTTCAGTCTCATCTCTGCCCCCCAAAGAGAGTTTTATGGGGAAGTTCGAGAGATTTCTCCAACCATTGATGCTCTCACAGGAACGATCCGTCTCAAGGTCAATATTGGTAGTGACGCTTCATTTCCACTCGGAGCACCCATTGTAGCAAAATTCATGGCCGAGAGGCGCTCCGTAATCGAGGTGCCTTGGTCGGCCTTGTCGGTCACGGGTCGCAGTCCCGCAGTTTGGGTCATAGATCCAACAAACATGACAGCATCACTCCGTGAGATTGAGGTCGGAAGGCATTCAACGAACTTGATCGAGGTTGCCGACGGTCTCACGATAGGGGAACTAGTTGTCGTACAGGGTGGTAAATTTCTGTCTCCTGGCCGAGCTGTAACAATAAAACAGCAGAAGCATCAGGTGATGCCATGAGAGGTCTTGCGATATTAACGGCGATACTGCTGTTTCTAAGTGGTTGCTCTGAAGACAAACCGAAGTCGCCCACTTCTAGACCCATCATCTCGACGGTGATTAAGGGTGACGATATCTCTTTCAGTGGTTATCCCGGTGTCGTCCACGCCCGTACAACCTCCGAACACGGTTTCCGGATATTAGGAAGTATAAACGGTCGCTTAGTGGACGTTGGAGATCAAATAAGCGTAGGCCAAGTTCTCGCAACGCTTGAGTCGTCGTCTCAAACGTTGGCAGTGAGCGCGGCACAAGCCGAGTTGCGGAATTCGCAAGCGAGGCGCTTCAACGCCCAGACATCAAAAGAGCGACAGAACACATTGGCTGAGGCGGGTTTGGGCACGACCGCTGCGTTAGAGCAAGCTGATCAAGCCCTCGTATCTGCCGAGGCAAATGTCACAAAAGCCAGTGCTATTCTTGACAAAGCCAAAGAGCAACTAGGCTACACCATTCTACGTGCTCAGTTCGATGGGATCGTAACAGCAACCGCCGCCGAAGTTGGGCAAACAGTTGAAGCGGGACAAACAATTGTAACAGTTGCGCAGCCAAGAGAGCGAGAAGTTGTTATCGACGTCAGCGATGAAGTATATAGTCGATTGCAGTTGGGAACACCCTTCGATCTTCGACTTCAACTCAATGAGGAAGTCACAGCGAAAGGAATTGTACGCGAACTTGCTCCTTCGGCGGATACACTGACAAGAACCAGACGCGTACGTATATCACTTCTTACTCCTCCAGACGCATTCCGCATTGGAGCAGTAGTTTCCGCGCTGATAGCTCAGGATGATTTGGTCAGAGTTTCAATACCGCGACGCTCGATTTTTCACGACGGCGGAACTTTCGTGTGGGTGGTCGACGAGAAAAATGAAACCGTTAATCGCCGCCCGGTTCAAATTGATCCCTCAAGGACTAGCCCCGAGATCGTGTGGATATCGCAAGGCGTATCTGTGGGGGAGCGGATTGCGCTAGCCGGGCTGAGTAAGCTGTCCGAAGGCCAGAAAGTCAAATTATCAAGCGGGAGTGCGCCATGAAATCGTTTAATCTTTCTGACTGGGCACTCGATCATAAGTCACTCGTTTGGTACTTCATGATTGTTTTTCTCGTGGCAGGAACATTCTCCTATATCAAACTTGGGAGAGAAGAGGATCCATCATTCACGATCAAAACGATGATTATTCAAGCAGAGTGGCCTGGAGCGTCCGCTCAAGAAATGGCCCTACAGGTTACAGATAGGATCGAAAAAAAACTTGAGGAGTTACCCTTCCTCGATTTTACCAGGAGCATGACCGTCGCGGGTCGGACAACAATCTTCCTTGAGCTACTCCAATCCACCAAATCCGCCGACGTCGAGCCGACGTGGATACTTGTCAGAAACATGATCGGCGATATTCAGACTACCTTACCTTCTGGGGTAAGAGGCCCTTTTTTCAATGACAGGTTTGGTGATGTTTTCGGAAATATTTACGCGTTCACGTCCGATGGCGTAACTCAGCGTGAAATGCGTGACCTCGTCGAAAGTGCCAGATCACAAATCCTTACTTTGCCGAACGTAGGCAAGGTTGAGATCATGGGCGCACAGGCTGAGGTCGTTTACCTTGAATTCTCGACACGAAAGATCGCAGCCCTTGGCGTAGATAGACAGTCGGTTATCGAAGCCCTTCAAGCGCAGAATGCAGTCACGCATTCCGGTGTAATCGAGTCTGGGGCCGAGCGGGTGGCTCTTAGGGTCAGTGGATCATTTGAATCTGAGAAAAGTCTTGGTGAAATCAATCTTCGCATCGGGGATCGTTTCTTTCCGCTGAGTGAGATAGCGGAAGTTCGTCGTGGTTACGCCGATCCACCGTCAACAGTCTTTCGATACAATGGGGAACCTGCGCTAGGCCTTGCAATCGGAATGAAAACCGGAGCAAATCTTTTAGAGTTCGGTAAAGCCTTGGAACAGAAAATCGATGTAATAGAGAGCAATCTGCCAATCGGAGCGGATGTGCATCTCGTATCCGACCAGCCTGCGGTCGTGGCAGATGCTGTCTCTGGATTTATTAGAGCACTGTTCGAAGCGGTCGCAATTGTTCTGTTTATCAGTTTCATCAGTCTCGGGATACGCGCAGGCTTAATCGTGGCAATTTCTATCCCGCTCGTCCTGGCTATCACTTTTATGTTTATGGAATACACCGGGATCTCAATGCAGCGCATTTCACTTGGAGCTTTGATAATTGCTCTGGGTTTGCTGGTTGACGATGCCATGATTGCGGTCGAAATGATGGTCGCTCGTCTCGAAGCTGGAGATACTGTTAGGAAAGCCGCGACGCACGTCTACACCACAACAGCATTTCCCATGCTCACTGGGACACTCGTGACCGTCGCTGGTTTCATTCCGATTGGCCTCAACAGCAGCGCTGCCGGTGAATTTACGTTCACTTTGTTCGTTGTTATAGCGGTCTCTCTTACGGTCTCGTGGGTGGTTGCGGTGCTGTTCACCCCATTGCTGGGAGTGACTTTGCTGCCAAAGAGAATGTCTAAGCACAAGGACCAGAAGGGAATTGTCGCGAAAGCGTTTTCACATCTACTTGCTCTGGCTGTTGGATGGAGATGGGTGACAATCGGTCTCACCGCTGGAGCCTTCGGACTGTCAATTTTTGGGATGGGGTTCGTACAACAACAGTTCTTTCCAAACTCGGACCGCCTTGAGTTGATCGTTGACTGGAATCTTCCGCACAATACTTCCTTCGCCGAAATCAATCGACAAATGGAGAAATTCGAAAAGGACTCGCTCGCTGGCAATGAAGATGTTGCCCACTGGTCAAGCCATGTTGGTACAGGAGCGCCGCGTTTTATTCTCGCTTTCGATGTGCAGACACCTGATGTCTCATTTGGGCAGACTGTAATCGTGATGAAAAGCCTCGAGGCGCGTGACCGTCTTCGGCCGGAATTGCAATCCTATCTCAAGGAAACCTTCCCCGGAACTGATGCCTATGTGAAACTTCTGGACATAGGGCCTCCGATTGGTAAGCCCGTCCAGTATCGCATCAGCGGTCCGGACGTAGATGGTGTAAGAACGCTGGGACAGGAGTTACTCGGCGTTGTGAGTGCACATCCGCTGCTTTTCAACGCAGTCCTAGACTGGAATGAACCGGAGCGCGTCGTTAAGATAAACGTTCTGCAGGATAAGGCGCGGCAACTAGGCGTTACGTCAAAAGAGATAGCGACAACGCTCGATTCGGTGGTGGAAGGTGCTCCTATTACTGAAATAAGAGACGATATTTATCTAATCGATGTGATTGGCCGAGCAAACGCTGAAGAACGCGGTTCAATCGAAACACTCAGCAACGTACTAGTCCCGGGTACACATGGCAAACCCGTTCCTCTTTCCGCCGTTGCTACACTGGGCTACGAGCTAGAACCGCCAAAAATCTGGAGACGCGACAGAGCCCCAACGATTACTGTCAAAGCCGCGATTCTAGGTTCTGCACAGCCTGATACAGTAGTGCAACAACTTGCGCCAAACATCGAAGAATTTTCTGGTGACCTACCTGTCGGCTATTCGGTAACGGTCGGCGGTACCGTAGAAGAAAGTGCAAAGTCACAAGGGCCAATCGCGGCAGTGGTTCCTCTCATGCTGTTCGTGATGGCGACCATACTAATGATACAGCTACAGAGTTTCAGCAGGCTATTCCTCGTGTTTGCTGTCGCACCGCTTGCATTGATTGGTGTGGTGGCAGCGCTTGTCCTGAGCCAGGCCCCGCTCGGCTTTGTTGCCATTCTCGGCGTGCTCGCGCTAGCAGGCATTCTAATCCGCAATTCGGTCATCCTAGTGGTACAGATCGAAGATATGAGGGCACAGGGCATCCCAGCGTGGCAGGCTGTGATTGAGGCTACTGAACACCGCATGCGCCCGATCATGTTGACCGCCGCGGCCGCGACACTGGCACTTATCCCAATCTCACGGGAGGTTTTCTGGGGGCCGATGGCTTATGCAATGATGGGCGGCATCGTGGTCGGTACAGCACTAACATTGATTTTTTTGCCCGCACTCTATGTAACTTGGTTCGGGATCAAACCTGAAACGTCCGATCAGGTCGTTGGTTATCCCAGCGTGAAGCGAGAAGGAGACGTTGAGCAGGCTGCCTGAACGTCACAACATCGAGAATTTGTTAAGTTTGAAAAAACCGCCCATCCGTTTGGGCGGTTTTGCCGTTAGACATTTTCAGATAACAAGCTTGAACATCTGCAGAGCAACATCGTCGATGTTACTTGCCGCTGGAACATCACTCTCGAGACCGGCAGGCGTTTGTCCGCCCTGTTTCTAGGAATTCATACCCAGCATACTAGTTGCGATTTTCCAAAGCCGGAGAGCGTTGTCTTCGTCTAGCGCATAAGGAGCGACCCCTACGTAAGGCCCGTTCCCTCTCTCTAGAGCAGTGGGCGCTTCTTGGCAGTCGTCGAAGTATTTCCCTGACACACTCGAAACGAGCGGCGACGCTGCTAGCAATACTGTTGTTGACGCACCTTGTTCTGCCGTTTTCCTCAGATACTCGGGCGTGCGAAGACCGCCTGTGTGTTTTTGGAGATTTGTTGCAACTGCTCCAGTGTTCAATGCGTTCGATGTTATTCCGTCTTGTGCCCATTTGTTTGTGATCCCGACTGACATCAAAATGCACGCTGTTTTCGATTGACCGTATGCGAGCAGCGGATCGTACGGGATGAATCGAAAGTCTGGATCGTCCCACAGAACAGGAGAAAACAAGCTTCCGACTGACGCGACAGAAACAACACGTGCGCCATTCGCTTTCGCGAGATAACGGCGGAGCCCGAGCGTAAGAGCAAAGTGACCTAAATAGTTAGTAGCGAATTGCATTTCGCGACCTTGAGGTGTCCGCTGCAGTTCAGGCATAGCCATTACGCCAGCGTTGTTCACGAGCACGTCTAACTTTTCATCCCAGTTAGATACGAATGATCGCACAGACGACAAGTCGGCCAGGTCAAGTTTTGAAACGCGTATAGTACCAGGAGGGCCTTCTGAAGAAATCTCCTCGGCAATCACTTTTGCATCATCCGGTCGGCGAGTGGCGACAGTCACAGCTGCCCCTGCCTGGACGAAAGCCTTTGTTGTGGCCAGTCCTATTCCACTAGCTCCCCCCGTAACGATGATTGTTTCCCTGACAGATCGATGTTTTCCAACACTTGCTTGGCAGTAGATGTGAAGCAGAAATGATTAAGTTTAGTCATGCCTTTGATCCTATGACAAATCGGCTTGCCTCTAAAGATTCGCGCGTGGCATTCATGAACTAGATGGGCAAAGATTTCGCAGAGGGTGGCTTTGATTGTGGAATACGTCTCGCTGAATTGGGTTCAGAAGATATAGTAGCCGTACCGATAGGCCCAGATCAGCAGCATATCGTCGTCGGAGCTCCGCAATACCTCAACGAGGCCCCAGTCTTGATGAGTCCATCCAATATTCTGCATCATCGGTGCGCCCAACTTCGCATGCCTAGTGGAGGAGTCTAACGGTGGGAGTTTCAACGAAGAGATGAAGTCTTTTCCATCGCTCCTGAAGGAAACATAATCGTTGGTGATTCAAGACTCCTTCTAGCGGCTGCGATAGAGGGCTATGGCTTGGCATTGATCAGCAAGTGGATAGCTAAGGAACACCTGAACAACGGGTCTTTGATGCAGGTTCTCTCTCAATGGACGCCTCCTCGCCCAGTTTTATGTCTTTACTATTCCCGCCACCGGCACATCAGTGCTGGTATGCGTGCGTTTCTGGCGCACCTGCGATCAGTTGATCGAGACTTTAAGTAATTAAATTCTGAAACCACACATTGCCAACATGATAGTGGTCGAAAGACATGCACCACCAAGTTGCCCGACCCACCACACACGATTAGCCAACGACTCCGATGTGCCATGAGCAAGCATCACTACTCGAAGGCCTGAAAACGAGTGGCCGATCAAAAGGAGGATAGCAAGGGCGTAGTGAGGAATGAGCCGCGCGCTCCACCAGTCATGGATGAGTCCATTCGGAGCTCCTGTTGCGAAATCCCAATCAGTTGGAATACCGAAGTACATACGAGCGAGGACGAAAACGGCATTCATGTGCCCAAGGATAAAGATTGATAAGAAAAATCCTGAGGCGACTTGAAACGTCTTGTAGAAATCCAGTTTGTGAGAACTCCATCGCCAAGCTAAAATAAGGCCTGAGATTACTTGGAAGAGCATCGCAGCTACGAGAATAGTTTCACCAATGGGAGACCTGTAAACAGTGCGCCCCATATTCATCACTGTCGTATGAGCTTCTTGACCAAGTAGGGCGAACAGATGGTTCGCGAGATGAAATGCTATGTAGATGAGAACTACGGCGGCCGAGACACCATGCGCCACTCGTAGCCATGGAATCGGACGAGCAGGCGCTACCGTGTTGGAATGACCGTCAGGTGTGGCCCAAAGCCAAAGCAGACCAAGACACCACAATACAACCCAAATTACTTGGTCTGGGATTGGGCTAGAGGCTAAGATTTGGAGAACGCCGACCAGACAATACATCGTCGGACCGACCACCACCGCGTAGGCAAGACGTCTCGCTCGGGTTTCAAAAGCTAAGGATGGGGAGCCCCCGACACCGCGTACTGCAAATGCAAAGCCAATCAGCGGTACAGAAAACATCAGCACTAACATAAAACCCGCGATCAGGCCTGCACCGAGGCTTAACGAACTACCTGGTTCACCGACCGAAATATGAAATATGTCGACGAATCCAGGATAGACCAGGGTGCAGATGACCGGAATCGACGCTCGAAGCATAGAGCGATTACGAAAGCTAGGTGCTTCCACACTGTCTGATACTTTATCAAAGTAACTCAATCTCGTCTCCTTTTTTCACTTCGCGGAGTGCGCTTATGAACTAAGGGAGAATGCCACATGTCTCAGGACTGGTTACCGTATACGTTGGTTTGCCTCAGGTGAGGCTGACCTAGGTAGGAGGACCACGACACGTGGTGCACAAATCAACGTATTCCTAAAGAGAGTGACCAGCCCCCTTTAGGCTTGTGATGTAAGCCGCAAGAGGCGGTCTGAAACGGCCAAAGGAGGAATCCATGTTCAAGAAAATCGTGATCGCCGCTGCGCTGATGGTAGCTGTCGCGGGGTCAGCAAGCGCCCACCGCGAAGGTAAAAACGCGAAAATTACTCCTGTTTTTGACCACGTTATCCCAAACCTTCCTGGGAAAGGTATGCGAGGTTTGCTGGGTGAGTGTGGTCCTGGTGGTTATTCCCCGTCACACACCCACGCGAAGAGCTCTTTCATCTACGCAACTGTCGTGGAAGGCGAAATACGCAGCCAGAAAAACGGAGGAGAGGAGAGAGTTTTTAAAGTGGGTGAAAATTTCATCGAGAATGCAGGTGACCATCACGGGTCCAGTGCCAACGGAAGTGATACTAAGCCAGCTAAGCTCATCGCGGTGTTTGTGGTCGACACAGAGACTGAGTTGGCCATTCGAAACAAGTGAACTCCTGAGGCGCGTCATGAATTTGCGCGCCTCATTTTTGCGAAAATGTCATTCGTTACGCATTTTACCTCTGATTTGACGACGAGTGAGAGTAGGATGTACGTCCCCGCTCAGGATGCTGATGTGTTGTATGCGACGGCTACCCCCAAACCGCAGAGCGCTAGAACGATACTTGGCGTGACAGCCTGTTTCCGAAGCCCGTTTATGAGAAGCGTCGATAGTGCAGCGATCATGACGATTGATGCTAGTATCGCGCCGAGGATTCGTGTGTTTGGAAGGATGAGCAAAATTGCGGCGATAAACTCCAACGCTGCTGTCACATAGTGAAATCCGTCAGGATACCCCCAGCGACGGTAGGTCTCGCGTAGATTTCCACGAGCTTGAAAATTGTTGAGCGCGCCGAATAGAAAGAATGCGGCTAGTGCCCAGAACAATAGAATGGCCACGATATCCATAGTAAAACCTCAGTTGATTTTGAGTGATTGTGGATGCTGATCAGGCCATGACTGGATAGTCGGTGTAGCCTTTTTCATTCCCGCCAAAAAACGTTTCCTTCTGCACTTCGTTAAATTGCGCATTTAGTTGCACCCGATGTGCGAAGTCCGGATTAGCGAGTATTGCCGAGCCATAGGATTCCATGTCAGCCAAACCGGCAGCGACGTCTGCGCCAATTAGCTCGCGTGGCCGACCAGGGCGGTTAAGAATAAGGGTCTGATGCCAGATTTTCCGCAGATCCTTCAAAAGTTCTTCATTTCCCCAGTGCATGACATCAAGAAACGCGAGACCCAATTTATCCAATTCGCCGACGAGATAGCGGTAAAGTTCAGGGCCTTCATTACCTTCATCCAAGTCACCGAGTAGCCCTCCTGGTGACACACGAAATCCTGTTCTTTCCCGACCGATTTCGTCGGCAACCGCAGCCGCGACTTCGAGAGCAAAACGTGCTCGGTTTTCAATCGTACCTCCGTATGCGTCAGTGCGTGTGTTTGCATTTGGTGCAAAGAACTGTTGCAGGAGGTAACCGTTTGCACCGTGCACTTCGACCCCGTCTGCGCCCGCTTCAATCGCGCAACGAGCAGCATGACGAAACTCAGCGATCGTATTCTTTATATCTTGGAGCGTCATTTCGCGTGGGGGTGGAACATCTTTCATACCGCTCGGGGTATGTAACTGGAGCTTCGGTGCGATTGCTGAGGGTGCTATAGAATGTAGATTTCCTACAACATTTTCTGGGTGTGACATGCGGCCAACGTGCATGATCTGAATGAACAGACGCCCACCGGCTGCATGTACAGCAGACGTCACCTTGCTCCATCCTAGGACGTGGGCCGCAGTGTAGATTCCTGGAGTGTTGACATTACCTTGGCCAATATCTGACGGCTGGGTTGCTTCGGTAATTATCAAGCCCAAGGTTGCACGCTGTGCATAGTATTTAGCATTCAAGGCTGTCGGAGTGCCGTCATCGTTGGCACGGCTGCGTGTCATTGGTGCCATGACGATCCGATTTTTTAGGTTGTAATTACCAGTTTGCACTGGAGTAAAGAGAGTAGACATTGGAGTTCCTTTAATGTGACGAGTTGGAGTTTTTATTTGAGTTCAAATATTTTGACGTCGAAATAAAATAATCACGGACTTGATCCGTCGTCAATACCTTTGACGTCAAAATATTTGACCTCAAAATAAATTTATGTTTTTGTGCCTTACCAACATCAATCGCGGATTTGTTCGGAAATGGATCAGGTAGACAAAATCATCAACCAATGGCGTGCGGCTCGCCCGGATCTTGACGTCAGTACCATGGGGCCAATCGGTCGCTTGTCTCGATTGACTAAGCATATGCACGTAGCAGCCGAGGATACGTTCGCTGGTTATGGTCTAAACATGGCAGGTTTCGACGTCCTCTCGGCGCTTCGAAGGTCTGGTTCGCCCTATGCGTTAGCAGCTGGCGATCTTCTAACATCAATGATGATCACCGCTGGAACGATGACCAATCGGATTGACCAACTTGAGAAATCAGGATTTGTGAGGAGAAGAGCTGACCCAACTGACGCACGTAAGGCGATAGTATGTCTTACACCACAGGGTTTAAGGGTCATTGAGCAGGTAATAAACGATCACGTCGCGACACAGCGACAGCTTCTTACGGCCTTAACGGGTGATGAGGTAGCAGCGCTGGATGGCCTCCTTAGAAAACTCACGCAATCGCTTGGTGTTTAGAGCGGTTATGGCGGACAATAGAATTTGATAAACATTGGCTAGACAAGGTCACTCCATCACTTGGCTTGCAAAGCTCTTGAACACATAATCATTTTCGTCGGCCAGTTATATGAGAGCGGGACAAGTCCACGAGAGTAACGCATCCGCACGTAGCATGCACCAATTCCACCTTCGAATTCGACCCACGTCTCCTGTCAAACTTGACATATGAAATGCCCTGCCATTTTGTATTCTTTAGTTAGTTCGTGGAGGTAGATAGGGTGATTGCATCGACGATCTCGGTCGAAGAGATCAAAAAATTGGTAGATGTAATGCCTGGGTTCGGATGGGCCGCTTGGCCAAATGGAGAATTCATTTGTCAAAGCGTATCCATGGAAAGCTACACTGGCTTCCCAAGTTCGAAATACGTCGCCCGCGATCCCGATAGTGGAGAGTTCGCTTGGAGCGAGTTGCTGCACAAAGACGATTATGTCCGTTTGGCGCAAACGTGGCTTGCTGCGGTGGAAAGCCGTGGAACATTCGATGTTGCGCATCGCGTTAGGACCGCAACCGGCGCATTCAGGTGGCTTCGTACGACGGCGCGAGCACAGACAGATGCAAAGGGAGAAATACTATTCTGGCTGGGTACAGCGCTCGATATCGATGATGCGGTGACCGAGATTGAGTCATCTCGCGAACGTGAATTAGCTCTACAAAGCTTCATCGACGCTGTTCCGACACCCATATGGGCAGCGGATCACTTGGGCCGACCTATTTACTTTAATCAGGCATTGCGAGAACAGGTTGGCATCCAGATCGGACACGACGACTCTGAAAAGAAGTCTGTAGACGAGATCCTATCTCTAGTTATTCATCCTGACGACCTTCAGTCGGTTGCAGAGGCGCTAAAATCGACCTTCGCCGGAGGACAACGCTTTAAAAAGAAATATCGACAGGTGCGAGCTGGAGGAGGGTTCCGTTGGACGAAAGGCGAAGTCAATGCTTTGCCAGATAATGACGGAATTATTAGACGCTGGTTAGGAGTAGCTCAAGATATTGACGACGAGGTGCGCGCCCAAGCTGCGATTTTAGAGCGCGAAGCGAGATTGGCGTTGATAATTGAAACGATGCCGGGGCTATTGTGGGTTTCATCTCCCGATGGTCAGCCTACTTATTTTAGTCGTCAGTTAGAAGAGTGGTCCGGCATATCCGTAGATCAAATCCAGCATGGCGATGCAGACACGCTTCACTCGATCATAGAGGCGACGATACATCCCGCCGATAAGGCAGATGTAGAAACGACCATACGGCAGAGTTTTGCATCCGGTGAGCCATGGTTTAGGAGGTTTCGGCAGCGTCGGTTCGACGGTACGTGGCGTTGGCTGGAAGCTCGCATGGAGCCACTAAGGGACGATGCGGGTAAAATTATCCAGTGGTACGGACTTCAGGTTGATATCGAGAATGAATTTCAAGCGCAGGAATCCCTACGCCTTTCTCAAGATAAATTAGCGCGTGCCTCACGATATGCTGGTATGGCTGAGCTGTCTGCGTCCATCGCCCATGAACTCAGCCAGCCACTAGCAGCTGTAATCATGAGTGCAGACGCCTGCAGGCGTTGGTTGGAAATGTCACCTCCAAATATTGAGCGAGCCATACACAGCGCCGACTGTGTTGTCAGAGATGCAAACATGTCCTCAGAAGTAGTGCGGCGAATAAGGGCGCTTTTTCAACATAAGTCTGAGGAGCGCACTTCGACTGACATCAATATGCTAGTCGACGGTGTAAAAGAGCTGATGCTAGAGGAATTGACATTAGCACGAACCCGACTTGAATTGGAGCTAAGTCCTTCTCTTGCATTGATATCGGTAGATAGCATCCAAATTCAACAGGTTCTTGTAAACCTATTGCACAACTCGGTTGAGGCAATGTCTGATTTAGATAGTTCTGAGCGGGTAATAACTGTGAAGACGACCGCTTCAGATGCGGGTATCGGAGTTGAGGTAATAGATACCGGTGGTGGCATTGAGACATTGACCGAGTTTTTATGCCCTTCTTCACAACGAAGGAGAATGGAATGGGTATGGGACTATCGATTTGCGAGTCGATAATCAGCTCCCATGGAGGCAAAATATGGGCTGAGAACACAGGTAGCGGTGCTCGCATTCGATTCTCACTCAACGACCCGATGCTTTCGGATGCCGCTATGCCGCTCCGAGAAGCTGACGAAGTTCAAATTTCCGTCTGACCCAATCCTTGACGGAATTTTTTTCGAATACCGCAGCGAATGCCACTGAAGCCTCTGCCAGAAGAGGTGTGACACCGCAGGCTGGTCTGATAGGGCAGCCTTTGCACTCATTGAGCTCCTTAAGCCGCTTGCCCAGCCCGATATAGAGCTCAACAGCTCGAAGTCTGGCTGCGTAGGAATACATGAACTACCTCCTGGTGGTCCAAGTTTTCGTCCGCATTCCTGTCCTGTGCTACCGGGTCAGTTCTCAGGGACAATGAACATCCTCGATATTCCAAGTGGGCCTTTCTATGGATTTAATCGGCCCAAGGCGTCATCCCTAACTGGTGGAGACAGAGTATGGCGCGTGGAGCAACGGCCCATTATGACAGTATCAAGGCGTTTTCTGAGGCTGACTTCACCGAAGACTTTGCGCAAGTTTTTGGCACCTATCCGCCAGTATAGGTGGATTAACTCCACAGGCCCGATAGCAAGTCCAATTCGACCGACATAAACTACAATACACTAGAGTAATGCTACGTCGAAAGGCCGTTGGCGCGACCCGCCACTATCGTCATCCTATACTATGGAACAGGTAGCCATCGTGGACCTCGCTTTTCATGCCGACCAGATGTTCGACGAAGGGCACCGAGAGCAGCAACTTCAGCTGATCAAGGAAAATGGGGGGCAGGTAGCGCGGTTGAAACTCCTTGGACAAATGGCGAGTCCCTTCCTTTTGGGTAAGGGATTACTCGATATTCGCTGTGATGCGTCCAGATCTAGTTTTCGGATAACTCTTCCCAGCTTATTAATTCATTTAAAAAGAGTCCACGCCATCTCATCATTCATTAGCCTGCAACGTCGTTGACGAGAATATTTTCGGGTCGACGAATTGCCAACAAGGATAGGGATTGCCCCGTGCCAACGAAAATCGAACAAGATGACAGTCCACAAAAGGTTTACATTATCGACGATGAGTCAAATCTTCGTACTTCGTTGCTCAATTTTTTCGACTCCGTTCAGATAGACGCGGTTGGCTTTGGAAGCGCAGAAGAGTTCCTAGTGACCGCGGAACAGGGCAGCGCAGGCTGTATCCTTCTGGATATCCAAATGCCGGACATGACCGGACTCGAACTCCAAAAAGAGCTCACTCGACGAAATAATCCGATGCCGATCATCTTCATCACTGGGAACGCAAATGTTTCAATCAGCGTATCCGCGATGAAGGCGGGAGCATTCGACTTTTTGTTAAAGCCTTTTAACTCTCAAGCTGTAGTGGCATCGATAAATCGCGCAATGGAGTTTGATAGAATTGCTAGGGTCAAGAAGGCGGAGGAGAATAAGATAAGGCAGCGATTTTGCCGACTGACACCGCGCGAGATGGAGGTCTGGGAATTTGTTTCCCAAGGTCTGATGAACAAACAGATTGCGTTTGAAATGAGCATTAGCGAGATCATGGTGAAGTTACATCGTGGCCGCATGATGAAAAAGATGAATGCAAAGTCGGTAGTCGATGTGGTTCGGATGTTTGACCGCCTATCAACCAGGGGCGGCAAAGTAACCAGCCTACATTCTTAGCCTAAGGAACTGGGGGAGCCTGGATATTCATTTCCAGCCGTCTCCATTCGCTCGGTGGAAGGCCTTCAAAACTACGAAAGAGGCGGCAAAAGTGAGCGTGATCGCACAAGCCACATTGCAGAGCGATTTCCGACAGCGGGTAACTTGTGTTCGTCATAAGGCGTTTCGCTTTTGCTATCCTTTCCGCAATGACGAAGCGGTAGGGCGATACCCCGAATGTGATGATGAAGGCCCGTGCGAAATGCCCGACGCTAAGTCTCGTCTGCGACGCAAGCTCGCTGACCTTTAGATGTTTGCCGACATTTTCAGTAATGTATGACCGCACACGTCGGCACTGCCACTCAGTAAGTCCACTTCTGACATGGCTAAATCTATCTACCTGACTTCGCTTTCTAGATGACAGATTTCCTTCACGAACATTAACGGCCAAATATTCCAAGCTCATGATTTTCACCTGACTTTGCTGTGTGCTTTACCGGCACTGATAGGTGCATAGAAAATGCTACCTCGCAGATGACTTTGGAATGTATTCAAACGTCTTGATAGACTATCCCTTGGTATAGGTTTTTCGGGTGAGACCTCAATCAACAGCAATTCTAGGGTCCGCAATTCTCTGCGTAATTTCGACCACCGTCGCCACCATGACGTAAAATGCACCCAGGAGCAAAGCGATGCCGAGTATCGCTGGAACGTCTGAATAGGCGAGCGCTTGTACCATATAGAAGCCCAGTCCTGGCCATCCAAAAATGCGTTCCACGATGAGCATATTTCCAAACAGAAGTCTGACCTGTAGTCCGCCCATCGTAAGAGCCCCATTGGCTGCATTTCGCAGGCCGTGTCGTAGGATAACGACGACCATAGATAGCCCTTTGCCCCTTGCAGTCCTTATGTAGCCTTGCCGCAATACGTCAAGAAGTGAGCTGGATAGAACCTGGCCTACGGCTACGGTGATCGGAATAGCAAGTGCAATGGCTGGTAATATGAGGTGACGAAGTGCATCGACGTATCGAGGCAAATCACCGGATAAGAGAGTATCGATTAGATAAAAGCCAGTAGGGCCGGTGTAACCCCTTACGCTTAGCCGCCCCGACCCTGGCAGCCAGTCCAGTTTAAACCAAATAAAATATACGAGCAGTAAACTCGTGAGGACCACTGGTGCCGCCCCAAGGCCAACGAATGCTACGCGAAGTAGACGCACTGAAGGATATGTCGCCTGTAGTACGGCCAATCCAATGGCAGAAAGTACACCAATTGACATTGCGACAAACGCTAACTCCAGTGTCGCAGGCAAATACTTTAAGATATCGGCCAACACAGGCTGACGTGTTCGAACGGACGTTCCAAAATCGCCGTGCGCTACTCCTACGAGAAATTTGATGTACCGCGAACCAATCGGTTCTTCGAGCCCAAGTTTCATCCGGAGCGCTTCAATCGTGGCCGTTGGTGCAGCCGGACCGGCGATCAAGCGAGCGGGATCAGCGGGTATTACGCTCTGCAGAACGAAGACGATGAACGTCATGGCAAGAAGTGCAATAAGCCCATTGAAGAGTTTTCGTACTAAATATGCCAACTCCCTATCGTCCCTTGAGCATGTGGCGAATACCATCGCCCAATAGGTTGGCGGAGAGACATATAAAGAAAATTGCGACCGCCGGTAGGATCGGCAACCACCAGAATGTGGCCAAACTATCGAGTGATCTGGAAACGAGCGCTCCTAGTTCGGGCGCGGGATTCGGCTCGCCGAGGCCTAGAAATGACATGAGGGATAGCGTCATTACTACATTGGATACATCCACGCCTGCTGCAACGATCAAGGACGGAATGACCCCTGGCACGCTATACCTAAATAAGAGCCGCGCTTTGGTCGCGCCAGCCACTCTAGCTCCTGCGTAATGAGGTGAAGCATGTATGCGCCTAAGTTCATCTCGAGCGATCCACGTGTACCAAGGCCACCAGCACATCATTATGGCCAACACCGTGTGCTCGATTCCGGGTCCCAAAACTGCCGCAAAAGCGATAGCAAAAAGCATTGACGGCACTATGAAGAAGATGTCGGTGACCCTTTGGAGGATGATATCGATCCATCCGCCAAAGAACCCTGAAACAAGCCCAATCGTTGATCCAAGCACGAAGCTCACTGCCACGATTATTAAACTTGGAATCCAAGTGTATCTGACGCCAAGAACAACACGCGAGAAGAGATCTCTACCAATCTCGTCAGTACCGAACAAGTGCACAGTTGACGGAGGAAGCAGAGCTTGAGCGACACGCAGTTGCGGGTCGAATGGTGTAAACAAATCCGGTAGCAGCGCAACCACTGTGACAAGCAGCAACCCAAAGAGGCCGACGGCACCAAAAGCGTCAATTCGTTTCCGTGCCGGTAGTTTCCTGGTGGGATCAGTATTTTTAGCAGGTCTATTTCTCGCTGCTCTTAACATTGCGCAGTAACTTGAAGAGGTGAGATGGAGTATTCGGGATACGGCTCTGCCATGTCGATCAAAGAGTGCAACTTGCCGCCTCGTAGCGCGTACACTCTATCCGCGGCCATCCTAGCTGCGGCAAGGTCATGGGTCGCTATAATAATTGCCGTGCCGTACGAACGGCGTATGCGTCCAATCAGACTTAGGATTGAGGCAGCGAGTGGATTATCCAGCGCACTGATTGGCTCATCACAAAGAAGGAGTTGAGGCGAAACTGCAAGTGCCCTGGCAATCACCGCGCGCTGGCATTGTCCGACGGAAAGTTCTGATGGTAAAGCGTCATAAAGGGATCCCTCGAGCTCAACAAAATCGAGCATTTCCATAAGGCGGCGGTTCCGAGCCGCAACGTCGATCCTCTTGGATCTCAATCCTTCCACGATCTGTTCTCCAATCGGAACCCAGGGGGTCAGGAAGGATTTGGGGTCTTGGAAGACAACTTGTGGACTAGATTGACCTTTCCAAGCAACCGTTCCCGCATCCTGTCGAAGCATTCCCGCCGCAATTTTGAGGAACGTTGATTTTCCTGCTCCGCTGTCTCCTATTAGTGCCACGCACTCACCAACACTTACGGACATATCGATCGCATGCAGCACGTGTACAGACTTAGATCCGAATAGACCGGTTGTATGAAACGCTTTTGAGACGCAACGCATCTCCAAAATGGCGTCATCAGCACCGCATAATGAACGCGTCACAGTTAGTTTTTTTTCGACGACGCTTGAAACGGGGACGCCGGTAGTATCATTTTTGACTTTGCTCAGTAGCAGGAGAGGGTCCGGCCGCCCCATTTCTCCTTCGCTTTGGTGGGCGGGTAGTTCGCCCGCGTAATGGTTGAGATAGGGAGAAAGCCCTTTCGGAATCGGTCCGTATTCGACGATGCGCCGATTGTCCATTAACGCAATAATGTCTGCTGTTTTCGCAACGACATGGTCATGTGTATTCAGAACAACGGCCACACCTTCGTCCGCTAGTGCCCGGAGAAGCTCAATAACCCTAACCTTGTTTTCAGGATCTAGGCCTGTTGTGGGTTCGTCTGCCACAACCACTGCTACCTTCGCTGCGGTAGCCATTGCTATAAGCACCCGCTGTCTCTCTCCACCCGAAATCTGATGTGGGAAACTCTTAAGGACACGTTCAACATCAATTATGCCCGCCCACTCAAGTCTATTCTTCGCGACAAGTTCATCGCAGGTTTCAGTCATCTGGCGTCGTAAGGTCATAGTGGGGTTGAGGGCGTCTAACGGATCTTGAGAGATAACCCTCACAAGTCTCTGTCGTGCAAACCTAAGATGTTTGTTTCCTGCACCAACGATTTCATTTTTATTGATCAGAATTGACCCGGTAACGTTAGGTGCGCTGGTGTCTGGCAACAATCCTTGAATGGCGTGTGCCAGAGTCGATTTACCCGATCCACTCCTTCCTATCACGGCGGTAATTTCCCCGGCACGTGCATAAAAATTCAGGTCTTCCAGTATGGTGTGGCGCTGACCGCCTCTGGACATCGAAACACGCAAATTACGTATCTCGAGCGTAGGCGAGGGAATAGCATCACTTCCTTCCGTTACGCTCTCACTCATCTTCGAATGCTTCCGAAGTCTATGTTGCCAGGCGGGTATACCGGTCTTAGGCCCAGGTCATGAATTTGGTCGGTATGCACGACGATGTCCTGAACCTCGACAAGAGGGATTGCGATCCCTGCGTCAAATATTAACTGGCCCGCCCGTTCGTAAAGAGCGTTCCTCGTTGATCCGGCTGCAAGTTCCCCGGCCTCACTAATAAGTTGATCTGCTTCGTCTATGTAGCGCCCAAAGAAGTTGACTGGTGCATTTTTGGTGAAGAAAGCCTTCGCTTGGTTTTCTGGATCCGCTGCATCCGGACCAGCTATTGTTAGAAGGAGGTCGGGCTGTACTGTTGCATCCTTCAAATTGAACGCAGCGCCCGGTGGTAGAGAATAGGCGGTTGCCTTAACGCCTATCGACGCCAACTGAGTAATTAATAAGTTTGACACAAGCTGGTATCCCGTCGCAGCACTATGGAGCCCGATAACAAGGTTGACTGGTCCCTTGCGCGCGATGATCTCCTTCGCACGGTCAATGTTGGTCGGGAAAATAATCGGTGCGTTGGGATTCAACACGACGTTTGGATAAATGGATTTCGCAACGGTAGCATATTGGCCAAATACATCTTGTGACCAGATAGCGGGGTTTACCGCGGTCAAAATGGCATCTCTGATCTCGGAGTCTTCAAGTGGCGAGCCTGGCTTCGCAAATAGCGTATAGAGGCTTACACTCATCGTCGACGTTATCGTAAGGCCGTCGGGCAAACCAGAAAGTTGAGCTATGGGGTAGCCGGTGGGGACAGCGTCGATATCCCCTGAGCGCAATTGTAGGAGTTGCTGACTTATGTCGGGAATAACCGGAATTTGAACCTCCTCAAAAAACGCTTTCCTTCCCCAGTAGTTGTTGTTCCTCTTTAGAACATATCTGTCCCCGCGACTGAACTCCGCGAGTGCGTACGGGCCAGTTCCATCGGCGTGTTCGTTGAGCCAATTGCTGGCCCTGTCGCTTGCATCATGTCTAGCGAGCGCTCTTGGGCTGATAACTTTTGGCCCCCAAGGGCTGGCTAGACTATCCAGAAATGATGGTTGCGCGCGCTTGAGAACCACCTTCAAGGTCAGTGGGCTTGTCGCTTCTATCTTAGCGACGTTTGCCAAGAAGTACGAGAGCGCGAGACCTCCATCGCGTCGGCGCTCGAAAGATGTTGCCACGTCGTCAGCTGTCATTGCCGACCCGTCATGGAATTTTACACCTTCCACCAAATCAAAAACGTACTCGAGTCCGTCTCCTGATATTCGCCAAGTCTTGGCCAGCCTTCCGACAATGGTCACTGTCCCAGGCTGATACTCAACTAAACCTTCATAAACGTTATTGATCGCGCTCATCGCTCCAATTTCGAAACCGTTATCAGGGTCGAATGTAGCGATATCAGTAAGTTGTGGCACACGCAGCACATCCTGCGACATCGCTGGATGGACTAGAAGCGACATAGCAAAAAAACTGACAAGAATACGAGCAGTTGCGAACGCCAACTTACGTAAAGCCATTAATATCATCCTGAGCTCAATTCCGCTGCGCACTAACGAACCGAGCGCATTCTCGATACAATTTAGCATCCACAGCCGCGCAGAATACAGTTCAGCCGCATCAATGAGCTTGAACAAATCGCACCAAAAATTCTATCTCAGAGGCACGAGGATTGCCTGAATTTCAAAGGTTTTGCGTTCATAGCGCCGTCGATATACCAGAGCCGCGGCATTGATCGATTTTGGCAGGGTTTCAAAAAAGCTAGTCCCTTGTTACAGATTTCCGGCTGGTGAATTTTGCCGCAAACTACTGTACGAGGATACATCATGGAGGAAGCTGACGCGCGACCCTCGGAACTACCAATCGTGGCGCTAGTCGACGATGACGCTCACGTGCGACAAGCGATGGAGAATTTACTCTGTTCTGTCGGAATAGCTACTGTGTCATTTTCGTCTGCGCGAGAAGTTATCGAAGCCACACTGCCGGATCGACCTGGCTGCTTTGTTTTGGATGTTCGCATGCCCGGCCTGAGTGGCTTGGATTTGCGTGATTATCTTTTAAAGCAGGGAAATCACACTCCGATCATTTTTTTGACGGCCCATGGTGACATTGCCATGAGTGTTGAGGCAATGAAATCTGGCGCGTTCGACTTTCTTACCAAGCCAGTTCGTGACCAAACTTTCTTGGACGCAGTTTCACGGGCTATCAACGCTGACTTAGCTAGACGGGCATCCGAGGTGAATGCCCAAAAACATGTCACACTTTATGAAACTCTCACTCCACGTGAACGACAAGTTTTCCGGTTCGCCGTCGAAGGGCGTCTCAACAAACAAATTGGATTTGAGCTGGGGATTTCAGAAGTCACAGTGAAGCTTCATCGAAGCAATATGATGAAAAAGATGCAGGTTATCACTTTCAATCAACTGTTTAATGCTTGGCAGTCTCTACCCTCGCATATACGCGAAATGATTGAGTGAAGAACAATCTGTAGTTGACACCTGTACTATGAGATAGGTTTCGAGCAGAGTTTGCAAGGTATAGCCTAATCTTAATCACTAGTTGATCCGCTATCTTAGCCCGGTGCGTCCTCGCATCATTCCTGGAAGGTATGATGGATTTCCAAACCTCTCAGCAGCGTCGGTTGTTTGCTATCTCAGCTAGTGCAGTTGGCGTTGGAGCCGCAATCATACTGAATGAGCCAGTCGGTCTTTTGGTCGCAGTGGCATTTGCCACAATTTGCTTCGGTTGGAGGTGGGGCGCAGCAACTGCGTTTGGGATGAGTATCGCAGCCGCTGCTCTTCTATGGGCAGAGGGTGTTTTGGCTACAGCGAATGTTGGTGGATGGATGGCTTACGCCATTACCACGTTTGGAATTTGGGCTGTAATATCGTCATATCGTTCGATTTCATTTTACGATCAAGTTTACAAAACGGTGCGGCCGACCCTAGAGGACATTCCTGGTCTAGGGTGGTCGGCCTACCCAGACGGACGAATGCGGTTTGTCAACCCTGCTGCCACAGAATTTGTCGGGATCACGCCAGAAGAAATGAAGCAGCGTATGGAAGGCACCAATACCGCATGGTGGGAGCCATTTATCCATCCAGATGACCGAGCGAGAAGTATCGCATTGTGGCACAACAGCCTGAAAACAGGTGAGCCCCTGATCGATGAGCAACGAGTCAGGCGTTTCGACGGCACATACAGATGGTTTCGTGACACTGCGATTGCTTCGCGAGACGAAAATGGCGAAATCACCGCCTGGTATGGATCAACGGTGGATATAACCGATAAAAAAGACGCTGAGGCGGCGTTGAAGGCGAGTGAACAGCAATTACGTGAGTTAACAGATACCGTTCCGGCTCTTATTTGGCGTGCATACCCTGATGGCAAGACCGCGTATGTAAACAAGCAACTGGTCGATTGGTTCGGTGTATCAAAAGAGCAACTGGAGAGAGACGGGTTAGATAATCTTCTCATGGTTGCTGTCCATCCTGACGAGCAGCGCGAGGTACAGGAGACCGTGAATCGGCGCTTCTCTGCACGCAAGTCCTTTCGTCTGAAGTATCGGAACAGACGCGCAGATGGGGCATACCGGTGGACGAACGTCACTGTTCAACCCCTATTGGATAGGGAAGGGGACATAGTCCAATGGTACGGAGTCTTACTCGACATTAATGACGAGATCGAGGCTTTGAATGCATTGCGACGAAGCGAGACGGAAACACGATTAATCGTCGACACCGTGCCATCTCTTATTTGGCTGATGTCGGGGGACGGTTTCGTTTATTACTTTAATGAGCGCATGGTCGAGTGGACGGGTATCGAACCAAAAGAGGATCTGACAAAACAGTCAGGTACGCGCCCGACATATGCAGAACTGATCCACCCAGATGACAACAAGCGTATTTCCGCAGAGTTCAAGAATGCATTCGAACATGGTACTGCCCTCCATACAAAAGGTAGGCTCCTCAGAAAAGATGGACAGTTTCGCTGGTTAGACACGCGCGTCGAACCTCTGAGAGATGAGGCAGGTGCCATAATCCGTTGGTACGGCGTTTCTATTGATATCGAAGATGAAGTGCGAGCCCAGACTGCACTGCGGGAAAGCGAACGCTATCTCCAAAATTTGATTGATAGTGTGCCCGTTGGGATTGTCCTTTCTGACGACGAAGGACATCCGGTTTATGTGAACAAGAGACTGGTTGACAACAATGGGCTCGTTGCGTTTCACCAAACCGAGGGCGCACGGACTAAAATGAACTTAGCAACGAACGACCTTGTCCATCCTGATGATAAAGAGGCCGTCGAAAGAAGTTGGGCTACTGCTCGCCAGAAAGGTAAGGCATACGCTATGCGCTATCGACAGCGCAGAGTAGACGGCGTCTATCGTTGGATCGAAGACCGTAGTGAGCCTTTCTTGGACGATGATGGCAAGGTGCTTCAGTGGTACGGAGTAAATCTGGACATCGACGATGAAGTGAAAGCTCGTGAGGCACTTCGAATTGCCGACGACCGATTGGCTAGGGCCTCAAGGACAGTAAGTCTCTCTGAACTTTCAGTCTCTATAGCCCACGATCTAAATCAGCCCCTGCAGGGCGTCGTATCGAATGTCACGGCTTTTAAGAACTGGTTGAATGCCAAACCACCAAATTTTGAGCGTGCGATACGTACCGCAGAATGGATCGTCCGAGATGCGGAGGTTGCTGCGGAAGTAGTCAACCGAATTCGCACAATTTTTTCTCAATCTGCGTATAGACGCGATCCCGTCTCGCTTAGATCAGTAATCGAGTACGTGAAGAGTTCCCTTGCGGATAGCTTAATCGCAGGAAAAATTAAGTTGAATATCATACTTGATGGAAATCTTCCCGACGCTCTGGCCGACCGAATGCAGATTGAGCAAGTTGTCTTAAATCTGCTGAAGAACAGTATTGAGGCTTTCGAAGGAACCAAAATTCGCGCACCATCCATTGAAATTCGGGCCAATAATTTGGTGGGAGAGATACTGAAAGTGTCTGTTCGTGACAACGGCCCTGGCTTTGCGGCTCCAGAAAAGGCATTTGACGCTTTCTATACAACAAAAGTCGAAGGACATGGTATCGGGCTTGCGATCTGCCGGTCTATAATCGAAGCTCACGGTGGCCAACTAAGCGCTGCCAACCGTGGCAAGAGTGGAGCGGTCGTTAGTTTTACGCTTCCCATAGACGGGGGGCAGACAAAGCGCGCTTTCGATGGTGAAATGATCGTACGTACGACATCCGTAAAGAATGATCGGCAGTGATCGAGCCAGTGAAAGTTAAGCTATGGGAAAGATGCTACTCTCAGCTGTGCTATGTTGACCGGTAGCTATCCGGCAACATCGTCGCAGGTGACTTCGATAAACTTTAGATGGGCCGAAACGGGTGTAGGTGTTGGACGTATTGTGAACCATCTTTGTTGACGATACCGTGGAAAGCTTACAGATTAATTCTTTTATGACCACGAAGTAAGACAACCACAAACCTGCCGTTATTAGGATTCCAGCCTCATACTAACCAACAAGCGAGCGAGGACTTTTAGCCTTCTGCTTATGCCTCGCACATCCGAAATCCCTCGTTGAAAAGTGATGCATTTCAAATGTCAGGCTCCTGTGCAGCGCATGTCGCTATCATCGAAGACGACATCAACCTACGCAACTCGATCAAGGATTTCCTGGACACAGCAGGGATTTCCAGTGAGTTATTTAGTTCAGCAGACGTCTTCCTGCGAAGCGAACGGTATAGATTTGTAGGGTGCATTTTGGCCGACGTCAGGATGCCGGGAACCTCGGGTATAGAAATGCTCGGCTTGCTTAAATCCTACCCAAATTGTCCGCCGATCCTGATCATGACATCGTACGCTGACAAGCAGATGCAGGCCAATGCCTTCAAATTAGGTGCGGCGGGGTTTCTACCCAAGCCAATTGATACCCACCTTCTTCTGCAACTGATCCAAAAGGTCGTAGGTAGGGGTAGTGATGTGCCAGTATGAATGCTGATCGCTTTTGATCAGTTTGGCGGCACGGATCCGAGCATTCTTTAATTGAGATGTGTTCTCAGGAGCGTGGCTACGATGTGCTGTTGAAACTGGGTGCCATATATCGGCGCGTGGCCGGGCAATTTGTCAAAATGCATTCAGGTTAATCGCCAACAACGTTTAAGGTGTTTTCTGGACACTTCACTTGTGTGACCTTCGGCCCTGCCACCGCGCAGCACTTAACAACAACTCTGCGAATGCTTCATTGCTGACGCCGTCAGCACGATTAACGAGATCGACTAAGGGATCTGGATAAGATCCATGACGGTTATTTCGAGGCAAGTTGACGTACTGTGTCCACTCTCTTTCCCAGAGTTTTCGCGTCGCTCGCTGTCTTCGACGCGACAACCAGTAACAGAAAGTGGGCACGCGGGAGATGTATCGAGTACAGATGATTGCGGTTGGGATGTCTGAGAGACCGTCATTTCTTTCTCCCGTTACTACAGGCAGCAACATCGATTTCTTACCGATAATGCGGTTCAGGAACACACTAAGTGGCGATGTAGTGCTCAACTAGCATACGTAGGTGTACCCTGGTCTTTATGTGTGTTTGGGATGGTTATCCTCGATGAATTTGACGGCTGAAAGTGCGGCATCCACTGATCAATTTCAGTCATCGACAATTGAGAGAGGAAGACATTGTGTTTCAACCTAACCTACCAGCTAGGTTGGCGACGCTCTTTGCGGACTATATACTTTGTCCAAGGAAACGCATTGGTTGCGTTTTATAGTTTGCAATTCAGAAGGCTATGCAGGTGGAGTTCCTTACGCTCGCCGTTGGCACGGGCGACGACCGCATTTTCAGACTCGAGTTCTGACGTCGTCGAAAATTCCTATGCCGATCGTAGGGACCAGCCGAGGGAAAAGGAGTGCGATACCTATACCGGGGGCATGCCACGTTTGAACACAGAATACAAACCTAGATTTTTCATCAAATTTTTTCAAAACAATGTTCGTAATCGCAGTCGATCGGTGTGGGCTGTCTTACATTTTCGATAGTTGGATTCAGCGTGGATATCGGTTTTCAATCCCTGATTTCCGCGAAAGCGAATGAACGGGGGAGTGATTTTCATGAATGTAAGCGCGTTTGCAGAAGAGAACGTTGACCCAACCAGTCTAAGCGAAGTGAGCAGAAGGTTAGAGGAGCTTCAGGTTAGCGAGGCCCGCTACCGTACACTTTTCAACAATGTGCCCGCTGCGGTGCTGCAGGTCGATGCTAGCGAGGTTGAGGAGACTTTCTCCAACCTAAAACGCAGTGGCGTGGACGACATTGATGCTTTCCTTTTGGGAAACCCCCATCTTGTCGAGATGGCTAACAATTCGGTAGTTGTAAGAGAAGTAAATGATGTAGCGCTAAAGCTTTTTGGAGCAACGGAATCCTCACAGCTACTTGCACCTGTTGCCTACGTTTTTGCAGGAACACCCGAAGCATCATCAAACGTCATGTCCGCGCATTTTCGTGGTCGTCCAAATCACTACCAAAAGCTCAAAATCAGAACGTTCGACGGACGTATTGTTGACGCTGCTCTCATGGTGTCTTTCCCACAAGACGCCTCAAACTTTGACACGTCGGTACTAATGATTATCGACATGACTGAGCAAGTTCGTATCGAGAGAGAGCTCCGAAAGATGGAATCTGAGTTCGCACATTTCTCAAAATTATCGATTCTTGGTGAGTTCTCCGGCGCGATTGTTCATGAGGTAAGGCAACCGCTGTCCGTCGTTGCGAATGATGCCGCTACTGCTGCGCGCTGGCTTTCGCGGAGCGATCCAAACCTCCCCAAGGTCCGAGAGCTTGTTGACAGAATTGAAGAAAGCGTTAGTCGCGCCAATGACGTCGTCAAGCGGGTTCAGGAAATGGCAAGCAAGACCATGTCCGAGAGACAGCACTGCGACGTTAATCGCCTAGTGGCAGGTGCCCTAACATTCGTGAAGAAGGAGGCAACCCGCCGGTCTGTGAAGCTTACAAGTGTCCTGGCGGCGGCGTGTGCGGATGTTGAGGCTGACCCGGTCCAGATACAACAGGTGGTGGTCAACCTCGTGATCAACGCGATGCAGGCGATTGAGCGATCGGATAATCAGGCGGGCTTCATTCGGGTTTCGACCCGGTATGATAATGGTCGGGTTTTCATAGAAGTGCTTGATAGTGGTCCTGGCATACCGGACGGCCTTGCGGTGGAGATATTTGAGAGTTTCTTTACGACCCGCAAGGAGGGGATGGGCATGGGACTTTCGATATGTCGTTCCATTTTGCAAAGCCACGGCGGAGCAATCTCCGTCACGAACGTTGCTGGTGGGGGAGCAGTATTTGAGGCGTGGCTGCCTGTCGCTACCGCCTGAAAAAGAACAGGCGAGTTCCTTCAGTCGGTCTGAATATTAGGGAGAGATGAGATGTTGAATGGTTCAGAAATGCACGACATGGTTCCGCTGATCACAATCGTCGATGATGAAGAACCAATTCGCAGATCACTTGTTGATCTGTTCGGATCCTTCGATATGCATGCAGTGGCTTTCGATGGTGCTATCGAGTTTTTTGCTGGTTTTAACCCTGAACGTCCTGGCTGTATACTTCTCGATGTCAACATGCCTGACCTTAGTGGACTAGAACTTCAACACAGACTGTTCGAAATGGGGTGCAGCCATCCCGTTATGTTTATAACAGGGTTTGAAGATGTAAAAATCTCGGTGGATGCGATGAAAGCCGGAGCGACAGATTTTTTCCTGAAGCCCTTTGACAGTGACATTATGATCGCTGCAGCCATCAAGGCAATCGATCTCTATGGGGAGCGAAGGACCGATCGACTAAATCTCAAACTGGCAAATCGCTGCTTCGAAAAACTGACGCCACGTGAGAGGCAAGTCCTAAAATACGTCACGGATGGTCTGCTAAACAAACAAATCGCGTGGGAACTTAGGATCAGTGAAATAATGGTAAAGTTGCATCGCGGTAGAATGATGAAAAAGATGGAATGCCGTACGTTAAGTGAATTAGTACGACGTTATGATCTATTAGGTGCCGCCGATCCGACTGTTTTGAACCAACATAACTGAAAGGGACGCGGTCGATAGCCACGTCGCGCACCGGTCGTTATTTATCGTGGTGCTGGAAATAGCGTCGCTAGAACTAGCTACGAATGTTGTCAGGTGTATCTCTAAACCGACCAGTCACAATTTTCTTTTATATTGTCAGACTGAGAACAACACAATTGATTGGTCAGTCAATTTAGTAGGTAGCCCAGCTCGTCCTAGTGAAAAGAAGAACGGGGTCGACCTGGGGGATGGACGACCCCGCTTTGGGTTGCTGTTCGCATGAGATGGCTTGCGAGGGGGATGGCCTAATCTCAGTATGTAGAGGCGGTCTACATAGTGTCGAACTGCAAGGACTAAGATACACTAAGCTGTAAAGTGATCTATATAGACCGGTGTATACCTAATGATCTGGCATGACTGAATTTGAAGACAAAAGGGGTGCCGTTCGCGAAAGCGCTCATGGTTTCTTAGAAGTCTAGTCAGCAATCGGCCTATGAGCGCAACACATCCTAATTTTTCACGCTGGAGCGACCTGCTACTAGAGTTGTTCACCTCAGTGCTGCAAGCTTGCTTCATTTATTTTGCCAATCTACGCATGAGCTTTACGCCATGGGTGGCCATCTCTGGTGAAGGCAGCGGTGCGGCCTAACGCTTAGGTCGGCTTCCATCGGGCAAAATTTAATCACGCCTTAACTCCACCGTTACTCAATGTCGTCTCGGAGTTCGATAGACACACGTCCGTATACTCCCTCAATAACAGTGGGAAGTATAAGATTGCCGGGTTATCAAGTGGGGGTGAACCATGGAGTTGATGATCGCATCTGAGCAACAAAATGGTGACCGATCTCGGAGACCGAACGATAAGAAGGCTCACCGCGAATCTGTCGGTCCCGCGTTCTTTGCAAGTCGAAGTGTCTCTGACATCCGACATTGCTCCGCAGAGGACCTGAAGCAATTAGGTTCAATTCCGTTTCCGTTTGCCTATTGCAACCGAACCGATCGCTACGAAGCTAAGGTTTGGGACGATGTAATTTGGCAGGTCGCCAATGCAATAAGCCGATGTGGCATCGTTTCGATAGTCGGTGAGCACCCGTTGAAGTCTGAGCTGGAAACCCTTCGAATACTTTTCCACGATTGCACAGGTAAATTTGTCGAATCGTTTCAAAACGATACGGCGTCGACCACGAGTATAAGTGAGCAAGAAAACCGTGCGAAGTGTGAACGCGAGCGTGTGATAATTGCTGTTGGGTCTGTACGTACTGGAGACGTGTCTGGAGACTTTGAAAAATGCACTACGCTGTTCTTAAGTGAACACTTAGTTCCTCCTATGTTCGAAGGCGCAGGACCCAAGTTCATTTTACCTCTGACTGCTGGAGGCTGGAGAATTTCGCATATTGCCTTTCGCCGTCTGCTGGATATCGAGCGTGGACTGTATGATGAGAGGGAGTTCGACCATCACCAGGATTGCGTTAAGACTTTTGCGCGGCCGCTTTGCGAAATTGTGTGCGAGCTCTTGAGGAAGATAAAACTCATGAGTGATCATAGTCAAAAACATGGATAAGGTGCAGTGTAAGTCGGTCAATACTCACGAAGAGAGATATCCTTACGTAACAGGAAAAATTGGACGTTAAACTGATGTTCTTTATTTACGCGATCCCTGCAACCTTTAATTGGCGGTGGTGGATTGGTTTTGTGCAATGATCAAGTTCGTCTTAATGGATTAAGCTTCTGCTTCGTATCGTTTGAGCATTCTCTGGAGGGATCGTCTGTCCAGATGAAGATACCGTGCGGCCCTAGAGATGTTTGCACTGTTAAACCGCATGACGTGCTCAATATGCTCCTGCCTTATACGATCGGCTCTCTCTATTCGACAATCAATTGCGATACTCCGTGATCCAAGTAGCAATATATTGAGTAAGAAATCTTTATCCGTGGGCTTTGGTACAAAATCGCAAGCTCCCATTTTTGCAGCAATAACTGCGGTCGGGAGGTCTGCAAACCAAGTATGTACGACTGTTCTCGTTTTCGGCAGTTGAGCGGAGGTCCATTTGACGAGCTCCAATCCGAGACCATCTGGAAATCTTAATTCCGTCAGTACAAAAGACGGTCGACAATCATGGCAGGCAGATAATGCGTCTCTAAGGGTAGTACACGTTAGAACGTGCATGCCGCGAGCACGTATGCCAGCGGCGATTGAGGCGGTTTTCTCGACAAAGGGATCCGCGATTATCACCGTACAAGGTTCGGTCACTCGCTCCGTGTCGACGTATTCTGCTTGATCCATTTCTTTACTCATCCAATTGTTGAGATTGAATATACATTCGTGACTGCGATCCGCGTTCGCTGTTCGGAAAGATGTTGATGAGGTCAGGTTGATTAAATGATGCGAGACTGCTGACGAGCCGTCAGCTGCTGAACCAGCTGTTGGCTCGTTTTAAGAGTATGACCTATGCAGACGACATGATGGTATGAAGGGCGGCGTATGCGTTGTTCTCGAAGGTAGGTCATACTTATGTCGATTGGCGAGCTGGCTATCTTCTTCGGGTGCTAAAGCCGTCGAGGCTAAAAATACCAGCGCCAAAGGCGGTTGCTTGCAGTAGTCCACCAGCTATCGCGATGTTTTTCCAGAAGTGTAGGAATTGGTTCTGATCAGAGAAATCGTTGTGGAAGACAAGGGCAGTAAACAGGCTAAATAGCGCCAGGATTAGTGCCGCGGTACGCGTCTTGAATCCGATAGCAAGAGCTAGGCCTCCACCGAGTTCTATCGCGATAGCGCCTATTAAGCAGATTACAGGAAACGGCATACCAAAGGCAGCGATATAGCTGAGGTAGGTCTCATGACTAGTGACCTTGCCAATGCCCGAAAGCACGAAAATCGGACTGAGAAGGAAACGTCCAACGAGTGCTGAGATAGCGTAAGATTTGTCGTAAGATTTTATCTTCTCGCTGTGGGATGTAGTCTGGGTAGTGCTCATCGGATGAATCCCTAAGTTGGACTTCGTGAAAGCGCGACTAGTGTGAGGTCGTGTAATCGAGCTGCTTTGGGGCGTAATTCTACGGCCTGTTAGGTGGCAGTTGCGCCGAGCCAGTCATCAAGATGTGTTTTCCCAATCAAAGCCTTTCCCTCGGGAACGAGCGTATTGGGTTCAAGCTTCGAACCAAAGTAGAGGGCATCTGGGGTGGCGCTAACAGTTCTGATATCATTTCGGGCGAGGAGGTAACGCGTCACCACTTCACTCATTGGTTCACGGTCTGGACCCGCCACCTGAAGGATCCCGTTCAATGGGTCGCCTGTCACAACATTACAAAGTGCATCCACCAAGTCATCCGCTGCGATCATTTGGACGTTTGCGGTTGAAACCCGGATTTGTCCTCTGGTTTCACCGAGGTCGGCGATAGTGCCCAAATATTCCATGAACTGTGTCGACCGAACGATTGTGTACGGCCTGCCCGAAGTTCTAACGAGTTTTTCTTGGAGATTTTTACCTTTGAAGTAGGCATTGCCATCCAATTTCTCGGTGCCAACGATAGAGAGGAGAATATGGTGTGGTACTCGGGCTCGTCTTTCCACTCCCAATTGGTTCAATGTCGACGCTTTGAAAAACCTGAGTATCGCGGCTGGATCAAACGAAGGTGAATTCGTGACGTCTAATACTGCATGGGCTCCAGTCATCGCTTCGGTTAAACCATGACCGGTGACCGTATTTACTCCGGTCTCTGGCGCTGCCGTAATCACCATGTGACCCTGAGAGGTCAATGCCTTTACGACTTTCGCGCCAATCAAGCCCGTTCCACCCACAACAACATACTTCATTTGTCTCGTCCAAATTTCTCTCGTCCTAGAGTTACTGGGCCGTGGTGGTACAGCAAGCTATACGCAGGTATGTGCCATCCTCGTAGCAGCTTGACCGCAGATGTCAGATTCTTGTCTTGCCTATGGTGATGCGTTCAGGATTTATGATGATCTATGGACCGAACGCGGGGGCGTAAGTGCGACTGATGAGTGCACCTGGACATCAAAAAGTGAACTATGACAATATTTTCAGTCACATTGAAACAATGCCCGGTGCTGGCTGGGCTTTTTTTCCAAACGAAAAATGCTTTGTACTGAGCAAGACACTGGCCGAGCTCCTCAAGCAACCCGCCTTAACATTTATCAAAACAAGAAAAGTCCTCAGGTTCTTGGCTTCGGACAAGTTGTCAAAGTTGATCAGAGATTGGTATCTATCACATCTTGCGCAATCTGAATTCCGTACAGTTCATCGGCTGAAAAGCAATTGTGATGCTCAGCAGTGGGTGAACATCAGCGCTAAGCCGTTACGAATGGATAACGGACGCTCGTGCTGGTTAGGGAGCGTGCTGACAATAACCAACGATTTGTTCTCGGAGTATCTTGATCAACGCGGTTTAGTGACGGTGCCACGCAAAGATTACGAAGAAGCGGTTGCTTCACGTAAGTTTTTGGAGGATCGGGAACATCAACTCAGCTTAGTGGTGAGCACAATTCCCGCCGTTATTTGGGAGACTGAGCTCGATGGCAAGGTCACGTTCTTCAATCAGCGATCTGCACAGTTTCCTGGATTTGTCGTACCTGCGATGGATGACCCCCATGAGGCCATCATGTCTGTGATGCGAACCGTGATCCATCCTGATGATCAGGAACGGTTAGAGCAGGCTATAATCACCAGCATGAGGACGGGTGAGGGGTGGATGGAGCGCTATAGGAGGCGCACCGATGGTGGATATAGGTGGTTGCAGGGGCGCACTCATCCCTTGAGGGACGAGAACGGCGATGTCATACGATGGTATGGTTTTGCAATCGACATCGATGACGACGTTCGCGGAAATGAAAAACTTCAAACAGCGACGAGTGAGCTAGAGCGTGTCGCCCGAATTGCCACCATGGCGGAACTATCCGCGTCAATATCGCATGAGGTCAGCCAACCGTTAGCTGCATTGGCCGTGAATGCTGATGCGTGTCGGCGGTGGCTGGTCGCGAATCCTCCCAACGTCGACAAAGCGCTAATTAGTGCTGAAAACGTATTGAGGGACGCATTACTCTCCTCAGAAATAGTCAAAACCATGCGTTCGATGTTTCAACTTGGCGAGCAAGAGAGAGTTCGGGCAAACATACACGCGATAATCAAAGATGTTTGCCATCTTTTTATGAGCGTCGATCCCTCGCGAAGAGCTATAGTCGTTCAGGAGCTTGATGAATGTGAGCCGTGGGCGGTCGTCGACACGTTGCAAATTCGACAAGTCTTAATGAACTTGCTTCGCAATTCGCTGGAAGCGGGGATCGAAGCTGGGATTGAGCGACCGATTATTCAAGTTGCAACCGTTTGTACTGATGACACCGTTCGAATTTGTGTAGTGGACGACTCGGGTGGAATAGCTGACCTATCGCGGGTATTCGACGCTTTTTATACTACCAAACAACAAGGTACGGGAATGGGGCTTGCCATCTGCCGTACAATCATCGTCAAGCATGGCGGGCGCATAGATGCTGAAAACAAGGGCCTTGGTGCAAGTATCGGATTTACTCTACCGCGAACGTGAGTTGCCTTCCGAAATCCTCGATTAGATTTACCATCCGATATTCATCGGCGTATGTGTCGTTGGTGTATTACTTAGGAATTTGAAAACCTCCCATAACATCAGTTACTTCGGGCCAGAAGCAACTTGTATTGCAGAATAAATCGCAGCTAGCTCATGAATGCGCAATGCATGTTTCTGCGAAGCTTCCTTTGAGGGGAAGCCATTAGTGGTCGGCGTTTTTGCCGTAGATACACAGATCAACAGGTAAGCCAAGAGAACGAAAACGAGAAACGTTATCGCGTTGACGGCGAGTTTGTATTCAGAAGTCGAGGATTGCTGCGATTTGTAACGGCGAGTTCGCATCTTATTCCCTCCGAGTGTGTGAAGTATGGGATCATACTTTCTTTGTGTACGAAACTTCAGATATACGGAGGTGTAATGAGGCGCGTGTACTTTTCACCCGGCTCAGAGGCTTCACGAGAGTAACAGTCTATTAGCGCGACGCATCGGAGCTTCCTTCGGCTCCTTGGTGTGAGCCGCAAATGGTTATGACATTTCACGGCAAAGGTCGCGTGGCCATGGAAGTATAATAGAAACAAAAAAGCCGCCCCAAGGCGGGGCGGCAATGCGGACTAACGGTCCGCAGCTCGGGCGAGGAGGGAGATTTCCCGAGCATGTCGCCAATATCGGGCTGGAGAAACGAGCGACAACCAATATTACTTCGAAAGTGATATTCTGATCAGATATACAATGGTGTGTGGGTTTAGGAGTTATCGCCGTAGCATAAAGAAGAAGATGTTCCCTGTGTCGTTGATCATCGATAATCCAGTTTCTGCCGCCGTTGGGAAACTCTGACGGCCGTTGCGATTAGAGATAATCCGCAATCCGTTCGCGCTTCATATCCATCTGGAAGCGGTCGCAAGTTCTGGATTACGGTTCTTGCAGAGCGCCCTCGGTTGGTGCAAAAAAGTGGTCTTTGGTTTTCCGTACCTTGCTCCGAATCTCGTCAATGCCGAGCATCAACGAGCGCGTTTGGAGTGAATGAGACTTGCAGCAATCTTACTGTGATACAACCAAGATCGTCGCAGAGCTCCTGTGGCATGCTAACCGCGAGCACTCTGCAACAACGGATGTAATATCCGACCTTCTTTTCCGCTCGGTTGTTGTGATCCGTGATCTCAGATCAATTGTAGGTATTCCTGAGTTTGGCACATCGGGTGACGCAATTATTAGAATAGCTTCAACCGCCGCCGATTTGGATACGCACGAAACCTCTAAACAACGCGCCACGCTACTAGAATGTGCTGACATGATCCGGACACTCAACATCGTAATGAAGAGTGGCGTTAGCCTTAAACTTACAGAGGTTCTCAATACGGAAAAGGTTGGTGGTTGATGGAAACGGTCCGTGCGGTCCTCGGCATCGATGCTGCGTGGACGCTTTCTCAGCCTAGCGGAATCGCCTTGCTCGCTGACGACGGAACCCAGTGGCGCTTGGTCAAAGCGTCCGCCTCTTATGAAGCTTTTTTAGAGGACGTTCCTACTATTGAAGTTTTACGTCATAGAGGATCGGTTCCCGATGCTGACGCTTTGGTTGAAGCTGCCGAGAGAAAGCTAAGTTCCTCTCTTACCCTAGTCGCAATTGACATGCCGCTATCCTTAGAACCGATTGTGGGGCGGAGGACCTCGGATAACAACATATCGTCAACGTATGGTGCACGGCATGCTATCACTCATACACCCAGCGAACTGCGTCCAGGCAAAACTAGCGACGACCTTCGAAAAGCATTTGAGCGCATCGGTTACTCCCTTGCGACTTGCAAAATCGACGGACCCGCACTCATCGAGGTGTATCCTCATCCAGCGATTATAGAACTTGCGCTTGCCGAGAAACGGTTGCCCTACAAAGTATCGAAGATGGGGAAATATTTGCCGCGTTGACGGTGGACAGCTTGGTAGAGGCGGTCAATTGCCGACAAGTGCTTGCGGCGCGTCGAAGCCGAGAGGCTGGTCTTTAAGACGTCGCTCCAGACAGTCGCCCAGAACCTTGGCGTTCCATAAGAGTTGACAGAAACAAGGCCGCGTATCGATGGCGGAAGGTACATTGTATTCAGATTGACGGGCATCATTTCTTACTCTCGAACAGTCGCTGCTAACTGCAGCATGGCTCGAAGAAATGCAACGAACATAATGACCTTTAACGGTTTTTGCTATTTAAGCTTAAAGGGTCAGTACCGTAAAAAGCAACACTTCTGAAATGACCGGCGTGTTCCATAATCAAGGTTATGCGATTTATGCATTGTAGCCGCAAAGTTGAAGTGTCCTGTTTCTGCAAATGTAGGAATCCAAATGAAATGTCCGAAAGTCAAATTAGGTCCTGAGTACAAAAAAAGAATATAAACCAATTTAAGTATATATCAAAAATATGCGATGTTTTGCGTAGATATTGGTAATTTAAGAACTATAAGAAAATACTATATTATTCTAAGTGTCTATATAGTAATTTGAAATATTGAATAATAAATAACATATATGCTGTGGATTGCAGCATTATTCTGAGGCATTGCTAATTTATTACGTAATATAAACGCGATATTGCGCGGTAACTGGATGCCCGGATGCACGATTATACCTTGCGCTTCTTTCTTGCATCACTACCTGCCACTTTTCCTGATGCCATTCAGGAGCAAGAAGAATGCAAACCCCTCATCCTTACCGTTACCCGGCGGCTTTCCGTGCACAACTCGCGCGGTTGGAACGACTTAGCCCAGGCATTACCAAACATGGAGCGGCCGCGAACCCCTCCTCTAGGTTGATAGAGATCGAGCACAGTGGCGCGACAATCGATATCATAGGCGAGCGTAACCTCAGGCTCCGTCACCTGGAAAGCCTTATCGCTGACTGGCATATCGACGGTGAAAGAGCTTCGCAATCAACCTTCGGTGATAGTGGTGATCAAGCGCGTGCGACTATCGAGCTTTCCGAAATCCCTGCATGCGTTACTTATATTGAATTCGATCCTGCCGACGAACTTAATCTTGAGTTCCAGCCCCGGAGCAAGGTTGAAGGTTTCTACGTCCGTGAAATCGTCTCGTACGGCAGATACTGCGCCGAGATCACATTTGTCTGCGATGAGCCGGCGTGGAGGACTATGGGGACCTGCGTTTACGCTGATGCGATGAAAGTGGGTTCGCGTATCAGCGTAGGCGTCATTCCTCTACGGGAAAAGATCGATCTGGTCGCGGCTCAGCAGCTTTTCGATGGCGATACATCGCTTTTGAACGACCCCGCACTCCTACGAGCAATCTCAGCAGCAGGTACCACTCTTGCGGAGTATGGTACCCAGAAAAGATCGACACGACCGCCGACGCCTGGAAGGATGGGTTGACGTAAGGAGCGCTCCAATATTGGTGCCTCAGATGCCAACTCTCTGGTCTCGCTGACGGACAGAGGGTTGAGCGGATATTTTGCCAATCCGACCCTTCTGTTAGGAATGAAGACTGATCGATTACCGACTTCAGGTTGGCCACACGTCCTTCCGTCGAGCAAAATTTTCACCTCCGTTAAAAGTTGAAATAACCGCTAAACGCGTTCCTCACTGTCGCTCCCATATGGAAGCAGAAGGAATATGGGGATTTCAATGGAAACGATTGCTGTCGGAGACATACATGGGCGCGCCGACCTCCTTGAAGGGCTTCTCAAGCATATCCAAGCGCACCACGCGGATGCGCAGGTGGTGTTTCTCGGAGACATCATTGACAGAGGCCCGGATTCGAAAGACTGCCTCAACATGGTGGAAAGCGAGCTTGCCCGAAACCCCGCCTCTCGTATGATTTTGGGCAATCACGAAGACCTTATGCTGAGGTTCGTCGATGGCGGAAGTGCTTCGTCGAAAAGCTGGTGCTGGAATGGAGGCCTCAACACCGTCGCCTCCTACGGTTACAAGGGTTACGATTTCGTGGGCGAAGACAATTTCGTCTTACTTCGAGATGAACTCGCGGAAATACTGAGGACTGAGCAGGCCTCCCACATAGCCATGATCCGCAATGCGGTCGCGTTCTTCGAGCTTCCGGATTTTGTCTTGGTTCATGCTGGTATTGATCCAACGATACCAATGGATCAACAGGACCCTTATAAGCTTCGCTGGGACAGCAAGGCGCTCATTGCTCACAGAGACCCGCTCCGTAAGACGATCGTCCACGGTCATACGGTTACAGACAGCCGCCTGCCTGAGGTTCACGTCAACCGTATCAACTTGGACTGCGGAGCTTATAAGAGCGGAGTACTATGCGCGGCATTGTTGGCCAGCGAAGGTCGGCCTAGTTTCATGCTTTCTGCGAACGAGGGCGGGAAAATCCGTGTCTTTGATAGTCCGGCCGCTCAACAGCTCAAAATCGCATCCTAGACTTCGGCACGAAGGCCTTCTTCGCCGCAAAAGACACAAAATGCGGCTTGCCTACCTTGCACTCGCCGTAATCCGAAACTGGCGTGTGAGCGAATTCAAATCAAAGTCGCTCGCTTCATAATAGACATCGTTCGGTAGCAACACGGCCTCGCCAGGCGATGAAGTCCCCTATTCTTCGCGAGCCTTCAGCTTTTCTCGTCCATCTGCTTCCAACTTGACAGCGGAATTCCCCGTACGAGCCGATCCTTCACCTTGTCGGCGGTTATCCCGTGCCTGGCCGCAAGCTCGACACACGCTCTGTTCCTGCTTCGCCAAGTTTCACCCTCAAACGTAAACTCTTTCTTTGATGTGGGTCCGATTGGTGTCGACAGGGCGGCTTCCACTGACATCCCTGCCTTGATGCGAAATTGGTAGGTGCCGCTGCCTATTTTATATTCCCTTAGAGCATCCTCGAGGGTGGGCCAGACCTTACCAAACGCCTCGATTGGCTTGCCGTGGGTTCGTGCGATGATTCCCCTTTGGTCCATCCACGTCCAATTAGTTGGTCCCCAAGGTTTCTGCTCGTCTATACGCGTGAGCCGTCCCTTCCCCGGTTTTCCACTGATGTCGGCTTTAAAGCGATCATAATCGAGCCATTCAGCATCAACGGTGTCGCCTTTGTCTCGGGCCCGCTTGAGAATACCTAGATGCTGTCGAAAAAGCGCCGAACCGGCGTCAGGATGCTTGCTCTGTTTTCGGGCTTTGACGGGCAACGGCTTGTCCTCCCTGAACCGGCTTTCGACGACATGCTCTGGAAGCCCGGTCGCTATGGACACTACACGACGCATAGACGCGATAGACCTGAAACTTCTTCCCTCCCATTCGACCGCTCTCCCGTCATAGGAGCCGATTTGCCCTCCGGCCCTGGCGTTCAATCCGTTGGGATGCATCGTATTCAGATTAAGCATCCACTCGATTCCCGTTCGGCGAGCTTGTGTTCACCGCTCTCCACGACCTCAAGGACGTCGACCATGAAGTTTTCTGCTCCCTTTAGACGTATGGCATCATGAAGCAGGCTCCCTCCTCCCCTAGCCGCCGTCTGAACATGCTGGTTCCAACGAACATCAGGTTTGTTGACGGTCAATCCAACGTAGACTTTCCCCGTTGTGGTGTCCGTGATCTTATAGATGTAACCAGGAGCGCCATCGGACATGGGCGGCTCGGATAGCATGTCGTCAATCGCCCATTTCGCTTTCAACCTGGCATGCATCATTTCCCGCTCGTCGTAGCGGTCTATCGCCTTCAGGAAGGAAGTAAACGCGGTATATTCGCCTCGTCGATCGGGGTAGTGGTCGCCATTGTAGACAAATCGTTTTCGGCGACCGCCACCATGTTCAGTTATCCAGTCCGCTTGGCTGTATGAAGCCGCAGTATCGATTAGCGTCGACGTGACCGGAACTGATCGTTTCTCCATCGATTTAAGTCGCGTCCGGAAGACATGGTAAGGTATAACGCCATCCCGGGAGGCGTATTCGGTGTAGAGAGTATCTACAGACCGCGGTCCGTCGGGCGTCTCTACCCACGTGACACGCTTGCCGTATTTGGATTGGTACTGCTTTGCATCGAGGTAGAATATCTCGTCCAAGATTTCGTCGGTAATTTTCCCGCCACCGTTGAAAAAACGGCGCAGGCGACCAGTTACGGTGACCTCTTTGACCGGGGACGGAGGGCTGAGGGACGACATGAGTTGGCGAAATCCAATGTACGTCACACCACGGTAGGTCATGGGAAACGGAAGCTTTGAATTATGTGACGGACCGCGCATGTGGAAGCTCGCTTCTAGGCAATGAGATCGTAGGCATCGAAACGCGTAGCCCACCCCCGGAGCAACCTACTAAAATCGTCCGCAAAAAAGTAGGCTAAGGTGGGAAAATAAATCAAAGTTTTCAGTTGCTTCAGACGATACGTTCAAGCAACACGTGAAAGTGCCCTCGCTACCTCAAGCTGACCTTTTGCGTATCTCTCAACTATCCGAATTGTCTCATCGCACGCGTCCTTGAGCTCATCGGGGCTGGGCGTCTCGTCGTAATAGGTGCCATGAGAGAGATTGTTGATGAGCACGCTCTTGATCTCAAAGCCCTCCTCGCCAGCCAGATAGCTGATGTAGTTAGAGAGGCTATCAGTGTGGCTCGGCTCAGACCCGCCGTGAACGCCGACTATTTCACGGAGGTGCTCTTCAAATGGAGCGATGTATTTCTTGAGCTTTGACAATTGGTGCGTCTGACCGACCTTATGAAGAAAGAATGCGCCTTCCTCCTTCACAACCCTGTTGGTTACGCAGATGTTGTAGAAGTAACTGCTGTGGGTGAAAACGAGCAACTCAGGTCGCAGGGAGCCGTTGTTTATGTCCGCCGGATTGATCGAGACCGTGCCTGTGGCAGAGATATTTAGGTGCTTCAAAGTCTGGGCTATTGCGAAGACATAGTCATACGACATCGAGGTTATGGGATCATCAAATACCAGGAAAAGCTTCCCGTAGTCCGACGTCGCCTTTATCTTCTTGTGGACACATGAAATGAAATAACAGAAAGCGATCACCGTTTTCTCGCCATCGCTCAATGTGCGGCTGGGCCCTCTAAGCATCTCGCGATTGTCGCGCCTGAGCGTGAATGAGGCTTTGTCAAAGCTATACTTCTGCCCAAAAAAGGTGACGATCAATGACTCGAACGTAGTTGCTACGCGGTCCTTTGCATTGTCGGAAAGCTGTGATTTCTCGAGTGTTGCAAGTTCAGCGGCAGCAATCCGCAAATCTTCCTGACCACGGAAGACGGCGGCGAAAGGTGCCCAATTAGACCTCACAAATTCGACGGCAAATGTATCGCAAGCCTCGCGCTGGAGGTTTCGGCGCTCAGCATCTGACGCGCCAATCGCATTTCGCAATGCTAGAAACGCGTGGTTTATTTCGCCGATCGTTTGCTGCAAGGTCGCAATTGTGGACGATACATCGCCTTCCGGACGGCTCACCTCTTCACCTGGACTGGTGCCTTTTGCCTCGATCGCTTGGGAATACGCGCCGAGCAGAATGTCGGCTGCCTGCGCTTCTCTAGGTAGATCCGGAAGAGTGACACTCTTCTGCGATGGCACGAGCTTTTTAAGACTGTCGTATTTCGAGAAATTCCGAGAATACGAACTCTCACAAGCAGAGACCGCACTCCTGAGGCTTTTCACTTTGGACCAATCCTCCCTTAGCGCTTTCTTGTGAGCGCCTTCGGCATCAGCAAAGAAAGCGATATAGGACGCGATGAGGTCCTTTGCGGGCGGATGCTCAACTGACTGTGCGCAGAATGGACACGTCCCCTCTCCGGCCTGCACCAATTCGGTTCCTGCTTCGATGAAAGCGTGGTGTGCTGTAATCTTCGTTTTGATCTCGTCCGCGACGCTGGACGGCGTTGTCATCCGAGAAAGGTTGACGATCACGGTGTCAATAACGGATGCGTTGAACGTGATACCTTCTATGTTGCCAGGATAGTCCGGTTCCGCTGGCACACTCTTGAGAGCATCAAGGTCGCTCAGGACGTTTGCGAAACTCCGTGCCGGCTGTGCTGGCAGGACTGTGTGGCTGGACAATAGTTCCGAGAGTTGAATGGCGGTATATTCCCGAAGTCGGCGATTGACACCTGCTTTGTTGAATAGCTGCCCTTCCTTTGCTTCCCCAAGTACATGTTCCAATGCCGAGGTCGATTCAGCCAGAAGCCTTTCTGCCCGCTGCACCTTTTCTTCCGCCTCTTTGGTGCTGATTATCGAATGATCGAGCGTAATTTTGCTTTCAATGTTCCCGTCCACCACGAAGTTCGTCTGTCTCAGCTCGGAATGAACAAAGTCTTCCGAGAACACGTGGAAGATGCGGTCGCCTATATGTGGAGTGGCTTCGCGACTAGCCAAATTGAGGGAGAGCTTGCCAATGCTGGCGTCACCTTGAGATACCTCGAACATTCCGTGTCCGTTGGTAGATTCCTCTGAGATCAGATTGGTCGGGGCCTCCTGTATATCCTGACCGTCGCCATACAGATCGAGATATCGCAATGCTCGGGTTAGAAAGGATTTCCCGGTGCCGTTACGTGCGTAGATAAGATTCTGGGAAAATTTGCTGAGGTCTGCGTCCAGTTGCGCAACCGGACCAAGAGAACTGGCTCGAATATGAAGACTGGGTTTTGGCGCGGAAGACATCAGAATCACCTTGTTTCCACCTAAGGTAGCATAGCGCCAACTACAGTCTATTGTCCGAAGGTGGCATTATCACTTGAATTAAGGGGCCATTTTCGACGGGACAAGGTGCTTAGGTCAGAGCCTGAGCTACGTCGCAATTGCCCGCTTGATATCTCCGCCATTCGGCGAGACAACGACCTGAGTTTGCACAGAAGGAGGAGAAAATCCTCCGCATACTCCGCCACGCAACGGTCTAGTGAAGGGAAGCCCTCCCAGCGTGACTTGAAAATTCGCTACACATTTCGATGTTCAAAAGGTGGGTATCGAGCAAAGGGGTGGTTTGGACCGGCCGCCCGTCTACCTAGACCGACTAGAGCTCTCGAATATCAGCGGATTTCAGTCGGCCTTCCTCGTCCAAAATGTCTGTAAGAGACTTGCGACCACCTTGTTCGAAGGACACCACAAATCTACCGTCTGGCACGACGATATATTGCGAAGACGCCCGCGCTAGTTTCAGCAAGCCTGGCAGGTCGGTAGATGCCGTCTCTATCGTCCAGTTCTGTGACATTGTCACCAAATCTCCAGTTCACCGAATTTCGAGTTGTAAAAGTCAAAGTTTACAGAAAACCGGTAAATTCCGGTTACTACATTTCAGGAATCCGTTCTACGTGCGAGGTTTTTGAAATGGCAGGTCCAATATTCTTGATGGACACGAACATTTTGAGCAACGCCGGTCTACAACGACCGCCTCCCGGCTTACGCTCGTGGATGAAATTAATGGGTGCGAATTCCCTAGCTCTTTCGTTCCCAGCGATAGCAGAATTGAGGCGCGGTGCATATCTCTCCTCTAAAACCGATCCCCAGAAAGCCATGAGGTTGCACGATTGGATCGACGATCTGCTCTCCGTGGACTTTCAGTTCGCACAACTCACGTCAAAGGCTTCCGATCTTTACGCACAAATGACGACGGTTGGCCCGCTTCGCCACCTTTACATGACAAGCCCCGGGCAAAAGAAAGATAAGATTGGACACGATCTCCTGTTTGCAGCACTTTCAATCACCCATCAGATGCCAATCGCGTCGTTTAATGCACGAGATTTTGTATTAATCGATAAGTACTTCCCACTGCCGGGGGTATTCGACCCCTTGAACGCCCTGTGGAGTGTTCCGTACCATATCGCTAATAATAGCAACGTGCCCGGTATCTCTCCTCCCCTACTTCCTGAGCTCGTATCCGCCGGATTCGGCTTTATGAGATAGACTTACCTCATGATGCTTCTCCATCGCCGCTTTGATTACGGCAGCCTGTAGAGTTCCTTCGCGTAAGAGATCGGCGTGAAGATCGAGAAGGACCGACCTGTGTTCTTCGAGTAGTGTTTTTGCCCGTTGCATTTCGGCTTGCAATGTGGCCTCGACAGCTTTGGCGACATCCTTTCGATTGTGACGATATGCCGACAGCTCTTGCGGGCTATTGCCAGGTTCAACAGCTAGAGTTTTTCCCAACCCCCAGCTCGTTTCTAACATGGTGGCGATATCAGTCGCGCGGTTTAGGTCCGCGGTCGAACTTCCGGCCGCCCCGTTATCAAACGCCTTGAACAGAATTTCCTCTGCTGCAATCCCACCAAGCAAAATTGCAATCTTGTCGCGATAGTAGGTTCCAGTTCTGCGATTGAAAAACTGTTCATGAAACTTGGCATGTCCCAAACTTTGGGGCCCGATACTTGGCCGGATGGTTCTCGCGACTGACACCGAAATCAAGGGATCAGATTTAAGAAGGACGCCGAGGATGGCATGGCCGAGCTCGTGTGCAGCCACACAATGTTGCACTGCCATAGGGATCTGAATGCGAGCTGGCATTGCGGCGATGATGTCATCGAGCCGCATCGGTCGTTCTGCTCTTCTAGCAATCCGACGCGCTTCACGGACGCATCGTTCAATGTCAGCGCCTGACCACCCTTCGCATTCGGATGCGAGCGTATCTAGGACTTCATCTTTTAAACTATCGCCCAGATAGAAACGAAAGATGCCGACGCGTGCCGTTTCATCTGGAAGCGGGATGGAAAAATGCCGTTCAAGCCGCCCAGCTCTGAGTAGCGCTGGATCGATAATATTGGGATAGTTGGTCGCACCGATCACTACAACGCCTTGATGCGACTGTGCGCCATCCAACAGTTCCAGTAGTCCGTTGACTACCTGGCGCTTGTAGTCATCGTTATTCCCCGTTTCTTCTTCGCGGCTCGTGAAACTGTCAAACTCGTCGATCAGCAAAATCGCTGGTGACTGGGCTACCGCGTCGGCAAAAGCCCTTTGCATTGCTTTCAACATGTCTCCGAGGTGGCCTGTCGCTTGCCACCTAGCAGCCGAGCCAAGGATCAATGGTACGTTGCAGGTTCTCGCAAGAGCAGCTGCGTAGGAGGTTTTTCCCGATCCTGGAGGGCCGGACAGAAGAATTCCACAATCGACATCCTCCCAAGCAAGTACGCCGTCTTTCCATGACTTGATATCTTCAGCGAGTGAGATACCCCAGCCTTTCGCCTCGCCATATCCAGACAAGTCGTGGAGGGTCGGTCCAGCGGAAATACGTTCCAGTGCTGGCTTTTCTCCGCCGACCTGAGAATATCGTCGGAGACGCTCAATGCTGGCGGACAGAGATCGACCCCGCCTCCAGCCGAGTTCGACCCGTTTTGAGGATTGTTTCGCCAGGAATTCCGCATCAGCTTTTGTGACCTCACCGAAACCCATGCGGTGAGCCACGATACGGTAATCATTTGCCGAAGGTTCAGACAAATGAACAACGATGTCGGCCGCGATGCGAACCTCATCTGACAAAAAGTCGGGGTTCTCGATTAGAATAATTGCCCGTCTGACCTGACGAAGCTTTCGGAACGCGACAAAATCATCACCTAGGTGATTTTCATCGTTGACGAGCACAACGTTGATGTCGCCGTGTTCGCCTCCCAGTAGCGAAGTACCTTCCAACATGCATTTGGCCGCCATTCTGTACGCATGGCGGTCCGCGTTTAGCGGCATTACAAACGCGGCTACGAACGGTAACCGTCTTTTGAGTAATCGCTTGATCGGCCTCGACATTGCAACGATCGCTAAATGCGTGGACAGGGTGAGTTGGTATTTAAAACTGTGAGACAGATCATGGTTGGCGCAAAGATTATCGCTAAGGGACTTCATGGAAACCTCGGAACACGGATATTGAAATTTGTGACGACGGATCAGTCACATCCGTATTCGACGGACCATTGTTTCCGGGCCGAGCAACTCAGCATCCAGGTCCACCTCGACAAAACCCCGCAGGATCAATTGAGCAAGTCCCGCGATCGGTTTGGTTTCTTTGAAAATAGTAAGGCATTCAGAAACCGACAGGTCGCCGTGATCTTTGAGAATTGATAGCAACCGTAGTCGGTCGCCGAGCGAGATCGCATGGTTGCCATACATGAGAAGGTCTCGTGCATTCTGCAGCCTGGGGCCGTCGTAAACCTCCTCGGCGATCAAGCGCCGATACCTGGCTCCATGACGAGCTGCGCTTTCCTCAATGACTGCCGAGGCTACAGGCATCACTCTGTCAGACGCGTCGATCAACAAACGTCCACCGTCGCTGTCGACAACACCAAAGTCCGGAACATGGACAACGCCGCCGCAATCCAACGAAAGTGGCATACAATGCCATGAGACTACCGAAGGATTCACGTCGAAGAGGCACGCGGCATCTCGGGCGGGCTGAGATCGAAAGATCGCCAAGCCGTCGCATTTGATTGTGGCTGTAGGTGAAAAAGTGCGGATTGCTGCAGTATTACGATTTGTTCGAAGCGACTTCGCGCTCTCGGCGATACCCATTTTAATACCTCAACGAAACAAAGCAGATCGCTGCCGTGATCATTACGGCTCGTGGGATCAACCTATTCGTATGAGGTGGGTAAAGTTTTTCATGGCGTGAACAAATAAAGAACAAAATCTAAATCGTCAAGATGAAATTATGAATATTCCGCGTCGAACGTCGCACCATAGCGATGTCAGTGTTCTTACCTGAGTATACCGATGCTCGAGGTGCTGTACGACCGCCCAGACAGGAATGGCACTCCTGCAATCCCAGCCAATGTCGTCACTACCATGCAGTATGCTGGAACCAGTTGGTTTCCGGTTAGGGCGATCAACGCAGTCATTACGAACTGGATGGAACCTCCCAACAAGCAAACGACGACCGCGTATGTGACGGATATCCCTGTGCTGCGGAGGTTTGCTGGCAGTGCACCCGTTATGGCTCCAAAACTCGCCCCACCACTGACCATGGCGAGAAAGGGAAACGCGCTGCTAAGCAGAAAAGCTCCGGCGACATATTGCGGTTTTTGAAGGCGTGTTTGCTGTTTGTCAGAGGTGGACAATTTCAAGTCACCAACAGACAAACGCCGACGGTCACGCCCTCGATAAGATAATGATCGAAACTCAACGGTTGTACCGGAACGGCCGCTGAGCGGTTCGCTCCCGCTCCCACACACCGTGTTCTCAAGCTGACGTATGTCGCTCACATTTGTTCGAACTCCGACTATCGCAATTGCCGAAAAGGTAGTTAAAACAAGTCTTTCAATTTCATCGAGAAGTTAGCCTCTGAGGCACGCTCGGAGCATCAGGTTTTGTAGTTGGCTCCTGGACTTGGTGGCAATACATCTGCGGATAGAGAGTGTTGCTATCACACAAACTTTTTAGCACACCGGCAGCCAACAATCTCTCTGTCAGGAGCGAATGATAGTCGGTGGCAAAGGCTGCAACTTCAAAGTTCTCTGATGTATGAGGGTCAAGCAGATAGCACCTCCCGCTCGACTGCGTCGTGTAATAGGGAACACTTGTGTCAACTTCAGTTCCGCCCGTCTTATACAAACTCGGCGGAGCGACGTTGGTCCAACATGAGACAGAGCCTGACGGTGCCTTTGGGTAATTTGGATCGGAGTGTACCCTCGGAAGCTCGATTGCCCACAAACCCAAAGTAGTTTGTGGTTTTTCTGGCACAGCGTCGAAGAGAACAACGTTCGAACCGAGCACTTCCTGAATTCGATTTGAAAACGGCGATCTAATTGCGCTTCGCCATAGGTCAAAAGAAATGTTGGAGGCACTCACCTGCTCGGCGACAAGAGCACGGATGACATTCGTTGCAAAAGTTGGATTGGTTTGCATCATACACAAGGTATCCCAGACGTCGTTTCCAGTTGCGCAAACAGGACCTGGTAAGCTCGCAGAGGGATCAGGCGCGGCTAAAAGCTTGTTTAGTTCATCAGGCTCGTTCAACCGTCTCGCTTTGTGAAATGCTGGTATTACCTTTGTCTTGAGAATCGAAACAGCTTTTGGTACCGCTGGAAGACCAGCAATGATTTGCGCTTGTCCCAAAGTAAGGTCAATTGCGTCAACGCTATCCGACAATGCTCGAACATGTCGTGTTCGTCTACTAGCACTTAGTTTCGTTATTTTAAGCGCTTCCGCTTCGGAGATTGTTCGTGATGCTGCGCCTGTGGTGCGCTCTATTAATACCCCGTTCCAAGGGGCAACCGTTCTAGTGAATTTCGATAAAAGAACCACTGTCGGCGTACTCAGCCAAGCACCCTGCCCAGCGTTGTACTCGCTTGCTTTGATCCTTGAAACTATTGGCGGGAGCGGTACTTTCTGACAGTTGGGTACCAACCCGGCTTCTGTAGCGTATCTAACGTAAATGTCACACAGGCTTAGGGCTGGGTTGTAGAGCAGGCCAGCTGCTACTTCTGGCCTTTCGTCTTCACGCATTTCACGGACATACTCTACCGTCGGCTGTAGTACCCGTTGCGAAAAACGCCTAACGGAATCACGTCTAGCAGCAACGTTCACACCGCCTGACCCCTCTTCGAGATTATCCGCTCTAAGCATCCCAGAGTACTCCGTCTCAGAGGATACTCTTTGTCTAGCGGACAAGCCATTTAGGCATCGCGCATAATCGAGGGGACGATTATCGCTTTCAAACCAGATCGCAAATCCAATTAAACCGCGCGTCCATAACTTCCTGGTTTCTGGAAGCTGCGCCTCTTCAACCAACCGCTCGCAGACACGAACATCTTCATACAGCAATTCTCGGCTATCGCGTTGAAGGTATGCAACATCTAGTCCGAGCTCCGCGAACTTACGATTTATGGTCGCTTCGACGTCAACGAGCTTGATTGCAATTTGCCGGAGTGCCTCCATTTCACGGACATGGTTTGCTTGGATAACCTCGCTGAGTTGGCGAAGCTCGCGGAACACTGCCTGCAAAAGCTTAGCATTACCGTCGCTCCTACCACCACCGCCGAACATTGAGCCCATGGAACCGAATAACGCAGCACCAGTATTGAAGATCGAAAGAGGTTCCCCGATGGTGCAAGCAGCTGCAAAAGCCCCTCCTGCAGCAAGTAGGCTGCTGGTCTTATTCGTGGCATCCGCAAGCTCGCTCATCCCAAGCGTTTGAAAGACGGTAGCGGCACTTTTAAATGCTGAGGATGCAGAATCGAAGTCTTTTTTCAGATCGGACGCCGAAGCGCGACGGCGCACTCCTTCTATAGCATCATCGCTAATCTGCAACGCCCCCGCGTTCCAAAGAGCCAAAATTTGCTGTGGAGGCATATTTGAATTTACTAGAGACGATAGAAGTAGCTTGGTGCTGTCCGTCGTTCGTTGAACTTTCGAGATAATCGCGCCGTGATTATCTAATCTTTCCAAGGCGGCTTTCTGTAAGGACTTAACCTCAAGATACCCCTTGTTCAGCGCAACCAATTTTTCATCAAGCTTGCCGACTCCTTCTTTCAAAAGCTTGGTGTCTTGCAAACCAACCTGCAGCATGTCGATTACCGCAGTAGTCTTTAAATCATTCAGAATGTCGAGGTTGCCCACTTGCTCTCGAAACTTAGGGTCTCGAATTGCCTTTCCGAGCTCGGTGTCACCGATTTCTCGTAAACGTTCAAAATTTAGCTTGCCGTTGGGTCGGATGATGTTTCCGTATTCCTCCTGCAGGTAAGAGGCGACCCTTGCTGTGGCAACCTCGTTAGCGTTCTCGATAATCGCATCTCCAAGATCGCCTACGTATCCACCTGCTATTGCTGACGCGAGGGCCGCCGGGCCGAGTTGCATGGCCGCCATCGTTTTGGCCATTTGCCCATCACCTAAACCTCCAGTATCCCCACCTCCGAAGGTGCCCGCTGCATAGCCGAGTCCTTTAACGGCGTATCCCATCCCTTTGAGCACGTCTTGTGATGATTGTGCAGCTGCTACGCCTTCAAGGAGCGTCTGTTGGTAAAGATATGATTGGAGCTTGCCTCGATCATCTGTTGAGATGAGCGTCTCCCCAAACGGATCAACGCCTTTCAAGTCCTTGACCCCCCAAGGTGAAATTGCGCGAGAGAGCTCGTTGCTTTGTGCGTAGTCCACAGGGAAGAGAGCGATTAGAGCACAGGCTGCAAGCAGGGCTTTTCTCATGATCGCCGTCCTAGTTCGCAGGAGTTGGGTTTGTCGGAGCGGTTTCCCCGGTATCTTGCCTGGGTGATGGAGGAGGAGGAACGTTTTCCAGCAGCGCCAACACCCTCGCAAAACGGGCCATATCTGGCATAGGGAAGATTGAGACATATCCGTCACTTCCATTCCCTGCGGGAACAAACGGTCTGACTATCGTGGGCCCTGCTTGGTAACCTCCAGCACAATTACCTGTGGCATTCGGGGAGCTCTTAATCCCCCCACTTCCGAGAAATGTCGATCCACCTTCTTTTTCCAAGACATTAGACTTGCCGCCCACTGCCCTGAGAATACCTGTGGCTAAAGTTATTGTTGTGTCTTCGCCGTCCTTGGCTGGGGCGTTTTGTCCACCGTCACCAACACCACCTCGACCAACGCGAATTTGATACTTTTCCTGATCTACGCGAATTAAAATCGTCATCGCTGGAGAACTGTCGCCACTCAATGCAGGAAGATTGGTTCTTCCGGAGCTGCCACCACTAGGAGGAGGAGGACGCACTCTCCCTCCACCACCGCCACCGCCACAAAACGTAAGGAGGACAAACTGAACTTCTGGTGGACGTAGCCAAGTGTAGTCTCCGGCGGACTGATATATTTGAGGCTGTAGCGTAGGAACGGAATCTTGAGCATAGACAGGACTGCAAAGCAAAATAAAGCAACTGCCGAGAGCTCGAAGCATCTCAACCTCCCCTAATATTTATGATTCCCCTTCATTTTTTGAAACTATACGTACAAAAGGAAACAATTCCATAAGAATCTAGCGCATATGTGGAAAATTAAATTGAACAATTAAACAAAATATTGAATATAAATCATATCAACTGTATTTTAATACATAATTTCATTATTAGATTCGAATAAATCTAAAAAATACAACAATTAAATATATCTATATATCAATAATGTAGATTTTGGCTAGATAAGTAAATAATTTTTATAGTTACGTCTTCATCATTTATATGTTTTCCGGTTGCCGTCTTGGATGGACTATCGAAGTCAGTGGAAATTCCTAGACTTCACCTTCAACGTATCGATATGCAAATCGGGAATATAAATGTCCCTCGCCTGCACAGCTGGCTTGAGATTGTCTCGTGAATCGGGTCCACCACCGTTCTTCACCTGATCCCCACGTCCATAGGGCAATGGGAACTCACCGTTCCGTTCTCCAAGGTTTGCAAGGTCACTAGAGAAATCGAACAGCTTCTGGGCAACGAGATGCACCACTTCCCCTTCCTTTTGAATCTTTCCGTGGATACCCATCATGCTAGCGGTCATCAATACTCGTCGCTGGCGCTCAAACAAAGAAGGCCAGACAACGGCATTTACGATACCTGTCTCGTCTTCAAGCGTCAGGAACATCACGCCCTTCGCGCTACCGGGTCGCTGTCTCACCAAAACAAGCCCGGCAGTCCACAGCCATTTGCCATCTCGTTCAGCCATTGCTTCAGCACAAGTGACAATGCGCTTGGCCTTGAGGTCATTACGAAGGAAAGACAGTGGGTGAGCCCTCAGGGTTAAGCCCGTATGCGAGTAGTCTTCAACGACTTCCCTACCCTCCGCCATCGACTTCAGTGCGACTTCAGGCTCCTGCATCTCGGAAACTGTTCTCGCTTCCCGCTCAGCCGCTGCAGCCCACAGTTCCAACGGCTCATCACGCAACGCTTTGATATCCCAGAGTGCCTGCCTTCGTTCGAGTTTTAAAGCTGGGAGGAATGCATCTGCGTCTGCCAGCTTTACCAGAGACGCTGTTGGCACACCTGATCGCCGCCACATGTCGTCTGCACTCTCAAACGCCTGGTTGGCGCGCGCGAGAATGATCTTGGCGGCATCGTATTGAGATAGCCCTTTGACAACACGCATACCAAGGCGGACGGCGAACCGGTCAGTTCCCGCTATCGGCTCCATGGTGCAGTCCCATCTCGATGAATTCACACAAACGGGTCGAACCTCGACACCATGCTGACGGGCATCGGTGACGATTTGGGCCACGCTGTAGAACCCCATAGGCTGGCTGTTGATCAGTGCCGTGCAGAAGACATCAGGATGCCAGCACTTCACCCATGAAGAGGCATAGGCGATGAGAGCAAACGAAGCCGCGTGCGACTCCGGAAAACCATATGAACCAAACCCCTCAAGCTGACTGAAGGTGCGCTCGGCAAACTCAGCAGAGTAGCCATTTTTCACCATGCCATTGACGAGCTTGTCCTTGAACTTCGAGACCCCACCCGTGAATTTGAACGTAGCCATGGCGCGGCGTAATTGGTCCGCTTCTCCTGCAGAAAAGCCGGCGCATACCATAGCGACCTTCATCGCACTTTCCTGGAAAAGTGGGACACCGAGGGTTTTGCCAAGCACGGCCTCCAGTTCTGGTGTCGGGTATTCGACCTTCTCCTTACCTTCACGACGACGGAGATAGGGATGGACCATGTCGCCCTGTATGGGGCCAGGTCGCACGATAGCGACCTGCACTACCAGATCGTAAAATGTCCTCGGCTTCAATCGAGGAAGCATAGACATCTGTGCACGGCTTTCGATCTGAAAAGTGCCCAGAGTGTCGGCTTTGCGGATCATCGCATAGGTTCGGGTGTCCTCCTGCGGAACGTCGGCGAGCCCCATCGGCAATGCCTTGTGCTCAGCCAAAAGCTCGAATGACCGCGCCATGCACGACAACATACCCAGCGCGAGGACATCGACTTTCATGAACTTCAGAGCTTCGATGTCGTCCTTGTCCCATTCCACCACCTGTCGATCATCCATGGCCGCAGGTTCGATCGGCACGAGATCGTCAAGCCTGTCCTGCGTCAGCACGAACCCACCCGGGTGCTGGCCAAGGTGCCGAGGCACACCCATCAATTGCCCCGCAAGGTCGAGCGCCAGTTGCAGTCGATAGTCCGACGCATTCATGTTGTTTTCTTTGAGTTGTTTCTCGCCGACTCCATCTTTTGACCATCCCCAGATGCCTGAGGATAATTGTCCGATCAGGTCTTCAGGTAGACCCAAGGCTTTTCCGACATCACGCAGCGCACCCTTTGCCCGGTAGCGTGTGACCGTGGAACACAGAGCCGAACGGCTACGGCCGTAGGTCTCGTAAATCCACTGGATAACTTCTTCACGTCTGTTGTGCTCGAAATCCACATCGATGTCTGGTGGTTCATCACGCTCCATTGAGACGAAACGCTCAAAAAGTAGATCAGACGTTTCAGGGTTGATCGAAGTTATCCCAAGGCAGTAACAGACAGCCGAGTTGGCCGCTGACCCACGCCCCTGGCAAAGGATGTCTTTTGATCTGGCAAACCGCACGATGGAATACACAGTCAGGAAATACGGCGCGTATTTCATGATTCGGATCAGATCGAGTTCATGCAGGATCGCCTTTCGGACTTTCTCTGGAATACCCTCGGGATATCGATCCGCAGCTCCCTCCCAAGTAAATTTCGTCAGCGATTGCTGGGCATCCAATCCGGGGACCAAGGCTTCTTCGGGATATTGGTATTGGAGTTCACTCATGTCGAAACGGCAACGATCGACGATCTCACGTGGTCGTACCAAAGCTTCTGGATAATCAGAAAACAGGCGATGCATCTCTTCCGGTGCTTTGAGGAAACGATCCGCATGGCGCTCACGGTCGAAACCGACATTGTCGATTGTCGTGCGGTTTCGGATGCAGGTGACAATATCCTGAAGCTGCCGTCGCGACGGATCATGGAAAAGGACATCGTTTGTTACGACTGTCTTCACTTTGTGGCGGAAGGCCATGTTCGACAGATTATGGAGGCGAAGTCTGTCGCGTGGTCTACGACGAAGACACAAGCTCACATAGGCACGATCACCGAAGACGGCTGAAACCCTGCGCAACTGGCTCGCATACACATCATCCGCTTCATCCGGGAGCAATATCGCAATCAGTCCGTCGTTATAGGCTTCGACATCGGTGAGATCGAGAATGCACTTGCCCTTTCCTCCCCGGCTCTTTCCCAACGACAGCAGGCGCGTCAGGCGCGAGTATGCAGGACGGTTCATTGGGTAGACAAGGATCGACATGCCGTCTGCAAGGTCAAGACGACACCCTACCACCAGGCGAACACCTGTTTTCTTTGCGGCTTCCCAAGCTCGGACAATGCCAGCGAGCGAATTACGGTCGACGACACCGAGCGCATCAATCCCGAGTTCGGCAGCACGCGCAAACAACTCGTCTGCACTGGACGCACCACGCAAAAATGAGAAATGTGTCGTGACCTGAAGCTCGGCGTAGTTCATCCGAATACCCCATGTACGAACCACAAATGCGAGCCAGTTTCGGCATCTACGCCATCGCCGGCACGGTAGACCCAGTACCGCTCACCTGTCTCATCTTCGACAACGAAATAGTCTCGCACTGCCTGACTTTCTTGTGGCCTTCGCCACCATTCTCCGAACACCCGCTCAGGACCGTCAGCGCGCTTGACGCGTCGACGTTTTCCCCGCCAGGTGAATACCGCAGGTGGCTGATCTGGAAGCAAGGCCACCACCTCAATCCGTTCTGGATAGGGAAGAAGTCTCGATGGGCGTGGCCATTTCGATGCCCAGTCTGCCCCTGTTTCAAGGGCTGTGGGCGCGATCCTGATGACAGATCGTTCGGGAACATCGGACGCGACAGGTGTCATCCGATACAAACGTTGTCCCCGGTTGCCGAGAATGTCGACAAGAGGTGTGATGTCAACGACCTCTTCTTCAATCAGCGAAGACGCCGTCTGCTTTTCTTCCAATGGCTCGGCCATAATTGCAACGAGCACCAATTTCTCGATACCAAAGCCGGGGTCGATCTTTTCGATACGATCACACAAAAGCTTGGAGAGACGTGCCGGATCGCGGACTGGTTTGGCGAGCCCTGCACGCAGGCACTGGCGCGTATTGTCAACACGATGGATTACGAGGTCGGATCGTCGCACACCAAGACCACGTTTCTCCAGCTCACTGGTCAATTGCGCCACCAAGCGGCGAACGTACTTTTCGATCGTCTCGGCAGCACCGATTGGTTCCTGAAAATTACGAAAGACCTCGACAAGTTCTGGAGTTCGAATTGGCTCGATCGGTTCAGCAACCCGGCCAAATAACTGGTCCAAACGTCGTGCTGGCTCAGGGCCAAATCGAAGGGTCAATGGCGCTCTCGGCATTGCCGACAATTCCCCAACCGTCTCCACACCGAGAACGCGAAGGCTTTGAATCATGTCTGCGGGAAGTCGAAGACAGTGGATAGGTAGATCAACGACTGCTTTTTGGACTTCACCAATGGGCACGACTGTCGTTTCGGCGGACGTTAGCCTGGCAATGGCATGAGAGGTTCCCCATGTGTCGGATACTGCCGCTCGTGCTGTCAGGCCTCGCGCACGCAGCATGTTCACCAGACCGGATATCAGCATCGTTTCACCACCACGAAGATGGTCTGCGCCCTCGGTATCCATGACGATGCCGTCAGAACCATCGACGGCAACTACCGGGCTATACTGCCTCAGCGCCCAAAGTGCCAAGCGTTCGAGAGCGGCTGCATCTGCTACGGGATCAGCATCAGTCAACACCAGATCAGCAAATGCGGCCTGGGCTTTGCTTGCCGACATACCGACACGCAGTCCAACTTTTCGAGCCGCTGCATCTGCAGCAGACACCCATCGTTTTGAGCCGGCCCTGGATATTACCACCAGTGGTTTTTCAGCCGGCACGGCTCCCTCTCCATGTCGACGTATTCGATCCGTCGACAGATACGGGAAGTAAACAGATACGACCCTCGGCATCACAGGCTCCTAATTCAAACTCAGCACACTCGCCTGCTTTTACTCTCATCAATTCAGCCAACCATCGCGCCCTTCCGACGCCTGCGACGGGTAAATGTTCAGATGGCAAAACACTGATCCGCCATCTGGTTGTTGAAGCTGTGGGACTTCCGTAGTCAGAGGCCTCGTTCTGTCGCCGCCATCGACGGACGACGAGCCCCAAACTGCCCGTTTTCTCAGCGGCAAGGTGGAGACGACGCGACGCTGTCATCGGCAACCGAACCAGTTCTCCAACGACGGCCCCAAAGCCACCGAAGGAAAGGCCCTCCTCCATCGAGGCCAGCACGTCCTCATCCTTGTTGCCCTCGCAGTAGATCACCCGATCCGGGTGAAGTCCTGCTTGTGAAATGGCCGGAGCAAAAAGGTCAGGACGCGTAAGGCACCACAGGATTTTGCCCTTCGACCTTGCGGCGATACCCGCCGCAAAAAGCGCAGCGGCAGCGCCATCGACAGTGCCGGCTCCACCTCCTGCAAATTCGTGAAGTGCGCCAAAGGCGATCCCGCCACCTGGGAGGTGTTCGTCTATCTGGCGAACCCCAAACGGCAGCGTTGCAGCCCTACGCGTAGCAGAGCCTTCAAGGTGCGATATCCGTTCTCTCAGGTCTTCGATCAGTCTTGAGGTGCGCGTATGCGACATGGTTCGCGGACCTCCTTTTGGCACACGTTGGAACATGGACTTCATGTCCAGAATTGCTAATGTTCTTCTTTTGTTCCTATCTCGAATTTGAGTCAAGACAGTCGAAATGGCGATAACAACAAAGCCAAAGATATGAAGATCGGAAATGCCAGCTGAATCAGAGGCCTAAGGTTCACCCCCATAGCATGATCCCCAGAAAATATTTCTGTAGGAGCATATTTGACTGGAGAAACCGATGGACGGACATCGCGTTTCGATCAAAGTAATATCGCTTCTCCGGCTCCCGCTTGTGGTTTCCGTTTTACCCAGAGTTCTGGAGTGCGCTCGATGGCCATTAGTTTGCTCGGAAAGACTCGTGTCTGGAATGACAACGCGTCATCAAAGCTCCCATGCAGCCAACGGTCATGATCGTCTTGGTGAAGTAGTACGGGCATGCGATCGTGCACAGGCGACACAAACTCGTTGGCGTCAGTCATGACACCAGAATAAACAGGTCCCCATTCATCGCTCATTCGCCAAAGACCTGCCCATGCAAAGATCGGCTTATCGGGAAGGCTGAACCAAGTGCGCGTTTTCTCCCCTTTTGTTCCCTCGGCCTCGGCAAAAGCGGTAACGGGTATCAGGCATCGCCATTGAGGTTTGCGAGCAAGTCCAATCCAAATCGGTTTCGATAGATCGGCGATATTGTTGACGGGCTTCGGCTTTGCATCCGGCTTCATTCCTTTGAGCCTCAAGGGAAAGCCCCAAGTCATCGATCGCAATTCACGAATACCGTCTGCCTCCGTGACGACCATACCAGGTGTTCCAGGGTAGACTTCTTCTGGTGCATTGGATTGCATCGGGTTTGGCACACGGAAATGCGCTGCGACTTCGGCGGCGGATTTACGGACGGTGTAAAGGTTACACATGCACGGCCTCCCAATGGCCCTAAATGGATGATCGAGGAACTACTACCATATCACGCCCTGAATATTTCCGCGAAGTCGGAGGTCATGCTCGTCAGCCTGTGGGCGAACTGTCATCTATTCCGCCCGGCTTATTCAGCCAAACTGAAGTCTCCAGTCTGGGTTGGCGGATCACAAAAGTATTCAGGTGCTTCATCTTCTGGCACTTTTTTGAGGCGGCCATCGACTCGACTGCTTTCGGCCCTGACCGGACTGTGAAGTTGCTCAGCCAAATGGGGCATGGTAGCTGTTGGACATGCTTCGTCACTTTATCATCCTGGCAGCAGCAACGTCAGTTCAGCACGCTTCAGCATCGGAAACTAAAACCGTGTTGCAGCCTGCCCCTCTAGAGTATCTATGTGCGGAGCAAGACCACATCGTAGCGATTTGGCAAAATCAGAACGTGATCTGGGCGGTTGAGCTTGAGAGAAAGCCACCGACCCTCACTGTGAATCGGAGGCAGTGGTTGGGAATCTCGGCCAATCATCAGTCTAGTATAGCCCTGGCCTCATACTGTCGCCTAGGAGCAGTCGACGGCGCGGCTGAGATGCAAGTGGTTGACACGGGGGGAAGCCTCTTTGGCGTAGTACGTGAAGGAAAGTGGAAGAACCGCCTTACTGGTGAATAAACCCATGATGCTGCGGCGTGGTCGCCGTGACCGCTTCTGGCGCACAGCAGTCGTGACGACTGAGGAAGCTAAAGCCGAAGTGGTGTTCCTTAACCCGCCCCCTCCCTACCCTTGCAACCCGGGCCAGCCGGTCCGGTCGGGGGCTGATTGTTGGAGGCGGTGTCGCATTTCTAACGGGCCAGCGGCGTCGGATCTCTAATCAGTTTTGACAATGCATGTAGCCGGGTACATTCTATTTCCAAGTGCGACTTGCAATAAAGAACAACAGGTACGCCATGATCCAATGCACCGCCCGGCTGATCAATCCGTAACGGTGGCTTGAATCCAGCCAGATGTTTTCAGTCTTGAGGTGTGCTGTTTCGTTCATGCATGCATTTTGTTCTTCTTAAGTTTGTAAGGCGGCTTGCTAGTATCGGAGAGACGGAACCTGTCATGCTCCAATCAGTAAGAATGGCACTCACACTAAACGTCCGAAGCCCAAGGAAGACTAACGAGAAACGAGCTTAAAACCCGCCTTATTCGGTGATGTCGCACGACCGTCTTGTCTTCTCCGCCAGATCGCGATCAAGAGAGCTTACGGCGGTCATCACCAAGCTGCGCAGCCTCTCGGAGATCGCTGATCGATATTAGGCCGTCAGCCGTGTATTGAAAATTGCCTCGTGAATATCGACATTCAGGATAACCTGGAGGTCGAAATGTTCTACGTTATCGTTGCGATTTGCGCACTGGTCACAACATTCTTTGTCTGTCGTTATTACGCCGCCAAGACCCTCGTTGCCGAAAAGGATATCGAGAAGGTCATCGCAAGCAAATTTGCCTCGAGTGGCAAAGCTATTGAACTTGCAAAAATCCGTGAGGAAAACGCTGTGATGCGAAACCTGTTACTGGACCTTTTGGAGAACGAAGCGGTGTTACCGATGCATCAGTCCTCCGTATCGAAGGATGATCTAATCAGAATGAAAACGACCAAGATTCAGAGATATCGCGAGATACTGGCCGAAAGTCACCATGTCTTGCAACGTCGGGAAGCCAGCCATGTTTTGGCGGGCTCCAGTTCGACCGGCGTCGACAGGCGCGGAGCCTGAGGTTTTAAAGAGCCAAGTTGTGCCGAACGCCCTGTCGGCACTCACTTGCTCTCTGGTCCAGTTAGTCAGGCATGCATATGAAGCGCTTGCGCCGCATCCACTCACTTTGCGGTAAATCGCTTCAGAACGTCCTGATAATGTCACCAACTTTCGCGGTGAAATCTTCCAGCACCTTGCGTTGTTCGATCCGTTGACCCTCGATGGCAGCCAATTTGTCCTCCAGCACGTTGAGCTGTTTGTCGAAGCGGTTTTTCGTATCGCCATCGCCGACGGCCTGCAGATTCTCACGCACCCTCGCCTGTTCGTCTGACGTGCGGCTATAATCCTCATCAAGCACCTGCAGCTTCAATTGCGCGTCATTCTGGCTGCGGCGAGCATCGGCAAGTTCGATCAGTTTGGCCTTTGTCTCGTCATCTGCGGCAGCCTCCTGCCAAGCAACCAGCGTAAAGGCGTCAGCATCAATCAGTGAGACTGTCTCGTCATTGACCAACTCATAGCGGGTTTCGACCGTCTTTTTTTCCCCGGCCTTCAGGCTGGTTTTGATGCGGTAGTCACTGGCTGTCGCTTCGTCCTGTCCCTCAGCGCTAAACGTCCAGCCGCTGCGTTTTGGAACCTCGACCACGACTATGCGCTCACCGTCTTGCGCACCTGTTATGTCGTAGGTCGCTACCTCAACAGTCGAGGACTTAGTGTGGATCATGCCATCGACAACTTTCAGGCTGACAATGTTCTGGCTTGTTTTCACCGCAGTACCGATATTGACCTTCTGGTCCACGGCAAAGCTGACCGATTGCTTCTGGTCGCGTGGGAGGCCATTGATTTGGGCGTCCCCAACATAACCGACACTGTCGTCATAAACCGTCATGATGCCGGGCGGCAGGCTGATGCCGGCATTGTTTTCAATCAGTGCCGCTGCCACCGGATGTTCACCGGCCATGCTGGCCCGGTAAAGCGAAACCATTTCTGCCTTCACGCCCTGATCAAGGATCGGCACAGAGATCGTGTCGCCATTCTTGATGTCATAGCTGCCTTGCAGCGAGAAAGTCGATGTTACATCCTGCTCGGCAGCACTGGCCTCTTGGCCGCTTGCCATGGCAAACGGTGCCGGCGCTTCAGCAGCCATTGCCTCTGCCATGGGGGCGGATGCCAGAAAATCTGCACCGCCCATGCTGTTTCGCGCCACCGTGGGTTTTGCCATCGAACCCGCTGGCAGGCCAGCTGCGGCAGTATCAACCGGCACCTCTATGCGCTCACGCATGAAGTGCTGATGGAGCGCCTGTTTGAGAGTGACCGGCTTGCCGGACGACAGCGTGACGCCAACACTGTTCCAGTCCTCTCCAGAGGCATTTTCAAAAACCGCCCACGCCTGTAGGCGCACCTCACCTTCCTTGCTGGTGACAAGGCGATAAGATGTCTTCCAGATGGGCGCTGGCACGACATAGGAGATATCAACCTCCCTTTGGGCTGCGCCATCCAGTTTCAGGGTCACGGTTCGCGCGCCATCCGTTTTGCCCTTGGCAATCACATCCATTGCGGTCTTGAGTTTGTCTTTGACGGCAGCATCGAGAATTTCAACCTTGGTGCCGGGTATCGCCGCCATGGCGATTTCGCCGTCATCGGTCATCAGTGATAGTTGCCAGCTCTTTGCCGTCTTTTCATTTTCACTTGCCGTGACTCCAAGAACAACGCCGTGTTTGTCGCCCGCCTTCACCCGCGTTCCCTTGATGGCATCCAAAAGCTTCGGCATGGAAGAGAGATCGGATGCCTTGAACGGCAATGTGCGGAATGTCTCTTCCAGCGGGTTTGGGCCAGCCAGCGACAGGTTCTTGACCCTGCCCTCCTTGTCCCGAACCACAAGGCTTTTGAGAACATCATCGATCTGGTCGAGCGGCACCTCAATGGTGATCTCAGAATCCTGCCCCACCTCTGCGGACCGGACAATTTCCGCCAGTCCCCCGGACGACAGCGTCACTGACTTGACGGGTCCATTGACTGCAGCAAAGGCTGTGGTTGAAACAAGTGCGAAAAAGACGGCTGGAAGAACGCGTTTGGTGGTGATCATAAAAACTCCCCGACTGTGACTATGGCAAAAAGCCACGCAGCTCCCAGCTGCATTCATCGCATATGATTTTAGGTTTTGGCGCAATTTGAGGCAAATAAAACCGCAAACAGCTGTCATCGACCTGTTTTGATAACAAAGCATTGGTGCTCCTGCGCAAACAACGCTGCAGCTGTACAACCGGTGGAACAAATTGGTCGAAATTGCCGTTCTGTTTGGCGATAATTCCTTTGGAGACATCAGATGAAACTGAAGCTTGTTTTAAGCGTGGTATTGGGTGTTGGCTTTTCGGCAGCAGCGGCGCAGGCGCACAACAACTGGCATCTCTACGGTGCTGTTCCGGTGGCGGGTGATACCGTGCTTGAGGCCGCCTACCGCGCCGCCCTCGACCACTGCAGCTATGAGGGATATTACGGACACCAACGGGTTGGTTTTTATGGTGGAGACTATGGTTCTGCCGAAATACGCCGGTGCATGTCGCGCAAGGGCTTTATTTTGCAAGATGGCCAGCCCCACGCCTACCCCGCAAGTAAGGCAGCCTACCACGTGAGGTAAAAAAAACACGTAATTCGTGGTTTTGCATCTTCAGGGCATGTCACACTTGTCCAAATGGTTAGGCCACGTTTGGGCAGCAATAGTGTGCACACGACGGGGTCGTTGCGCGCATTTATAGACTCGTCAAATAGCTGGAGTATGATGACGCTGTTCGATCTCCATAAGTCGGGCGACCTTCTTAAGGGAATGGAATTTCAGATATTTTTGCGTTTCTGGTAGGGCATTGATAAAGTTTTAGCTTTTAGGTATGTTATTCCTACCACGTGTATATTCTGAAATTTTTGGGCGGCACGATGATAAAGTTACAGACGGCTGTTAGCAGGGCAGCTTTATGCCTTTCGACAGCAATGCTGCTTTCTGCATGCACGAGCGCACAGACCGTTTCTGTGGACACCAGTCACCAGTCGACCAAGCTGCCCGTTGAGGGTCAAAAGACGGTTTACAGCTATACGAACAAAGATCGTGAATGTTTGAAGCGCGCGATGTACTTCGAGTCGAAACGGTCAAGCGAGAACGGGTTCCTTGCTGTCGGTAGCGTCATTATGAACCGGCTCACTTCCGGCATCTATCCTGAGAGCATCTGTGGCGTTGTCAGCCAGAAGAATCAGTTTGCACCTGGTGTGATGACACGCAAAATGGATGAGTCCACCGCACCCAGCCTCAACATTGCTGCAGATGCTGTTCTTAAGGGCGCCCGCCATCCTGACGTGAAGAATGCCATGTTCTTCCATACCGAGGGGTACACTTTCCCCTATAACAACATGCATTACGTTGCTGCAGCAGGCGGTAATGTATTCTACGAGAAGCGAGACGAAGACGGCAATCTGCAAACCGTGGCGCCCAAGCCTGCCAACAGCTACATACTTGCCTACTCGTCCAATGATCCAGAGCAGAACCCTGCCCTATCTTCATCGATCATTGCAGAGGCGGCAGCTGGAGCGACGACAGGGACAGAAGTGGCAAGTGCGTCGCCGATACAGACACAGACACAGGCTGTGACATCATTGGAAAACAATGCTTCCGCTGATGCTGTGCAGGTTGCTTCTGCAGCACCGAATCCAGCGGCGGCGCCAGTCATTACCGAAGAAATTATACGTTCAGGCATAGAAGAGACTTTTGCGACCGATCACGCAGTGCCGCAGAATTCCTCCTATAATTCAGGTGGTCTTCGGCAGGTCAGCCTACAGAGCGGAGCTCGCGTTCCATTGCCGGCAGCACGCCCGGATGCGCAGAACCGGCCAGTTGCGGGAAGCGCAGCGGTAAATGGTTCACCACGCCTTAGTCAGGCAAATTGGGCTTTACGCACAAGCAACAGCTGGCAATAGAGTCACACCGTCTTCTATCGTGGCATGAAGGTGTCTTTGTCGTTGTGCTTCAAGACTGACGTGTTCTGTCAGGACGGTCAGTCCTGAACTACAGCTTGAAATTCTTACGGTCGTATGCGTGTCGAAATCCAATTTTTCTCAGGTTTTCGTAGGAAATGTTGGGTCTGCCGATTGATGGCGCCTCTGTTTCAACCACAAACGTAGACACGCCATTCGCGATACCCTTGTTAATGCGAGCCGCGATGAGCGCCTTTTGAGCGCCGCGATTTCGAAACTCAGGCACTGTCGTACCTCCTCCCAACCATGCATATGAACCTGACACATAGATGGCGCCGGTGCCGACAGGCGTTTCACCGTCCAGGGCAAAAAAACACAACCATCCTTCTTTCCCGACGATGGCCGACCAAAAGGCCGACAAAGTCGGTGGAAAGCTGAACCCGCTACACATCATTGATCCGAACTGCGGAGCTTCGGCGGCGCGCACCGTTCGGGTGCTGACACGAACTGGCATATCGATGCTGTGTAATGACGCGTCTAGGGTAAGCTTCGACCAGCCGGGACCATGTTCATGAAGTCCCTTTGTGCTCATCCAGCTTCTCACATCATCCGCAACGGCTTCAAGGTTCAATTGCAGATACCTGTTGCCGGCCCTGCCCTGCATCCAGTCATATGCCTTATCCAGATCATTGACCGTACCCAAGCCGAGAATACGATTGAGACCTATTGCAGGGGCATTTGGCAGAGAGATTGCGCATCCGCCGTTGATGGTGATGCAGTCAAAAACTTCCCTGGCACGGAAACTGTTCGGTGAGAGCTTGTGCAGGCTCAAGAAGGCCGCGGCCTCGATAGCCTCTTCAGCCGTTGGGACAAAGCTTTCTGAAGACTGAAAATTCAAGACAGGCTCCTTAAGCCGTAACGATTGGGGTCATATGAGCGTTAGCAGGGTACTTCGATTAAAAGCCAAGTTCACTGAGACTGGGATGGTCATCGGGTCTTCGGCCGAGTGGCCAGTGAAAGCTGCGGTTCTGGATGCTGATCGGCAGGTCATTGATGCTGGCGTAGCGTTTTCGCATCAAGCCACGATCATCGAACTCCCAGTTCTCGTTGCCGAATGATCGGAACCAGTTGCCACTGTCGTCATGCCACTCGTAAGCAAATCTAACTGCGATCCGATTATTGTCGAAAGCCCAGAGTTCCTTGATCAATCTGTAATCAAGCTCTCTCCGCCACTTCGTCGCTAAAAACGTCTGTATTGCATCCCGGCCAGTCACAAACTCGGCACGGTTCCGCCACCGGCAGTCAACGGTATAAGCCAGTGAGACCCTGACAGGGTCTCTGCTGTTCCAACCGTCTTCAGCCAACCTGACTTTCTGGGCCGCACTTTCTGATGTAAACGGAGGATTAGGTGGTCGTTCAGCGTCGCTCATCTCAATGGTCCTCCAGACGTGCCCGCAAGGCGGCGTTCTCCGCTTCCAGTTGCTGCAGTCGGTCGCGAAGTGGAGCGATTGCTTGTCCGACCTCGTGCTCGGTGTAGCGCGGGGTGATGTGCTGCGGGCAGTTCCAATCAAAGGCCTCAAGTCGCAGCTTGAAGATACGCTCTGCCCTACCCCTGTAATCCGGATCGGACACAAGTTTTGTGAGTTGCTGGTCCGCATCCAGTTCCACTTGCTCCACATAGGCATAGATTTTGAGCCGGGCTCTCCGGACATAATCCATTAGAAACAGGCAGGTGCGATCATTGGCTGCAAAATTGCCAGCACTGATGTACTGGCGATTTCCGCGATAGTCTGCGAATGCCATGGTCTGCTGGTCGACGACCTTTAGGAAACCGGCTTTGCCTCCTCGATGCTGAACATATGGCCAGCCCGTTTCGGAGACGGATGCCATATAGAAGCTGTCTCGTGTCGCGATGAAAGCGATTTCGGCGTCTGTCAGGATATCTGAAGGGCGGTCATGAGACCCCAGCCAGATCTGATCCGCGCCCATGTCAGCCTGAACTGCCCTGACACTCGGTGTCACGGCAACCTCAAGGAAATGATATGGCATGCCTGATCTCCCTGTTCGGCCAGGCACGTATCGATTTAGAACGATGCGTGCCTGGATATGTCTTTCGGCAACGCCTCTCGTTACGTACTTTCTGTCCTCCGAGGCTCCGAAAACAAAGATTACTCCTGCAAGGCCCAGTCCGCCACCTGCCAACGCATCTCCCCACGATCAGCCACGACGCGACCGAGACCGGGAAAAGGCATGTGGGTTGCGGCGATAAGCGCACCCTCCGATGCCACAAGCGGAAAGAAACGATCGCGCATGGCTTTTGCTGCGACACGGTCCTGCTCAAACAGGAAGAACACATCGGTAGCGGCGGGATGTACAACCGGGAAAATCATGTCCGAAACCATGATCAGGCTCTTGCCGCCATCTTCGATCCGCACGCCGATGTGGCCCGGCGTGTGGCCGGTCAGGTCAACAATCGAAACGCCCGGTGTGATCTCGCGCTCTCCATCTATTGCCTGGAGTTTCGGATAAAGCCGCACCACCTCTTCTGCCATGTTGAAACTTGGCTGCAGAAAATCAGGAGCACCGTTTTTCTTCGCTGGGTCGGTCCAGTGGGTAACGTCGCGACGATCTATAAAGAGTTCGGCGTCAGGGTAGTTGTTCTTGCCTGCCAGTACCAACCCGCCCATATGATCCTGGTGCATATGTGTCACGATGATTGCGTCGATCTGATCGGGTCGAAGACCATAGTTGGCGAGCGCTTGTGGCAGTTTTCCTGTCTGGCCGATAGAGCCCGCCGCACCGGCGTCAATCAGGATGCGGCGCTCACCATCTTCGACGAGATACTGATTGAAGAGGAACCGTACCCCACTTGGTCTGGCGGTAAATTGTGCGCTTGCCGCCTTCTCGACATCCGGGGCTGACCGTCCCGGGAAGTAGTCATAGGGCATATCGGCATATCCATCCGTCAGCGCCGTGACAGTGAAGCGACCGATCCGTATCTGTGCTGTTGGGGTTATGGCAGCAGGAGGTTTGTCGGCTGCCTGCGTCGCGGCTTGGACAGACGAAACACTAACCAGCCCCCCGCCGAGAAGACTTCCTCCAACGAGGCCAAGAGGCAAGGCACTGGCAAATGCACGGCGTGAAAGTTGAGGCATGGCGTCTTCCTTCATATCGATTGATGATGTCGTGGCGTCGCCGAATGTGCCGGTATATTGGCTGCGATCGGTAAACGGGTTTTCGCCCAAGCCGTCATTGTTCGGCTCCAGGTTCAACCATCCTGTTTTATGAATATGTCGGTTCAAGCCCGCCCTCAATTGCGATCTAGGTCGCAGCAAACTAGACCAAGGCAGTGCGAAAATAGACCATCGTCTATCAATCTCGCCTAACACGGTGGCGAGAAACAGCGTAACCTGAGATGGGGCGTTTACGCTCAGCGAAATGGTAGGGGACCAAGTTGGACAAGCATAAGGACACCGATGCGATCATCGACCTTATCCCTGCAATGGCGTGGTCGACGACGTATGACGGCATGCTCGATTTTGCTAATCAGCATTTTCTCGAATATGTCGGTTTGCCGCTTGCAGACATTGCTGGTGAAAATTTTTACCGGCTATTCCACCCCGATGACACAACTCGGCTTGCTTCCGAGTGGCGCGCTATCATGATCTCCAAAATAGGGAGGGAAGTCGAAGGCAGGTTGAGGCGTGCCGACGGCGAATATCGCTGGTGTTCGCTTCGGCAAAAACCCCGGTTCGATTCTGACGGAGATGTCATCAAATGGTACGGTGTCGTTCTCGATATAGAAGATCGGAAACAGGCTGAAGACTCTCTCAGAGAGACCAAATCTGCGCTTGCTGCAAGTGAAGAGAACCTGAGGCTTATCATCAATTCGCTTCCAGTCCTTGTCTGGTCCGCACGCCCAGATGGAAGTGCGGATTTCGTGAACCAGAATTGGCTTGATTATGCCGGATTACCAGCCGCCGAAATTCTCGAATGGGGCTTTCTGGACCTCTATCATCCCGACGATATTCCAGAGATGGTGGAAATCTGGAAACGAGACCTCGAACATTCAGATCATACCCGACTGAAAGGTCGCATTCGTGGGGCAGATGGAACCTATCGCTGGTTTTATTTCGCGGGACGAAAGCTGATAGATGCAAACGGTGTCGTGCGCTGGTTTGGTGTCAATATCGACATTGAAAACCTGCAATGCGCCGAAGATGCCCTTCGAGAAAGCGAAGCGGCGCTTAGGGAAAGTGAACATAAGCTCAGCCTCATCATCAACACCATTCCTGCCATGGCCTGGTCCTGTACGCCGGATGGCCGACTTGAATACTGGAACCAGAATCTGATCGATTTTGTGGGCCTGCCATTCGAAGAGATTGTCGGATTCGGTTTCTACCGCATGTTTCATCCCGATGATGTCGAACGGATGCGTGAGAGTTGGGAAGAGGTTGTCACGACGAAAAAACCCAAACCTGTTGACGCCCGGATCAGAAGATTCGACGGCCAATACAGGTGGTTTAATCTGCGACAAAGCCCACTTCTGGATACTCACGGCAACGTCGTTCGCTGGTATGGCATCGTTGTCGACATTGAAGACCGCAAACGTGCAGAGGACTCACTTCGTCAGAGCCAAAGTCAACTCGCACATGTTACGAGAGTGACGACGATCGGAGAGCTTGCCGTATCGATTGCTCATGAGATCAATCAGCCGCTCATGGCAATTGTAACCAATGCAGGCACCTGTCTCAGATGGCTTCAGGAGGGACACACCGATCTTGAACAAGCGCGATTGGCCGCCGGACGGATCGTTCATGACGGTCATCGTGCCGGCGAAATCGTAACAAGCATTCGCTCCATGGCGCAGAAGACGCCAGCACAAATACAACGCACGGATTTCAGCCTCGCGCTAAGGGATGTTTTGGATCTCTTACACGGGGAATTGCGGTCGCGTGGCTTGGGCGTCATTGTAGAACTGCCGGCTGAACCTATTGAGGTTCTCGGCGATCGTACTCAACTTCAGCAGGTCCTGGTAAATTTGATCATGAACGGCGCTGAGGCGACATCACGACGTCCGGAAGCTGTTATCAAAATCAGTTGTAACGTGGGCCAGATCGGTGACGTTGAGGTCAGTGTTTCCGATTTCGGCAATGGCATACCTACTGATGAACTCGATAGAATATTCGAGCCGTTTTATACGACAAAATCTGATGGGATTGGGATGGGCCTCTCCATCTGTCGCTCAATAGTTGAAGCGCATGGAGGACGTATCTGGGCAACCGCTAACGATCCGTGTGGAAGCACGTTCACCTTCACGCTCTCTCATTTTAAGGAAACACCCGTTGATCGATGAACGGAAGAACCGGCAACCCACCGTCATCGTCATTGATGACGATCAAAGCGTACGCGAAGCGCTGAAAGGGCTGTTCGAATCCGTGGGGCTTGCTGCCGAAACGCATGGTTCTGTCACGGAGTTCATGGCGGCAGATGATCCTGAAAAAGCCGGTTGTATCGTTCTCGACATCCGGCTTCCCGGGCAAAGCGGCCTGGAATTTCAGGAAGCGTTGGCGAAGAGCAACCTTCTGCGGTCGATCGTGCTGATTAGCGCCCATGTTGATGTGCCCATGGCAGTGCGGGCCATGAAAGCTGGCGCCATAGACGTTCTCAGTAAGCCGGTTCGAGAACAGGATCTTTTGGAGGCGGTAAACCGTGCGATCGCCAACGATGCTGCGCGCCGCGACGAAAGAAAAGCAAAAGCTTTGACCCATTCAAGATATATGACGCTGACGGAACGTGAGCGCCAGATCATGACATTTGTCATTGCCGGTAAGCTGAACAAACAGATCGCGGCAGAGCTGGAACTGGCCGAGCCTACGGTGAAACTTCACCGAGGGCACATGATGCGGAAGATGAAAGCGACATCGGTGGCACAACTGGTCAAAATTGCCGATGGGCTTGTATAGGCCTAATAGAAGGCTGTTATGGGCTCCGGTGAAATCTAGCTTGTAGCGGAAAGTATAGGGTTCGACCACGGCGCCGCAGCGCCGATAATCGGTCGTTCATGGTCGCAAACTCGTGCGCCAGGATACTGCTGTAGAAGGTGGCGAACCTCAGGCTCCTCGACCGACTACGCGTGATGGTTGATTTTCACCCCAGTGGGAAAGCAGCTCACTCAGCGTGTTGATAAGAAAACCTACGTCGTAAGGTTTTGGAATAAATTTCACACCGTTTGGCAGCTCGTCAGCGCCGATAGATCGGCCACCCGAAGTCACGATAACGGATATGCTGGCTTTGGTGGACCTTATGTGTCGGGCGAGATCGACGCCATTGATGCCGCAGGGCATTTCTACATCAGTAATAACAGCATCGACTTGGCGCGCTTCAAGGGCGACGATCGCTTCAAGAGCGTTTTTGGCTTGGATTACTTGGTAGCCCTCGTCTTCGAGGACTTCAGTGAGCATTATTCTAATCAGAGGCTCGTCATCGACGATAAGCACGGTACGCAGAAACATGGGTCGGCTCCATTGTGATCACGCATACAACGTGCGTGTTCAGATTAAGATCGCCCCCATGAGGTAGTCTTTGGGAACAAACTTAATAAAATACGAACAATCTCATCGTTTGTCCGTTATCCACAGCCGGCACCCTATTATTGCTTTCAAATATTTTGGTGGATTGACCCCTGCTCCACATTTCTCACGGATTATTGGCCAAGAACGTTATAACCAGACGAGATCAGCTGAGGATACGTTCGATCTGTGGCTCACCCATCAGCCCGAACTCAAGCCTGAAATTCTTCCTCGGCACGGCCCTCGCCCGAGATGTAATAATATCTGGTGCTTTGGATCATGATAGCTGGTCCATCAAGGCGGTGAAGCTCGCCATTCAAGTACCATTGTTGATCACCGTTAGGCCACTCTATTGCAGGCCCGTCCTTGCGATGGCGTTTTCCATCAAGCCACCATTCACAATAGCCATTTGGAGAAGATAGGGCTGGACCATCAACACGGTGATGTCGGCCGTTTACCAGCCATTCCTGTTTGCCATTATTGTAACTGATGGCAGGCCCATTCTCGTTATGGATCTGGCCATGTACATTATACCATTCCGTTCGGTTCTGAAAAATCTTCCTGTTCAACCTGTTTCCTCTCCACGGATCCGCTTTACCGCGCTGTTTTAGAGATGAGTATGAATGGCCCGGAAACATTTGCAAGGCTCGGACCATCTCAATCGGTCTCGGTACGTCAAAGGACAATCGACTGGCAGTATGCCAACAATTGAAGGTGGATGTCCCCAATCGCGGCAGCTGGCAGAGTTTATCCTCCTGCTTTACGCCGTACGCTCGTAACGTGGCCTCCACCCCCGAACCATTCCATGGCTCATGACCTTAGAGGCTCGATATAATTGATCGCGCAAGAAGTCGGCATCTGCCAAAAGGTTTCTGATTGCAGACAGCGCATCCCCGTCATGGGCCGCCAGCACGGCTGCAGCTAGATCGACTTCGCCGGAGACGGGCCCGATGATGTCATCAGGATAGATATTGAAAGCGAGTTGTTGAGACATGGTGAACTCCCGAGAATAACTTCCGCGAATGTTCTCATTTTGTTCTATTTTCACGCAAAGTCAAGCCGGAGCAACTGAACGCCGATGAAGGGCAGGCAGCCGAAGCGGTCACCATGGACCTCGAATGTCACAAAAGTAGTACCCCGGGTCGTTGTATTGGCATTCGACAAGCCAAACCTGTCAATGCTAGGCCTTTTAATTCGACAAATTATGGAAGTGCCTTAAGCACCGACAGCCTGTTACCCGGTAAAAAGGCAAGGACTTTATCTTGTTCGAGTGCATTCAGGACAGCCGTAATTTCGTCGTCGGTGAACCCATCGGCCTTTAATGGCTCAGCAATATCAGGCCGATTGAGCGTTTTGTCAGGCTTTGCCTTCAGTGCTTTAAGTCGCTGGGAAATGGCGATCTCAGTATCTTCAAACCGGCTCATAATTGGCTGTTGCCTTGTCGATTGTCCTGTTGTCGAGACAAGCTGATAATCTCGTTGTTGATATTGGATTCAAGGGATGCACTGTGGCTTTGATCTCTCATTACACACAATAGTGCAATACACGCCGATATAGATATAGCCACCCGCACAAGCTTATCTGCGGGTGGCTACCATTGTGGCGGTGTTGAAAGATGATTAGCAACGATCGATGTAACGATTTCCGTTGCGGTCGCGGTAGTAGCACTGGCCTGGCTGGTCCGCGACGCTACCGATCAATGCGCCCGAAACACCGCCGACTGCCGCACCGACAGCCGCACCGCGCAGATTGCCAGTTGCTGCGCCACCTATAATGGCTCCGCCTGCTGCGCCGACGGTTGCACCGCGTTCAGTTGAGGAACATGCTGCCAGCGACAGAGCAACAAGAACTGGAATAATGATTTTTTGCATTGTGGTCTCCTTCTCTCAAAAACCAAACCATGCCAGCGGCGTTTTGTTCCGATTATTTTAGGTTTGGGCTCGAAAGCAGCAGCCGATCATCTTCAAAAAAAATTTCACAAACAAGGAAGTAGCGATATTTAAGACGTCTGGAAGTTTTCTCAACTTTGCCAGTTTAACCTGCTTGTAAGCAGCCATTCTCTCTTTTGTCGCAAGGCATGCGACTGGTTGTCCTGTAATATTGAGATTTGCATGTGATCACTGATCGGAAGAGGGAACGATTTTGCTATTCTCCCGTTCACATCGCGGTCGTACGCGCGTGGGTTATTCACGCACGGAAGGTCCCTAATCGAGATTGAAGTCGAAGTGTCATTCCGGTCGTGACGAGCAGTTTATGTGTTAGCATTTTAAAAAAGGTGGCAAAGTGTCGATTTTGGTGGCTGGCGAAACATGTTGGCGCTTGGATAAGGCAGATCGCGCTTCGGTGATCGTCGATGCGGACAAATTCTTCAGGCATGCACGCAATGCGATGCTGAAAGCCAAACGCAACATCATGTTGATCGGTTGGGATTTCGATACCCGGATCGAGCTTGCACATGACGGCAAGGATGATGAAGCGCCTGTGAAAGTAGGGCCGTTGCTGGATTGGCTGGCGGCGCGCAATTCCGATCTCGAAATACGGATTCTGAAGTGGGACCTCGGCGTGATCAATTCGCTGGCCCGAGGAGAGACGCCCTTCTACGTTTTGAAATGGATGTTTTCCAATCAGATCCACCTGAAGCTCGACGGTGCGCATCCCGCAATGTCGGCTCATCACATGAAACTTCTTGTCATTGACGATGAGCTCGCATTTTGTGGCGGGATCGACATGACTGTTGGGCGTTGGGACACAACTGACCACCGCGATAATGAACCTCGACGTCGATCACCCATGGGCTTCGCGCAAGGTCCTTGGCATGACGCCACGACGTGCGTGTCAGGCCCGGCGGCGGCAGCGCTGGGTGAATTGGCTCGAACTCGTTGGTATTATGCGACAGGTGAAAAGCTTTCGAAAAGCGAAGGTGCAGATCAAATCTGGCCGGATGGTCTCGATGTTGACTTGCGTGGTGTCGAGATCGCCATTTCCAGAACCGCGCCGCAGTACGAAAGCAGACCGCAGATCAGCGAAGTTGAGACAGTCAAACTTGCAATGATCGCGTCGGCGAGAAAATCTCTGTACATCGAAAGCCAGTATTTTGCATCGAGGCGCATAGCAGAGGCGATTGCTGCGCGTCTGGGAGAGCAAGACGGCCCGGAGGTACTGGTCATCAATCCTGAAGGCGCAGGAGGTTGGCTCGAGGCAAAAACGATGGATTCTGCTCGCGTTCGGTTGATGAAGCTTGTTACGGATGCCGATATTTTCGACCGCTTCCGGGTGTTGTACCCGGTGAATGAAAATCGCTCGCCGATCTACGTCCATGCAAAGATCATGATTGCCGATGAGAATATTCTGAAACTTGGTTCAGCCAATCTCAACAATCGTTCAATGGGTTTTGATACGGAATGTGACATCGCGATTGAAGCAAATGATCTCGCAACGCGTGCAACAATCTCCAGAATAAGAGACACGCTTATTGCCGAACACCTCGGATGCGCGGTTGAAAGGGTGTCTGAGGAGATCAAAGCCTCAGGCTCATTGATCAAGGCTGTCGAGACCCTCAATCAGCCTGCAGGCCGCGGCCTGATCCCTGTGCCTATCCGAGAACTCACCGCTGCCGATGAGGTGTTTGCTGAATCAGAATTTGCGGATCCGGAAAGACCTGCGGGAGTGCGGTACAAGACGGCAAGTTTTCTGCAACAACGTTTCCGTCGTCCTACACCCCTGTCGCTCAGTTAAGGTCGAGCGCAAAAAAAGAGGCACGTCCTGTTGAAAGACGTGCCGAGGTCGCATCGAGAGCCACACCCCGGGGGGAAGACGAGGTTTGGCTGTGTCCAAACTTTCGTTTCGACATTTTGTTCCATGCGTCCCCAGGCGGTTTTTATCAAATCCTGGCGTGATTAGTCTGCGGACGACTTCGATGCGCTTTCAATGTAAGCGATGAGATTGTCGAGGTCTGCCGGTTTGCTCACCCCGGCTGAAGACATTTTGTTGCCAGGTATTTTCTTTTTGGGAGCGCTCAAAAACGCCTTCAATTCTTCCGAGGTCCAGATCTGGCCTTCTTCACCCGCCTTTTTCATGGCGTTGGAATAATTGTAGTCCGGCAAGCTGCCAGCAGTACGGCCAATGACAGCATTGAGTTGGGGGCCAACTTTGTTTTTGGCGCCCTCCCCGATGGCATGACAGGCGGAACAGCGTTTGAATACTGTTTCACCCTTGGCAACATCGCCCTCGGATCGCGCCGGCATAGCGCTCGCAGCCATCAACACCGCTGCCAACAATATTGAAATACGCATTTTTTCATCCTTGTCTTGCAAATAAAAAGTCCCGCACGCGGGGGCGCGCGGGACGAACGGACATAAACTCAGGTTGTGCCCCAGGCGGGCGTACCCTTTTTATAAGGGACGCAGGTTTCGTATTCTCCCGGGATTTCGTCATAGACAAGAACTTCGGTTGCACCGATTTTCGATGTGAAAAAGCCGAACAATGTCAGCTGTTTGACGAGGGTGAGTGCCTGTGGATTGGTTGGGGTCTGTTCTGCCCTGGCCTTTTTGTCCAAAGCCAGAATGACATCCTCCCGCTCTTTAGCTGTCAGGCTGAGGAATGGCTTTTTATGTTTTTCCTGGCTGCTGCCTTCAATCTGGGAAATCGCAGAATGGAAGAGCTTCTTTTGGTCTTCCGTATAACAATCGGCAGCATAAACAGCCATGAAGGCGCCGACCTCGGCGTCTTTCGCGCCGGGGGTGGATGTCCGAGGAATGATGGTTTCAGCAACCTCATCCAGAAAACGGATGTCTTCCGGAGTAAACAGTTGGTCGGGCTTTGCCGCAGCGGCTTTATCCAGACTGAAGGCGACATCAGCGCCGACCAGGGAGATGCCTGTCGCAACCGTGATAAGTCTTAGCAGTTCACGTCTGTTCATTACAGATTTCCCTTCTTGAGCTCTGACACCGCAAAATCGGCAGCACGTGCCGTCAGTGCCATGTAGGTGAGAGACGGATTTACACAGGCGGCAGACGTCATGCAGGCACCATCCGTCACGAACACGTTAGGGGCATCCCACACCTGGTTGTTGCCATTCAGAACCGACGACTTTGGATCGCGGCCCATGCGCGCCGTTCCCATTTCGTGAATACCCATACCGGGTGCGTAGCTACCTCGGGTCGGTTTGACGTTCTTGATGCCGACGGCCTCAAACATTTCGACAGCGTCATTCACCATGTCTTCACGCATATCGAGTTCGTTTTGTTTCAACTCGACATTCATTGAAAGGACCGGCAGCCCCCATTTATCCTTTTTGTTTTGATCAAGCTTCACGCGATTTTCGTGGTAGGGCAGCATCTCGCCAAAGGCTGTCATGCCGATTGTCCAGCCGCCTGGTTCGGTCAACGCGTCTTTATAATCTGCTCCAATATTCATCTCGGCGATTTCGCGCTCCCAGCGGGAGCGGCTTGCCGAACCCTGATAACCAAAACCACGCAGATATTTACGCTTTTCATCGCCGATGTTGCGGAAGCGAGGAATGTAGAAACCTGCCGGGCGGCGTCCCTTGAAATAGAACTCGTCAAATCCTTCGACCTCACCCGTCGCACCCATGCGGAAATGATGGTCCATGACATTGTGGCCGAGTTCGCCGGAACTGCTTCCCAATCCCCTTTCCCACACGTCGGTGGCTGAGTTCATCAGCACCCAGGTCGAATTCAGCGTTGAGGCATTCAGGAAGATAATGTCCGCAGTATATTCATAGGTCATGTTGGTTTCGGCATCGATGATCTCGACACCGCGGGCCTTCTTCTTGTCCTTGTCGTAAAGGATCTCCTTGACGATTGAGAACGGCCGCAGGGTGAGATTGCCGGTCGCGACGGCCGCAGGCAGGGTTGATGATTGTGTGCTGAAATAACCGCCGAACGGACAGCCCAACCGACACTTGTTTCTGAACTGACAGCGTGTGCGATCCTGGTCAGGAAGTTCCTGTGTGATGTTGGCGCAGCGGGAATTGATCAGGTGACGCGTGCCCTTGAACCTGTCCTTCAGACGACGGGCAACATCTTCTTCGACACAGTTCAAAGGGATTGGTGGAAGGAATTCACCATCAGGAAGGATATCGAGCCCTTCTTTGCTGCCGGAAATGCCAGCAAACCGTTCAACGTAGTCGTACCATGGTGCAACATCCTGGTAACGAATAGGCCAATCAACAGCGATGCCTTCTTTTGCATTGGCCTCAAAATCGGTCTGCGACCAACGATAGGTTTGACGGCCCCAAAGGAGAGAACGACCACCCACGTGGTACCCACGGAACCAATCGAAACGTTTTTCTTCGACGTAAGGCGTTTCTTGTTCGTCAGCCCACATGCCAAGTGTGGCTTCTTCCAACAGATAATCCCGGCTTAGAACCGGATACTTTGCCTTCATTTCCTGCGTGGCACGATTGCGGTGAGGGTAGTCCCATGCTTCCTTGTCCGCATTCTGGTAATCGGTGATATGTTCGATGTTTCTGCCACGTTCAAGAAGAAGAACTTTTAGACCCTTTTGTGTGAGTTCTTTTGCCGCCCAGCCTCCGCTGATCCCCGAACCGACAACAATCGCGTCGTAATGATTGTTAGCCATGATAATCCCTCTAACTGTTGTTTGGAAAAAAGGCGCAACTCACCGGTCCGGCCGAGATATCGACGGGAAACATTTTGTTCAAAAGCGCCTGTTATTCCCCGGTAGTGTCACCACCGGGGAATGGTTGTTGCATTACTGAATTGTTGGCAGGTGTTCGTTGAGGAAAGCGTTGCCCTTGGTCAGGACGGCTTCGGCATCAAGCGGCATGTCGTGTTCAAGGATGAACCATTTCGCACCGGCCTTTTTGGCCGCTGGCAAGATTGTTTTCCAATCCAGGACGCCGGTGCCGAGGGTGGCAAAACCACGCTCATTTTCCGCGGTCCCCGCAGGTGCATTGTCCTTTGCGTGGATCGCAAATACACGGCCATTCAATGTGCCGAGAAACTCTGCCGGGTCAGTGCCGCTACGTGCTACCCAGGCGACATCAAGCTCGCTCTGCAGCTTTGGACCGGCAGCATCGAGCAGAAGCTCAAGCGCTGTCTTGCCGTCAAACTTGACCATTTCAAAGTCATGATTGTGGTAGGACATGGCCAAACCGGCTGCAGCCAGCTTGTCTGCGTAACCACCAAGCTCCTTGCCAAAGGCCGTCCATGTAGCAGCATCCGCTGGGCGATCTTCCGGCTTGAGGAAAGGCACGGTCACAACAGGGTTGCCAACGGCCTTCTGCTCGGCAATGACGTCGTCCAGATTGCCGCGCAGCTTGTCGATCGGCACATGTGACGAGATCACCTTGATCTTGTGTTTCTCAAGCAGTGCAGACAGTTCTTTTGCACTGACCTTCTGCATGTCGACGGTTTCCACCACCGAGACGCCAGCGCGGTTGAGAATGGCAAACTGCTCTTCAAGCGTGCCTGCATCGCGCAATGTGTACATCTGCGCTGCGATTGGCAGGCTTTTGTTGTCGTCAGCCACAACCGGGTTTGCGATACCTGCCGCCATTGCTGCGACCAGTGCCATACCTGTGAATGTTGATTTCAAGGATTTCAAACGCGTAACTCCCTTTTCGTTTGAGCGATAAACGACACGCAAGCGCCACCCTCCCCGGCCCTGCAGCCGGAGGTGCAAAAGCAGCCTCCAATGTGTGGTGTCGTCTGTTTCAGATAGACTGCGGGTTAAATGTCGATCCCGACCCAAGACGTGGTCTGGCTGGACCGTACTGCCGCATCAATGAACAAACGTCTGCCCCAGCTGCCATTACGTCGAGGACGAAATGGAAGAAGTTGGGACAACAATGTCAAAAGCGGACGTTAGTCTGCGCAAACTTTTGTTGCAGCAAACCTCAAGTGAATAGACATGAAAATTTTGCTCCTCCAAGCAACGGATTTTCCAATGAAACCGTTTACATCGATAAATGTAACCGGTTTCATATATGTGTCAATCTACAAATTTTGGTTTATCAGTTCTTGTCTCATAGACCGGGAGCCGACGTTGTACAGAAATCGGTTCTACACACTGAGTTTCAAGGGATAATGATCAAGATGGCTTGAGCACATTTTTTTTGGTCGCTCGTTGCTCAACGTTGCATTCCAGTGGGCCACGGTTGCTCCCAATTTTCAATGCGCCGACCTATTTTTGAGCTGTGCCAGATGATCACATAATTGCCTATGTCGCTAATGCGAATCTAAAGTTGTTAAAAGACCGCGCCAACGTCAGTTGTCACGGTCATCCTTCTGGCGCTGGGTGTTTGGGCTGTTATATTTTTTCGGATTTGACGCCCGATGCATCAGGTGATTGCCTTTCTCACCCCGGCAGAAATCGATTCAGACACATCCACGGTGGCAAGAATGACGACAAAGATCGTTGTGACTTGTGGCCATGCCAGCATATTCAGTGATGACTGCAGCTTTAGACCGAGACATAGGTCTGAATGACAACTTCTGGGGATCAAAGCCAACCGCGTCTGAGGGTGAATAGGCCAACAGCCGCGCCGAGCGAACAAAAGACAAGGAAAACCCAGCCAGAGACAGCGCCTGCCTGAATGCCGGAAAGCAGAACGCCGATTGTGCAACCCAGTCCGGTCATCGCCCCCCAACCCATCAGCACCCCACCAATGAGCCGACGCGCCAAGCCCTTTGCATCCGGCCAGGACGGTTGGAACTGTCTGGCATTTACTGCGCTTGCAAAAGCACCGATGACCAGACCGATGACAAACACGCCATTGGGAGACAGGAGTGTGCTTTTAACGGCCGAAACACAGCCTCGTAATGTATCGAGACCGCTGAGTGTTTCCGGCACGAAACCGGCAGGTGTTGCGGCTGTGCGGACCAGGCTGCCGAGTTCTGCGGTGACGCCGATAGGCGCAATTCTGAGATAAGCGAACGCGCCGATTGCGGCAACGAGGATGCCGGTCAGGACCGGCGGCCATCGGCGTGAGAAGACCGCCTGTCCTGCTAATGACAGGTAGTTTTTGTTGTCATCGGAAGGAGGCTGTGGTTGCCGTTTGCCAAGCCACAAGGTGATGATGATGAGTGCAACCACGCCGATAAGCCCGGCGATAAGTGCGCCGCCATGCCCGAATATATGGGGTAACCACAGAGGAGGATCATCATGCACCGCCAATGTGAACAGACTGTTCCATGTCAGGAAGCCGATCAGAAAACCCAAGGCAGCGCCAAGGATGGCAATAATGGATCCGAAAGCACCCTCGCCAATCCGGTAGAGATGTCCTGACAGGCAAGAGCCGGAGAGGGCTGCACCGAAACCAAAGGCAGTCGACGCAAGCGCCATAACCCAACCGACTGGACTGATATGGGCATTGGGTGGCAGACGATCTGGCTGTGGCACAGGGACCCAGGCCATCATGATCACAGTGTAAAAAACGATGCCAAAACCGAGCGCGATCAAAATGGACAGAACACCGTCTATCTTACGGTGTTCGATAAAGTCTCTGAAATTGCAGAGAAAGCAGAAACGTCCACGCTGAAGGACGATGCCAAAAAGCAGGCCAAGGATAAGAGAAAGCGAGAGTATTCGGCCAGTGGCATCTGTTGCAAGAGAAATGGACCACCAACTGACCAGAGCGATCAGCAACAGAGAAATGGCCGCCCGGCCGATTGATGGGCTCATAAACAGTCTCATTATGCTTTCAGAGCCACTTTACTGCATCAGGTCCGCGTGGACCGCTCTGATCAATCGAATTACACATTGACGAGCGGCGCAGAGATCACGCCGCTCGTCGTATTGAAACGCCCGTAAAAAGCTCAGGCCGAAATGTGTTTATTTGCCAGTCCAGACGGTGCCGGATGGATTGCTGATGGGAACGCCAACGGCATTGCCATATTCCGTCCAGGAGCCGTCGTAGTTTTTGACGTCGTAACCGAGGATCTTTTTCAGCGCGAACCATGTGTGGCTGGAACGCTCGCCAATGCGGCAATAGGTAATGATGGGCGCACTGCCATCAACACCTTTGTCTGCGTAAATCTTTTTGATTTCATCAACGCTTTTGAAGGTGCCGTCCTGATTGACGATGCTGCCCCAAGGCACGTTGACCGCGCCGGGAATATGACCGGCACGTACGGATAACTCTTTAACGCCTTCGGGGGCGAAAATCTTCCCAGAATACTCATCCGCCGAGCGGATATCGATGAGCTTGATGTCGTGCTTTCCTTCGGCCACGGCGACGACGTCTGTAAAGCGGGCACGAATTGCTGTGTCACGCTCCGGTAGTGCCAATGTGGTTGGTGTCTGTCCCTTCGCTGCCGTATCTAGAGGCAGGCCCTTGGCTTCCCAGAGTTTGCGACCACCATCGAGCAATTTTACCTGCTGACCAAGACCGTAGGTTTCGAATATCCATGCACCCCAGGCTGCAAACCAATTGTTGTTGTCGCCGTAGAGGATGATCGTTGTGTCCTTGTCGACACCGGATGCTTGCAGAAGCTTTTCAAAGTCCTCTTTCTTGGCGATGTCACGACGTTCCTTGTCGACCAAATCTCTATGCCAATTGATATTCAAAGCACCGGGGATGTGACCACGTTCATAAACGCCGGTATCAACACTTACTTCGAAGACACGCACCTTTGGATTGTCGAGGTTTTTCTGTAGCCAGTCGGCGTCAACCAGTGCGTCTGACGCGGAAGCCTGTCCAGCCAGCAAGAGCGCGGCAAGAGTTGTCGTTGCGATGATGCCCGGCTTCGTAATTGTTGTCATGGTGTCTCCTCAATATGCGTGGTGTGATTGGTCAGTCCTCCAAAGCATCGATGAAACAAGGTGCAGGTTGAAGTTATAAAATTCTATAGTTTGTATCGATTTTGAACATTCATGATGCACAAGTGACGTTTTGCGGAAAAACACGCAATGATAGCAAAAATGGCAAAACGTTTGCTCGCAACGATATATGACGCGCGAATTGCAATTTAATGTTGATTTCGTGATGAGCTGTTAGCTGCACACGGTGATGGCAAAGACCACCCCTTGCCCTTCTGAACGCCGTGACAAACTGCCCTCTTGTCTGGTCATCACGACCAATTTTCCAATCGATATACGTTTGCAACTTGACAGTTCGTCAGGTTCGAATAATTAGATGTAACGTTATAACATTTTAGCGAGATAGCCGATGCCCACAGCAAATATCATTGATCGCAGACTGCCGGTGACAGTGCTCTCCGGCTTTCTTGGTGCGGGAAAGACGACACTGCTTAATCACATTCTCAACAACCGTGAAGGAAAGCGCGTTGCGGTTATTGTGAATGATATGAGTGAGGTAAACATCGACGCTGAACTGGTTCGTGAAGGCGGTGGCAACCTGTCGCGTTCGGAAGAAAAGCTGGTCGAGATGACGAATGGCTGCATCTGTTGCACATTGCGTGACGATTTGCTTGTTGAAGTTCGTCGCTTGTCAGAGGAAAAACGTTTCGACTATCTTCTAATCGAGGGGACAGGGATTGCAGAGCCTTTGCCGGTTGCTGCAACCTTTTCATTCCGCGACGAAAATGACGCCAGCCTCTCGGATATTGCGCGGCTGGACGCCATGGTTACGGTTGTTGATGCGATCAACCTGCTGAAAGACTACGGATCGAATGATCTTTTACGCGAACGCGGTGAATCCAACGGCGACACTGATGAACGGACGATTGTGGATTTGCTGGTTGAGCAAATCGAATTTGCCGATGTCATCGTCCTCAACAAAGTGTCCGAGATCAGCAAAGAGCAACGCGATGTCGTGCGCAAGATCATCATGGCCCTCAATGCTGATGCACGGATTATTGAAACCGATTTCAGCAAAGTCGCATTGAGCGATGTTCTCGACACCGGCTTGTTCAACGAGGAAAAGGCCGAGACACATCCTTTGTGGTTCAAGGAACTGTATGGCTTTGCCGATCATGTGCCTGAGACTGAAGAATATGGCATTCAGAGTTTCGTCTATCGTGCACAACAGCCCTTTCACCCGGAAAAATTTCAAGAATTTGTCGACAAGACATGGCCTGGTTTGATCCGTGCCAAAGGACATTTCTGGCTGGCGACCCGCCCGGAATGGGCTGGTGACTTTTCGTTGGCCGGTGCCATTGCACGCGTGTCGCCCATGGGGCGCTGGTGGGTTTCGGTGCCAAAAAGCCGCTGGCCGGACCATCCCGATTTTCTCGATGCAATGGAGAAGCGCTGGCATCCGGTTTGGGGTGATCGCCGACAGGAATTGGTATTTATTGGTTCGGGTATGGATGAACAGGCCATTCGTGCTGCGCTTGACGCCTGCCTTGTCGGAACGGATCTGCAGCATTTTGAAGCCGAGATGTATCGCGACCTGCCCGACCCGTTCCCGATCTGGGGGCGTCCGCAGGCTGCGTGAGCCTGCGGTTACCTGAAATTTCAGGCGTCAAACGGCTCCGGTCACCGCAACATAAACCGAATAAAGCGATTTGGTTGCGGTGATGAACAGGCGGTTCTTGCGGGGACCGCCGAAAGTGACATTGGCAACCGTCTGCGGCACCAAAACCTTGCCGAGCAGTTTTCCTTCTGGCGAGAAGCAGTGCACGCCATCGGCAGCGCTCGTCCAGACATTGCCGAGCGTATCGAGGCGGAACCCGTCTGGCAGACCATTGTCCAGTGCGCAGAATTCCCGGCCATTAGCCAGGGTCTTGCCGTCAACAACGTCAAAGACGCGAATATGGCGTGGGCGAGTGATGTCGTGGCTGGATGATGAATCCGCGACATAAAGCTTTGTTTCATCTGGCGAGAAGGCCAAGCCGTTTGGCTGGCCAAAGTCATCCACCACGATGGTGATTTCACCGGACGCCGGGTCGAGGCGGTAGACATTACGTGTCTGCTGTTCGGGTTCTGCCTTGTAACCCTCGTAGTCGGAGAGGATGCCGTAGGTCGGATCGGTAAACCAGATCGTGTCATCTGAGCGGACGACGACGTCGTTGGGTGAGTTGAGCCGCTTGCCGTTATAGCTATCAGCCAGAACGGTAATCGATCCGTCTATTTCGGTGCGTGTGACACGTCGGCCGCCATGTTCGCAGGATACGAGCCTGCCCTGGCGATCACGGGTGTTACCGTTGGTGAAATTGGATGGCTGGCGAAAAACCGAGACATGTCCATCTGGAACCCAGCGCAGAATGCGCTGGTTGGGAATGTCGCTCCACAACAGGCAATCCATGTCGGCAAACCAGACAGGGCCTTCTGCCCAGCGGCAGCCGGAGTAGAGCTCTTCCAGTCCGGCATTTCCAACAATGTACTGGCGGAAACGCTCGTCACGGATGTCATAGGGGAACGAAGGGTCGAATTGCATGGCTTTATCCATATTATCTTTCGCGATCAGTCGCGCAGGGGCGCCTGATCAACGGTTAGGTTTAGGCCCGCCGGCCAGCAGGATGACGGAGATGATGATGAGACCTGTCAGAATGAGGCGTATGCCAGCCCCGAAACCATAGGTGTTGAGCATCGAGACCACGAGGAACATAAAGAGCGAGGCTCCCCAGATACCCGGCACGTTGGAATCTCCACCTGCCACGGCAGTGCCACCAATCACCACGACGGCAATCGACATCAGCAGATATTCCGAGCCCATATTGAGGGCCGCTCCACCGGAAAAGCTGGCAAGCAGGTAACCGGCGACAGCGGCCAGAACGGCACACAGCACATAGGTGACAAAACGTGCGCCATCGACGGGGATGCCGGTCATGCGTGCTGCAAAGGTGCTTTGACCAATGGCAGAAATCCAGCGGCCATAGAAGCTGCGATCGAGCAACAGCCAGGCAGTGACGGAGAGCAGAAGGGCAACCAGCGCGACATTCGGAATGGCAAGCGTGCTTCCTGTTGCAAAGCTGGCAAGGCTTTCCGGCGGCTTGATGCGCAGGCCCCGGTTTGACCAGATGGCAATCGACTGCACGATAAAGCTCATGGACAGTGTCGCGATGATTGGCGGAATGCGCAGTGCCTTGATGAGCAGGTAGTTGCCGATGCCAACGCCGATGCCGATCAGCACGGCGATCAGCAGACCTGGGAGGATCAGACTGTCGGAAACATCCATGAATTTCAGGGCAAGCGTGCCTGACAGTGTCATAGTCGCGGGCACGCAGAGGTCGATATTGCCGGGACCGAGCGTGATAACAAACATCTGGCCAATACCGACAATCACCGAAAATGCAGCAAATGTCAGAGCCGCGTGCGACAGGCCGAATGAACTAGCACCGCCAGTGAACATGACCGTTGCCAGCCAGACCACGATTGTTGCCGCAAAAGACCAGATCCAGGGTTTGCGTGAGATGGTTTGAAAAGCACTCATTGATTTTTCTCCCGCTTTTCAAGCCGGTTGAGCAGAATACGCAGCGCCAGGACAACGATCAGGATGGCGCCCTGTGCACCGATCTGCCAGTCCGGCGAAATGCGCATGAAGGACAGGAAGGAGCCGGCAAGTGTCAGGGTCAGCGCGCCAATAACTGCACCAACCGGCGACACGCGGCCGCCCACAAATTCACCGCCTCCGAGGATCACACCGGCAATCGACAACAGCGTATAACGAAGTGCGATATTGGCATCGGCCGACGTCGTCAGACCGACAAGTGCGATACCGGCCAACACTGCGAAAAAACCGGCAAGCGCGAAGGTTGCAGCGCGAATACCAACCACGGACCAACCTGCCCGTTCCACCGAGCGGAAATTGCCGCCCACACCGCGCATCAGCACGCCGAAGGACGATCGACTGACGATCAGATGGGCAATGATGGCGATCAGAATACTGGCAACGATCGCCACTGGAATGAGCGGTGGCTTTGACGTCATCAGCCAGCGGATCCAGCCCGGTGCCGTGCCGCCGGGAGACGGAAGGATAAGAACAGCAAGGCCACCCCAGACGAAACTCATACCGAGTGTCACCACGATGGATGGCAGCGAGCGTATGTGAATGATGGCGCCGATTGCCGCGTAAACCGCAATTGCGCCTGCGAAAATCAGAATGCCGACCACAGGTGATGTTTGCAAAAAGGTCGCGGTGACGCAGGCGCAGAAGCTGACAAATGTGCCCATCGACAAATCAAGGTCATTAACCGACATGATCAGCATCTGGGCGATGGTTGCCAGAATGATTGGAACGGCCAGATTGAACAGCAGGTTCAGGCCTGTGTAGCTCATGGCCCGCGGCTGCATGTAAAAGACTGCGGCCAGCAGCACGGCAAGGGATGCCGCCGGAATGACAAGTCGCATGGTATTGGCAGAAATTTTCATCAGTGGCCTTCCCCTGCAAAGGACGCTGCAAGCACGTTCTGTTCAGTGATGTCGTCACCGACGAGTTCCGCGTGGATGACGCCGTCGCGGAACACGTAGACGCGATCACAAAGCTGGATTTCGTCCATCTCGGTCGAGTACCAGACGAAGGTGCGGCCATGGCGCGCTTCGGTGCGCAGGATTTCATAGACTTCCTGTTTGGTGCCGATATCGACACCGCGCATCGGGTCATCCATCAAAACGGTTTCGGCTGTCGTGGCTAACGCGCGGGCAAAGAGCACTTTTTGCTGGTTGCCGCCGGACAGCGACAGGATCTTGTTGCCCATGTTGGGCGTGCGAATTTCGATGCGCTTTTTCCAGTTGTCGCCAAGTTCGTTCTCACGCTTGTGGTTGACGAGACTGAGACTGGAGAGGTCGCGTAGCGATGCAATGCTAAGGTTTTTCAGAATGCTCCACAGCGGGAACGTGCCATTCAGGCTGCGATCGCCGGCAACAAAGGCAATGTCCTGCTGTCTGGTCGGAAACCAGTTGCTGTTGCGCGACAAATAAAGATCGAGCAGTGCTTCGGTCTGGCCGTGGCCGCCCAATCCTGCGAGACCAATGATTTCGCCTCTATAGGCTTCGAACGTATGGCCCTCGCCCTTGCGGGCAGGCATGGATAGAACAGGTTGTCCGGTTCTTTGAATTTGTGATCGCTCCCAGCCGCTTTCCTTCACCACGCTGCCCATGGTTTCGACAAGGCTGCGGGTGCTGAATTCCGAAGCGGGGCGGTCTGCAACCACCTTGCCGTCCTTCATCACAACGATGCGGGTGGCGGTTGAGAGGATTTCTCCAAGGATGTGGGAGATCAGCAGAACAGAGCCGCCGGAGCGCACAAAACGACGGACATAATCCATAAGCTGTTCTGCAAGGCCGGCATCAAGTGACGAGGTCGGTTCGTCGAGAATGACCAGCCTTGGCTTGTTTTCGACACCTGCGAAATTGATGGCGATTTCGACCATCTGTCGTTCGGCAATGGAAAGTTCGCTGACGGTTGCCGTGCAATCAATGCCGCTGCCGGGGAAAATATCGTCGAGTTGCTGCTGAATGAGGCTGGTCGCTCGACCGCGCCATCTGCTGCCTTTCATATCGGCATGCATGATGCGGACATTCTCGCCAATCGTCAGATTGGGACAAAGAGACAATTCCTGAAACACGCAGCGTACGCCATTGGCTCGTGCCACGGCGATACCGTGTTCTCCTTGGCCGCCACGATAAGACAAGGTGCCCTCATGGGGTGTGAGATTGCCGTTGATGACGTTGACGATGGTGGACTTGCCGGCACCGTTGTGGCCGACGAGACCAAGACATTCGCCAGAATGAATAATGAGGTCGGCACCATCCAGTGCCTTTACGGCACCAAAGGTCACCTTGACGCCACGTGCGGCGACAACCTCTTCTCTCGACAGGATTTCGTTCATCAGCACGACACAGAATTATTGGATAGGCGGTACACGGCGCCTTCAAACGGCGCCGTGCGGTGATATCGCGGTATCGGAAAGTTATTGGGCGATAACTTTCTGGGCGTCTTCCTGCGAATATTCGATATTGGAAACGCCGCCCTTTTCGGTCTTTGCCAGACCGTCTTCAAGGTTTGCCTGATCGATCCGCAGAACCGGAACAACCAGATCCTTCTTCACGTCCTTGCCGTCGAGGATTTGCTGCGCAACCCAGAACGCAAGCGTGGAAACGCCTGGTGCGATCGAAACTGACATGGTTTCATAACCGCTGGCATCCTTTTGCTGTTTCCACCAGACCAGCTCGTCTTCACGGTTACCCATGACGATGGTTGGTGTCGGGCGTTTTGCAGCTGCAAATGCCTGTGCCGCACCGTAACCATCACCACCCTGTGTCACCACAGCGGTGATTTCCGGCAGGCTTGGCAGAATGCCGGCAACGGCACGCTGTGCGACGTCCTGCGCCCAGTCACCGTTTACAGAACCGGCAATTTTGAAGTTTGGATGCTTGGCAATGCCGGCCTGGATACCTGCGTGGATTTCATCATCCACGAATACGCCGGCCAGGCCACGGATTTCGAGTAGGTTGCCACCATTAGGGTACTTTTTTGCCAGGAAATCGACCTGGCTTTCGCCCATGGACTTGAAGTCAACCGCGATGCGCCATGCGCAAGGTTCCGTCACCACACCGTCAAAGGAAACGACCGTAATGCCGGCATCACAGGCTTCTTTTACGGCGCCGTTGAGCGCAGTTGGCGAAGCGGCATTGATGACGATTGCGTCATAACCCTGAAGAATGAGGTTCTGGATTTGCGCGGCCTGTTCGGTCGCCTGATTTTCAGCTGTTGTGAAAGCGTCTGCAGCAGCAACCGTTCCCTTGGATACAGCCTCTTTGGTGATCTTGTCCCAGCTGGTCAACATGGCCTGACGCCAGGAGTTGCCAGCGTAGTTGTTGGACAGTGCGATTTTCTTGGCGGATGTGTCCGCCTGTGCCACCATCGGCAAGGCAGCGCATGCAAGCGTGACTGAAGCCACAAGCATTTTTTTGATAGCCATTGATTTCCTCCCTGATGGCTCACAAAACTATAACCGGGGCATAGAGATCCCTCCGCAAAAGTCGCGGATTTTCAACGGATTTTTATGGCCCTGAGGCTCCTCCCCCAGTAACCGCCAGCATGACCAACAAAGGCGCAGTTGTATAGGCTGATCTTGGCAAACCATTTGCGGGAACCCGCACATAATGTGCGCAAAAATGCAGGACGAGGCTCGTTACAAGGCGCACAATGACGGATAGAAGCATGGTTTTTCGCATGTGTTGAAAACTGTGCCGCAGGTGCTTGGGAGGGCGCCGAGAATGCTTAATTCCCTACGTAGTTCGTTATTCGAGCATTATCTCGGTATTTCCCGTTTGCTGGCGGGGCAGTTGGAGTTCAACTCCATCATTCAGGCTGTTGCGACGGAAATATCCCATATCATTCCGCATGATCATCTCGACGTCTGTATCAAGCTGGTCGATGATAAATATCACATTGCCTATGAAAGCGGTCTGGAAAGCGACTGGAGCAAACATCCGCCCGCGCTGTTGACCGGGAGTCCAATCCGTTCGTTGCTGGCTGGCGAGGTAGAGTTTCTGCTGAGTGGCAATGCCTGCGTTGATCCACGCTTTCATTTCGAGGGAGCGTTTTCCAGCCCGATCATTACGCTGTCGTTACACAGCCGCTTGCATGTTCCCTTGAAGGTGCATGGCGACATCATCGGTGCGCTGAGTTGTTCGTCTCACACGACAGACGCTTACACGATGGATGATGTGTTTAACGCCCGTGCGGTGGCAGACCTGTTGGCGCCCTATTTCTTTGCAATTCGCGCTGCCGAACAGGCAAAACGGTCTGCCATTGAAGAGGCAGAAGCGACCGCACGTGAAGAAGGACTGCGCTCCGGTGCCTTGAAACTTACCCAGGCATTGGAAGCGGAAAGGCAGCGCATCGGCATGGATTTGCATGACCAGACGCTGGCGGATTTGACACGGCTCACCCGGCGTGTCGAGCGCATGACCCATCTGCCTGAAGTAAGCGGTGAAATGCTGGAGCCGCTGGCGCGCAGTCTGCAATTTTGCATGCATGATCTGCGTCAGATCATCGAAGAGGCAAAACCTTCGATCCTGCAACTCTTTGGAATGGTGCAGGCGATTGAAACATATCTCGACCGATCGGTTCGCGATAGCGGCGCATCAATTGCTTGGGAAATTGCCGATGATAGCAAGGGCATGGTCGATGAGCTGGAGCAAGGTGTCGCGACTTCGCTGTTCCGGATCGTGCAGGAAGCCATCAATAATGCCATACGACATGGGCAGCCGGATCGTATTGTGGTGACGCTTCGCCGTCGTGAAGACTGGCTGACGGTTGAGATAAACGATGACGGAGCCGGTCTAGATGCATCTGGCAACTCAACTGGCCATGGCATTGGCAACATGAAAACCCGAGCGAGACTGATATCGGCCCGTTTCGGGATTGGAAAAAATCGTCATGGGCCGGGGACTTGCGTCAGTGTCAGCGTAAAACCTGGTTTGGCGGGAAAAACGGCGGAGGAGAGTTAAATGGACGTGCTGATCGTTGAGGATGATGTTCTGCACCGTGCTTACTTGAATGAAGTCGTGCGCAATGCCCTGCCGGAATGCGCCAGGGTGCTGGAGGCGGAGAACGGTAAGGTGGGCGAAAAACTGGCGCGGGAAAACCGTACAGCCCATATTGTCATGGATTTGCAGATGAATGAACGCAATGGCATCGAAGCTGCCCGCACCATCTGGAAGGAACGCCCCGATACCCGCATCCTGTTCTGGTCGAACTATGCCGATGAGGCCTATGTTCGCGGCGTGTCCCGTATCGTTCCGGAAGGTGCGGCTTACGGATATGTTCTTAAATCCGCATCTGACGAACGTTTACGGTTGGCATTGCGCGGTATCTTCATCGAAGCACAATGTGTCATCGACCGTGAGGTGCGTGGCCTGCAGGAAAAGAGCCTTGGCAAGGTCAATGGCGTCAGTGATTCCGAATATGAAATTCTGATCGATATCGCGCTGGGTCTGACCGACAAGACGATAGCGCGGCGGCGTAATCTCTCGCTTCGCAGTGTGCAGAACCGTCTTCAGGCGCTGTATGAGAAGTTGAACGTCTATCAGGCAACCGGTGAGGATGAGCCCGACGGTCGCTATAATTTGCGCACACGTGCTGTCACCATCGCAATCCTGCGCAAGCTGTTGAATTACAACGCTTTGGAAAAAGCAGAAAAAGAACTGGCGGAATGGGTCAGCCATCACTGATGGCGTGAATATCCGCCATCTTCTATGAAATCATGATGATGAGAGGCATAAAGCCCCCACTCCAACTCCAGCCATATTGCCCAACATGGCTGGATATGCCCCTCATCACCTTCCCGCCCCCCTTAAGTGGCAGGAATTCCATACATACCTTCAATCACCGCGATTGAAAGTGTTTTTTACAACTTAACGTGCCATCCACCCGCCATCAACGGCAAGAATTTGGCCTGTGACGTAGCTGCTTGCTGGTGCAGCAAAGAACAACAGTGCAGTATCGAGATCAGAAGGGGTGCCCCAACGTGCGGCGGGGATACGCTCCATGATGCTGCGGTTTCTGTCAGGGTCGTTACGCAGTGCTTCCGTGTTGTCTGTTTCCATATAACCCGGTGCAATGGCGTTGACGGTGATGCCTTTGACAGCCAGTTCGTTGGCCATCAGGCGTGTAAGACCGGCAACCGCATGTTTGCTCGATGTGTAAGAGGCGACACGAATGCCGCCCTGAAATGACAGCAGCGAAGCAATGTTGACGATACGGCCAGCAATTTTCTGATCCGTCATATGACGCACGACCGCCTGCGAGAGCATGAAGATGCTTTTGAGATTGATGTTCATCACATCATCCCAATCCTGTTCGGAAAATTCCGTAAAGTCGGCGCGGCGGATTTGGCCTGCATTGTTGACCAGGATGTCGATATTGCGGCCGTCCGTGGTGAGAGATGTGACCACATCCGCCAGTCCCGACGGGTTGGTGAGGTCGTAAACGACCTCCTCAAACTTGCGTCCGAGTGCCTCAACTTTTTTACGGGTTTCAGGCATTTCCTGTGAGCCAAGCGCAATGATGTCAGCGCCAGCTGAAGCCAGGGCAAGAGCCAAGCCCTGGCCCAATCCCTTGCGCGCACCCGTCACAAGCGCACGCTTTCCGGTGAAATCAAACAGGGTCATTCGACGCTCCTTACTTCAGGTCGCCCATGGGCACGAAGTCCATGTCCTTGAAGGACTGGTTGTCACCGGCCATGCTCCAGATGAAGGCGTAAGAGCCGGTGCCTGCGCCACAATGGATGGACCAGGACGGAGAAACGACAGCCTGCTCACTGCGAACGATCAGGTGGTTGGTCGCCTGTGGGCGCCCCATCAGATGTACAACAAACGATTCTTTCGGAATTTCGAAATAGAGATAGGCTTCCATACGGCGGTCGTGCAGGTGGGCTGGCATTGTGTTCCAGACGCTACCACCTTCAAGACGTGTCAGACCCATCAGCAATTGGCAGGTTGGGAGAACATCCGGGTGCAAGTACTGGTAAAGTTTGCGCTTATTGGATGTAGCGCTATCGCCGAGATTGTTTTCGATGGCTTCCGTTACGCTGACGGTCCGCGATGGATACGTTGCATGGGCTGGTGCGCTGTTGATGTAGAACTTTGCGGGTGCTGCTGCGTCAACGCTTTCGAAGCTGATTTCCTTGGTGCCCATGCCCAGATAAAGCGCATCCTGGAAACCGATATCGTAGGTCGTTCCGTCGGCAATCACGCGGCCTGCGCCACCGATGTTGATGAGGCCAAGCTCACGGCGTTCGAGCAGGAACGAGGTGCCAACCGTTTTGGCAATCTCTTCGCCAAAGCTCAAGGACGAGGCAAGCGGAATGACACCAGCCAACAGAAGGCGGTCGTAATGGGTGTAGACGGCATTGACTTCACCGGCGACAAACAGGCTTTCCATCAGGAAGTTTTCGCGTAGTTCGCCGCTCGTCATGCGTTCCGACTGGGTGTAGTGAACGGCGTGAAGTGTTTCGATTTTCGTTGTCATGGGTTTTGAACCTCCCTTGGTTTACTCAAAAAGATCAGGATGTTTTGCTTCCAGCCTTGGCAGGTCACGAAGCAGTTCGGAAAGGTGGGCTGTCATCGCTTTTTCTGCAGCCATTTCGTCTCGCGCATCAATTGCGGTGAGAATGGCGCGATGTTCGCCGATGAGCCGCGTGAAGGAGGACGCATCGTGGATCGACAGGCTGCAGGCCCGGTCGATATGCGCCTTCAAATCCTCGACGACCGGCCAGGCCATTGGAATACCGGCGCCCTCGGCTAGAATTTTGTGAAACAGATCGTCGTATCGGCGAAATTCGACATGGTCGCCAATCTCGGCCGCCCTTTCTTGCTCCCGCAGACAGTCTTCCATTCGTGAACGGGCATGGAAGTGAAAGGTACGGCTGGCGGTCTTTGCGACGGCTGTCTCTATCGTTTCGCGAATGAAGGCGGCTTGCATCAGCTTGGCGACCGAGATTTTCGCGATAACAGCGCCACGCTGCGGCAAAACCTCGACCAAGCGGCTTTTGGTAAGTGCAATCAGCGCTTCGCGCCCCGGTTGGCGTGAGGAGCCGTACCGCTCGCCGATTTCCTGTTCGGAAATACGGGAGCCCGGCGGCAGGACAAGCGAAAGAATATCTCCACGCAATTGCCGCTCCACCTTGTGAGCCATGCTTTCTGACGCTGTTTTTCCGCTCATGGCGTTCGCTTTCGATGAGGCCATCAATAATTGACGACACTTCCATACAATGAACGACAATACCATGCAACTGCGGTTAAACGCATTTTGCACGGCCCGCCGCTTTCGGCGTGCGAGCCCCTTCTCGAGCACCTTCGCCTTGGGGATTTCAATCGTGACTAAGTTTGTCAGCCATTTGCAAATCCTGCAGCGATGGCTGTGTTCTGTTTATTTTGGGGTAATTGACCTGCCCATCTTCTTCGCCGCGCGGGAATTGTCCGTCCCTGTTGCGCCGTTCTGCGGCCTTGTAGCCGGCTGGACTGACACCGATATATTGCCGGAACATGCGTGAGAAATAATAGCTGTCGCTATAGCCCACCAGTTCTGCGGTTTTTTTGACCGAACTGCCACCTGCCAGAAGCCCCATGGCGCGTTCCATGCGCTTGAATTCCTGATATTTTGCCGGCGTTAGCCCTACTTGTTTTCTGAACATTCGGCGGAAATAGTCGGGATTGTATGGCGTTGCCGTCAGCGATTTTTCCACGATCTCATCGTCGAGTGGCTCAGCGGCGATCTGGCTGGCAGCCACCATGATCGCCAGTGACAATGCATCCGGATTGTCTACGGGAGCCTGTTTCTGCTGTCGCCAACCGATAAATGCTGTTTCGAGAAAGTCGATCAGAAAAACCATGAATTGGTGATGCTGAACAAGTGTGGTCGATGACAGCGGCACGGTTTCGCGAAAGTGCCGTACCAGCGGTTCCAGCATGTGCCAGCGTGGCATCATCACCCAGCGGCGCTTTTCCATCTGTGAAATCAGGTCTATGCGGCCAAACACATCCAGCGTGAAATGTTGCGCGACGCCGGTGTATAACTCCCGCGACAAAGCTTGACCGACGAAACGGGTATTGGCCTCAATCAGCATGGCGCAGCCGGGCTCCATCACCACTCTTTCGCCCTCGATTTCATACTCCGCACGACCGGTCAGGCAGATGACAAGGTCATGAACGCTATTGGTTTTATCGATCCGCCAGCTTGATGAGTGCTCCATCTTGATGGCGGAGCGCGTTAGGGAAAGGCTGAGCGCTTGAACCGGAATGCTGCCGAGAATGCCTTGTTCGCTTTTGTCCATCTTTTTGTCCTGAAGAATCTATTCTTTTTCACAAAACATCGGCTGATATTACCCGGCAAGTGTCAGATTGACCAGATTGACGGCCTTTTCAATGGGAGGAGCGAGGCTGTTCTGGGAAATTACCCTGTATGGGGTGATTCTCCTTGTTCAGCCATCGATATGAGGATGCACAATTCGGAATATACAAACCCTGTCCGTATCGTCTATATGGTCGGCGGATCTCTCAACTGGGCGATGAAACTCATGGGCGACCTCGCCCGTGACGGTACTATCCCGGCAACAATCAAACTCCATGACATCGATCATTCGGCTGTTGAGCGAAACGCGGCAATCGGCATGCGATATTCTGCGGCGTCGGACGGCCCGAAGGTCGAATATCACGCAGAGCGTGCCGAGGACATTCGTGGGGCAGATGCTCTTTCCGATATGCTTGTCCAGCCTATCGGGCCAGACAAGACTATTACAATGTTCCGGGAAAGGGTGGCCGCTACACGTCACTTCCTGCCGGAAGAACTGACCTCCGGAGTTGCTGAATGAGTGGAGACAACCGTTTTCTCGGGCTGTTCTATCTGACGCCCTACATCATCGGGTTGCTGGTCTTCACGACCCTGCCCTTCGTTGCATCGCTCTATTTGAGCTTTACGAACTACAACCTACTGGACTCGCCGACGTTCACCGGACTTGCCAACTACATCAAGCTGTTCACCAGTGACCGCACGTTCCGCAAGTCGCTGTGGGTGACACTCATTTATGTGTTCACCACGGTCCCGCTTAAGCTGGCGTTTGCGCTCTTCATTGCGGTGATCCTGAACTACAAGCTGAAGTTCATCAATTTCTTCCGTACGGCCTATTATGTGCCGTCTATCCTCGGCGGCTCCATAGCTATCGCCGTTCTGTGGCGTTACATCTTTGCCGACACCGGTCTGGTCAATATGGGCCTTGCGGTATTTGGCATGGAGCCGATCAATTGGTTCGGTGACCCCACAAATGCGTTGTTCACCATCACCATGCTGCGCATCTGGCAATTTGGTTCAGCCATGGTGATCTTCCTTGCTGCCCTTCAGAGCGTTGATAATTCGCTTTACGAGGCGGCATCGATTGATGGAGCGGGCAAGTGGAAAACCTTTGTCCACATTACCCTTCCGCTGATCACGCCAGTAATTTTCTTCAATCTAATCATGCAGATGGTTCAGGCATTCCAGGAGTTTAACGGTCCCTACATCATCACACAGGGCGGCCCGTTGAAGTCGACTTATCTTCTGCCGCTGTACATCTATGACGAAGCCTTCAAGCGGTTCGATATGGGGTATGCCTCGGCAATCGCATGGGTGCTGTTCGTCATCATCATGGTTCTTACGGTTGTTGCCTTCTGGTCGTCGCGCCACTGGGTCTATTACGCCGGCGACAAGAGGAGCTGATTATGGTCGATCAGACTGTTTCAAATATTCAGGGTGTCACGGAAGCAGAGCGCATTCGCGACAAGGAAGTCCGTCGCCAGCGCATCGGTGCAGTCCTTCGTTACGCCATGTTGGGTGGCGTTGGTTTGCTGATGCTCTACCCGCTGATCTGGCTGGTTGGTGCATCCTTCAAGACCAATGCCGAGATTTTCAATAATCCAGGTTTTTGGCCAGAAAACCCAACCCTTGATGGCTATATCAATGGCTGGAAGACATCGACGCCGTACACATTTGGCACGTTCTTCTTGAATACGCTGTGGATCGTATTGCCAAAGATGATTGGTACCGCGATCTCCTGCACGGCGGTGGCTTACGGCTTTGCCCGGTTTGATTTTCCGTTCAAGAAAATCCTCTTCGCAACGCTGATCGCGACACTGCTTTTGCCGAATGTCGTCACGCGCATCCCGCAATACCTGCTGTTTCGTGATCTCGGCTGGCTCGACACTTACCTGCCGCTTTGGGTGCCATCTGCTTTTGCTGGCGACGCATTCTTTGTGTTCATGCTGGTGCAGTTCCTGCGCGCCATCCCGCGCGATATGGAAGAGGCTGCCCGTGTTGATGGCGCGTCCACCATGCAGACATTGCTGTTCATCGTCGTGCCACTTCTGATGCCGGCGCTGATATCGGTGTGCCTGTTCCAGTTCATGTGGACAATGAACGACTTCCTCGGTCCGCTGATCTATCTGTCATCGGTCGAAAAATACCCCGTCTCGCTAGCCCTCAAACTCTCGATCGATACGACAGAGGCATTTGACTGGAACCGTATCTTGGCCATGTCGGTCCTGGCCATCACCCCTGCACTCGTCGTGTTCTTCGTCGCGCAGAAATACTTCATCGACGGCATCTCTGCTGGCGGCATCAAAGGATAACAAAATGGCTCGTCTTCAACTCAGAAATCTCGAAAAAGACTACGCTTCTTTCCGCGCCGTGCATGGCATCAACCTCGACATCGAGGACGGTGAATTTATGGTGCTGGTGGGTCCTTCCGGCTGTGCCAAGTCGACGACCTTGCGGATGATTGCCGGTCTGGAACGCATTACCGGCGGGGAAATTCGCATCGGTGGAGAACTCGTCAATGACAAGCCGCCGGGCGAGCGTGGCATTTCGATGGTCTTCCAGAACTACGCCCTTTATCCGCATATGAAAGTTCGCAAGAACCTGTCGTTCAGCATGCGCTTGAAGCGTCGCCCGAAGGACGAAATCGAAAACGCAACGCAGGACGTTTCCAAAACGCTGGAAATCGAAGCTTTGCTGGATCGCCTGCCCAAACAGCTTTCCGGCGGTCAGGCGCAGCGCGTGGCGGTGGGCCGCGCACTGATCAAAAAACCGCAGGTTTTCCTGTTCGATGAGCCTTTGTCTAACTTGGACGCAAAGCTGCGTGCCTCGATGCGGGTTCGCATCACCGATCTGCACAAGCGCCTGAAGGCTGAGGGGCAGCAGGCAACCGTTGTTTACGTGACCCATGATCAGACCGAAGCCATGACAATGGGTGACCGGATCTGCGTCATGAAGGAAGGCCACATCATGCAGGTGGCTGATCCGGTGACACTGTACAACAAACCAGCCAACTCATTTGTGGCAGGTTTCATCGGTAGCCCGGAGATGAACCTGATCGATGCGACGCTTGATAGTGACAGGTCGATCAATATTGCCGGTCAAAAACTGCAGCTTGGTCCGCAGTTGATGGATCGCCTGGCAGAAAATGCGCCAAAGGACATCATTCTGGGCGTACGTCCGCAGCATTTCAGCCTTGCTGCACCAGATGCCGCCAACGCGTTGTCCGGCAAGATCAGCCATGTCGAATTCATGGGTCATGAAGTCTATTTGCATGTGCAGGCCGGTAAAAATCGTCTGATCGCGGTTGTTCCGTCGCATGCCTATGACCGCAAGAGCCTTCGCGATGATCAGGTCTGGCTGAGCGCCGATGCTGCATCTGCCCACATTTTCAATCGCCAGTCCGGTGACAACATCAGCCTGGACTGATCCATCCATCATTCAACAGTCATTCCTTGGGAGGAGTTATTATGAAAAGATTACTTATTACAGCGGTGCTGTTTGCTGCCACGAGCCTGAGTAGCGCTTATGCTGCCAATCTTCGCATGTCGTGGTGGGGCAGTGATGACCGCCATCTTGCGACGCAGGAAGCGCTGAAGGTTTGCGGCGCGAAGTTCGGTCACACGATTTCGCCAGAGTTTACCGGTTGGGGCGGGCACCAGGAAAAGATTGCAACTCAGCTAGCTGGACGCACCGAAGCTGACATCATGCAGATCAACTGGCCATGGTTGCCGATTTTCTCCAAGGGCGGTGAAGGTTTTGCTGACCTCAACCAGTACAAGGATGTAATCGACCTCAGCCAGTGGACAGATGCCGATCTGGAAAGCGGCGCCGTCAAGGGCAAGCTCAACGGCGTGCCGGTCTCAACGACTGCCCGTATCTTCATGTTCAACAAGACTACCTATGAAAAGGCTGGTGTTGCCCTGCCGACCACCTGGGATGAGCTGTTTGCCGCCGCCCCTGTGATGAAAGAAAAGTTGGGAGCGGACTATTATCCGTTTGAGGCTGCTCCTTCTGAAGGGAACGGTCTGAATGCCCGTATCGTCGTTATCCTGCGTGCAACGCAGATGACCGGCAAGAGCTTCATCGACCCCGAAACCAACAAGGTCGCATGGTCGCCTGAAGAACTGACCGAAGCGCTGAACTTCTACCAGTCCATGGTCGTCAAGGGTGTTATCGAATCCTGGAAGAGTTCATCGGCTGGGGGCAACCGCCCGCTGTTTGAAAACCCGAAATGGGCGAATGGTCGTTATGCCAGTTCCTACCAGTGGGACAGCACCTACGGCAAAATTGCCGGTCCTCTTGAAGCGGGTCAGGAACTGGTCCCCACTAAGTCGCTGACCTCAGAGGGCGGCAAGACCGAGGGTATCTACCGTAAGCCGTCCATGCTGCTCGCCATTTCCAAGAACAGCAAGGAACCAAAGGCCGCTGCGGAGATCATCAATTGCCTTCTCAACGATCCTGAAGCTGTCACCATTCTTGGTGCGACACGTGGCATTCCTTCCAGCAAGGTTGCAATCAAGACGCTGACCGATGCGGGCAAGATCAAACCCGTGCAGGCCGATGCCTACAAGATCGTGATGGAATCGGAAGGTCCGAGCGTTTCACCTCTCAATGAACATCCGCGCGTCACGGATGCCTTCGATACCAACCTCGAAGCCTTCGCCTATGGCCAGCAGTCTGCGGAAGACACGGCGGCAGAAATTATTGCAAGCGTCGATGACGCCCTTGGCGGCATCTAATGCAGAAATTGCGGTGGGCTTTAGATAGCCCACCGCATTGAATGAAAAGGAATTTAAACAGCATGGCGCGCATAGATCTGTTAACCGCAACGGCACGTACCGCCAGTTTCGCCTTTGGTGCTGGCCAGTATCTGCATGCCCTGACCCAACCGGTGGTCTGGTCTTTGCTGGGTGGTGATGGTCAACCGCTCGCCAGAGGGGAAAGCAATACCGTTGTATTCACTCTGTGCGATCTTGAGCCGAAATCGACATACTGGCTGGAGATGGGCGGAGAGAAAATCACCTTTGACACGGCTGCGGAAAGCCGTGTGATCGATATCTCCAAATTCGGCGCCTCACCCCAATCGCCCGACAATACAGCAGCCATTCAGGCAGCAATCGATGCTCTGCCGGATTATGGTACTTTACGAATTCCAGCTGGCGAATGGCAAAGCGGACCATTGTTCCTGAAAAGTCGTATGACGTTTTTGGTCGAGGATGGTGCCGTTCTCGCTGGCCTCTCGGATCGCGCGGCCTATCCAATCCTGCCACCAAGACATGATGATGGACGTGTGCTTGGCACATGGGAAGGTGTTTCTGAAGCCTGTTACGCAAGCCTTGTTACGGCCATCGATTGTGAAGACCTGACAATTACCGGTGCCGGTGTGATCGATGGCGGCGGGGATAGCGGCGACTGGTGGACATGGCCCAAGGAAACCCGTGATGGCGCACGCCGTCCACGCACGATTTTTGTCTCCGGCAGCCGCCGCGTAACGATTTCGGGCATCGTGGTGCGCAATTCCCCTGCATGGACGGTTCATCCGGTGTTGAGCCGGGATATCAGAGCCATCGGGCTGACGATAGAGAATGATCCCACCTCACCCAATACAGATGGTCTTAACCCGGAATGCTGCACCAATGTTTTGCTGCAAGGTATTCGTTTCTCGGTTGGTGATGATTGCATCGCTATCAAGGCTGGCAAACGTGACCCAAAAGGTGGGCTGGACCAGCCGTGCGAGGATATCCGCATTGAGAATTGCCTCATGGAACGTGGACATGGCGGTGTCGTGATTGGCAGCGAAATGAGCGGTACTGTCCGCAACGTTCAGGTTCGGCGCTGTGAGATGGTCGATACTGACCGCGGTCTGCGCATCAAGACGCGCCGCGGGCGTGGCGGCCTTGTTAAGAATATCAGCGTTGAGGACTGTGCCATGCGTGGTGTTCAGGCGCCGCTGGTCATCAATGCCTTTTATTTCTGTGATGAGGATGGACGATCGGATTACGTGCAGAGCCGGGAGGCTTTGCCGATCAATGATGCGACCCCGCGTATTTCGGGAGTTACCGTGCGCAACGTCGTGGCCGATCGTGTTGCGATAGCCGCCGCCGCTTTCTACGGCCTGCCAGAGGCGCCGGTGGAGAATATCACCATCGAAAATTATCGCGTGACGTTTGACCCTCACGCGGTCGCCGAGGCCCCCGACATGGCTTGCCATATGGAGCCTGTCCGCCATGCGGGCATCATCAGTGAAAACGCTGCATTCCTGAAAAAGGAAGGCATCGTCTTGTCGACTATCAGCCAGAGTATTGCCGTATGACCCTCAATCTTGATGAATATTTCAACGCCTATGCCAGTGACTACAGCTATTACAAAGGCGGAAGCTGGTGCTACGAGGATGGTTGCCTCTATCGCGGGCTGATCGCCCTTTTTGGGGCAAGCGGAAACCGGCAATGGTTGAGCCATATGAAACGTCTGGTCGACGGTCAGATCAGCGACAATGGAGAACTGCGTGGGTATTCCATTCCCGAATATAATATCGATCACATTCTGCCGGGTCGCGCACTGATTACACTCTACAAGGCAGATCCGCAGCCCCGCTACCGTAAGGCGCTGGACCACCTGCTTCGCCAGTTGCAAAGTCATCCGCGCACATCGGCGGGTCCGCATTGGCACAAGCTGCGTTATCCGCATCAGATCTGGTTGGACGGCCTTTATATGGCCCTGCCCTTCAAGGTCGAATATGCCGCGCTTATAGGTGACAATGCCTTGGTGAATGAGGCGCTAGACGAAATGTTGACAGCGCTCGAATTGACCTTCGATGCGCCGAGTGGTCTTTTCCGTCACGGCTATGATGAGGAACGTCTGCAGGCATGGGCAAACCCGCAAACCGGACTTTCGCCGGCCCATTGGGCGCGGTCGATTGGCTGGCTCTGTATGGCGCTCGCCGACACGATCGAGATTGCGCCGTCCAGTGAAAAGTGCGATGCCCTGTCTCAGTGGTTTGCAAGCCTTTTGGGGCGGCTTCAGGCATTGCGGACAGCCGATGGTCGTTGGCTGCAGGTTATCGATCAACCGCAACTTGACGGCAATTATGCCGAGAGTTCTGCAACTGCAATGTTCGCCTATGCCTTCATCAAGGCGGCTCGCATGGGCGTTAAAAATGTTGACGCGGCGGTTGGGATAAAGGCACTCACAAGTCTGCAAGAGAATGCCCTGAAGCCAAATGCAAGCGGGCGTATTGTTCTTCAGGATATATGTTGTGTGGCGGGCCTTGGTGGTTTCGAAGGCAACTACCGTGACGGGACGCCTGCCTACTATGTTTCTGAAACCCTGAGGGATGACGATATCAAGGGTGTTGCTCCGCTAATGATGGCACATGCGGAGCGTTTGCTTGCCGTGGCTGATGTGTCGGAACAGACAGCATGCATAGCCAGCTAACCCTACCGTTGTCAGACAATAGCAATGTATACAAAACGCCGGTGACAAGCCGGCGTTTTTGTCTATTTATCATACTTTTAATTCGCGACCGCGTAGATTTTCGTGCTGTTGTCGTTGAAGGTTTTTGTTACAAAAGTCATATTAAATATCTGTTTTTATGTTGTTTTGTTTTGCATTTTTTTGAATTGTCGCAGGAATTGTTTGGAGGCACATAAAAACTTCTTCCCAAGAGTAATACTATATGCTCATATGGTTGTGTCATTGCTACTATCATCTCTGGGAGGATTTAAGGTGAGAAAAGCACTTGCGGCATTTACTGTCGCTTTTTCCGCGTGCCTTGCATCAGGCGTTTCGGCTCAATCGCTTACAGTTGGCTTCTCGCAGATCGGATCTGAATCCGGTTGGCGTGCTGCAGAAACTACCGTCACCAAGCAGCAAGCGGAAAAGCGTGGCATCACACTGAAGTTCGCTGATGCCCAGCAAAAGCAGGAAAACCAGATCAAGGCCGTGCGTGGCTTTATCGCGCAGGGCGTTGATGCCATCCTTATTGCGCCGGTTGTTGCAACTGGCTGGGATGCTGTTTTGAAGGAAGCCAAGGAAGAAAAGATTCCGGTAATCCTTCTTGACCGTCAGATCGAAGCTCCGGATGACCTTTATCTGACTGCCGTCACCTCGGATCAGGTTCATGAAGGCAAGGTCGCCGGTGAATGGCTGGTCAAGGATGTTGGCTCCAAGGACTGCAAGGTGGTGGAGCTTCAGGGCACAACCGGTTCGTCCCCTGCCATCAACCGTAAAAAAGGCTTTGAAGAAGCCATTGCTTCGCAGGCAAACATAAAGATCGTGCGTTCGCAGACAGGTGACTTTACCCGTACCAAGGGTAAGGAAGTCATGGAAAGCTTCATCAAGGCTGAAGGCGGCGGCAAGGACATCTGTGCCGTTTATGCGCACAATGATGACATGGCTGTCGGTGCCATCCAGGCAATCAAGGAAGCTGGCCTCAAGCCGGGCACGGACATCAAGGTCGTGTCGATCGATGCCGTGCCTGATATCTTCAAGGCAATGGCTGATGGTGAAGCCAACGCGACAGTCGAGTTGACGCCTGACATGGCTGGCCCTGCCTTTGATGCGCTGGATGCGTATCTGAAGGACAAGAAAGAGCCTGCAAAGTGGATCCAGACGGAATCAAAATTGTACACCGCTGCTGATGATCCGATGAAGGTCTATGAAGCGAAGAAGGGCCTCGGCTACTAAGTCGCAGGACCTTCCCGTCGAAACAACAAGACAAAAGATAGGGCATTCCCCGTGATACGGTTTTGAGCGGGAGTGCCCTACCTGCAATCGAGAGAGATGCGGTGGGTCAGCTCACCGCGTCTTTCCTACAGTGCGAGGACAATGCCGCGCCGTTTGTGCGTGCCGCAGTCCTGACTCTGTAACGTGTTCGAAATGCTGCGTAATCCCTGGTTATCCGCGTTCCCAAGGGTTTGATGCAGGCAGTTGGCAGGAACCTGATATATGGCAGTAAAGGCCCCACTTCTTGAAGCGCGCACCATTGGAAAATCATTCCTTGGTATTCCCGCGCTGGATGGAGTTGACTTCACGCTGAACGAAGGCGAAGTCCATGCCCTTCTGGGTGAAAACGGTGCAGGAAAATCCACTCTCATCAAAATTCTGACTGGCGTTTACACGCGTGATCGCGGTGCGATTTTTTTGGATGGCGATGAAATCTCCCCCTCCAATGTCGGTGAGGCCCAGCTTCTGGGGATCGGTACGGTGTATCAAGAGGTAAACCTTCTTGAGAACTTGACTGTCGCCGAAAACCTGTTTCTCGGACGCCAGCCACGACGTTTCGGTCTGGTTGACCGCAAGGAAATGAACCGCAGAGCGACTGTTTTGCTGGCCCGCTACGGTCTGTCGATTGATGTCACGTCATTGCTTTCCAGCTATTCTGTCGCCGTACAGCAGATTATAGCCATTGCACGTGCTGTTGACCTCTCAGGGAAAGTGTTGGTGCTTGATGAACCGACTGCCAGTCTCGACAGCCATGAGGTCGAGATGCTGTTTGCGGTGCTTCGCCAGTTGCGTGATGAGGGCCTTGGTATCGTTATCATCACCCATTTTCTTAATCAGGTATATGACATTGCTGACCGTGTGACCGTTTTGCGCAATGGTCGTCTGGTTGGCTCTCGCGAGATTGCCAGTCTGCCGCGCTCGGAACTTATTTCCATGATGCTGGGCCGCGAGTTGCAGCAGGTCACACATCACAGCCATGCGACGGAAGAAACCGTTGCGGATGGCACGGCGCCGATCCGGTTTGAAGGATATGGAAAGCGCGGCAGTGTTGCGCCGTTCAATCTGTCCATTCGCCCCGGTGAGGTTGTTGGCATTGCCGGTTTGCTGGGATCAGGCCGCACTGAAACGGCATTTCTACTATTTGGCGTGGATAAATCCGATAGTGGCACTGCCACGGTTGACGGACAGCAGATCACCCTTTCGACACCGGAAACGGCGATTGCACATGGCTTTGGCTTCTGTCCCGAAGAGCGCAAGACCGACGGCATTATTGGCGATTTTTCAGTCGCTGATAACATCGCGCTTGCCTTGCAGGCACGGCAGGGTTGGGCAAAACCATTGTCGCGACGCCAGAAGGCTGCCTTGGCAGATGATTTTATCAAGTCACTGGACATCCGCCCTGCTGACCGTGAGCGCCCGATCAAGTTTTTGTCCGGTGGCAACCAGCAAAAAGCCATTCTGGCACGGTGGCTTGCCACCAATCCACGGCTGCTGATTCTGGATGAGCCGACACGCGGCATCGATATTGGTGCGCATGCGGAAATCCTGAAAATGATCGAGAGGCTCTGCGGACAGGGCATGTCTCTGGTCGTCATTTCCTCCGAACTGGAAGAACTGACGGCGATTGCGCATCGTGTCATCGTTCTCTCTGATCGCAAGCACGTCGCCGAATTGAGCGGTGATGCCGTCAATGCGGATGCCATCATGCAGGCGATTGCAGATGCCGCTGCCGCATCGAGAACGGAGGCCGCGTGATGACCATGATTGTTTCGCGCTTCAAACGTCTTTCGCCGCAGCTTTGCGCGCTTGCCATTATCCTCGCCGTCATTGCGGTCCTGTCACCTGGTTTTCTGACGATCTCATTTCAGCAGGGCCGCCTTTATGGCAGCTTGATCGATATTCTGGTGCGCGCTGCGCCTGTGGCACTTCTCACCATTGGCATGACGCTCGTGATTGCGACACGTGGCATCGATCTTTCGATTGGGGCAGTGATCGCGATCTGCGGCGCAGTTGCCGCCACGCTCATCAGTGATGGCCACTCGTTGCCTGTGGTTATCATCGTTTCATTGGCGGTCGGCATTGCTTGCGGTCTCTTGAACGGTCTACTCGTGGCGGTTCTCGACATCCAGCCGATCATAGCCACCCTCATCCTGATGGTTGCCGGGCGTGGCATTGCCCAGCTGATCACCGAGGGCGTTATTCTAACCTTCAACAACGACACTTTTGCAGCCATTGGATCCGGGTCATTTGCAGGCGTTCCCCTGCCCGTGTTGATCTGGATCGGTGCGGCGCTCATCATCGGCATTCTTGTGCGGCGAAGTGCGCTTGGCTTGTTGATTGAAGCGACCGGCATCAATCGCCGGGCTGCTTCACTTGCTGGCGTCAAAGCGCGTGTGTTGTTGTTTTTTGTCTATGCTATTTCCGGGCTTTGTGCGGCACTGGCAGGACTGATTGTGACCGCCGATATCAGAGGTGCGGACGCTAACAATGCCGGCCTGTGGCTGGAATTGGATGCAATCCTTGCCGTGGTTATTGGTGGCACCTCACTGAATGGCGGTCGTTTTTCTATCGCTGCGTCATTGATCGGCGCCTTGATTATTCAGGCGATCAACACCGGCATTCTAGTTTCCGGTTTCCCGCCGGAATTCAACCTGATCATCAAGGCCGGGATCATCATCATCGTCCTGACGCTGCAGTCGCCGGCGATCTCGACTTTCATCAGTTTTCTGAGACCTGAAAAACCAAAACAAAAGACAACGACATCAAATGTTACCAGAGAAGGGCCGGCACAATGATCCACACCCGCAATCTGCCCTTTCTGGCTGCTTTGGTAATCTTTCTCATCGCTTACGCGCTTTGCGTGGCGCAATTCCCTAATATGTTGTCGACCCGTGTTATCGGCAATCTTCTGACGGATAATGCGTTTCTCGGCATTGCCGCCGTTGGCATGACCTTTGTCATTCTGTCCGGCGGTATCGACCTTTCCATCGGCTCTGTCATTGCCTTTGCCAGTGTCTTTGTCGCGGTGCTGGTTGGATCGTATGGCGTTCATCCGCTGGTCGCTTTCGCAGCGGTTCTGGTCATTTCGACGCTGTTCGGATGCTTGATGGGCGGCATGATCCGCTTTCTCGGCATTCCCCCGTTTGTTGTAACGCTGGCTGGCATGTTTCTGGCGCGTGGCGCTGCCTATCTCATTTCCACCCAGTCGGTGCCGATCTCGCACCCGGTTATTGACGCCATTCAGGGCTTCTATTTCCGTTTTCCTGGCGGCGGCCGATTGACTGCACTGGCAATCGTCATGTTGCTGGTGTTTGCAGCTGGCATCATCATTGCCAGCAGAACCCGCTTTGGTGCCAATGTTTATGCGCTGGGCGGCAATCAACAGTCGGCGGAACTGATGGGTGTGCCGGTTGGCGCTACCACCATTGGCATCTACGCTTTGTCCGGCTTCCTGTCGGGTTTGGCAGGAATTGCCTACACGCTTTACACATCGTCCGGTTATTCACTGGCAACCGTTGGTGTTGAGCTGGATGCTATCGCGGCCGTAGTGATTGGTGGCACACTTTTGACAGGCGGGGCCGGTCTGGTGGCGGGCACCTTCATTGGCCTGCTCATTCAGGGATTGATCCAGACTTATATCGTGTTCGAAGGGACGCTGTCGTCGTGGTGGACAAAGATTGTCATCGGCATTCTGCTGTTTGTCTTTATTGTCTTGCAGCGAGGAATTGTCTGGTACTCCAACCGCAAGCTGACTGCAGCAGCGCATGCCTGATAGGTAACGTTCCCGTTGCAGGCCCTTTCTTGACAGTTGAAAATTAAGGCCGTCCAGCCGTATAAGGCTGAATGCATGAGCGGGGTGCTGAATAAGGGCTAAAAAGCAACCCAGGCCATGATTTGCTTCAAATCTGGAGATGGCACATGGGAACGGCAACTCGGCTTCCGCCGCTAGAGGCGCTGGTGGTTTTTGAAACCGCTTCGCGGCTCGGCAGCTTTTCCCGTGCGGGCATTGAATTGGGCCTGACGCAGAGTGCCGTCAGTCGCCAGATCAGCAAACTGGAGGCATTCATTGGTTCCAAGTTGTTTGATCGCGTACCGACTGGTGTCCGTCTGACGACGATGGGTGAAAACTATTCGATCGACGTCTCACGGCTCATTTCCGAAATAGCCAGCGTGACGGATAGTGTGCGCTCATGGTCTGGCGCACGACAGATCACCATTGCCTGTTCGCGCGGTATTGCTGACCAGTGGTTTTTACCCCGCCTCTCGAAACTGAAGCAGGACATCGCCGGTGTCGAACTTAGACTGCGGGTGACCGATGATGTCGCGCATCTGCGTCTTGATGAATTTGATTTGGCAATTTTCTACCGCAAGGAACGCCCGATCGGTGTCTGGTTGTCCGAACTTGGGCGGGAGGAAGTGGTGCCGGTTTCCAAGGGGGGGATGCCTGACCTCATGGACCAGAAAGCGCCCGTTCTGATCTCGATTGAAGATTCGATGCGCGAATGGCAGGACTGGCGCGACTGGTGGCATTCATCACAGATCACCCCACCGCAGGACGCTATTCAATGGCGGCTTGGCGACTACGGTCTTTGCGTTGCTGCGGCATCGCAAGGGCTTGGAGTAACCTTGGGCTGGACATGGCTTATCCGCGATCAGCTGGATAGCGGCGCGCTGGTTCCCATGCATTCGCACACGATGCGCTCTGAGGGAAAGTTCTACCTTATGCGTCCGTCAGATCGCCATCAGCGCAAAATTGTGCGCGAGGTTTCAGATTGGCTTATCGCCAATAATCAGGAAACTACACGGGAAAATTTGTAATACGGCACAGTTGCGCTGTTTGCTAAAACCATACGTAGAAACCAAAGCGCACCATGTCTTTGACGCGCTTTGGTGGCGGTTGACATACGTCAACGATCAATCCTAGACAGGCACAACACGGGCTTTACGACGCTTTTCCATCAGGAAACGCGTGTAGCCGATAATCGTAAAAATCAGCCACGCTACCTGCGAGATGAGTGAGCCGATATTGAAGTTCCACATCAGCGAATAGATGAGTGCAACACCGCCCAGAACGTTGAGAAGCGTGTAACGCCCGTCTTCAATCGTCAGGAAACGCAGCTGCAACAGAGCATAGGCGAAGAGATAGAAAAAAGCTCCTGCAAGGCCAACAAAATCAGCAAGCCCCATGGTTCACTCCATACGCGATAACCCCTGTGTCTCAGGGGAATAATGACACCGGACAGGCTCCGGCGTTGCTCATCTACTCCGCTTGAAAAAGAAACCAATACATTGAGATTTCATGCCCCCATGCATAAAAATCATACCCCCTCGGAGCGTCGCTTAGCTAGTACCGAACGATGGAGTACGATAGGGCAATGGCCTCGGCCGAGCCTTGCTGCGGCTTGGATAAAAACAGGGAACCCATAGTATGACGTCTTCACCCTTTTCCTTTGCAATAAATCGGCGAGGCTTCCTTGCTGGTGCCGCCGGTTTGACTGCGCTTTCTGCCGGTTTCATCACCGATGCGCGCGCCCAAGGTGCCGAAACCCCGAAAAAAGGCGGTGTTTTGAAGCTTGGTATCGGCGGTGGCAGCACGACTGACAACCTCGATCCGCGCATTCTGAAAGACTGGGTTCCCGTCAACCAGGCCTTCATGATCATGAACGGCCTTGTCGAAATCGATGCCAACAATCAGGCTGTTCCTGAACTGTTTGAAAGCTGGGAAGCGCAACCTGGTGCGGTTGAGTGGACCTTCAAACTGCGTCAAGGTGTCACGTTCCACAACGGCAAGGCCCTGACAGTTGAAGACGTCATCTACTCGATCAACCTGCACCGTGGTGAAACCACATCAGCTGCTCGCTCGGTTGCGGCAGCCTTGAAGGCAGTCGAGAAGGTTTCCGAAAGCGAAGTGAAGATCGTGCTGGAAAGCGGCAACGCCGACCTGCCTTACATTCTGTCCGATTACCACTTCCTGGTCGTTCCCGATGGCTGGACGGATTTCAGCAAGCCTGTCGGCACAGGACCGTTCGTTTACGAGAGCTATGATCCAGGCGTCCGTTCGCGCTTCACCCGCAACCCAAACTACTGGAAGCCGAATGCGGCCCACGTCGATGCGGTAGAAGTTATCGTTATCAATGACATTTCGGCCCGTACCAACGCCATGATGTCCGGTCAGGTTCATGCGATCAACCAGCTCGACTTTAAGACCGTTGACCTGCTGCGCCGCAACCCGAACCTCAATATCGTTCAGTCGGCCGGTGGCCAGCACTTCACATTTTTGATGGATTGCACACAGGCGCCTTACACGGACAACAACGTCCGTCTGGCACTGAAGCACTCGATCGACCGTGAGCAGTTGCTGAAAACCGCGCTGCGTGGGTACGGCCGCATCGGTAACGACCATCCGATCCCAAGCTCGGACCGTTTTTATGCGGCGGGACTGCCACAGCGTCCATACGATCCCGAAAAGGCGAAGTTCTACCTCAAGCAGGCAGGTCTCGACAGCCTGAAGGTTGAGCTTTCTGCGTCTGAAGCAGCCTTCTCTGGTGCTGTTGATGCGGCTGCGATCTTCCGCACAGCTGCTGCTGCAAGCGGCATCGAAATTTCGCTCAAGCGCGAACCGGCTGATGGTTACTGGGATAACGTCTGGATGAAGGCGCCGTTCTGCATGTCCTACTGGGGCGGCCGTCCGACTGCAGACCAGATGCTGACCATCGCTTATGCCTCGACATCGGCACAGAACGATACGCATTGGAAAAATGACAGCTTCGACAAGAAGCTGGTCGAAGCGCGCGCATTGCTCGATGATGCAAAGCGCAAGGAAATCTACGCCGAACTTCAGGGCCTGATTTCCGATGACGGTGGCGCGATTATCCCGATGTTCGGCGATTACCTTGACGCTGCTTCCAAGAAACTGAAGGGCGTGACCACCCACCCCATGTTCAACTTCATGGGCGCACGCCTTGCTGAAAAGGTCTGGTTGGAAGAATAATGACAAAACTTATCCTGAAGCGCGTTGCTTTGGGTATTTTGACGCTACTGCTGGTGTCGGCGCTTATTTTCGCCGGCACTCAGCTTCTGCCCGGTGATGTGGCGTCAGCGATACTCGGCCAGAACGCTACGCCTGAATCCCTTGCCGTCCTTCGCGCCGATCTGGGGCTGGACCAGCCTCTCCTGCAACGCTATTTCACTTGGCTCGGCGGTTTTGTAACCGGCGATCTCGGAAACTCTTTGGCCAACCGTCAGCCTGTCGCGGATCTTCTGTGGCCACGCTTTTGGAACACCATGGCGCTGGCGCTTTATGCCGCTCTCGTCAGTGTACCTGTTGCCATCCTTCTCGGCCTCCTCAGCGCTATCTGGCGCGGTAGCCTTTTCGACCGGATCGTCAATGTTGTTGCGCTGGGGTTTGTTTCCCTGCCGGAATATTTCCTCGGCCTGTTGTTGATCCTGTTCGTATCGGTGCATTACAACCTGCTGCCAAGCCTCGCTGATATCTATCCTGGCATGAGCTTTACCGATTGGTTGAAGGCGACAACATTACCAGCCTTGACGCTGGTACTGGTAACGGTTGCCCAGATGTTGCGCATGACCCGCACTGCCGTTCTAGCCGTTATGGATCAGGCCTATGTGGAAACGGCATACCTCAAGGGTTTGCGCACCAAACGTGCCGTGATGCGTCACGCGCTTCCTAATGCTGCGGCCCCCATCGTCAATGTTGTCTCGTTTAACATTGCCTATCTCATTACCGGTGTAGTGCTGGTGGAAGCGGTGTTCAACTATAACGGCCTTGGCCGGTTCATGGTTGACGCTGTTTCGAAACGCGATTTGCCTCTGGTTCAGGCGGCTGCACTGGTCTTTGGTGCCGCTTATGTCATTCTGAACATCATCGCCGATGTTTCGGCAATCGCCCTCAACCCGCGTTTGAGGCATCCACGATGAAAACCATTCGTTCCATCACTCCGACCGCATGGGTCGGTCTGTTTATCATTTCCGTCAACATCATCCTGTTTGTTCTGGGGCCAAGCATCGCACCATTTGGACAGGAAGAAATTGTCGGCGCACCGTTTGACGCTCCGTCGGCTGCCCACTGGTTCGGCCTTGATCAGAACGGCCGTGACATGCTGTCGCGCCTGCTCGCCGGGGCACAGATTTCGATCGGTGTTTCCCTTGCGGCTTCACTTCTGTCCTTTACCATCGGCATCACCTTCGGTTTTATTGCTGCGATTTTCGGTGGCTGGCTGGATACTGTGCTGTCGCGCATTGTCGATACGGTCATGTGTATACCGGTTCTGATTTCGGCACTGGTGGTACTTCAGGCGCTTGGTTCATCCATTCCGGTGTTGATCATCACGATCGCGCTGCTGGATTCGACCCGTGTGTTCCGTCTGGCCCGCATCGTGGCGCAGGGCGTCAACGTGCTTGAATATGCCGAAACCGCGCGTCTGCGTGGTGAAGGTCTGTTGTGGTTGGTTTTCAAGGAAATCCTGCCCAATGCCTTGCCTCCATTGATTGCTGAATTCGGTCTGCGTTTCTGCTTTACCTTTCTGTTCGTTGCGGGTCTGTCCTTCCTTGGACTTGGCGTGCAGCCACCATTCGCTGACTGGGGTGGTATGGTGAAGGATAATCAGCAGGCAATTCTTTATGGTCTTTACGCGCCGCTCTATCCGGCTGCTGCCATTGCCATTCTGACGATTGGCGTCAACCTGGTGGTTGACTGGTTGCTGGCTGGTCGCAGTTCAGTTCAGGGAGCAGACAGATGAGCGATAGCAATGTTCTGCAAATCCGTGGCCTCAAGGTTGCGGCTCCGAATGGCGCCATTCTCGTCGACAATGTCGATCTCGACCTGAAGCGCGGCGAGGTAAAGGGACTGATCGGTGAATCCGGTGCGGGTAAATCCACCATTGGCCTTGCGGCCATGGGCTATGGCCGTAACGGTTGCCGTATCGTCGACGGCGAAATTCTCGTCGACGGCGTGTCGCTGATGAAGGTAACGCGTGCAGGCCGCGAGGCTCTGCGCGGTGCACGGATCGCTTACGTGGCACAGAGTGCTGCTGCGGCTTTTAATCCGGCCATGAAAATTGGCGAGCAGATCATGGAAGGTCCGCTTTATCACGGTATCATGAACCGGCAGGAGGCGCAGGCCTGGATGCTGGAACTGTTGCAGACGCTGCAACTGCCTGATTACAAGAACTTTGGCAATCGGTATCCGCACCAAGTGTCCGGTGGTCAGTTGCAGCGTGCCATGGTTGCCATGGCCATGTCCTGCCGCCCGGATATTCTGGTTCTGGACGAGCCGACCACAGCGCTTGATGTAACGACGCAGATCGAGGTTCTCGCGCTGCTGCGTAGTCTGATCCAGCGGTATAACACCGCGGCACTTTACATTACGCACGATCTGGCTGTTGTTGCGCAGATTGCCGACAGCATTACTGTTCTTCGTCACGGAAAACAGGTTGAAGCAGGCTCTGCCGAACAAATCCTGGAGCATCCGCAGCAAGACTACACACGTCGTCTTGTCTCGGAACGTGAAGCCAGCATTGCCGGTAATGGTGCGAACCACAAGGGCGGTGAAGTGCTGCTCGATGTGCGTGATGTCACAGCCTATTACGGCAAGAAGAAAGTGCTGACTGACGTAAATTGCCAACTTCGCAAGGGCGAAACGCTTGCGGTCGTGGGTGAATCCGGATCGGGTAAATCCACCCTCGCCCGTGTCATTGCCGGCCTGCCTCCACACTCCTCAGGTGTTATCTCTCTCGCTGGCCAACGACTTGCCGACAACTACACCAAGCGCAGCCGTGAAGAATTGCGTCGCATCCAGCTGGTTTACCAGCTTCCGGATGTTGCGCTGAACCCGCGTCAGACTGTTGGTGAAATCATTGGTCGTCCAATGTCGTTCTACTTCGGCATGAATGAAGAGCAGCGCAAAGCAGAAGTGGCGCGCATACTCGACCTGATCGGTCTGCCGCAGGATTTTGCCGAGAGACTGCCAAAGGCGCTGTCGGGTGGCCAGAAGCAACGTGTGTGTATTGCACGTGCTCTTGCTGCACGGCCTGACCTCATCATCTGCGATGAGGTTACGTCGGCCCTTGACCCTCTGGTGGCTGAAGAAATTCTGAGACTTCTGCGATCCCTGCAGGACGAGTTGGGCGTTTCGTACCTGTTCATCACCCATGACCTTGGTGTTGTTCGCCGTCTGGCTGATCGCACCATGGTGATGCAGCATGGCCGCATCGTTGAAACCGGTACGACGGAGGAAATCTTCAAGCCTCCTTACCAGCCTTACACCGAACAGTTGATTACCTCTGTTCCGGAACTGCGCCGCGACTGGCTCGATGACGTGCTGGCAAAACGTGACGGCGTCACTGCGGCCTGATTTCAAGTGGCGGCTGATCTGAGGATCGGCCGCCACTTCTGCTCTCCTTTCGCGGTGGCAAGCGCCTGACCGCAACAGCTTCAATTGGAATATCCCATGACAGTACGTGTTGAAGAACATATCTGGATCACGATGAGCGATGGTGCGCGCCTTGGTGCCCGCCTCTGGCTGCCCGAAGATGCAGAAACGTCGCCCGTTCCGGCAGTTCTCGAATATATCCCTTACCGAAAGCGTGACGGCACCCGCGGTCGTGATGAGCCGATGCATGGCTATTTTGCAGCACAGGGTTATGCCGCCATTCGTGTTGATATGCGCGGAACGGGTGAATCCGACGGCCACATGGCGGACGAGTATCTGAAGCAGGAACAGGATGACGCTCTTGAGGTGATCGACTGGATTTCGCGTCAGCCATGGTGCAGCGGCAATGTCGGCATGATGGGCAAAAGCTGGGGTGGCTTCAACAGCCTTCAGGTTGCCTCCCGCCGTCCACCGGCATTGAAGGCAATAATTACGGCCTATTCGACGGATAACCGTTACACCGACGACATCCACTACATGGGTGGTCTGTTGCTCAACGACAATCTGTGGTGGGGCACGATCATGCTTGCCTACCAAAGCCGTCCGCTTGATCCAAAAATCGTTGGTGACAGCTGGCGTGACAGCTGGCTGGAACGGCTTGAAAAGCTGCCGTTTTTCCCGGCTTTGTGGCTCGAGAATCAGCGCTACGATGACTACTGGAAGCATGGTTCGGTTTGCGAAGACTGGAACGATATCCAGTGCCCTGTTCTGGCAATCGGTGCGTGGGCGGACAGCTATACAAACCCGGTATCTCGCCTGCTTGAAAACCTCACAGTTCCGCGCCGCGGCATCATCGGTCCATGGGGTCACATCTATCCACAGGACGGCGTGCCTGGCCCGGCAATCGGTTTCCTGCAGGAAGCGACACGCTGGTGGGATCATTGGCTGAAGGGCAAAGAAACCGGCATCATGAATGAGCCGATGATGCGCGCCTTTGTGTGCGACACCATTGAGCCGACCGGCACCCGCACCACAACCAATGGTCGTTGGGTTGGTGAAGCCGAATGGCCGTCGCCAGCGATTTCACCCAAAAAACTGCATCTTGGTGCAGATCGCAGCCTGACCGAAGCGGCGACAACAGAAGGTGTTCTGTCCATTCGTTCACCGCAGAGCCACGGCAAGGCTGCTGGCGAGTGGATGTCGACCGGTTGCCCGGGTGAACACCCGACGGATCAGCGCCTCGACAATGGCGGCGCGCTTGTTTTTGAAACCGCGACCTTGCAGGACGATCTCGATGTGCTTGGAGCACCTGTTGTGCGCCTGCGCATTGCTGCAGATTGCCCTGTTGCGCAGATCAACCTGCGTCTTAACGATGTCCTGCCGGATGGGCGCGTCTCCCGCACGAGCTATCAGGTGTTCAACCTGACCCACCGTGACAGCCATGAAAATCCGGAAGCGCTTGTCCCAGGTCAGTTTTATGACGTTGCAATCAAGCTGAATGATTGCGGTTATCGTTTCGCCAAAGGGCACAAGATCCAGCTGGCAATTGCAACGGCCTATTGGCCGATGGTTTGGACCGCTCCTTACGATGCCACCTTGAGCATTTCGGTGGCGGAAAGCGCGCTGGAACTGCCGCAGCGTGCTGTAGGAGACGGCCTGCCTGTGCAGTTTGAAGCTCCAGCCCATGGACCCTTCACACCGGTCACACAAACAGATGCTGGCACGGTTCGCCGTTGGACCGAGCAGGACCATGAAACCGGCATCAATACCTACATTACTGAGGGTGTTGGTGGTCTGTTCGGAGAAGGTGTGCTGCGGTTCGACGAGATCGACACCGAGTTGAGCCATAGCTTGCGCCGCGAGTTGACCATTCAGGATAACGACCCGCTGACTGCAAAATATGTGCTGACACAGACCTATGAAATGGGTCGTGATGGTTGGCGCGTCAAGGTTGAAAGCCGCACAGCAATGACCTCCGATAGAGACAATTTCTATCTGACAGGCACACTGACGGCTTATGAAAATGGAGCTGCGGTGAAAACTCGCGAGTGGGACGAGAGTTTCAAGCGCGATCTGATGTAAATGAATATCCCCGGACAGTTCCAGAAACTGTCCGGGGATTTTTTAAGGACAAGTGTTGGTTGGCGCAGCCTTAACCAGCGGAAAACAGCCTTTCCATTGCTCGGTACGAGGTGGCCATGGCGTCAAAGTTTCAGGGCTTTCTTCAAGCTGCAAAACGCCCTGCGCCTGCAGGTCTTTGACCCGTCCGTCGAGATATTCCTTGATGACGCTGATCTTGCCGTTCTTGACGTGGGCGATCCAGACATCATTCACCACCTGGCGGTTGCCACGCTGAAACGTGCGGAACTGCAATTCGGCTGCGATACGACCCTTTTCCATGTCGATGAAGAATGCATCAGCCGGAAGGTAGATACTGGTATCCCTGGCATTTTTGCAGAACTGTGCGAGATCCTCCAACATCTTGTCACGGCCGGAAACATGATTGGTCGGGTAGGAAAACTCCACATCCTCGGCCACCGTGTTTTTCATCAGACTTGCGTTGCAGGATGCCCAGGCTGCGGCTAGGTCGAAAATGAGGTTCTGCATGGCAGCGCGGCCCGCATTCTTCTCGACCTCTCCGGCATATGTAACACCAGTGCGCACTTCAGCGGCAATGCCCATTGCAGGCATAAGCAGGCATACGACCGTAGCCGCTGCCATTGTTTTTATTGTCCCAAACATGTCGTATTCCTTCCAGCCTCACCCGCGAGCCGGGATATGCTCGACATAAGAATACGTTTCTTCGCTACAAATCAAACGATACTCGAAGCTGTTTCGGCGGCTTCCAGAATATTTCGAAACAGGCATGCAGTGGTGACGGGACCAATGCCATCAGGCACATGTGTGATGACGGAGGCGATGCCACTGAGTGCTGCCTGATCCGCATCTCCGACGAGCCCTATTGCGGTGCGATTGATCGCAACGTCGATGACAATGGCGCCTTTGGCAACGTGGTTTGCATCAAGCAATTTTGGAACGCCAGCGGCCGTTATGATGATGTCCGACCGGAGTGTGTAAGACGGTAAATCCCGGGTCGCTGCATGTGTGATGCTGACGGTTGCTTCCTGATCGAGCAACATCTGTGCAAGTGGCCGCCCGACAATGCGAGACGCACCGATGATGGTGACGTTTTTCCCTTTTAGAGAGCCCGCCAGTTCCTGCGCCATAAGCAGGCAAGCCTGCGCTGTTGCAGGAGCGCGGGATGGAACCCCAAGTGCGAGTCTGCCCGCATGAAGTGGGTGCAGACCGTCTATGTCCTTGTCGGGACCAAGGGCCAATGCCAGATCGACAGGTTCAACGCCTGATGGCAGTGGATAGAGAGTGGCAACGGCATCAACAACAGGGTCGTCCCTTAAAACGGTGATGCGTTCAAAGAGGTCCACCGCATTTGCCGGATATGTCTCGGTTTCCAGCTTTATGCCCGCTTGCAGTGCCATCGAACGTAAGCGTTCTGTATAGGCATTCATGCCGGCATTTGTCTGATCCAGCAGGATCGTGCAGCACGGTGGCCTTGCCATTGCAGATGAGCGCTTTAGCGTTTCCGCATTGATCCCTGCAGCGATTTCGAAACCGGTGACAATACTGGTCATGAAATTGGGCCCCACTTTATGCCTGCCACGGCTTCTGACGCGGTTTTAATCTCTCGCGCAACAAATTTTATATCAGCCCTCAGAGGGACATTTCTTTTTCCGGGATAATTTCTTAAAGCTTCGGCAATGAAAGTACATGTCATCTATGCTCACCCGCTGAAAGACAGCCTGAATGCCAGGCTGCATCAAGTCGTTGTCGAAAGTCTCAAGGCCGCCGGCCATGAGGTTGACGACCTCGATCTCTATGCTGAAGGCTTCGACCCCGTTTTATCGGAAGCCGATCGTCGGGACTATCATGATGTCACCATCAATCGCAGCCGCGTGGCACCTTATGTTGACCGGCTGAAAAATGCCGATGCGCTGGTACTCTGTCATCCAATCTGGAATTTTGGCTGGCCTGCCATTTTGAAAGGCTATTTTGATCGTGTGTTTCTGCCGGATGTGTCCTTTGTATTGAAGGATGGAAAACTCGGTCCCGGTCTTGCCAATATCAAGAAACTGGCGACGGTGACGACCTACGGATCACCGCGCTGGCGGGCAATTTTTCTCGGTGATACACCGCGTCGCAATGCGACCCGTTTTCTACGTGTTGTGTGTAATCCCCGCGTAAAGGTGAGTTATAATGCCCTTTACAACATGAACAACGCCAAGCCTGAACGGGTAGAAGCATTCATTGAAAAAATACGCAGGGACATGTCACGGTTCTAAGCGATAACAAGGCTATCCACCCATGAACCCATCAATGCCATGACGACAGGAGACAGCACCTTCCCGTCACATTTGCCACAGGCCAATACCGCTCTCGCCTTCGATAAGGTCTCGCTGCGCTTCCCTGATGGTGTGCAGGCGCTGCAAGATGTCACATTGTCCGTAAAGACCGGTGAGTTCGTTTCGATTGTCGGACCATCGGGTTGCGGAAAATCGACATTGTTGCGCTTGGCGTCCGGTTTAATCCGGCAGACGGCTGGCGATGTTTGGGTGGACAGGCAACAACTGGGTTACACCTTCCAGGATGCTACACTTTTGCCTTGGCGAAAAGTTCAGGCCAATGTCGAATTGCTGATGGAACTGAGGGGCTATTCCCTGACGGATCGCCAGAAGATTGCCCGTGAACAAATTGATATGGTTGGCCTTTCCGGTTTTGAGGATTATTACCCCAAAAGTCTTTCCGGCGGCATGCGTATGCGCGTTTCACTGGCCAGATCGCTTGCACTCAACCCCAATGTCTTCTTGTTCGATGAGCCCTTTGGTGCATTGGATGAGATCACCCGCGAACGCCTGAACGATGAGGTGATGGCCCTTTACCTCAATCAAGGTTTCAGTGGTCTGTTCATTACACATTCCATTGCGGAGGCCGTCTATCTCTCCAGCAAGGTTGCGGTGATGTCGAATAGACCCGGCCGCATTGTCGAAGTTTTCGATGTGGACTTCGCCTATCCACGCGAACCGGATTTGCGTTACACGCCTGAATTTTCAGCTTTGTGTGGCGAGATTTCCAAATCCCTGCGCAAGGTGATGGAAGCGTGATGAAGCCCCAAAAACCTTTGTTGGAACGCCAATCGGCCATATCACCGGCCAGACCGTCGGGCTTTGCACGTCAATTGCTGAAGGCCTTCTTGCCGCCCCTGATCATGGGTGGCGTCCTGTTCTGTCTATACGTTTTTGTGCGTGGCAATCTTGAGCCGCATCGACAGTTCCTGATGCCAGGTGTCAGCGAACTCTGGTCACAGGCATTTGGAATTGCCGCTGTGCGCGAAGAGCTGCTGGAGCGTTCCATCACCACCATGTCGATTGCGCTTGCAGGATTGGGTATTTCGATACCGACAGGTATTTTCCTCGGCATCATCATGTTCCGGTTCTATGTGATGGAACGAGCGGTTTTCCCTTACCTTGTTGCCTTGCAGTCCATTCCGATCATGGCAATCATCCCGCTCATTCAAAGCGCGCTGGGGTTCGGCTTTTTTCCGAAAGTGCTGATTGTTGCGCTGTTTACTTTCTTTGCCATTCCAACCACGCTTCTTCTGGGGCTGAAAAGCGTTGACCGTGGTATCATCGATCTGTTTCGCCTTCAGGGCGCCAGCTGGTTTGTCATGTTGCGCAAGGCTGGACTGCCGTCAGCGGCCCCTGCCCTGTTTGCGGGGTTGCGTATTTCGGGCAGTCTGGCGGTTATTGCGGCAATCGTTTCAGAGCTGTTCTTCCTGTCTGGACGCGGTGGACTGGGCCAGATGCTGATGAACACCAAGATCGACTTCAAATACGAACAGATGTATGCGGCGCTTATCGTAGCGTCGATCCTGTCGATCTGCGTGTATGTGTTCTTCAACTGGCTGGGAAACCGGCTGTTTTCACAGTGGCATGAATCGGCGCGCCGCAATAAATAGACTGGCCGCTGCAGAGGCGAACGGGATGAGGGAAACGACCATGAATAAAACAAGCGCATTTTTTCTGTCAACTGTGATTGCGGCGACCGCAGCCACATCGCTGCGGGCGCAGGAGCCCGGCGCATTTGCCAGAGAACATTACACGACCTCGCTGAAGGACGTGTGCCCCAGCCCGCTTTACATTCAGAAGGACTGGCTGGCGCAGGCCGAACATGGCGGGCTTTACCAGTTGATCGGTGCCGGTGGTAAAATGGAAACCGGTCGTTATTCCGGTCCACTCGGCGCAACGGGCATCGAACTCGTGCTGCTGGAAGGCGGCAGCGGTGTTGGTCTTGGCGATGGCGAGACCGCCTATTCCGCGCTTTACAACGGCAACTCAAAAGCCGGCGTGACACCGCAGATCGGTTTTCAGGAACTGGACAACGCGTTCATTTTTTCCAAGCGTTTTCCTGTCGTCGGTGTGATGGCGCCGCTTGATAACTCCCCGACCGCGCTCTTCTGGGATAAGGCAACCTATCCAGACGGCTTCAAGTCGATCGCCGATCTGAAGGCCTTTGCAGAAAGCGACAAGGGCAAGATCTATGTATCCACCATCAAGCGGACATTCGGGCTCTACCTTGTCGAACAGGGCGTGCCGAGCGATGTTTTTGTTGAGGGCTATCGAGGTGACGGCGAAAACTTCGTTACGAACAACGGTACATGGCTCAATCAGGGTTTTGTGACCAACGAGGTCTACAAGTTCAGCCACGGCAATAACTGGGGCAAGCCGCTTGACTATCTGCTGATCGATAGTCTCGGTTACCGCAATTATACCGGAATGCTGTCGGTCGCGACAAACCGTCTGGAAGAGCTGGCGCCATGCCTCGAAAAACTGGTTCCTTTGATCCAGCAGGCCCATGTCGACTACGTGAAACATCCGGCCGAAGTAAACAATCTTATCTTTGAATTCAACCAGGCTGGGCTTGCCGCCAGCTGGTGGAAAACACCTATGGACCTGATTGATAACGCGTCCAAGGTCATGGTGGAAACCGGTGTCATCGGCAACGGCCAAAATGCGACCATTGGGGATTTCGACATGGAGCGCGTTGCGGAAATGTTGAAGATCGTCAAGTCACGGCTGGATGAGCGTGCCAATCCAGATGTTACACCGGAGCAGATCGTTACAAATCGCTTTATCGATCCGTCCATTGGTCTGAAGTAAGGTTTTGCAGATGGCTGGCAGAGCAATCGTCCTTGATGGTGATCTTCTTGCCATTGAACTGCGACGGGAGATGAGGAGCCGCGTTGCGGCTTTGCGAACTGCCGGAGTGACACCAAAGATCGCCACTGTGCTGGTGGGGGATGATCCCGCCAGCCACAGCTATATCGCCCGCAAACATGCCGATTGCATTGACTTGGGCATTGAATCCATCGATTTGAGGATGCCCGGCGACGTCGACATGTCCGGTTTGCTTGCTCAGGTGTCCGATCTCAACCGGGATAAAAGCGTTCACGGTTTTCTGGTACAGCTTCCATTGCCATCCCACCTGGATGGGGAGGCAATTCTTGCAGCTGTTGATCCTTCAAAAGACATTGATGGTCTGCATCCAGTCAATCTCGGTGCGCTATGTGCCGGTTTTCCGAAAATCACCGCCTGCACACCCTCCGGTATTCTGACACTTCTTCGTCACTATCAGGTGCCGTTGGTGGGGAAAAACATCACAATCATCGGCCGTGGCATGTTAACCGGACGACCGCTTGCCATGTTGCTGTCGCTTCCGGGCATTGATGCTTCGGTCACGCTGTTGCACAGCAAATCGGCGGACATTGGCAGCCACACGAAACGCGCAGATGTGGTGATTTCGGCGGCCGGAAAGCCTGATCTGGTGACCGCTGATATGATCAAACCGGGCGCTGCTGTTGTCGGTGTCGGCATTTCTTATAATGCCAATTCCGAAGCAGTTTCAGATATTGCTAATGATGTGGCCGATGTTGCCGGTTGGGTTACGCCCCGACACGGTTCTGTTGGCGCGTTGACGCGCGCCAAGCTGCTTTCAAACCTCATCGATTGTGCGGAACGAGCCGGTTAAAGTTTTGCCAGTTCGGCATTCACCTGATCCCGCCAGGAACGGGCATTCACCAATTCCGGCGGGAACAATCCCGGTATCGCGAAGTATAGTGCGCTGGCATCTGTCGGATCAGTAATCGCAGCCGCGGCGAGAATTTCTTGGCCGCGTGGATCATCGAGATCACCACGTTTCTGGATTGATTTGATCCAGAGGGCGATCACATAGGCAAAGGTGGTTGCATCTCTGCCTGCTGCCAGTGTTTCAGATGTAGCTGACAAAATGCGTTGTGGCAGTTTCTGGCTGGTGTCCAGCGCAATCTGTTCGGTGCGGTGGGCGATGGTTGGATTGGCAAAACGGTCTAACAGTTGTTTGCGGTAGAACGGCAGGTCGATGCCGGGAACCGGATCGAGCGTGGCGACAACAGCCTCCATATGCCGTTCAACCTTTGCAACGAATTCCGGCACGGCCATCACGTCGCGGACAAATTCCAGGTCATGCAAAATGCCCAGATGGGCAATCAGCGTGTGAGAGCCGTTGAGTAACCGCAGCTTCATTTTTTCATATGGTTCAACATGGGTGGCAAATACTGCACCGCCGGCCTCCCATGCCGGGCGTCCGGAAATGAAATCATCTTCGATGATCCACTGCATGAAGGGTTCGGTTTCAATGGCCAACCGATCATCGACACCAAGCAGAGAGATCGCCCGCTGCCGTGTTTCTGCTGTTGCCGCGGGCACAATACGGTCAACCATGCTGCAGGGGAATTTGCCTTCTTCTGTAATCCAGCGCGCGAGCTCTGGATCTCGTTGCTCAGCCATTTCCAGCACCAAGCGACGCACCACATGGCCGTTGGATGGCAGGTTGTCGCAGCACAGGATCGTGAAAGGCAAATGGCCGCGCTCCCGGCGTCTGACGAGGCCTTCAACCAGAAAACCGACCACGCCAACTGGTGTATGCGGGTTGGCCATATCGGCTTTGATTGCAGGATGTTGCAGGTCCAGACCGCCCGTTACAGGATCAAGTCCGTAGGCCTTTTCACTGACGGTGAATGTTACGATACGGGTGTCCGGGCTTGATAGGTAAGCGATAACATCGCCTCCCCGTTCTGCCGCACAAATCCAGTCAACCGTCACGCCAATGATGTCAGCCTTGTCGCCATCTGCGCTACGGGTGATGACCGAGTAAAGGCCTTCCTGTTGTTGTAGTGCCTTGACCGGCTCAGGCGACCGCAAATTGACTGCGACGATACCCCAGGGGCCAAATGTCTTCTCAATGGCTTTCTGGGTGAAAACCGCCTGATGGGCGCGGTGAAATGCGCCAAGGCCAATGTGGACGATGCCCGGCTTGAGCAATTTTCGATTGTAAGTTGGTTGCGAGACGTTGTCCGGTAGAAGGCTGGATGACGAGAGTGTCTCCATTGTCATACACGCCCATACTGCGAGTGAAGCAAGGTCCGCTCGATGCCGCGCAATTCGGCCAATCCCTTCAGGCGGCCAATCGCTGGATAACCCGGTTGCGCACCGCGTGTTAGGTCATCGAGAATTTCCTGGCCGTGGTCAGGGCGCATAGCGATCCGGTGGTCTTCACGCCCCTCCTGCTTGCGTTTCTTTTCCTCCGCCAGCAGCGCTGCAATGACGGCGACCATATCCGTGCCACCCTCAAGATGTTCGTCTTCAAAGAACGAGCAAGGCACAGTGTCAGTGTCGCGTGTCACATTGCGCAGGTGAACGAAATGGATACGGTCTGCAAAACGTTTGGCGATAAACGGCAGGTCATTATCCGCTCTTGCTCCCAGCGATCCCGTGCACAGGGTTACGCCGTTGGCGCGGCTGTCGACCTGTTTCAGCATATGCGCGTAATCGTCTTCAGTAGAGAGAATGCGTGGCAGCCCCAGAAGTGGCCAAGGTGGGTCGTCGCCATGGGCACAAATGTTGATGCCGACTTCTTCAGCCACAGGAACCACTTGTGACAGGAAATCGATCAGATTGGATTGCAGCTTGGTGCGATCAATGCCCTGATAGGTCCGCAACTTCTCCAGCAATTGCTCAAGCGTGTAGCCATCGGCAGACCCCGGAAGGCCCGCGCCGATGTTCTTGCCAAGTGCAGTAATCTTGGTGTCGGGCATATCTGCAAAACGTTTTGCCGCATCGTCGATCAACCATTCCGGATAGTCATTCTTGGCGCTTGGGCGTTTGAGGATATGGATGTCAAATGCTGCAAAATCGGTCAGGTCAAAACGCATGGCCTTCGCGCCATGACGGGTTTCCCAACGCAGGTCGGTGCGTGTCCAGTCGAGTACGGGCATGAAGTTGTAGCAAACGGTACGGATGCCGGTGGTAGAAAGTCGACGCAGTGTTTCCTGCCAATTGGCGATATGATCTTTCCAGTCACCTGTCTGTGTCTTGATTTCTTCCGACACTGGCACGCTTTCCACGACGTCCCAATAGAGGCCGCCAGCCTTGATTTCTTCGTGCCGTTTGCGGATTTCATCGATTGGCCAGACGGAACCGGTTGCAATGTGGTGCAAAGCACTGACAATGCCTTCTGCACCGGCCTGAGCCGCATCCCGAACGGTTACCTTGTCAACGGGGCCAAACCAACGCCATGTATGTTTCATTGCAATATTCCTTTAGAAATCAGTGAGGTCAGCTGAAGGTGATCTGCACCTTGCAGGCAACGGAACGGTCGCCAGCCTGTTCAAACGCTTCAACAGCGTTTTCCAGCCGAAAGTGGTGCGAGATAATCGGCCGAACGTCGATGGAACGCGATGAAATGGCCTGAACGGCTTGCGCGAACTCTTGGTCAAACCGCTGTGAGCCACGCCAGATGACCTCCTTGCCGACAAGTGCATTGAGTGGAATGGTCATGTCTCCAGTAACGCCGACCTGCACAATTGTCCCACGCGGTTTGATAACGGCGAATGCGGAACGCAACGCCGGGCCAGCGGCTGAGCAATCAAACACCACGTCGAATGTGCCCTTGCCTTCCTGATAAGGTGCAAGGCCCTGCGGATTGGAGATGACGTTTATTGTCTGGGTGGCGCCCATGGCAGGCGCGCGGGACAGTGCTGCGTCGGCAAGATCTGTCACGAAAATTTCACTTGCGCCGGCGTGTTTTGCGGCTGCGACAGTCAGCAGCCCGATGGGGCCGGCACCGGTCACCAGTACTTTTTTGCCAGTGAGATCTCCGGCCTGGGCGACCGCATGCAGGCAAACGGCCAGCGGTTCGGCGCAAGCTGCTTCTGCTGGCGTGATGTCACTTGGAAAAGCGAAGCATTGTTTTGTGGGAACGACCAGCCAATCCCGGAACATGCCCTGTTCGTGCGGCAGGCGCATGGCGCTGCCCATGAAACGCATGTCGAGGCAATGAATAGGTTCGCCATTATCGCAATACTGGCATGTTCCACATGGTTGGGATGGATTGACGGCGACCAGGGCGCCAATCGTCAGTTCGCTTACGCCATCTCCCAGTTTGTCTACGTAACCGGAAGCTTCGTGGCCTGATATGATGGGTTCTCGCACCTGAATGGGTCCAAAGCCACCATCCTGATAATAATGCAGATCCGAACCACAAATGCCGCCGACGGCCATACGAAGCAGCACGTTGCCGGGTCCGGGTTCGCTGAACTCCTGGGTTTCGACCTTGAGATCCTGTTTGCCGTAAAGACGCGCAACGCGAGTGAGCATTCAATCTGCCTTTAATCTTAAAAAAGGAAATGCCGCGCGGCTTTCACCGCGCGGATGGTGTGTTAGCGGATCAGGCCCATCTGGGTCGGCAGCCACAATGTGATTGCGGGTATGAAGGTAATCAGCAGAAGGGCGATAAACAGTGGGATCATCCAGGGAAGGATAGCTAAGGTAGTTCGTTCGATAGACATTTTTGATATGCGTGCCAGAACGAACAGCACCATGCCGACAGGTGGGGTAAGCAGACCAATCATCAGGTTCAGCGTTACGATGATACCAAGATGAACCGGATCAATTCCGTACCGTGCTGCAACAGGCATCAGGATCGGAACAAGGATACTGATGGCGGCAATTGTATCAAGAAATGCACCAACAATCAGCAGCAATACGTTGACAAGAATGAGGAATGTCCACCAGTTGTCTGTCAGGCTGAAGATGAAATCCGAAAAAATCTGCGCTGCCTGGCTAACGGTGAGCAACCATGCAAAGATCGACGCCGCAGTCACGATGAACAATACGGACGCGGTGGTTTCAATCGTGTCGAAGGATGCCTTGGCAAGGGTTCTGAACGTCATTGTGCGATAACGGACAAGTCCGAGGAACATAGACCACATCACGGCCGCAACAGCCGCTTCAGTCGGAGTGAACCAGCCCATGGTCATGCCACCGATCAGCAGTACTGGCGTCATCAAAGCCATAACCGCCGAGAAGTCGAAGTACCAGTCGAGTGCAACCAGAGCTACGAGACCGATAAGAACAGCAAGATTGACAGACAGACCGGCAAGAACAAGGAGATAGACTGCTGCCGGGAAGGAAAGGACTATCACGACCTCGAGTGATGCACCCATAAGCTGCTTCAACTCGAAAGGCGTGTCCGAACCCCAGCCCTTGCGGCGTGCAAAGACATAAACGGTCAGCATCATCAACACAGTCATGACGATGCCAGGCACAATACCGGCCATGAACAATGCGCCAATCGAGGCATTGGCCATCATGCCATAGATCACGAAAGGCAGTGATGGTGGAAAGATAGGGCCAAGCGTTGCAGATGCTGCAGTTACGCCGACGGCGGCTTCGACGGGGTAACCATGGTCCTTCATCGCCTTGATTTCGATGGTACCAATACCGGCCGCATCAGCGAGTGCTGTGCCGGACATGCCGGAGAACACCACAGAACCGATGATATTGACCTGCGCCAGACCACCCTTCATCCAGCCGACGAGCGACAGGGCGAAGTGATAGATACGACCGGTGACGCCAGCGCTGTTCATGAGGTTGCCAGCCAGAATGAAAAAAGGCACGGCGATAAGCGGAAAACTTTCCACGCCGGCGATCATGCGCTGGGCGGCGATGATATCAGGTGCAACGCCATAGAGGACAAGATACAAAAGCGAGGAGACTGCCATGGATACGGCTACAGGTGTGCCGATGATCATGAGCAGCAGAAATGAGCCAATCAGAAGCAGCATTGATTAAATTCCCTGTGTATTGATGGCTTCATCAGCCTGCTCGCGGACGGTTTTTTTGCTTGTCATGTCCTTGATGAAGTTCTGAAGCGAACGCAGGAACATCAGCACGTAGGCGGCAAATACGGTGTAGAAGACAATGCCGCGTGGCAGATCGACGGTGACCATACGTTCGTCGCCAACGATTTCGAGGTAACGCCACATCAACCAGGTGATGTAGGCAAAGAATCCGATGTTGATGAGGTCGACAACGACCTCCAGCACCCGGCCAGTTTTTTTCGAAAGAAAACGATAAATCAGGTCGACCTGAATGTGCCGAACCTGGCGTACACACATGACGGAGCCGAGAAACACCACGACCACAAGGCAGTTGGCGGCAATCTCTTCTGTCCAGGCAAGGCTGTTATTCAGGGCGTACCGTGTGAAAAACTGCAGGAAGACACTGGTTGCCATGCCCCAGAACACCAGCATGGTCAGCCAGTCTTCAAATGCGTAAGGAGACAGGTCGACATCGCTGACCTCGTCCTCGAAGGCATGCGCCATCTCTTCCACGCTGATGGGCGCGTTTTTTTGATCTGTCATTTGGAAAGCTCCAGTGGACTAGGCCAAAGGGATGTCCGGTGCCGGGTGGGCACCGGACGGTGCAATTACTGGATGGCGCGAATGGCTTCCCAGTCAGCTTTTTCGTAACCGAACTCTTCGAAAGTCACTTTGTCCAGCACGTTCTTTTCAAAGTCGGCCTTGTCAACTTCAGTCACGGTGAGGCCACGCTTTTTGAAGTCTTCGACGAGGGCGTTTTCACGTTCTTCGATGATTTTGGTTGTGCGTTCTGCCGCCTGCTGCATGACTTCCACGAAGATTTTCTTGTCTTCGTCCGACAGGCTGGCCCAACGGCTCTTGGAAATCAGGGTGTTGAGGTGGTCAACGATATGGCCGGTCAATACGATGTTTTTCTGAACTTCGTAGAACTTCTTGGCATCTATGGTTGTCAGCGGATTTTCCTGGGCGTCCACTGTGCCGTTCTGGAGCGCAAGATAGACTTCCGCAAAAGCAATCGGCGTAGTGTTGGCACCGCATGCACGTGGCATGGCGAGGTAAGCGGGAACATCAGGCACGCGCATTTTCAGGCCAGCCATGTCACCGCATTTTTCAATAGGCGTATTGGATGTGGTGTGGCGTGTGCCGTAGTAGCTTACAGCGGCGATGATGTTCCCGGTCTTGTCTTCGTAGCCCTTTGCCAGACGCTTGAACACATCGCTTTTCGTGTAGGCAATGAGATGCGCTGGGTCGCGGAAAATATAAGGGAAATACGTCACGCCAATTGGCTTGTAATCACGGGCTGCAAAGCTTGAGCCGGAGATGATCATATCAACAGTGCCGAGCTTCAGGCCTTGGTTGATGTCGGCTTCCTTACCGAGCTGTGAAGCTGGGAACACGTCGATCTTGTAACGTCCGTCGGTGCGTTTTGCGATTTCCTCAGCGGCCCATACCGACTCCGTATGGAAAGGCTCTGTTGTTTCATACACATGCGCCCACTTCAGGGCCGTCTGTGCCTGCGCCGCGAGTGCCGATGCCATGATCAGAGCAGTTGCACCCAGCAACGTTTTTAATCCGAATTTCATCCTCAAATCCTCCCAAATTGATTTCAGATTTCGTATGTTCATGATCCCGTCGCAAGAAGCACGACAGGGTTATTCTTCTCCTCCCAACTCCTCACCGAAGCTCTCAGAGAATCTCTTTTGCGCCCGTATCATGTGCAGGCGCATGGCCTCACGCGCGGCAGATGGGTCATTGGTCGCAATTGCGTTGCGGATCGCCACATGTTCTTCCATTGCCAGCTGCCAGGTATGCGGGCCCTCAAAGTAACCTGCCAGCTTCTCGAAGTAAGGCGTCATCCGCTGATCGTAGATCAGGCCCGTGAAGCGGTTCAGTGTCGCGTTGCCGATGATGTCGGCGATGGCCGTATGGAACTCCCGGTCCACGGCCAAGGCACGTTTTGCATCATGAAGCGACTGCTGCATGCGCTTCAGATTGTCGTCGAGTATCGCCACATGCTGTGGGGTCGCCAGGCGTGCGGCTTCTTCAGCAATTGCACTTTCGATGATGCAACGCGCCTGCAAAATTTCGAATGGGCCGTCACTGTCATCTGCGGGCAAGACAACCTTCGTTGGGCTTGTCTTGCGGCTGATATAAACGCCTGAACCCATGCGGATCTGGATGTATCCCTCCACTTCCAGAACTATCAAAGCCTCGCGAACGGTCGGGCGCGATACCGAAAATCTCTCTGCAAGCTCGCGCTCGGCAGGCAGGCGGGCTCCATCGGAAAGCTCGCCCGTTTCGATAAGCATACGTATCTGGTCCGCGACCTGCCGATAAAGGCGGCGCGGTTCCAATGCCACAAACATTTAGATCCTCCCATGCGCCACTCCCCTGGCGCACACCTGGTAAGATGGCCTTACCAATTTTTTTATTAAAGCTGCTTCAGTCGATAAGTCAAGCGATAAAGTAAATAAATATTACAATTAAGTATATGTTTTTAAACGCAAAAATTCTTGGCGGCAAACTGGTTGCCGCCGGTATTTTCCAGCGATGGAGCTATGGTTGCCTCTCAGATCAGAGGCATTTCCAAGCCATATTTTTCGGCAAGCTCTTCGAAAGCCTGCCTTGTGGCGGGGTCAACAGTAACCCCTTCTCGTTCTCTTTGCGCTGCGACAAGCCATTCCCGGTCGCCGGGCGCCATGACCTTGCAGTCTTCACGGGTTGGTGACGTGCGCAGCACCTGCAGATAGCGCTGCATGCCCGACTCAAATGTCTGCCGGTCGACGAATGCTTCCGGCTTGATAGCCAGTACGAATGCGCCCATGCCGCGTGGCTTGGAAAAATCAGGGCCACCCATCGGGGCAATATCGAAACTCAGTTTCATTCCGGTCAACACCGCGCTGAAAATTTCTGCGACGCCTGCCAAAGCAGCGCCCTTGAAGCCGAATTCGCCACCGAGCGGCGCGAGCATGTCAGCAGCATTGGCATCCGTGGTGTCAACGCCCGTTTCATCAGATGCAGTAGCGTTTGGTAGAGCTTGGCCGAGGCTGCGATACAGCAGAACACGGTTATAGGGGACGGAACTGGTTGCCATGTCGAGCAACCACGGATCATCCCCGGAAACTGGCACGCCAACTGAAATCGGGTTTGTGCCGTGGAAACGCATCGCACCGTCATGCAGGCGGACAAAGCTGTCCGAGTTGCAGAATGTGATGCCGATATAACCTTTGCGGGCCGCTTCGATGGAGTAGGCGCCAGCCGGACCAAAATGTGAGGTGTTGCGGATAGCAACTGCGCCAATTCCGAACTTACTGGCGAGGTCGATCGCGTTGTCCATTGCCGTATATGTGGCAAGGGCACCGTGCGCGTCATCTGCATCCAGCGTTTCGATGGCGCCAAAGCTTGTTATTTTTTTGATATCAGGTGCGCCGTTGATGCGGCCGCCGTTCAGCGCTGTGATGTAGTGGGCAAGAAGGCGGACACCGTGGCTGTCGACGCCGTGACGGGTGCCATGCATCATGGCTCGCGTTGCAGCGTCTGCCGTTGCCGTGTTTGCGCCAGCGGCGACAAACACGGCACGACAAAACCGGTCGAGCTCGTCCAGCGACACATTGTTCTGTGCGTTGGTTTGCAACATCCCGGTTCCTCCCCTCCAAAATGTACTATGTGTACACTAGACATTATTTTTGAGTCACGCAATGCCGCTATCTGCAAAAATCTGTTGTCAAAGCTGTTGCAAGGCAAAGCCGATTCCCGCATCTTCGAACCAGAAAAACCAGAGCAATATCATCCATGTCCACCACCGGTTCCGGCACAGCTCCCAAACTCTACCAGCGCGCTTGCGAGGTTTTGGCCTTGGATATCAGTAATGGCGCCATCAAGGTTGGCAGTCGACTGACGGAGACAGGGGTGGCTGAACGCTTCGGAATCAGCCGCGCACCTGCCCGGCAGTCGTTGATGGAACTTGAGCGCATGGGGCTGATACAAAAAGCCTCTTCGCGTGGTTATGATGTATTGGCACTCGCCAATCCAGCGGCTGTCAGTACGGCCCCCAAAGCTGCGGCCAATGATGATCCCAAGATACATTTCCTGCCAAGTTGGGAGTTGATCTACTCTGAAATCGAAATGGAGATTGTCTCACGGACAACCTTTGCCAGCTGGCGCATCAATGAAGCGATCCTGGCGAAACATTACGGTGTCAGCCGAACGGTTGCACGCGATGTGGTGGCCCGCCTGCAGCAGCGTGGCATTGTTCAGAAAGATGACAGTGCGCGGTGGTTTGCACCCGCGCTGACCATGCAACATATTGATGAGCTCTACGAGTTAAGATGGGTTCTGGAGCCACTGGCGTTGGAAAAAGCCGTACCCAATTTGCCTGAGGGGTTTCTCACCCGGGTTCGCGGCAATATCGAATCAGCAATAAATTGCCAAGTGCCGCAAGTCGGCAGCACGCTGGACAGGTTTGAGCAGGAACTTCATGTCGAGCTTTTGGGGTATTGTGGCAACAGTTCACTGATGCGGGCGATCAGCCTGCCGCAGTCACTGCTGATTGCCCACCACTTCCTCTATCCCCGCACCACCGATCTGTTCGAGACGGAGCCGTTTCTGCCGGAGCATCTGGAGATACTCACCCATATTCAGGACGGAAATATCGTCGGCGCCAAGGACGCGATGACGGCACATCTGCAGATTTCCCGCGAAAGAGCCATGATGCGTATTCAGGCGGTGACTCATTCAATGACGCCAGATGAGCTTCCCTATCTAGACCTCATGGAGCCGCTGTGACGCTGTGACGATTTCGGGTTGCCACTTGGTTTAGATTGATACTTCGCAAGCCGCATCAAACGTCGTGCTTGTGCCTTAATTCATTCAGCATCCATTCAGGCAGAGGGAACTATTTCTTATGCCATGATGTTTTAACGGGTGACAAAACACCCTCTGGATGGACGAAGACAATGTTCACAGTTGCAAAGAAAACAGTCCTGGCACTCGCGGTCGCTGCCACAGTGATTGTTCCGCTGCAGTCAGCGAATGCCGGTGACTGGAACCGCCGTCACCGCAACGAGGCAGCTGCCCTCGGCGTGATTGGTCTTGCGGCTGGCTTGGCCGTCGGTTCAGCGCTCGCACGTCCATCTGAACCGGATGGTCCTGTTTACATTGACCCGCCGCGCCGTGGTCCGGTTTATGCCGAACCTGAATATGTGTATCAAGACCCATACGCGAACGACGGTTATTATCCTGAGCCTCCGCGGACCGTTTACCAGCGCCCGCGCCCAGTTTACGAGACACGCCCGGTTTACGAAACGCGTCCTGCCTATCAACCGCGGACAGTTTACCGCACGATCGAACCATGGTCGCAGTCTTGGTATGACTATTGCTCGCAGCGTTACAGAAGCTTCAACGCTCGCACCGGTACCTACACCGACTATAGTGGCCAGCGTCACTTCTGTACTGCTGGCTAAACAGCGGTCTCAAACATGTCAAAAGGCCCGCAGGCTGACGTCTGCGGGCCTTCCTTGCGATTAAAGCACTGCCAATTCGAAACCCTCATCCAGCCAGCCGGTAATGCCGCCAGCCATGATCTTTACCGGCCGCCCCAGTTGAGCAAGTCGCAAGGCACCTTTTGCTGCGCCGTTGCAATGCGGCCCCGCACAATATGTCACGAAAATAGTGTCTTCAGGCCAAGCTGCCATTTTCGATGCAGTCATTTTGCCATGAGGCAGGCTAATGGCACCGGGAACATGTCCCTTGGCGTAGAGCGCTGGCCCGCGCACATCGAGGAGCACAAAATCTGCGCCCTTTGACAGCGAGTCGTGGACATCCCAGCAATCGGTTTCAAAGCTGAATTCGGCTGCGAAATGTTCAACGGCCAGATGGCTGGGCGCGGGTTTTACGATGGTAACGGCAGTGGTCATTGATCTGTCTCCTTTGCATGGCCCATTTTGCAAAGATGGCTCTGATTGCAAATTGGCGTAAATGCCAATAAACGTAAAAATCATGCCAAATGTAACAGATAGTCTGCAGCCTCCAAACGGCCCTCTCGTTGTAGCCTTGCTCTATGACCAGCTTTGCACGTTCGAATTTGGTATCGTTGCCGAAGTTTTTGGTCTGTCGCGCCCGGAGATGGGGGAGAACTGGTATCGGTTCGCCAGTTGCGCGGTGGAGGACGGGCCGATGCGTGCCCATGGCGGGCTACGTGTAACGGCGGATGCGGGTCCCGAGCTGCTGGACATCGCCGACATCATCATTGTGCCGGGCTGGAAGGGGGCTGATGCTGCTGTCCCGCCGGAGTTGTGTGATCGTTTGCGAGCGGCGCATGCGCGGGGAGCGCGTTTGGCATCAATATGTTCGGGTGCATTTGTGCTTGCTGCAACGGGCTTGCTGGACGGCGGGGTCGCGACCACCCATTGGCGTTACGCGGAGGCGCTGCGATCGCGTTATCCGGACGTGTCCGTGGATGATGCGTCCCTCTATCGTTCCCATGACCGCATCTATACTTCGGCCGGCAGTGCCGCTGGTATCGATTTGATGATTGAAATTGTACGTCAGGATTTTGGTGCCGTTGCGGCCAATTCAGTGGCAAGGCGTCTGGTGATGCCGGCACACCGTACCGGAGGGCAAGCACAGTTTCTCGAACGCCCGGTTGCGAGACGTGACGGTGTTGAGATTTCTCCGCTTTTGGACGCCGTGCGGTCCGATCTCTCCCGCTCGTGGACCATCACCGAGATGGCGCGTTTCTGCCGAATGAGTGAGCGGACGTTTCTCAGGCGTTTTACTGAAGCAACGGGTGCTGCACCAGGCCAATGGCTGACACATGTGAAGGTTGATGCAGCAAAACAACGCCTTTGTCAGGGGCGCGAGCACATGGAAGACATTGCCATGGCGGTCGGGTTTGGAAGTGCGCACACACTTCGTCATCACTTCCGGCAAACCATGGGCATCAGTCCGGCGGAATATCGCGCCCGGTTCATGAACGAACAGGTTCGCTTGCCGGTGTAATCAGGCAGAGACATTTTTTTTGGCCGTGTAATCGGCGCGATTTATGCCATGCCGTTGCAGCTTGTCGTAGAATGTCTTGCGCGCAATGCCGAGCGCGGCGATGGTTGAAGCGACGTCACCATCATTTTGCACGAGAGTTTCATGAATGATCTGTGCCTCATGCCGATCAATGCGCTCTGTTAGCGTGCCAGACGCTTTGGCTTCTTCTTTCGGAGGGATGCCAGACAGTGTTCCACTTTCCAGCCCAAGAGCGACGCGTTCGGCGAAATGGCCAAGTTCCCGGACATTGCCCGGCCAGTCGTGATCTGCCAGATGACGCGAGACGCTGGCGGAGATTTGCGGAACCGGCATGTTGAAGCGTTTGGTGGCGCGCGACAGAAAATGGGAAAACAACATCGGAATATCCTCCCGACGCTCCCGTAACGGCGGGATGGACAATGTGACAACGTTCAATCGGTAATAGAGGTCGTCCCGAAACTGGTCGCGGCGTGCCGGATCGCCAAGATCGACCTTGGCGGCTGCAACAACACGGATGTCTACGGATCTTTCGTCATTGGAGCCTAGCGGAGAAACCTCCCGCATTTCAAGGACACGCAGCATCTTCACCTGCACCGCTAGCGGCATGCTCTCAATTTCATCCAGGAACAGCGTACCACCACTCGAGTGCTCAATGCGGCCGACGCGTTTTTTCTGCGCGCCGGTGAAAGCCCCTGCCTCATGACCGAAAAGCTCGCTTTCAATGACGCTTTCCGGCAGTGCACCGCAGTTCAACGCGACGAAGTTGCCTTTCGAGCGCTTTTTGCTCCAGCGGTGCAGGGCCGTCGCGACCACTTCTTTACCGCTACCGGTCTCTCCCGCCACGAGCACGTCGACGTCGGCATCGGCGATATGGCGGATGGTGTCGCGAAGACGCTGCATGGCAGGCGTTTGGCCAATCAGCGGCAGGTCGCCTTCCGCCTGTTCGGCGGCCATCTTCAAGGCGCGGTTTTCCATGATGAGTTGACGTTTTTCCAGCGCCCGCATTGCGCTTTCCACCATGCGCTCGGCGGCAAATGGTTTGGTCATGAAATCATAAGCGCCGTTACGCAACGCTTCGACGGCCATCGGGATATCGCCGTGGCCCGTCATCAGGATGACGGGCAGATCGGCATCGACAATGCGGACTCGCTCGAAAAATTCCAGTCCATCCATTCCAGGCATACGCACGTCACTGATAATGACACCGTCAAACTCGGCAGATAACGCATCCAATGCCAGTTTTGCACCGGGAAAGGACGTTACCTCAAGGCCTGCCAGCTCCAGTGTTTGGCGCATTGCCTTGCGCAATGCGGAGTCGTCATCGACGAGAAATACCTTGCCTGAAATGCCCATGATCATGCCTTTTTGAGATAGACGGAGAAGCAGGTTCCACTCGGATTGCTTTCCACCTCGATACGTCCGCCATAGTCAGCGGCAATTTCGCGGGAGATAACCAGCCCAAGCCCAAGTCCGCCGTCTTTCGATGTGTTGAAGGGCGTGAACAGGGCCTCAAGAATGTCTGGCGCAATGCCCGGTCCGTTGTCTGCAACGCTCAAGACCACCTGATCGGCAGCTTCGCGCACGCTGATCGTCACCTGACCACCGGCCTTGTCTTCAACTGCTTCGAGCGCATTCTGGAGAAGGTTGATCACGATCTGCTCCAGCCGGATCGGGCTGCCAGACACCATCAAGGTTTCAGCGGGAAGAGCGATATTCAGCGCCTCCATATGACCTGCGAAACGGCTGCGCAGCAGCACGACTGCACCTTCGATGACAGCCTTGACTCTGACAGGCTGTGCAGCCGCCCTGCCCTTGCGGGCCAATATCTTAAGATCACTGGTGATGACACCAATGCGCTCCGTCAACGCAGCAATGTCTTTCATGTTTTCGTCGGCTTCTTCCAGCCGCTGGCGGTTCATGAGAGTGCGTGCATTATCCGCAAAGGCGCGGATCGTCGCGACAGGCTGGTTGATTTCATGAGCGACGCCAGCTGCCACCTGTCCGAGAATGGCCAGCCGGTTTGCCTTTACAAGTTCCTGCTGGACAGTTTGCAATTCTCGGCCGGTCTGCTGGTGGCCGCTGATTTCTGTTTCCAGCTGGTCCATGGCACTTTGCAGGTCACGTGTTCGTTCATCCACCCGGCGTTCCAGCTCAGCGCGGGCCTTGGCGGCAACTTCTTCCGCTTGTCGGGCTTTTTGGCGCCGTCGCAACCACAAACCAGACAATACGATAAGCGGCATCATGCCGGCCAGCATCAGGAGACGCATCCTCTGCACCTCTACCATCAAGGTAGGTTCAACCGGCAAAAGATAATGCAAGTGCCATGAGGTGGTGGGTACCGGCAGGATGAAACGTAGATAGTCACCACTGTTGACGGCGGGTGAATTGATGTGGATCAGCTCCGTCGAATTGTCGATAAAGCGCAACGAGGAAAATGGCAGCAGATCAAGTGTCTCATTACCAAATTGCAGGCTGTCGGCAATGGTGCGGCGGGTCTGTTGGTCTATGGGTTTGATTGTGTCAAAGCGCCATGCCGAAATACTCGTCATCAGCACAACGCCGTTGGCATCAGCGACATAAACCGGTTTGCCACCTATTCTCCAGTCAGCCTCCAGACGGTTGAATTCGACCTTCGCGATGACAACACCAAGTGCTTTGCCGTCTTCAGAATCCACACGTCGTGATATGTATAGGCCGGGTTTGCGGCTGACATTTCCCAGGGCGTAGTGCTCGGCCATGCCTGTGCGCATTGCAAGGCTGAAGTAGTCCCGGAAGGAATAGCTGGTGCCGACAAAACTGTCTGCGGCACGCCAATTGCTGGATGCTATTGCGACGCCATTCGGGCCTGTCACGTAAATCACCGAGGCCTGTGTGCCTTCGATCAGTCCCTCCAGTTTGCGGTTAAGCCGATCTACTGCGGCACCGCCAGTTTCCAGAGCGGCAACGAGGTCCCTGTCGCCTGATAACACAAGCGGCAGGGCGCGGGGCCGCTCCAATGCAACATTCAGAAGCGCGACTTTCAATTGCCCGTCAGTTGAGGCGTCCTGCTGTAAGGCCTTGATGGTTTCTGTTCGGCCAAGTTCGCCTGCGACATAAATCGCCACCACCACAATTACAGCCCAGATAAACGCAAACAGCCACCACGGCCTTTGAGCGGCATCGATATGTTTGAACCGGGATGCGGTGAATATAGTCATCGTTTACCTTGTGCGTATTTTCACACAAAAGGCAATATTTCTGCGCGGGATTCTACACGATTCCAAATTTCGTGAAGCTGCTTCAAGAAATTAAATCGATTTATTTCAGTTGTTTATCTGATTTTTTCTGTCTTGGCACGGTGTTTGCAAAAGCGTCATCAAGCGGTCGCGAGGCCCCAGACCAAACAAGGCTGACCGGGAGGCCCCTATAAAAGGCAGGTCCAGCCGAGGAGGAGAAAATCATGATTGATAGTACAGCTGTGGCTGCAAGCCATGTCCGCATGCCATTTTACCGTCACCTGTATTTCCAGGTGCTGGTTGCCATTCTGGCCGGTATTCTTCTGGGCCATTTTTGGCCGTCCATCGGTGAGCAGCTGAAGCCATTGGGTGATGGTTTCATTCGTCTGGTCAAGATGATCATTGCACCTGTTATTTTCTTGACCGTTGCGACCGGTATTGCCGGTATGAACGACATGAAGAAGGTCGGACGTGTTGCCGGCAAGGCGATGATCTACTTCCTGACCTTTTCCACGCTTGCGCTGGTCGTTGGTCTGATTGTTGCAAACGTTGTTCAGCCGGGTGCCGGCATGAATATCGACCCTGCGTCTCTCGATGCGACGGCGGTTGCGACCTATGCCGACAAGGCGCATGAGCAGACGATCACCGGCTTTTTGATGAACATCATCCCGACCACCATTGTCGGCGCATTTGCCAGCGGTGACATTCTCCAGGTGCTGTTCTTCTCGGTGCTCTTCGGTATTTCACTTGGTGTCGTTGGTGAGAAAGGCAAGCCGGTCGTCGACTTCATGCATGCCATGATGTACCCGATCTTCAAGCTGGTCGCGATCCTGATGAAGGCTGCTCCTATCGGTGCATTCGGCGCCATGGCTTTCACAATCGGAAAATATGGCATTTCGTCGGTCACCAATCTGGCGATGCTCATTGGTACCTTCTATCTGACATCGCTGATCTTCGTGCTGGTTATCCTTGGCGCTGTCGCCCGTTACAATGGCTTCTCCATTCTGGCGCTTATTCGCTACATCAAGGAAGAGCTGCTGCTGGTTCTCGGTACATCGTCTTCGGAAGCTGCGCTTCCGGGCCTGATGAGCAAGATGGAAAAGGCCGGCTGCAAACGCTCGGTTGTCGGTCTGGTTATCCCGACCGGTTATTCCTTCAACCTTGACGGTACCAACATCTACATGACGCTTGCGGCTCTGTTCATTGCGCAGGCAACAGGTATTCACCTGTCGTTCGGTGAGCAGATCCTGCTGTTGCTGGTTGCGATGCTCAGCTCGAAGGGTGCTGCTGGTATCACCGGTGCCGGTTTCATCACGCTTGCTGCAACGCTGTCCGTTGTTCCTTCCGTTCCGGTCGCTGGCATGGCGCTCATTCTCGGTATCGACCGCTTCATGTCCGAGTGCCGCGCACTGACCAACTTCGTTGGTAATGCCGTTGCCACTATCGTCGTTGCTCGTTGGGAAGGTGAACTTGATCAGGCTCAGCTTCAGCGGGTTCTGAACGGTGAAGAAATTGCCAGCATCGATGTGATCGACAGCACGCCGATGCCGCAGCCTGCCGAATAAAATCGCGCAAGGCGAAAGAACAGAACCCGGCTTCCTCAGGTGGCCGGGTTTTTCTTTGCCCTGAAAACAGACTTGCGGCGGCTGCGTTGCGGTGCAATGACTGAACCCGAACCTTCTGCTGTTTCCGAGATCAAAAAATGAAAAGTGTTTTTGCTTCATGGCCTTTCTGTGCATTGCTGTCGGCTGCTTTCGCCGCCTTGACGGCGATTTTTGCCAAGATTGGTGTCGAGAATGTCAATTCCGACTTTGCAACATTCATTCGCACCATTGTCATTTTTTGTGCCGCCGGTCTGATGGTGTACATCACCGGTAACTGGCAGCAACCATCCGGCATTTCCGGACGGACCTAGCTGTTTTTGGTGCTTTCCGGCCTTGCGACCGGAGCCTCGTGGATTTGTTATTTTCGTGCACTGAAGCTCGGTGATGCCGCTCGTGTGGGACCGATCGACAAACTCAGCGTCGTGTTTGTAGCCGTATTTGCAGTTCTGTTTCTGGGGGAACGATTGTCGCTGCCGAACTGGCTTGGCGTTGCTCTCATCGCGTGCGGCGCGGTACTGGTCGCTTACCGAGGATAAGGCAGTGAGGGCGCCATTTCAGAGCCAGCCGAGTGCGGTGGCGGCTCTGATTGCTTCGGCGCGGCGGCTGCAGTCGAGCTTTCGAAACAGGTTTCCAAGGTGGAACTTGACGGTGACTTCCGAAATATTAAGGGCTTGAGCGATTTTTTTGTTGGACATGCCGCCAGCCAGAAATTGCAGCATCTGTACTTCGCGTTGAGACAATCCGCCATGGATTGCGCGGGCTTGCGGGGAGTTCACTGAAGCTGCAAAAATCGCCAAAGCAGCGCGCACATCAGACGAGGTTTCGATGAAGCTGCGTATTCGACGATTTTCGAGAAGCGGCGACAGAAAGATTCGTTCTTCGGAAAGAACGCCATTGCAGCCGAGGCGCGTTGCAGTTTCCAGTGCCAGCAAGATATTGGCGCGTGCCGCGGCATTGTCACGGCGTTGATGGGCCGTATAGCTTTGCCAGATCAGCAGCGCCACCCTCTCGCGATTGGTGACTTTCGGATTGGCAATTAGTGCATCGATCTGTCGTGGCAGATAGTTGCGGGGCGTCCAGACGTGAACCGCATCTCTAAGCCAGGCCATGACGTAGGTGATCTCGTCACGCCGCGTCAGTCGGGTCAGTTCTTCTTCGGCACTTTCGACCCAGTTTTTACCCATCGGCATACGGATGGAAGTCAGTGTCGCAGCAGCTTCCGACCAGCGGTTGGTATTTTGGTAGGCTATCGCGGTGCGGATTTCCATCATCGCATGAAACTGCAATCCTTCAGACAGGTGTATCCACAAGCCATCCAGAAATCCCGGCCTTATGGTCATCGGGAAATGGTCCATGACGATCTGGGTCGCATAATGCAGAGCAAACTGCATGAGGCTCGGCCAGATCTCAGCGGCCGCGAAGTGCTCAAAGTCTTTCTGGATGAATTCCAGCAGATCGCGTGGGCGGCCTGATTCGTAGTTTATGCAGGCTTCCGCCAGCCGCAACATGCGCCTTTCTTGCGGGACTTCGTGCGTGACCTGCTCCAATCGTTCACGTGCATCTTGCGCTGCCCGCCGTGCAATCAGCGCATCGCCGCTCATCAATCGCAGCACGATCTGGTGCAGGTGGATGAAGAATTCGAGAAGTGGTTGACCGCCCATTTTGCGCAGATAGATAAGCGCTCGGGCAGCCGCAGCTTCCGCCTCACGGAAGTTACGGCGGCGGATTTCGAACTCAAGAAGGGCGTTGTAGTAGCCGGCCCATTTGCCATGGTCACCCATTGGGTAATCCGCCATGAATTCACCAAGGCGGGTAATCATCGCATCGTTGGGTGTCAGGTCTTCCGTAATCATCAGATTCAGACGGAAAGTGCGGGCAGCAAAGGAAAAGCGCGAACCGTTTGCCAGAGCCTTGAATGGATCAAGGTAATCTGAACCAAGATGCTTACCGACGAGATGGCGCACGCGCTGCAACTCACCCTGCTTGAGCAGTGCTCTGCATACCGCAAACAATACCGTTTCGTTAGAGGCAATCATGTCATGCGAGAAGTGCATGATGATGTTTTGAAACGCATTGACACTGCTGCGATAGATAAGTTCACGCCCATGAGCGCGCGCTAGAATTTGCGCGGCATGTGTTTCGTATCCCTTGTCCAGCAGCAGAGCCATGGCTTGTAGCGCGCGGCCCGCCTTTTCCAATGCGGAAGCCAATTCGACGACTGCGATGCTGTTTTCCAGAACTTGGAGACGTTCCTGCACTGCAATCGTCAACAGTCGTATCAGGTCTTTGTGCTGTTGCGGATGACGTGTCAGAAACGGCGGTAACTGACTTGCCCAGGGTTGATGCGCGGCGCCATCAGGCGCTTCAAGCCATATCGAAAGCGCCATGGTCTGTTCCGGCGAGAGATGGCTTAAGAAGGTTTCGCGCAAATAGTCGCAACAGGTGTCATCATCGATGTTGCCCTGAAGTGGCAAAAAGGCTGGCCAACCGGCGTAACCTTCCCGCATCGATGCTGCGCTCGCCGCTGGTAGCGCATTAAGCTCTTCATCGGAAAAGGTCAGGTCTTCAGCGCCGATCGTTGTCGAGCCATGATGCAATATCTGCCGACCAAGACCGCTGATACGTTGTTCGGGGCGACAGGCGATAATGACCGTGGTCACGGTTTGAAGGGTTGCGGCCGGTATCTTGGCTGTTCGTGCAGCGACCGGGACATCCCATAAAAGCCAACCGTCTTTTACATCCTCAGTTTTGGGATGTGTTGACGTGCAAACAGAACGTTCCGTCAAGCCGGCGAACAGTTTTAACAGGCTGGTTTTCCCCGCTCCTGCCGGTGCCCGCAAAAAGATGACGCTTGCAGTTTCCTGCAGGATGCGTTGGCACAGATGAGGGCGTGGAAGCATGACATTCATGCCGAATGGATAGGCTATAGGCATGCAAAAACCTATACTATAACGACAAAAAACTATACTTTTTTGTGGTTGCTGATCCCTTGTTATCTGGTGATGTTGATGCATCAAAAAGCCGATGCACAAGGAAACACCCGCTGATGCAGCAACATCCGTTGATCGCAATTATGACCCGGCTTGGTACATTCGTGCTTGTCATGATTGCCCTGTCCATCATGATTTTTGCATTGGCGCGTGTGGTGCCGGGCGATCCAGCCCGTATGGCTCTCGGCCCTGCTGCCACGCAGGAACAGGTTGAGGCGCTACGCCTGCAGATGGGTCTGGATAAGCCTCTAGCCCTGCAATATGTCGATTATGTCAAAAATGCTCTGCACGGGGATCTCGGCATGTCGCTGGTGTCGCAGCGCCCGGTCACGACGGACCTTGCTCAGACTGTTCCCGCGACCGTTGAACTGGTGCTGGTATCCGTCATATTCATGTTTCTGGTCGCAATACCCCTTGGGGTCATCACCGCGCATTATCGCGATAGAGGGCTCGATCATCTCGGACGCATTCTGTCCCTGACCGGGGTCACCATTCCGAGCTTTCTGTTTGCCATTACCCTGCAGCTGCTGGCTGCCAGGTACATCAGTGGCTGGCCAATCATTGGGCGGCTGGACCATTCACTTGGCTGGCAAGGTGGACCAACCGGTTTCATTCTGGTCGATGGTCTACTGGCCGGTCGTTTTGATGTGGTCGGCGATGCTCTCAAACATCTCGCACTGCCAGCATTTGCGCTGTCCATGGCCGGTATCGGACAGATCACCCGCATTACCCGCTCCTCGATGATCGAAAATCAGCGCAAGGATCACGTGCTGACGCTGCAGAGCTTCGGCGTGCCTGAACGGGTCATCATCTTCCGTTACCTCTTGAAGCTGTCATCCATCGCACCCTTGACAATCATGGGCCTGGAATTCGCCTCGCTGATCGGCAACGCCTTTGTTATTGAAATGGTTTTTGCCTGGGGCGGTTTTGCTTCCTACGGCCTGAACTCGATCCTTCAGAAGGACCTCAATGCCGTTACCGCCGTGGTTCTGGTCGCCGGTCTGTTCTTCATCGTTGCAAACATGATCGTCGACGTTCTGATCTCGATCATCGACCCACGCCTGCGTCACAAGGAGGCACGCTGATGGCCGATATGAAAATGCTCGACACATCCGACAAGGCGCTGAGTGCCGGTTACATTCTGTGGTACAGGTTTAGCCGCAACCCGGCTGCCGTTATCGGCGCGCTCATCCTGCTCTCGGTCGTTATTCTTGCTGTCTTTGCACCATTTTTGACGCCTTATCCGAAGCATGTTGGCGCAGTGGTTGATTTTCGCGCCAGACACCTGCCTCCCGATGCCCTGCACTGGTTTGGCACGGACAAGGCGGGCCGCGACATCTTTTCGCGCACTGTTTTTGGTCTGCGCATCTCGTTGCTGCTGGTTATCGGCGTGCTGGGTATCTCCGTACCAGTGGGCACAATTCTCGGGTTGGTGGCTGGCTACGTCGGTGGCTGGACAGAGAAATTCATCACCGGCCTTACCAACGTCATGCTGGCGATGCCACCTTTGGTAATGGCGCTTGCCGTGTCTAACCTTCTCGAACCGACACTGATGAACGCGATGATTGCCATTACGCTGTTGTGGTGGACATGGCACGCGCGCCTCATCTATTCGGTATCGAAGTCGATTGCCTCTGAGGATTACATTGAGGCGGCACGCCTTGCCGGCGCCGGTCCCATGCACATTCTTTTCCGGGAAATATTGCCGAATTGCGTGTCGGTTATCTCGGTCAAGACTACGCTTGATGCGGCATTCGTCATCCTGTTCGGCGCGACGCTCAGCTTCCTCGGTTTCGGCGTAAAACCACCTATCCCTGACCTTGGTTCGATGGTGGCCGATGGTCGTCAGTTCATGCCTGAATTCTGGTGGGAAGTGCTCTGCCCCGGTGCCGCTGTTCTCTACGTTACTCTTGGTTTCAACCTGCTGGGCGATGGCCTGCGCGACATGTTCGACGTGGAGAATTGATTGATGACTGAACCGCTTCTTCAGGTTGAGAACCTCAACGTTTCCTTCACGACATATGGTCGTTCGCGTCAGGTGTTGCGCAATGTGGGCTTTACCGTTGCTGCTGGTGAACGTGTTGCACTGATTGGTGAGACAGGTTCGGGAAAATCCGTAACCGCCAAGGCAATCATCGGTACCTTGCCGAAAAATGCTTCGATCACATCCGGCTCGATTGTGGTGGGTGGAAAAGATGTTCTTACCCTGCCAAAAGCAGAACGTGAGGCACTGAAGGGTACGGCATTTTCCCTGATCATGCAGGACCCGTTGTCGTCCTTCAATCCGGTTTTCAGGATTGGTACGCACCTAGATGACGTCATGCGTTTTGCAGACAAACGCAATGGCATCTCGTCATCGAAGTCAGAGCGTCGCAACCGTATCGCCGAGGTGTTGCGTCGCGTGCAGCTGGCAGACACCGAACGTGTCATGAATGCCTATCCGTCGGAACTGTCCGGCGGCATGCGCCAGCGTGTTCTGATCGGTCTTGCCTTGCTGCACCGTCCAAAGCTGCTGATCGCCGATGAGCCGGGTACGGCTCTCGATGTGACCACGCAGGATGAAATTCTCAATCTGATCAATCGCCTGGTCATTGAAGAGAATATGGCCCTGCTGATGATCACCCACAATCTTGGCGTGGTTCGCAAGGTGGCAGACCGCGTGGTGGTCATGCACCATGGCGATATTGTCGAAACCGGCCCATGCTCGGAAATTCTTCATGCGCCGCGCGAGCCCTATACCAACTCTCTACTGAATGCTGTACCGCCGCTTTACGGCCCACGTGTTGTTGATGCGCCGGAAAGTGATCGCGAGCCGATTGTCCGGCTCAATGATCTCAACAAGATTTTCGGCAAGCGCAATGGTTATCACGCCGTTCGTGACGTCACCCTGACATTGCGTGAAGGTGAGATTTTTGGCCTTGCCGGTGAATCCGGTTCCGGCAAGACGACCGTTGCCAGAATGATCATGGGCCTGTCGTCACCGACGTCTGGCAGCCTGTCCATTGATGCGCCAGCACCGGCGCGCGGTAAACGCCTGACCCAGATTGTTTATCAGAACCCGGGCACATCGCTGAACCCCAAACGGTCTGTCCGACAGACGCTGACCTTGCCTTTGAAATCGATTGGCATGGACAAGACCGCCCGCGAAGCACGGATGCTGGAGTTGATGGATCTGGTCCGTCTGCCACAATCTTATCTCGCCAAGTATCCTCACGAATTGTCGGGTGGCCAGAAACAGCGTGTCGCGATTGCACGCGCTTTGGCGGCCGAACCGAAGATACTCATTCTGGACGAGCCGACGGCCGCTCTTGATGTGTCTGTTCAGAAAACGGTCATCGAATTGCTGGAGCAACTGCGACAGGAACTCGGACTGACCTACCTGATGATTTCCCATGACCTTTCGCTCATGCGCAACTTCTGTTCGCGCATCGCAATCATGCTGCGTGGTGAAATCGTCGAAGAAGGTTCAACGCGCGAGGTCTTTGCCGATCCGCAACACCCTTACACCCGCGCACTAATTGCCGCGATCCCTGTCGTTACCGATGAGGAAGAGCGCGAAAAACCCACCGTCACCGAAGAAGAGCGCTTGCGCTTTCTGGTGAAAACAACGGACTGATGAGAGGAGCTGACGTGTATCGCGTTGGAATTGATGTAGGCGGCACCAATACGGATGCTGTAGTCCTGAAGGATAAAACTGTACTGGCGGGAGTTAAGGCTTCCACCACGGAGGATGTGACATCCGGCGTTCTCGAGGCGCTCGAAAAGGTTATCGAGGCGTCGGGTATTGATCGCAGTGTGATCTCCGCTGTGATGATCGGCACGACACACTTCACCAATGCCGTCATTGAGCGACGTCATATGGAAGAGGTGGCCGCTATCCGTCTTGGCCTGCCATCGGGCGCAGGTTTGCCACCGATGGTGGATTGGCCAGAAGATCTGCGCAAGATCGTTGGCAATCATGGCTATCAGGTCAAGGGTGGTTATGAGTTCGATGGCCGCGAAATCTCGCCGTTGGACGAAGATGCCATCGTGCGGATCGCCAGCGACATTCGCGTCAAGGGCCTGAAGGCTGCTGCCGTGACTTGTGTGTTCAGTGGTATCAACGATGCCATGGAACTGCGCACCAAGGAAATTCTGCAACAGCATTGCCCAGGTCTTCCTGTTGTGATGTCGAAGGACATCGGTCGCCATGGCCTGCTGGCGCGTGAAAGCGCCGCGATCATGAACGCAAGCCTGCTTTCTCTGGCAGACCGGACTGTCGCGGCATTTGGCAAGGCGCTTGCCACTGCTGGCATCACCTGCCCGTTTTACATCACACAGAACGACGGCACGTTGATGGCTGCCGACGTTGTCCGGGCTTTCCCTGTTCTGACATTTGCGTCTGGCCCAACCAACTCGATGCGTGGTGCGGCATTCCTGACTGGTCTCAAGGATGCAGTTGTGGTTGACGTTGGCGGTACAACATCGGATGTCGGCTCCCTGTCGCACGGTTTCCCGCGTCAGGCCTCGACAACTGTGGACATCGGTGGCGTACGCACCAACTTCCGTATGCCAGATGTGTTCTCCATCGGCTTGGGTGGCGGTTCGCTGGTATTGAACGGTGCTTCTGAAATCACCGTAGGGCCGAAGTCAGTTGGTTACCGTGTCCGTGAAGAAGCTCTGTGCTTTGGCGGTGCGACATTAACCGCGACCGATATCGCTGTTGCTTCCGGCAAGGCCGATGTTGGCGAAAAGGCACTGGTTGAAACGCTCGACAGCAAGTTGGTCAAGGCTGCTGCTGCCAAGATCAATTCCATGCTGGAAGCCTGCGTTGAGCGCAGCCGTATTTCCTCTTCTCCAGTTCCGGTTATCGCCGTCGGTGGCGGTTCCATCCTGATGCCAGAGCGGATCGGTGATCTTGAAGTGATCCGCCCGGACAACTTCGCAGTTGCCAATGCCGTTGGTGCAGCGATTGCGCAGATCAGCGGCGAAACCGACCGCGTTTTCTCGCTGGTTGAAGGCCGTACACGCGAAAGTGCACTTGCAGAAGCGGAAGCTGAAGCCCGTGAAAAGGCAATTGCTGCCGGTGCCCTGCCAGAAACGCTTGAGGTTATCGAACGTGAAGACATGCCGCTGGCCTACCTGCCGGGTAACGCCACCCGCATTCATGTGAAAGTAGTTGGAGAAATGGGAGGCCATCATGGCTGAGACGCGCAAGTTGAAATATGACGAGGCCAACCTGCGCACGCTGACGGTTGAAGATCTTGACGCGCTTGAAATCGGCTCGGGCATTCTAGGTACGGGCGGCGGCGGTAATCCTTATCAGGGCAAGCTGCTGGTGCTTGAAGCGATGAAGGCCGGTTATGAGATGAAAATTCTCGCGACCGACGCCATTGAGCCCGACGCGCTCTGCATGTCGCTTGGCGGTATCGGTGCACCAGTGGTTGGTGTCGAGCGCATTCGTGAAGGCCGTGAAGGTCTGCGTTGCCTGCGGGCCATGGAAGAACTTATCCGTGCGCCAATCGACGCAATCGTCTGTGAAGAAATCGGCGGTGCGAACTCCATGAACCCGCTGGTTACAGCGGCACTTGGCGGTTTGCCTATTCTGGACTGCGACGGTATGGGCCGCGCCTTCCCAGAAATGCAGATGACAACCTTCTCGATCTATGGCCACAGCTCAACGCCGTCTGTGATGTGTGACCTGCATGGCAATGCAGTGATCTTCAGTCACGCGGTATCGGAAGTCTGGCATGAACGTATGGCGCGTGCCTGCGTTGTCGCGCAGGGTGGCGGCGCCATGTTGGCCACCGCGCCGATGCAGGCGCACTATGTGCACCAGTACGGCATTCCGAAAAGCTACACCAAGGCAATCGCCATTGGTGAGGCGGTTATCCGTGCCCGCAAGGCACAGGAAGACCCGATCGAAGCCGTTTGTGAACTGGAAGGCGGTCGCCGCATCTTCAACGGCAAGATCACCGATTTGAAGCGTCACCTGCGTGGTGGTTTTGCAGTCGGTGAACTGGAACTGGCAGGTTTCGACGACTTTAGTGGCCAGACGGCTGGCGTCGCAATCCAGAACGAATTCCTGATTTTCCGTCGTAACGGCGAGGTCGAGGTTTGCGTGCCTGACCTGATCGTTCTGCTGGACGTCGACACCGGTTATCCGATCACCACTGAAATGCTGCGTTATGGCCAGCGTGTCGCGGTTATTGCCATCCCTTGCCATGATTTGCTGCGGACTGCCCGCGCCCTTGAGGTCGTTGGTCCTGCTGCATTCGGCTACCCGGACATTGCCTATTCACCCCTGCCTGCGCCGGTTCGTGAGGCTGCGGAATAACAAGCGGGATTTTCCCGCATTACAAAGAGGAGAACTTCCATGAAACTGCATTCCAGATATTCGCGTTTTGCGGCATTAGCGCTTGGTACGGCAATCGCCCTGCCTTTGGGCTTCTCCGCGCAGGCGGCCGATGAAAAGGTGTCGATTGCCGTCAACACCATGCAAATCTTCAGCTCGCTCGACCCTGCCAAGGTCACCGACTACACCGGCTACATGGCCGTTGTGAACATGTATGACGGTTTGACCACCGTGAGTCCATCGGGTGAAGTGGTTCCGCATCTCGCGAAGTCCTGGGACATTTCGGAAGATGGCCTCACCTACACATTCCACTTGCGTGATGACGTAAAATTCCAGGATGGCACGGCCGTTAAGGCATCCGATCTGGTCTGGTCCATCCAGCGGCTGATTGGCATCAACAAGGGCCCATCGAACCTGCTGGTTGGTCTGGTAAACCCTGACAACGTGACCGCGCCTGATGACGCCACCGTCATCGTGAAGCTTGACCGCCAGTTTTCTCCTTTCATGTCGGTCACACCCTTGATGGTTGCGCTGAACGAGAAGCTTATCACTGCCAATGCCAAGCCTGACGACAAGTGGGGCGAAGCCTATGTCGGCGAGCATTCATCTGGCTCTGGCCCATACAGCCTTGTCAGCTACAACCGCTCAGCCGACATGGTCATTGCCCGTAACCCCGATTATTTCGGCGGCTGGAACAAGGGCAAACCGATCGACGAAGTTCGTTTTGTCCAGACAAGCGACGATGCCACAGTAAAAGCTCTGGCTGAGAAAGGTGAACTTGGCCTGACGTCGCACGGTCTCGGTAACGACACCTACGAGTCCATCGGCAAGATGGATGGTTACAAGATCATCCAGACCCGCACGGCTGGCGGATTTGTCATCAAGCTGAACACCAAGGCATACCCGACTGATGACGTTCATGTTCGTCGCGCCATTGCCTATGCAACGGATTACAAGACGATCCAGGAAGTTATCTATCCGGGCTTCGACATGCAGGGTCCGCTTTCGGACGCCTTCAAGGATGCCCATAATGATGGCATCGAGCCGGGCGTTTTTGATCTGGAAAAGGCCAAGGAAGAACTGGCAAAGTCCAAATATGCCGGTCAGCCAATCACGCTCGTCAACAGCTATGTTGCCTCTCTGGCTTTCGAAGCTGAAGTGGCTTTGATGCTGCAGGCCAATCTGGAGCAGATCGGCATCACGCTTGATATCAAGCCAGAGCCATGGAACCGTATTGTTGAGCTCTCTTCGAAACCGGAAACCACTCCAGCCTCAACACAGGTCAACATTTCGCCGACCTACCCTTCGCCGGACGCAATGTTCTACAACCAGTACCACTCGAAAGCGTCTGGCACATGGATGTCGATGGAATGGTTGCAGAACCCGGAAATCGATGCGCTGATCGACAAGGCGCGTGCGACAACCGACGTTGCTGAACAAAATGCAACCTACAAGGAACTGCAGACGAAGATTGCTGAGCTGCAGCCGGATGTCTGGGCTGTTGCACCTAACCGCCGTTACGGTGCGAACAAGTGCCTGCAGGGTTACGAGTTCGTGCCGATGCAGAGCTGGGATCTGAACTTCTCCAATTTCCATTGGGATTGCTCGGCTAACTGATAGGCATACAGAAAATCCGGCCCCGTACATGCGGGGTCGGAAACACAATTTCCCAGAGCATTTACGCATGTTTTGATTGCGAAAATCGCTCTATCTCCTTGTTTTCACGCAATTCCTGAATGCGAGGCGCGCTGCGCTATTTTGCCGGAATTGCTCTAGGGTGAGACATGCTTCAGGAATTCGCAGAAGAAAACATTGAACCGTTGGCCACCGGCGCATGGATTTTGGGTACTGGAGGCGGAGGCAATCCTTACATCTCCACCCTGAACCTCAGACGTCTCTATGCCGAAGGTCGCCGCGTTCAGGTCATGGACCCGATGGCACTTGAAGATGACGACATGGTTGCAGTTGTCTCCAAGATGGGCGCGCCGCTGGTTGGTCAGGAGCGTCTTGGAGACCCTGTCCATCTTGCCCGTGCGGTGGAGGTGATGGAAGATTATCTGGGTAAGCCGTTCCGCGCCATCATGAGCGTGGAAATTGGCGGTTCCAATGCTTTGTCGTCCTTCCTCGCCGCTGCAATGCTGGACCGACCAGTTGTCAATGCCGATGCGATGGGACGTGCCTATCCCGAAGCGCAGATGACGTCATTTGCGATTGGCAATCTACCGATGTTTCCGCTGTCACTGGTTGATGTGCGCGATAACGAGGTGATTGTTACCCGTGCCGCATCGTGGAAGTGGATGGAGCGGATTTCCCGTAAAGTCTGCACCGAGGTTGGCTCGACGGCGGCGACTTGCAAAGCGCCACGCACCGGCAAGGAAGTCAAGGAGTGGGGCATTCACTACACCGTCACCAAGGCGGTGGAACTTGGACGTGCCGTTATGGATGCGCGTGCACGGCATGCTGATCCGGTACAGGCGGTTCTTGACCACGAAGGTGGCAAACAGCTTTTCCGCGGCAAGGTAATTGACGTTGCGCGCGAAACTACCGGTGGCTTCCTGCGCGGTAGCACGGTGATTGAAGGCATGGATGCCGACAAGGGTTCGCGTATGGAACTGGCCTTCCAGAATGAATGGGCTGTCGCCTTCCGCGACGGTTCGCCTGTCGCCATGACGCCTGACCTGCTTTGCCTGCTCGATACGGTTTCCGGCAGTGCTATCGGCACTGAATCGGTGCGCTATGGACAGCGCGTGACGGTCGTTGCTCTGCCCGCACCGGAACTTCTGACAACACCCGCTGGTATTGCTGCGGTTGGTCCCCGCGCCTTTGGCTATGATATAGATTTCAGATCGGTATTTCCATGAAACGCATCGGTATTGACGTAGGCGGCACCAACACGGATGCCGTGCTGATTGATGGCGAAACAATTATCTCTTCCGTCAAGGTTCCAACCACACAGGACGTGCTTTCGGGTGTGAAGGCGGCGTTGGCACATGTCTCCGGGCATCCGCAGGCGGCCGGCACGCCAATCGATGCCGTAATGATCGGAACAACGCATTTTACCAATGCGGTGGTCGAGCGTGCGCGGCTTGAGCGAGTTGCCGCTATTCGCATCGCGCTACCAACCGGCCGTTCCTTACCGCCGATGTGCGATTGGCCGGATGATCTGCGCAGCGCTGTTGATCCGATGATCTTCATGGTGCATGGCGGCCATGAATATGATGGCAGCCCGCTTGTGCCGATGATCCCTGAGGAAATACGTGAAGCGGCAATGAAGATCCGCGACGCGGGCATCACTTCCATTGCGATCTCGGCTACATTTTCGCCGTTGACCACCGAGTGTGAAATCAAGGCCGCAGACATTGTCCGTTCGGTTATTCCGGATGCGCGGATCACGCTGTCGCACACGCTGGGTCGCATTGGCTTGCTGGAACGTGAGAACGTTGCACTTTTGAATGCCGCGTTGCAGACCCTGGGGAAAACGACAGTACAGGCATTTTCGGACGCATTACGCGAAGCGGGCGTAACGGCTCCGTTCTTCCTGACGCAGAATGATGGCACAGTCGCTCTGGCAGATGTCGCTTCGGCAAACCCCGTGCACAGCTTTGCGTCCGGGCCAACCAATTCCATGCGTGGCGCGGCTTTCCTGACCGGATTGACCTATGCGATGGTGGTGGATGTCGGCGGCACGACATCGGACATTGGTTGCCTGATTGGCGGCTTCCCGCGCGAGGCGAACAACATCGTTCATATCGGTGGCGTACGTACGCTGTTCCGCATGCCAGACCTGTTGCCGGTGGCGCTTGGTGGCGGCACCATTATCGACCCTGAAACAGGAACCATTGGTCCTCGTTCGGTGGGTTACCGTATCCTGACAGAAGCACGAGTGTTCGGCGGCAATACGCTGACCACGTCGGATATTGCCGTTGCCGCAGGTCTGATCGAAATGGGTGACAAGGATCGGGTCAAGGATCTGGATCCGACTTTCGTCAAGTCATGCCTTGGCCGCATCCGAGACATGGTCGCTGATAATTTCGATCAGATGAAAACCTCTGCTGAAGATGTGCCATTGATCGCCGTTGGCGGCGGTGCATTTCTGATCCCGGAAAGCATACCTGGTGCGTCGGAAGTGTTGCGTGTTGAAAATGCCGGTGTGGCCAATGCCTTGGGCGCTGCTATGGCGCAGGTATCTGGCGAAGTCGATCAGGTGTTTTCCGGCATGAGCCGCGATGAAGCGCTGGCAAAAGCGGAAGCTGAAGCGCAGGACGCCGCAGTTGCCTCCGGTGCTGGCCGCAGTACTCTCAAGACACTGGAAGTTGAGGATATTCCGATTGCCTATCTGCCGGGCGGCGCACGTCGCGTTCGAGTGCGGGTTATCGGCGATATCGACTTCACCTGAACCTCTTCACCCGCTGATAGCAGGGTATGATCGGAGCATGACATGACTAAAATCGCACTGGCCATACATGGTGGTTGTGGCGTGCTGCCACAGGATAGCATGACGGCGCAGGAATGGGCTGAGGCGCGGCTGGATCTAGGACATGCCTTGCGTGCCGGCTACGCCGTGCTGAAGGCGGGTGGACGGTCGGTTGACGCTGTTGAAGCTGCCGTCGTCGTGATGGAAGACAGCCCGCACTTTAATGCCGGGCATGGCGCGGCACTCAACGAACATGGCCTACATGAACTCGATGCGTCGATCATGGATGGGCAGACGCTGGAAGCTGGAGCGATCAGTGCTTCGCGCGTCATTCGCAATCCGATCAGCGCGGCCCGCGTGCTGATGGAAGACGGTCGCGCCGTTTTCCTGACCGGTCCTGCGGCTGACACCTTTGCTGGAGAAAAGGGTCTGGCCGTTGAACCACAGTCCTACTTCACAACCCCGAAACGCGTTGAGGCCCTGAGAGCGATGAAGGCCCATGCGGCTGCTGGAACTGAAGCAACCGAAAACGAAAAACACGGCACCGTCGGCGCCGTGGCACTGGACGCTGACGGGCATTTGGCCGCCGCCACATCAACAGGTGGTTACACCAACAAACCGGATGGCCGTGTGGGCGATAGTCCAGTTATCGGTGCGGGCACCTATGCCCGCGATGGTGCCTGCGCTGTTTCTGGTACCGGCAAGGGCGAATTTTTTATTCGCTACGTGGTTGGTCATGAAGTGGCGGCGCGCGTGTCTTATCTCGGGCAGGACCTTGAAACCGCAGCCGGTGGACTGATAAACGACGATCTCGCCGCTCACGATATTGGCGCCGGATTGGTTGCTGTTGATGCCACAGGCAATGTGACTGCACCATACAACACGCCGGGCATGTTTCGTGGCTGGGTGACAACGGAAGGCAAGGCCTTTGTTGCCACGCATGAAGAAGTTTATGAGATTACATTGTAAGGACGCTGTGAATGACTGCTGATCTCGTACGTGTGCCCGTATTTGACGGCCACAATGATATCTTGTCCCGCTTGATGCGTGAGGGTGTCGAAGGGGCTGAACAGCGCTTTCTGCAAGGGCAGAACAATGTCCATATCGACATTCCACGCGCTCGTGAAGGCGGTCTGGTCGGCGGGCTTTGTGCCATCTACGTTCCATCACCTGCGGGCGGTCTTGATGCCAATGGTGATCTGCCACGTGCAGAACTGCACAGTGCGATCGACCAGACGATCAGTCAGGCGGCACTCCTCGGGCGGATAGAGGCGCAGTCAGAGGGTGCTTTCACCATCTGCCGGACAGCTGCAGATATCCGCAAGGCCATGGAAAAAGGCAGCTTCGCCGCGGTGTTCCATATCGAAGGCATCGAGGCCGCAGGCCCAGACCTTGATATCGTCCACGTTCTCCACGCAGCAGGCCTGCGGACGCTCGGACCTGTCTGGAGCCGGCCAAACATATTTGCACACGGCGTTCCTTTCCGCTTCGGTCACGACCCCGATATCGGACCTGGTCTGACGGACGCTGGACGTGATCTCATTCGCCTCTGCAATCGTCTAAAGATCATGGTCGATCTTTCGCACATGAATGATGCCGGTTTCCGTGATATCGCAAAAATTTCCGATGCGCCGCTTGTTGCGTCTCATTCAAACGCATTTGCCGTTTGCCCGCACAGCCGCAATGCCACTGACTGGCAGCTTTCGGCCATTCGTGAGACCGGTGGTCTGATCGGTTTAAATTTCGGCGTCAAATTCCTGCATCCGGAAGGTAAGGCCGACCCGAATATGGATATTTCCGTGATGGTGCGGCACATCGACTATCTGGTCGAACATGTCGGTATCGATCACGTCGCATTGGGGTCTGACTTTGACGGTACGTTGATCTCACAGAAGATTGGTGACGCCACGGGCCTGCCGCGCCTGCTGACCGCATTGCGTGATGCCGGTTATGACGAGGAAAGCCTTGTCAAAATTGCGCATGGCAACTGGATTGCGTTGCTCGAACGGACTTGGGGCGCTTGATCCTGCCCTTTTAGCAGGTGTGTCCAATATTCATGTCCCGCACGATAATGTCGTGCGGGATTTTTTGTTTATTACGCTCAGGCAAAAATACGTTTGAAACGCGATGCCGCAAAGGCTGCGATATGCTGCGAGGTTGGTCTACCCGATATGATATCAGCGACGATGCGCCCACTGGCCGGGCCTGTTGCCAGACCGACATGGCCGTGCCCGAATGCATAAATGATGTCACTGGTAGCAGAGGACGGGCCAATGACCGGCAGTCCGTCCGGCGTTGATGGGCGATGCCCCATCCACCAGTCGATACGGTTTTCATCAAAGGCTTTTGTAAGAGCTGGATAGGCACGTTTGGCGTGGCCAAGCAGAATGTCGGCGCGGCTCTTGTCTGGTGACGTGGCTGTACTTGCCAATTCCACCTGCCCGGCAATGCGAAGACCCGCCAATGTCGGGTTGTTTCCCATTTTCCCATCACCAGGCATGATAGGCATAGCACCCGTTACGACGTCATGCGGAATGACAACGTGATAACCGCGCTCGCTTTCCAGCGAAACCTTGTCACCGGCTTCGGCAGCCAGTGTCTTGGAGTGGATGCCAGCGGCGATCACCGCTCGATCGCAGGCGATGCTGCCGGCGTCTGTTTTCACACCTTTCAAGCGACCAGCCGATATATCAAAACCGATTGCCTTGCCATTTACCCTGACGGCCCCGAGCGCAACTGCATGGTCAACGAGGGAGCCGACATATCCACCGGGATCGATGCAATGCCCACCCTGTTTTACCAGCACGCCGAAAGAGTAGGCTTTTGACAGTGCCGGTTCCAACCGATGCAATTCGTCAGATGAAAGCTCGCGGTAAACTACGCCATTGTCGCGGCGCAAACGCCATGCAAGCGCTTCTGCTTCAAACAGCGACCTGTCTGGATATGTGTAGATAAGTCCTTTGCGGACAATCAGATCAGAACGACCAGCCTCCTTGGCAAGCGCTTCATGTCGTGCCGGTGCGTCATGCAGCAGCGATGACAGAATGCGGGCTGTTCGCTCGACTTTGGCAATGGTGGCGCCAGCCGATACGAAGCGCAAAAGCCATGGCGCCAGACGCAGGATATGGCGCCAGCGAATAATCAGCGGGCCGTTGGGGTCAGAGATGAGGCCGGGTACTTTTTTCCACAGGCCGGGCATCGACATGGGGATAATCGAGGCGGGGCTCAACCAGCCGCTATTTCCATAACTTGATGCCTGACGCCCGCCCGGCTGTTCCGGTTCGATGATGGAAACCGAATGCCCATCTCTCAGCAATTCAATAGCGGTCGCTGCACCAACAATGCCTGCACCGATAACGACGACATGCGAGGTCATTCCTGGAACGCCTCCTTGCGCACCGAGCCGAATTTCGGCAGCACGATCAATGCCAGGACGACAACGGCGGCCACCAGAAGACCAGCAGAGATTGGCTTGTCGACAAAAATGCTGAGACTACCGCGTGACAGGAACATGGCGCGACGGAAGTTTTCCTCCAGCATCGGTCCGAGAATAAGGCCCATGACCAACGGCGCAGCGTCGCAATCCAGCTTGGTGAAGATATATCCGAGAATGCTGAAGATCGCCAAAAGCCACAGGTCGAACACCGAGTTACCAAGCGAAAACGCACCGATGGCACAGAACACGATAATCGCAGGATAGAGGTATTGGAACGGCAACGTCAGCAGTTTTGTCCAGATTCCGATCAGTGGGAGGTTCAAGACCAGCAGCATGAAGTTGCCGACCCACATGGAGACTATAACGCCCCAGAAGATTTGCGGGTGATCGCTGATAAGGGTCGGGCCCGGTGCGATGCCCTGCATGATAAGCGCACCGAACATCAGTGCCATCACGGCATTTGCCGGAAGACCAAGCGTCAGAAGTGGTACGAAGGATGTTTGCGCACCCGCATTGTTGGCGCTTTCAGGTGCGGCAACACCCTCGATAGCGCCGTTACCGAACCCTTCCGGTGTTTTGGCAACACGTTTTTCAATCGCGTACGCGGCAAAGGCTGCAAGCAGTGCGCCACTACCGGGGAGTAGACCAAGCAGAGAGCCAATACCCGTGCCGCGCAAGATCGGAGCGGCCATGCGGCGCCAATCCTCACGCGATGGCAACATGGAAAAGAATGGTGCCTTGATCGCGGTTCGGTTTTCTGTGTGTTCAAGGTCCTTGATCAGTTCGCCTATGCCGAAGAGGCCCATGGCGACCACCACGAAGTTCACGCCTGTTGCCAGCTCTTCATAGCCCAGCATGAAACGCGGTGCAGCCGTCTGCACATCCTGCCCGATCATGCCGATCAGAATGCCGGTGAATACCATCGCAAGAGCTTTGGGCAACGATCCGCGCGCAAGAACGATTGAGGCGATAAGGCCGAGGATCATCAGTGAGAAATATTCAGCCGGACCGAAAAGCAGACCAACTTCAGCCAGTGCTGGCGCAAACAGTGCCAGCAACAACGTCGCAACCGTACCGGCAAAGAACGAACCAATGGCAGCCGTCGCCAAAGCCACACCAGCGCGGCCTTTCCGGGCCATCTTGTAACCATCAATGGCTGTGACCACTGATGATGCTTCGCCCGGCAGGTTCAAAAGGATCGCTGTGGTGGAGCCACCATATTGCGCTCCGTAATAGATACCCGCCAGCATGATCAACGATGTCACCGGTTCGAGACCAATTGTAAATGGCAAAAGGATCGACATGGTTGCCGCAGGTCCAAGGCCGGGCAAAACACCGACCAGTGTGCCGAGCAAGGCGCCAATCAGACACCAGAAAAGGTTGACCGGCATAATAGCCTGATCAAGACCGAGGAGAAGAGCGTTGATTGTTTCCATTGGTCTTTCCTCAGTAACCGAACCACGGACCGATAATGCGTACCGGCATGCCCAAACCTAGGATGAATGCGGCACTGCACGCCGCACCCAGACACAGGCCGTATAGCCCCATGGCAATTGGTCGAAACGGACGCGAAGCGAAGGATGCAATCAGACTGCAAAGCGCGACGGATATAAGCAGGCCAGCGCCGCGAACCGTGAGGCCGAATATCACGATCGATGCGATGATGATGACGACGCGCGAAGGATTGACGCGCAAGGCTTCACCAGCCGTGCCCATCCTGATGCCTTTCAACGCAACGATCACCCCCATGATGATAACGCCAACTGCGACCATCGCTGGAAAGCCACCGGGGCCAATTCTGCGCAGTGTGCCAAACGACAAATCGAGGCTGCCAATCAGAAACAGACTGCCGATCAATATGAACAGCAGACCTGAGAGTAATTCGGTGTTCAGACGTGAGGACATTATCTTACCTCGTTTTTTCTGGTGGTCTTGCGCGGATCTGGGACCAGATCCGCCGGTCGGTAAGCACGGACTGGTGGTGCGATACCGTCAAAACGTGCTATTTCGACGAGGCACGAATTGGGGCTTGGCCCCTGTGCCAGACGTGAGGTGCCGTGATCAGCCGTGAGGACATTCGGGTTGCCGTTTAATTCTAGTGAACCGGCAACGGAAGGCTCGGACGGGTCAAACCATGCGCCAGTTGCGAGTTGCACGACCCCTTCCATCACAGCGTCCGTTATCGAAACGCTCGCAAGGCATGCCCCGCGTGGGCTCGTGATCGTGACTGTGTCGCCATCTGCCAGAGTTCGTATGGCGGCATCTTTCGGGTGGATGCGCACCGGTTGACGACCTGAAGCCTTAGTACGACGCGACGGTTTGGCATGGTCCCACTGACTATGCAGCTTGTCATGCGGCTGGCATGACAAAAGATGAAGTGGGAACTGCTGCGCAACCGGTGATCCCAGCCACTCCTTCGGTTCGAACCATGCCGGATGTCCGCGGCAATCATCATAAGCAAAGCTGGCAATGGTCTGTGAGCCGAGTTCAATGCGGCCTGACGGTGTGCGGAGTGGATGCGCCCGCGGATCGGCTCTGAAATCTGCAAGCAGCGCGCGTTCCGGGGACTGTGCTGCCACTTCAACGATGCCGGTATTCTGGAATGTCTCGATATCCGGCATGTTGATACCACGTGTGGCGGCGTTCACGCATGCTTGCCCATACAGGCGCTCAAGCCACTGGTCCTCGCTCAGACCCTCGGTGAACTCAGCCTCAACTCCCAATCGGCCAGCAATGCGCCGCAGGATTTCGTGGTCGGTCACAATGCCCTCAGGCGGCGCTGCAAGACTCGAAGACCAGCCGATAAAGCTGTCGCGACCGCTGGCGATGACGTCATTGCGTTCCATGAACGTCGAGGCCGGAAAAACGATATCCGCATGGCGCGCATGTGCGTTCCACCAGTGCTCATGCGCAATGATCGTGTCAGGCTTTTGCCAAGCTTCGACAAGACGGTTGAGGTCCTGGTGATGATGGAATGGATTGCCGCCAGCCCAATAGACAAGCTTGATATCCGGATATGTACGGCGGGTGCCATCATGGTCGTATTCGGTGCCGGGATTAAGCAGCATGTCTGCAATACGGGCGACCGGAATGTAGTCGGTGATTGGGTTTTTGCCCTGAGGCAGGGATGGCCAGTTGATCGGCGATGCGGGCTGGCCGATGCTGCCGACTGATGCGTAACCGAAACCGAAACCCTGACCAGGCAAACCAATGCCACCCAACAGACTTGCGAGCGCAATTGCTGCCCAATAGGGCTGCTCGCCGTAATCGGCGCGTTGCAGCGACCACGACATCATGATGAAGGTCTTTTTTCTGGCCATCATCCGCGCCAGATCGGAAATCACTGCTGCATCTACATCGGTTATCGTGCTGGCCCAGACGGCATTCTTTACGATGCCATCCTGCTCACCCATCAGATAGGCGCGAAATGTCTCAAAGCCTTCTGTGTAGCTTGCAAGGAAATCCTGGTCGTGCAAATCCTCGGCGATCAGCGTGTGGGCCAATGCCAGCAGCAATGCCGTGTCGGTACCGGGTCTAAGTGGCTGCCACTCGGCAGATAATTCGGCTTCTGTATCATCGCGCACCGGCGAGATATTCAGCAAACGTGCACCGGAATCCCGGCAGGCAAGAAGTGCACTGCGTGCGGTATGGCGTGTGATGCCACCGGCATTAACCTGCGCATTGCGCAACGGGGTGCCGCCAAACATCACAATAAATTCGGAATGCCCGGCGATCTGTCCCCACGGCGTATGGCCGCTGACAAGGCCGTTCAGATTGCCGATGACATGCGGAAGAATGACTTCACCCGCTGCGTAACTGTATGTCTGAACTGAGCGAACCGAGCCGCCCGCCATGTTGAAGAAACGCTTGAGCTGGCTCTGCGCATGATGGAAACGTCCTGCACTCGACCAGCCGTAGGAACCTGAAAAAATCGCGCCATTGCCGTAGGTTTGCCGGACACGGCTTATCTCCGAGGCGACGAGGTCAAGAGCCTCGTCCCAGGATACTTCGACGAATGGCTCGGCGCCCCGTCGACCATGATCCGTTCCTCGGCCATGTTCGAGATAGGAGCGCCGTATTGCGGGCCTAAGGATACGCGATGGCGACAGCCGGTCTTGCGTCAGTTCCGTGCCGAACATGGCCGGATCCGGATCTTCACGAAAAGGCTTCAGGTCTCCCGACTTGCTGTCATGTTCGTAAAAACCCCAATGGCTCCCGACAAGATTCCGCTGTCGGGAGGGCTCCGAAAAATCCGTATTTTTCATTGGGTTTACCGGAGCCTTGCTCATTTTACTCGACCTTGATGCCAGCCGAATCTACGATTTCGCCATAACGCTTGGTTTCGTCGACAACGAAAGCCTTCAGGTCTGCACTGTTCTTATACATCGGCTCGAAACCGAACACAGTGAGTTTTTCCTTGAACTTGTCGGAGTTGACGACCTTGGACACTGCGGCGTCGAGGTATTCGGTAGCCTTCGGATCAAGGTTCTTCGGCGCCCACACGCCGTACCAGGACACCATGTCCAGTGGCTGCATGCCACTTTCTTCAACGGTCGGGATTTCTGGAGCAAGAGCCGAACGCTTGAGGCTGGTAACAGCCAGAGCCTTCAGGCGACCTGCCTTGACGTGTGGCAGCGACGACAGCATGGGGTCAGCCATCAGCTGAACCTGACCACCCATCAGATCGGTAAGAGCCGGACCTGCGCCCTTATAGGTCACGACATCAGTATCAACGCCAGCCTGTGCCTTCAGCACTTCGACGGCAAGGTGGCCAGCAGAGCCGTAGCTCGATGTTGCGAAGTTGAAACCTTCTGGATCAGCCTTCACTTCTTCAAAGAATTCCTTGAGAGTGTTGGCTTTTGTGGATGTCGGTGTAACGACCAGCAGCGGACCTGCGGCGATACCGGCGATGTGGGTGAAGTCGTTGAGGACGTCAAACGGCACGTTCTTGTTGATCAGCGGCGTGACCACATGGATCGATGCATTGAGAAGCAGCGTGTAGCCATCCGGCTCTGCCTTGGCGACTTCTGCGGAGCCAACAACACCACCTGCACCACCGGCACGGTTATCAACGACAAATGTCTTGCCTGTTGATTCAGACAGTTCAGCGGCAAGCACGCGGGCTACACCGTCAACGGCGCCGCCTGGTGGATATGGCACAACGATGCTGATTGCGCGTGCAGGGAATTCCTGTGCAACGGCAACGCCACCGGAGATGGCAGCGAGCGATGCGGCAAGAAGCAATGATCCAATATTTTTCATGTCTGGTGGCTCCTTCTGAATTCAGGATACAGATGTACGTTCGCCGCGGAAATGCGCAGCGTTAAACAGTGCGGTGGCTTGTCAGCTACCGTAGAATGGGATGTGCCGAAACCCTAGTAGGTTCCGGGGTATTGACCTCCGTCAACGAGCAGGTTTTGCGCGGTAACAAAACCGGCCTTCGTTGAACACAGGAATGCAATATAAGCACCGATCTCGTCCGGATCGCCGTAACGACCGGCCGGGTTCTGTGAGGCGCGTTCTTTCCAAATGTCATCGAATGGGCGGCCACTTTGCTCTGCCAGTACTCTGACATGCTCGCGCTGGCCATCCGAGGCAATAATGCCGGGAAGAACATTGTTGATCGTCACATTGTGACTGACGGTCTGGCGCGCCAGGCCAGCGACAAAGCCGACCAAGCCAGAACGCGCAGCATTCGATAGGCCAAGTTCTGGCTGTGCGATCTTGACGCTGCGCGATACGATATTGACGATGCGACCGAAACCCCGGTCCATCATGCCATCGACAGTCAGACGTATCATGTCGATCGGCGTCAGCATCATGCGGTCCATGCCGCGCAGCCAATCTTCGCGTTTCCAGTTGCGAAAATCGCCAGGCAATTCCCCATCGGCATTGTTGACCAGAATATCCGGGTTGGGGCATGCCGCGAGCGCGGCTTGCCGTCCTTCAGCACTTGTTATGTCGGACGCAACGGTCGTGACGCGGGCGCCGGTCTTGGAGCGGATTTCCGCAGCCGTTTCCTCAAGCGTTTCAGCAGTGCGGGCAACAATCGTCAAATCCACATTTTCATGTGCAAGCGTCATCGCGGCTGCTTTACCCATGCCACGGCTTGCACCGGTGACGAGAGCTTTTCTGCCAGAAATCCCGAGGTCCATCTGTCTCTCCTTAGGCGGCGAGAGCTGCGGTGTTGATCTTCCAGCCGTACACCTTGTCGAGGCCAAGTTCCTGCACGATGCGAACGCCGCGTGCCAGTGCTTCACCTTCGAGGCCAGTCAGCGGGCGGCGCAGTTCACCGGCAGGCAGACCAACAGCCTTCATCAGCGACTTTACGGCAACCGGGTTGATGGCCGAGTAGTTGTAGTGCAGCAGCGGCAGCAGGCGCAGGTAATTGTCACGGAAACCTTCTGCTTCAGTGTAGCTGGTCCATGGACGCGACATGACGGCCACTTCAGCAGGCGCAATGTTGCCACCCATGTTGGCGGTGCCGTGGCCGCCGAGGCTCATTGTCGGAACGACGAGGCCGAGGTTGGGGCTATCGCAGCACATGACAGAAACGTCTGGGCGTGCCGCGAGAACCTGGGCAACCTGACCAACACGTGCCGTCGATTCCTTGTGAATGACGTAGTTCGGGTGCTTGAAGATGCGCAGCAGGTGGTCCCAATGCAGGTCGCTCTTCACGCGTGGCGGGTTGTTGTAAAGGCCAAGTGGCAGGTCTGTTGCATCAGCAATTTCAAGGAAGTAACGCTCGATGTCAGCTTCCGGTGCGCAGATATAGGCCGGCGCCGCGAGGATCGCGCCATCGGCACCGTTATCCTTGGCGAACTTGACGTTGTCGATTGTTGTGTCGGTGTTGTTGCCCGTGCAGCCAAAGAAAATTGGCATCTTCTCGGACTTCATCTTGGACGTCTCGACGATGATCTTGCGCTTTTCGTCCTGCGACAGCATCGACACTTCACCGGTCGAGCCCATGATGAGGACGGCAGAGGTGCCATTGGCCTCATGGAACTGCAGCAGTTCACGGAATGCGCCGATATCGACAGCGCCAGAGCGATCAAATGGCGTGATAAGCGCGACGAAAGAACCGGTAATTTTCTTGGCTGCTGCGGACATTGAGGCTGCTCCATCGGAGAATAAACAATGTTTCAAACATAGTTTTAATTCCAATTCAGTCAACGACTATAAATGGTCAAAATGCCCATGAATGCAGCATGGTTTGCTCAATATATTATCAGAAATAGAAAACTATTCCGACTGAGCGAGAGCTGCGTCTTTTTGCTTGATTTTGACAGCTGGCGCCAGGAATCCGGCGCAAACGAATGCAGTCAGTTGCGCGATGATCTGTTCATCATCGTCAGTGTCACAAAGGCCGCCGGACAAGTTCTTGAGACGGTAGGTTGCGTGGTCTGAATCCGTCAACACCTGCATGACAGAGCCGATTGAAAAATTGTAGCGCCAAAAGATGTCGCGGCGCTCGAGCGATGGGACGGCGTGCCCGAAGGCATCGATAAAACGAAACACCGCCGGGTCGACACGTCGTAGGAAAAAACGTGTGGTGATTTCTCTTGGACGTGAGCGAACCTGCTGGATCATTCGGATCAGCGGACGATCACCAACGGCGTCGCGGCTGAACTGCACCATCGGGCGCACCAGCGCCTCCGCAACATCCTGCAGTGTTGGCAGGTTTGGATGCGCCGATTTCTGACATGCCTCCAGTGCGGCGATACGCGCAGTGGTATAAGGCTCCATCATGATACTCAGCACTTCGCTGATCAGCTCATCCTTGGAGCCGAAGTAATAGTTGATGGCGGCGACATTAACGTCGGCGCGCAAAGTGATCTCGCGCACGGTAGCCAGATCGAAGCCCTGTTCGATGAAAACGGCGCGTGCTGCGGCAATAATACGCTCGCGCGGATCCTCGGCACGCTCGACCGGCCCATTGGATGACGCTGGAGTCTTGGCTTTTTTTGCCATCTGTTTTGGCTCTCTCGTTCCGTCTGGCACCCGGAATCGGAATTGCCCACTCTATTGAATGCTCTGTAGCATGTTACAACAAATAGGTGCGACCCCCATAATTTGACGAAAAATCTGTGTCGCGCACAGATTTGAGGCAAGCTGTTATCTTGTCCGTATCTCGGGCGCAGGCACGATCGACTTGTTACGAATGCGCGATGCCGTCCTGTAGTCACGCGGCGTCAAACCCGTCTCCATGCGGAAATAACGGTTGAAGTTGGACAGGTTATTGAAGCCTGCTTCAAAGCAGATGTCTGTAATCGGCATCTCGGTTTCGGCAAGCAAGGTGCGGGCGCGCCAGACACGCACCGAGCGAATATAGGTTGAGAAGGTCATGCCGGTCAGCCGTCTGAATGCGCGGGAAAATGCCGAAGGGTCTAGCCCCACAGTCTCGGCAACCTCATGCATTTGTGTATCCGGTCTGGATTGTAAAATCTGAATTGCCTGGTCAATGCGGCGATGGCGTTTGTCGGATAGCTCGCCATAGAGCGATATGAAATGTTCTGTCGCCAATGCGCGCTTGCGCGGTGCAGCTTCAATGGCATTCAGAATTTCCAGAAACAATCCAAGACCAACGGCACCCTTGTGGTCATTTAACTCAACAATCATCTCACCAATATCAATGGCTTCCGGCCCCAGAATCTCTATGCCTCTGCGAGACATCGGTTTCAGACGGTGCAGCACGTCGAGTTCTGGGCAGATGGCGCGGGCCTGCATCAACGTATCCGCATCGAATTGCAAAACGAGGTCACGACCCGGCAGGTTTGGGGCGCCGGGGGTGATCCAGTTATGCGGCAGGTTGGTCCCGGTCAGAACAAGGTGACCCGGTTTGAACGGGCCGACATAATCGCCGACATAGGCAAAGCCTGCTGCATCAGAGATGTAGTGAATTTCCCACTCCGGATGATAGTTCCAGATACAGATCGGGTTGGGATAATCATCCCGCCGGATGAGGTAGGACATGTTGTCCGGAAGGATGATTTGTTCGCGCGTCGCGGTGTAGGTATCTGACACCGAGTGGGGAAAATCTGATGATATACGCATGTGTATCTCTCATCATTGGCGTGATAATGTCAAAATAGTATCAGTTAACGGTAAAAAGCCAACTAGTTCCCAACCAATGTTTTTCGAAAATAGGTGCGTGGGCTGTACAGGAGTGCAGCTTCTGAGGGAGGAAATCATGTTGAAGACTTTACTCCGCACTGGTTGTGCGGCGATTGCGCTTTTTGCTGCGTCCAATACTTTTGCTGCCCAGTGCAGCGCGGATGTGCGTATTCTTGCACAGCCACGTGACGGCCTGACGCTGCTGGAAGACTATGTTGATGAGTTCGAAAAGCTGTCCGGTGCAGGCTTTGAAATCAGCTATCTGAATGAAAATGACCGCCGCGCCAAGTCGCAGGCCGACGCATCGACCGTTGGTAGCTTCAACGTTTATTACGTTGATGAGGCAAACCTCGCACTCTTTGCATCTTCCGGCTGGATTGTGCCGCTTGATGGCCTTTATCCGGCCGAATATGACTACAACGACTTCGACGCAGGTATGCGCGCTGCTGCGTCCTACGACGGCAAGCAGTGGTTTGCACCGGTACAGGGCGGCGGCGACCTGATGGTTTATCGCACCGACCTGCTTGAAAAGGCTGGCATTCAGCCACCTAAGACATGGGACGAATATCTCGCCGCAGTGAAAAAATTGCATGATCCGGCAAATGGCATTTACGGTACGGCACTCCGTGGTCAGCGCGGTTCGGGTGCCAATGTCTGGCGCTGGATGCCACTGTTCAAGGCCAATGGCGGTGAATGGTTCAAGGATGGTCAGCCTGCATTCAACTCCGAAGCAGCTGTAAAGGCCACGCAGACATATCTTGATCTGTTCAAATATTCCGCTCCAGGCACTCAGACCGGTTCGTGGGATGAATCCACCGGCGCCTTCCGCGCTGGCAAGGTTGCTATCCTGGTAGAATCCGCACCACTTGGCGGCATGTCCGTCGACAAGGCGCAGAGCCAGGTTGCCGACAAGGTTGCATTCTCCGTTCCACCATCTCCACTGCCAGGCGCTGGTTATGCGCATGGTTTCGCAGTGGCCTCCAAGGCAAATGCGACGGATGAGGAAAAGGCTTGCGCCGGTCTGTTCGTTGCATGGGCGACCTCCAAGGAACAGGAAGCTCGCCGTCTCGCTGCCGGTCAGCCGGGTGAGTTGACCAGAACCAGCACCTACCAGAGTGCAGAATATGCCAAGACATTCGGTCAGAACCTTTCTGACGCGATGGCAGAGACCGGCAAGCACACGCAGGTGACGTTCTGGCAGGATGCTCGCTGGCAGGAGCTGGGCAATCAGTGGGGCATCATGCTTGAAGAGCTGATCACCGGCAGCCGCACCGACATCAAGGGCACTCTGGACGAACTTGAAGCCTTCGCCCGCAAGCTCTGATGCTGCATAATCAAAAACAGGGCGCGCTTTCATGCGCGCCCATCTTTTCAGCCTAGGATCTGCTGTGATGCGACGCGGACGTTCACTGCCCTATGTATTTCTGGGGCCGACCCTTTTGATCCTGGTCGTGCTGGCACTGGTGCCCACGGTCTATGCGGTCAATATTTCTTTGCAGAACCGGACACTTTCCCAACCGGTGGCCGACTACATCTGGTTTGCAAATTACATTGCTCTCTTTTCGGATGCGCGTTTTCTCAATGCCCTCTGGGTATCGGTAAAATGGGAAGTCATCAGCGTCAGCTTGACCATGTTGACAGGCATCGGACTTGGTATTGCGATGTTTGAAGCTGCTGGACCGCGCATGCGCAATGTGCTGTGTCTGCTTTTCATCATTCCGGTTTTGCTGCCGCGCGTTTGTGCTGCATTCGTCTGGAAATTCGGCTTTCATCCGCTTTACGGTGCGTTGACCTGGCCGGTGCGTGAATTGACGGGCAGCACCCCGGATATTCTCTCGACACCTTGGGGTGCCCTTCTGGCTGTTGCCTTCGTTGATGTTTGGCAATGGGGATTGTTCTTCGCGGTTATCATCTTGAAGCTGCTGGAATCTCTGCCGCCGCAACCGCTGGAAGCTGCGCGCATTGACAAGGCAAGTCGTTGGGAAATTCACCGCTTCGTGACATTACCGATGTTGAAGGCGCCATTGATCAGTCTTCTGCTGGTGAAGGCGATTGAAAGCCTGCGCTCTTTCGATCTCGTCTACGTCATGACCCGTGGTGGTCCGGGCATTTCAACCGAAACGCTCGATATGTACGCCTATTCGCAAGGCTTTATTGAATCCGGTAAGATTTCCTATGCGTCTTCAATGGCGGTCATCATGATGGTGCTGACAGTCGTAACCTTTACCTTTACCTGGAAGAGGTTGAACCGATGAAGATTTCCACCATTCTCCTTCGGCTGGTGCTGGTCGTTGCTGCGGCGTTTGTCGTCCTGCCGCTTCTCTGGACGCTACTGAATGCGTTCAAAACCAATGCGGATCTGCTGGTCAGTACACCAAAGGTGTTTTTCCAGCCGGTCTGGGACAATATGAGTTACGTGTTGAACCGTCGCTCTGTGGCACGGGCTTTGACCAACTCGGTCATTATCTGCTCGTCGGCCGTGGTGATCGGTGCCATCATTGGCGTTCCCGCGGCTTATGTGATCGCCCGCTTCAAGAACCGACTGACCGCAGAAGCGCAGTTCTTTGTTCTGTCGCTGCGTTTCCTGCCGCCTGTCGCGATTGCTATTCCCATGCTGGTGATCTGGCTGGGCCTCGGTCTTTACGATTCACGCCTGTCACTGATCGTAACCTATCTGATCGTTACCGCGTCGATTACGATCTGGTTGTCCGTTCCTGCCTTTGAGCGTGTGAGCATTCACGTCGAAGAAGCGGCCCGAGTTGATGGGCTTGGACCTTATGCAACATTCTTCCGCGTGGCATTGCCAATCGCTCGGTTCCAGATTTTCGGCGCGATCGCCTTTTCTTTCGTGCTCGTCTGGAACGAGTTCCTTCTGGCCATGATGCTGACCACATCAAACGCAAAAACTTTGCCAATCATCGCATCCGAAATGTCCCAGCTCGGCATGAATGTGCCCTGGGGTATTCTAAACGCAGCCGTCGTTCTTTTGTCCCTGCCCCCTCTTATCCTGCTTGGATTGCTGGCGGGCGGTCTGAATGCCGCATTCTCGAAAAAACAAAATCAGGGTTGATTATTCAATGAAAGCACTTGTCCTGGAACGCGTTGGCGAATTGAACCTGCGCGATATCGATCTGCCCCAGACCATGGGACCGGATGACGTCCGTATCCGCCTGCATACGGTTGGTGTGTGCGGCAGCGATGTGCACTACTACACACATGGTCGTATTGGTGATTTCGTGGTCAACGAGCCAATGGTGCTCGGTCATGAAGCTGCCGGTACGGTCATCGAGGCTGGTGCCAATGTCACCCATCTCAAAGTCGGGGACCGTGTCTGCATGGAGCCTGGCATTCCTGACCCGATCTCGCGCGCCTCGCGTCTCGGTATCTATAACGTCGACCCTGCCGTTACATTCTGGGCCACACCACCTGTTCACGGCATTCTTTGCCCGGAGACCGTGCATCCTGCCGGTTTCACCTACAAGCTGGCTGACAATGTTTCCTTCGCAGAAGGTGCGATGGTCGAGCCTTTTGCTGTTGGTATGCAGGCAGCTGCCCGCGCCCACATCACGCCCGGCGATACAGCCGTCGTCATGGGCTGCGGCACCATCGGCATCATGGTTGCTCTGGCGGCACTGGCTGGCGGTTGCTCGCGCGTATTGATTTCGGATCTGTCCGAAACCAAGCTGAAATTGGCTGAGACCTACGAAGGCATCACCGGCATCAATCTGCGCGAAACAGATATTGTCAGCGCCGTAAATGAGGCGACAGAAAATTGGGGCGCAGACATCGTGTTTGAGTGCTCCGGTGCACCTGCTGCCATACGGGACCTGTTCAAGGTCGTGCGTCCGGGCGGCACTGTCGTTCTGGTTGGTTTGCCACCGGAGCCGGTTCCTTTCGATATCGCTGCTGCCTGCGCCCGTGAGTGCCGTATTGAGACCGTGTTCCGCTACGCAAACGTCTTTGACCGTGCGCTGGCGCTGATTGCTGCTGGCAAGGTCAATCTCAAGCCGCTCGTTTCGGACACATATAATTTCGATCAATCGATTGCTGCTTTTGAGCGGGCTGCCGAAGGGCGCCCTGAAGATGTGAAGCTGCAAATCGTGCTGGATAAGGAAACGAGCTGATGGCTACAGTCGAATGCCGTTCCATCCGTAAGGTCTACGGTTCGCTTGAAGTCATGCGTGACTTCAACCTGTCGATCAATGACCATGAATTCGTGGTTTTCCTCGGCCCATCGGGCTGCGGAAAATCCACCATGCTTCGCATGATTGCCGGCCTGGAAGATATCTCTGGCGGCGATCTTCTCATCGGTGGTCAGCGTATGAATGACCGCGATCCCGGTGATCGTGGTATTGCCATGGTGTTCCAGAACTACGCGCTTTATCCGCATATGACCGTTCGCGAGAACATCGTATTCGGTCTTGAACGTGCGGGTGTTGCAAAGGATGCCATCAACGCACGTCTGGCACCGGTCGTCGAAGCGCTGGGTCTCAACGTCTATCTGTCGCGCAAACCGACAGAGCTCTCCGGTGGTCAGCAGCAACGCGTGGCGATTGCGCGTGCTATGATCAAGACACCGGAAGTGTTTCTGTTTGACGAGCCGCTTTCAAACCTCGACGCCAAGCTGCGCGGAAGCCTGCGAGTTGAAATCGCCCGTCTGCACCATGACCTGAAAACCACCAGCATCTATGTGACACATGATCAGCTTGAGGCCATGACGCTGGCTGATCGCATCGTGCTGATGAAGGATGGTCATATCGAACAGATGGGTACGCCAGAGGAGATCTATCAGACGCCTGCCACATTGTTTGCAGCCGGTTTCATTGGTACGCCGAACATGAACTTCCTGGAGCTACAGGCATCAGATGGCGTTTTGGCTGGTGACACAGTCAACTTGGGCGCACCTTTCAATGTCCGCCCCGGTGCTGTGACAGTTGGTATTCGTCCTGGCGCTTTTCGCCTGAACGAAACGGCCGGAACCTTCCGTGGACAGGTTGATCGCAACGAGTTTCATGGCGAAACACGTCTGGTAACACTGAAGAATGGTCGCCATGAATTCAGCGTCGCACTTCCAGCTGAAACGCGCCTGAATGTGGGGCAAAACATCGGCTTCGACGTTGATCCTGCAAACCTGCATCTGTTCGATACGACGAGTGGACAGCGTCTGTCAGCCTGATCGATTACGCCATGTCTGGCAAGGCAGGTATTAAAACGTTTACCCCCACCCGACGTTTTGTCAGGTGGGGGTATTTTGTTACCAAGTCCGGCGCAGTGTGACGGCGAACGACCGGCCCGGATTGTAGAAGTCAGCTCCAAAACCGCCATAAGCGACGTACTTCTTGTCGAACAGATTGCTGACATTCAGATCCAGCGATGTGTTTTCCTGAATCTTGTAGTTGAACGACGCATCGAAAACGACGTTGTTTCCAGTTTTTTGCGTGTTTGCATCGTCGAAATAGTAAGATCCAATGTAACGAGCACCCAAGCCAAAAGTCATGTCGCCAATGGTGTCGTTGCCCTCGAGAGTATAATTACCCCACAACGAAGCTGAATGATTGGGTACGAATTGCAGTTCGTTGCCAATGTTCCCGCCAGTGCCATTCTCAGTGATCTCTGATTTCAGGTACGAGTAGGCTGCTGTCAAACTGAAGTTGTTTGTCACCTCTGTTTTTGCCTCAAGATCCAATCCCCGAACCCTAACTTCACCGATGGTCGACGGAAGATTTGTCACTGGGTTCGTGACAGTAATATTTGACTTGGTCAGGTCGTAAATCGCGGCAGTAAATAGACCCGGAAAATCTGTCGGTTGATATTTTACACCCAATTCAATTTGGTCGCCGCGCTCGGGTTGAACGCCTACTGTGGGTGGTGCCACCGACTCCGCGTAGCTTGCATAGGCGGCAAACGCATCAGTAAATCGATAGGTGACGCCAAAGCGCTTAGTAAGCTCACTCACGCGGTCTTCATCATTGCTAACCACTTCGGACCCTGTCCAATACGAAGTGGAGTGTTGCTTCAAATCAAGCCAATCATTTCGAAGCGCGACGGTGGCTATGAGTTTTTCGGAGAACGTCAAATCTTGTTGTGCATATATAGCCGTAGTGTATTGGCGATTTCGCGTTATTTCACCCAGAGGAACTGATGTTGGTGCGCCCGAATATATCGGGTTGGTCCAATCAATGCCGGGTGCGTCACCGAAGTTGATCTGACCATCAGAGGATAGGTTATTGTATTCGACGCCAAACAGGGTCTTACTTTCGACTGCGTCAAAGTTCGCCTCGTATTGCAGACGTGAATCAACGATGAAATTCTCATCTGATGAATCGTCTGCGAAGAATGAACGCTTAGCAGTCGTAGAGCCATTCGTTGGCGTCGACGCAATATATGCGTAACCAAAATCGGTGTTTGCTTTACTATATCGGGCATTTGTACTGAAGCTCAGACCTGAGCCAAAATCATGATCGAACATGACGCTCAAGGAGTTTCTGTTGACTCCGCGATAATTGAAATCCGGCTCGCCGAAGAAACGACTTCTGCTGAAATCCGTCCCAACAGGATGACCACCACTTCCCGGTACGCCATCAGTATTAAGATGATCGTAAACGACGGTCAGGCTGGTGACATCGGTAGGACGCCATGTAAGGCCGCCCATAAAAAACTTCTCGTCATCATTCGAGAAATCGAACTCGGCCTTTGCATTTTTGACCTTGCCCGTAATGCGATACGATAGCGTGTCGTCTTCAGTGATGTTGTCACCAAAATCGATCCCTGTTTCGGCGCGGTCGTAAGATCCCCCGGTCACATAGGCTTCGCCAAACCTTTCGTTTCTGGGTCGCTTCGTCATGTAGTTGACGGCGCCACCTGGGTCAGAAACGCCGAATGTTGCCGAGTTGGCGCCTTTTAGCACTTCTACACGTTCGTATGCGAAAGGCTCTTCACGGAGACCACCAAAGGGACGACCGATCAAAAGGCCGTCTCGATACATATAGGCATCGAAACCGCGAACCTTAAAATAATCAAACCGGTCGTCTGAGCCATAAAAATCAGTCGTGACGCCAGCGGTGTATTGCAACACTTCTTCGACGTTCTGCGCGCCACGTTGCTGGATTTCTTTTGACGTGATCACAGACACGCTGGCAGGCGTGTTCATGATGTCCGTAGGAATTTTGCCGCCACTGGTTGTTTTGGTAGCGACAATGGATTTGCTGTCATCATCCGCGCCGGCGCCATCGATAGTAATAGTTTGCAAAACAGTATTGGTACCCGAACTTTCGGTATCCTGCGCCAGCGATGTTACCGGCGAAAAAGCGATCAGTGCCGTGCATCCAAGAAGGGCAGCATTGCGATAATGAAGACCGGACCGTTTGCCTGCGCTGCCGTTTTTTTTGCTGTGCATGTCCAAATTCCAGAGGTTGGCGTTGTTGTTGCTGGTCACCAACAGGGTGCTTTTCTTAGTCCTTTGCCAAAGCGGTTCTGTGCGTCGCTTTGATGCAAAATGGCACGAACTGTGGCGATACCCTGTATTCACCTTCGGCGCTTGTTAACTTGAGGCGTACAGTCTGGTATTGTAGATTCCTCTGGTTTTGTATGAAACTCCGGAAACTTTGACGCGCTGCCGGTTGGTCGTTTGCGTAAACCTTGACGCATCCCCATTAAACTGGAACTGGAAAGCCAACTTTAAATATCAAGGAGGGTTGCCCGTGCCAAGGTTCTTCGGTTTTTACGCAATGGTGGTTGTGACATGCCTTTCATTGCTGGCATTCACACAGGTCCGTGCAGACGAAAACACGTCTTATCCGATCGTCATCAAACATGCGTTGGGAACAACCACGATTGCCAAAAAGCCAGAGCGCGTCGCGACTGTCGCTTGGGCCAATCATGAAGTTCCGTTGGCATTGGGCATTGTTCCCGTTGGTTTTGCAGCAGCCAATTTTGGCGATGACGATGGCGACGGTCTGTTGCCATGGGTCGCTGAAAAGCTGAAAGAGCTTGGTACTGAAAAGCCCGTGCTGTTTGATGAGGGGGATGGAATTGACTTCGAGGCCGTCGCTGCAACCCAGCCGGACGTCATTCTCGCAGCCTATTCCGGCCTCAGTCAGGCCGATTACGACACGTTGAGCCAGATTGCACCGGTTGTTGCCTATCCGGAATCATCCTGGGCGACTGATTGGCGCGATATGATCCGCTTTAACAGCGCCGGGCTCGGCATGGCGAAAGAAGGCGATGCGCTGATTAAGCGGATTGAAAAGGAGATCGCTGATACGGTCGCTGGGCATCGTCAGCTTGAGGGCAAGTCGGCAATGTTTGTGACGCATCTCGACACCACGAACCTCAGCATCGTCAATTTTTATACCGCCAATGACACTCGCGTGAAGTTTTTTACCGATCTCGGTCTTAAGTCACCCAAGAGCGTTTTGGATGCAACCACCAAGGGCCAGTTTGCTGCGGGCGTCAGTGCAGAACGTGTCGACGCCTTTGATGATGTTGATATCGTCGTGACTTACGGCAGCCAGGCCTTGCTGGATGCGGTGAACGCTGATCCCCTGCTTTCGCGAATGCCCGCAGTCGCGAATGGCGCAATCGTCATGCTGGGCCGCAATCCACTCGGTACTGCATCCAATCCAACACCATTGTCGATTTCGTGGGTGTTGAAAGACTACGTCAATCTGCTTGCCGAGGCGGCGGGAAAGTCCAAATGATATTGAATAAAGGGTCCTCGCAGGCTGCGAAGGCTTTTCCGGGAAATATGCGCCGTTCGCGGTTCTTGGGTTTGGTTCTAGTGCTGGCAGCACTTGCTTTTTTGTGCGCCTTGTCGGTCGCGATCGGTACACGAGACGTGTTTTGGAGCGATATCGTAATGGCATTGCGTGGCCATACGGATAATATAAGCCAAGCTGCTGTCGCAGTCCGACTGCCAAGGACTCTGCTTGCATTGCTTGCGGGCGCTTCACTCGGTTTGGCAGGTGCGATCATGCAGGGCGTTACCCGCAATCCTTTGGCTGATCCCGGCATTCTCGGCGTCAATATGGGTGCGTCTTTGGCGGTCGTGGTGGGTGTGGCGTGGTTCAGTATCGCGTCGGCATACGCCTACATCATGGTCGCCATCTTAGGTGCCGGCATTTCAGCTGTTTTTGTTTACGTCATCGGCTCGATGGGGCGCGGCGGTGCGACACCGCTCAAATTGGCACTGGCTGGTGCCGCGACATCGGTCGCTTTTTCCTCTTTGGTTATCGCTGTAGTCTTGCCACGCAATGATATTGCGGGCGGTATTCGCGCCTGGCAGATCGGTGGTGTTGGTGGGGCGACATTTGAGCGTATTTCTCATGTGCTGCCGTTTCTGATCGTTGGTTTTGCAATCAGCCTGTTGTCGGCTCGCAAGTTGAACTCATTGGCGCTCGGCGATGAATTGGCCGCTGGTCTGGGCGAACGTGTTGCGACTGCCCGGGCCATAGCGTCATTCGGGGCAATCCTCTTATGTGGTGCAACGACTGCGATTTGTGGTCCGATCGGTTTCCTTGGTCTCGTCGTTCCACATCTGTGCCGCCTGCTGGTGGGGGTAGACCACCGTTGGCTATTGCCTTTCTCGGCCTTGAGTGGAGCTTGCCTACTACTGGCCGCGGACATTATGGGACGCATCGTGGCACGGCCTGCCGAGTTGGATGTGGGCATTGTCACTGCACTCGTCGGGGCGCCGTTTTTTATCTGGATTGTCAGGCGGCAAAGGGTGCGTGAATTATGAGCATGCTTTCCCCTGTCATCACCTCGATCGCTGGAAACCGGCGTCAGCGCGCTAGTGGCCGGTGGCTTGTTATCTCCGGTCTGGTGGTGTTGTTATGTGCCGTCTGTGCACTGACGCTGATGTCCGGCCAGACGTTTACGCCGCCGAAAGACGTTATCCGTGTTTTGCTTGGTGAGAATATCCCGGGTTTGAGTTTCACCGTTGGTCAGTTGCGGTTGCCGCGCGCTGTCCTGTCCATTGTTGCGGGACTTTGTTTTGGCATGGGTGGCGTCGCCTTTCAGATCATGCTCCGCAACCCACTCGCCAGCCCTGACATTATCGGCATCAGTTCCGGCGCAAGTGCCGCTGCGGTTTTTGCCATTGTTGTCCTGTCGCTCAGCGGGCCGATCGTGTCAGTTTTCGCCGTCGTCTCCGGGCTTGGTATTGCGCTGTTGGTCTATGCTCTGTCGTTTCGCAACGGTGTTGCAGGGACGCGATTGATCCTTGTCGGCATTGGTGTCTCTGCCATGCTGCAGAGTTTTATTGCTTACATATTGTCTGTCGCGCCGGCCTGGAGCCTTCAGGAGGCGATGCGCTGGCTGACGGGCAGTGTGAACGGTGCACAGATGTCGCAGACACTGCCGCTCATTCTCGCCTTGGCTGCCTTCGGTGGACTGCTGCTGACCCGCGTTCGTGATCTGGAAGCCTTACGGCTCGGCGATGATACTGCCGCAGCACTTGGCGTGCGTGTCGCCAAGACACGGATCATCGTTATCATCGCATCAGTTGGAATGATCGCATTTGCCACAGCAGTGGCCGGGCCTATTGCATTTGTTGCTTTCCTCTCCGGGCCGATCGCTGCAAGGATCATGGGTAACAATGGTTCGTTGCTTGTGCCTTCGGCACTGGTCGGCGCAACGCTCGTTCTGGTTGGCGATTATTGCGGGCAATTCCTGTTGCCCAGCCGTTATCCGGTCGGTGTCGTTACGGGTGCGCTCGGCGCCCCCTACCTCATTTTCCTTATCGTGCGCGTCAATCGCGCCGGAGGTTCACTATGACTACCTATTCACTTGCCGCCACGAAACTTTCAGCCGGGTATGGCGATAGCGTCATTCTGAATGACCTCGATCTGGTGGTGCCACATGGCAAAATCACAGTGATTGTTGGCGCCAATGCCTGTGGCAAGTCGACACTGCTGCGCACCATGTCGCGGCTGATTACGCCGCGTGCAGGCCACGTGCTGCTTGACGGCAAGTCCATTCACAAAATGCCATCACGGGAACTGGCGAAAGTGATGGGGCTTTTGCCACAATCCCCTATCGCGCCTGAAGGTATCATGGTGGCAGACCTTGTCAGCCGTGGCAGGCATCCGCATCAGGGCATGTTTACGCGCTGGACATCAGCGGATGATGAAGCTGTCGCGACAGCGCTTATTGCCACCAAAACTGTTGAGCTGGCAGAACGGCCGGTCGACGAACTTTCCGGCGGACAAAGGCAGCGTGTCTGGATTGCAATGGCACTGGCGCAGCAGACTGAAGTCCTGTTGCTGGACGAACCAACGACCTTCCTCGATATCAGCCATCAGATTGAGGTGCTGGATCTGTTGACCGATCTCAATCAGTCGCGTGGAACGACAATCGTCATGGTTCTCCACGACCTCAATCTGGCGGCACGATATGCCGACTATCTTGTCGCCATGGCATGTGGACGACTGCACATCACGGGAAAGCCGGAAGAGGTTCTGACAGAGGACAATGTGCGACAGGTGTTTGGCCTTGAGAGCCGCATCATAACCGACCCTACCTCAGGGCGGCCGCTGATGCTGCCGATGGGCAGGCATCAGATGGTCGGTGATAAGGCCGTATAATTACGGAGCAGACGCAGCAACTATCAACACGCTGCGTCTAGCGATCTGAACGTTGCAATTACTGCGCCTTGGCCAGAGGCAAGCGGGTCAGCACAGCTATATTATCTGTTTTAAACACCTGCTCGGCATAGGTCTGCAACGCGATCGGCGTCAACTGTTCGCTCAATTTTGGCATGTTGCTGAGGTAGGTCGGGTCGCCGTAACGGCGGTAACTCAAAGACAGTCGGCGCAGCCAAGTGTTGGCGTCACTCATACGCCCGCTTTCGGCAAAGTCGATGTCTGCCTGCAATCGCTTGAAGTCCACAGCCTGTATGTTCTGCGGCATGTTCTTCAGGACATTTATGGCAGCGTCTGCCAGCTCTTCTGCCCGCTCCGGCGCACAAATGAACGACAAGGTACTGATGCTGCGGTTGGTCTCTGGGTCCATGCGCAACTCAAACTGCAGCGTGTAGATGCCACCAAGATGATTGCGCAGTTCATTTTTCAGCGCTTGCTGTGCGAGTGGTGTCAGCGTCGAAATGAGGAAGGCTTTTTCTGGCGTCCATTCAAGGGCTGTGAACGTAGATATTTCGACCTGGGCCCGATGATCCCTAAATGTTTGAATGCTCTTTTTGTGTATGCCGTCTTGCTGCCTGGCGGGCGCTGGTGTGAGAGACGGAGCGCGTGCCAACGCACTCAGTGTTTTTGCAAATGTGGTTTTGGTCTCAGGCGTTGGGGCGGGACCGACCGCAAACCAGGTTACCGGTTCCGCGACGAGCGCGCGAGCTGCTTTTTCCAACGCCTGTGCATCAATCACTCCAATGTTTGCATCGCCGGGGTGATCGGCAGACTCTCCGTAGAGCAACTGCGAATATTCATTGGCAGAGGTGAGGTTGCTGGCCATCTGGGTGCGGAAAGCGTCAGATGCCTCTTCACGAACCAGACCAAATTTTATACTCGCTGCATATTGACGCAACAATTCGGGGAGTTGTTCCGGTTTTGCAGCCACGGCAACGTCGAGCATGCTGTCCTTCAGCGCCCAACTCCACCTCGCTGGCTGGGCTTTTTTCCAAAGTTCATATTCGTCCTGTGACCAGAAATTAAAACCGCTTTGTTCCCAGAGTTGAATGGCAGCCTGTGAAACTGTGCTGCCGAACTCGGCATTCATGAAACCCGGTCTGGATTGTCCTGATAGATAGACCTTGCCATCCGTCGTGTCGCGCGCCAGCCAGACCACGCGATCGCCGTTCGAAAGGACCCATTCCTGTATCGTTGGGTTGTCATGGCGGGTTTCCGAAACGATTTCTCCCGTTTCATCAACCGTCGCGTCTGTTGGCCATATTGGCAGCGGTTGCTCTTTCGCAACCGGCGCCTTAGCTACAATCGCGGGCAAATCGGGGAGTGCTGTAACCGTGGACAACGCCTGACGTTGGGCACTGATATCGTCGACCGATGGAAGCTCTACCGTCTTGTCGCCCGGAACCTGATACATCATCACCTGGTCGGGCGCGCGCAGCATGTCTTGCATACGGGCAGACAGGCTTTCGAAGGTGATCTGCTCTAGCAGGGCTTGTGTGTCCCTCGCCTTTTCAGCTGCGTCTTGCAGCACGGAATCCATCATCACCGCGCTGGTAATACGGTCTTCCCACTCCGCATAGGTTCGCTGGGCTGCGGCGTCAGGATTGCGACTGTTGATCCGGACAGCATCTTTCATCAGAGCGTCGAAGCCATCCCGAGACAGGCCCGTGCGCCGCAGTCGCTCGACACTTTCAAGCAAAATGTCTTTCGCTCTGTCATGATTTTCGCTTCTGGCGTTGAAGGCCAGAATAAGCCGCCGCTCTACAGGTTCTTGAATGACGAAACTGAGAGAATTGACCATCTCACCGTAATGTTCGCCCTGCGTCTGTATCGCGTCGCGCATCAGGCGGGTCAGGAAATATTTCTCGAGATAGGCAAGTCTGCCGTCATCGCTTTGACGGGGTGGCATTTCCAGTCTGAAAGCATAGGTTACTTGCGAGGTGGTGCCCTGTGGGTCCTGTACCTGGCCGATGGAGAGTTCATCTTTCAACGGGAATGCCACGTAGTCTCTGGATGGTTGTGGCTTGTTCGGTGCTGAGCCAAACAGACGGATAATCGCCTTCTCAGTGCTTGCCGCATCTATCCTGCCAGAGACGATCAGGGTCATGTTGGACGCGACATAATAGGAATCGTAAAACGCCTTGATGTCAGCGATGGTCGTCGCTTCAATTCCCTCACGTGTGCCAATAGTCGGACGATCAACATAACGCGAACCTGCACGCAGCAGCTCTTTTTTCTGTCGGTTGATGCGTTCAGCCACCTTGTTATCATGGCGCAGTTCTTCAAGAATGACGAAACGTTCTTTGTCCCAGTCCTCGGCCAACAGTTTCGCGCCAAAGGCCATGTCAGCAACCAGCGCCAAGGACCCTTCTACATCGAGCGCATCATTCGGGCGGGTACGAACCATATATTGGGTCTCTGCTTCGCGCGTGACTGCATTGATCTGCACGCCGGTGCGCCACCCAAGCTTCTGAAAGTAGGTGTGTAATGTCTCGGGGTGCGCCTGCGTCGACTGGAACACCATATGTTCAAGGATGTGGGCAGTGCCACGGGGTATCTCTTCATCAACAGATCCGGCGTGCACAACAAGGCGGATGTTGAACGGTTCATCTGCGCGTTTGCTGTCGTAGAGAATGTAGGAGAGGCCGTTATCCAACTTTCCGTGCGTCACCTTCTTGTCCCACTCCACACCATTAGCCTGAGCAAACTGAAGTCCGGCAAAAAGGGTAACTAGGGCAAACACGGCGCGCACAAAGATCATAACGTCACTTTCAAAATTCCACGAACGAATGCGTTCACTGGTATTCGACGTTTGATCTCGTTTGATCTCACAAAAAATCTGAGTATTTGGCGAATGATTAAAAGCGAAACCTATGGTCCTCCGATATCATCAACGGACCATAGGGGTGCTAGCGTCTGCGATCAGCCGCCATATTCGATTATTTCAAGGCCAGCATTGTAGTCGGTTGCATAGATCAGGCCATTGGCATCAACAAAAACGTCAGCCGACTGGATAACCCTAGGCCGATTTGGTCTCCGGTCCGTCATTGTTGTTGGGCCAGCCGGTACGAGCGCGCCCGTTTCAACGGGGTGATAGGGGTCGGATATATCGAATGCCCGGATACCGGCATTCTGCCATGTCGCAAAAATCAGAGTTTCCGACACAAACGAACCGGGGCGGTTTTCGTGAAGATTGTGTGGACCAAAATGGCCGGCCTTTTTGGTGTAGTCGATCTCATTTGGGATCGGGAATGTCGAAATACTGATCGGGTTTTCGGGAACCCGGATGTCGAATACCCACGTATGTTTGCGGCCGTCTTCTTCGTTATCAAGTACCGCCTCGTCGGCGACGACAAGCAGATCGCGTCCTGGCAATGGCAATGGAGAGTGCGTGCCACCGCCATAGGGAGGGCACCAGTTGTGGTGTTTGATAAGCTTTGGTGCGGAATGATCCGACACATCAAGAAGGGTCAGGCCGCCATCGCGCCAGCAGGCATAGGCTGTGTTGCCATGCACAAGGGCGTGGTGAAGTGCATAACGACGCCCCTCACCCCAGTTTGGTGTTTCGCCAGCCGCAAGGTTCATGCCCGGCAACCACCAGCGACCGACAAGTTCGGGTTTCGCGGGATTGGCAAGGTCGATAGTCACGAAAATATAATCCGAAAAACCATCCAGAAGCGCTGAAGCATAGGCGTAACGGCCGCCGACGTACCAGATGCGGTGCAGACCGACGCCGTCGACATCCAGTTGGCCGATTTTGCGGGGCTGAGCGGGGCTTGAAATATCGTAGACGCTCATTCCAGCCGTCCAGGAACGCTCGCGTTTTGTCGCCGCGACGGTTTCACCTACCGACTTGGTGTAATAGGCCTTCTCATCGGTGAAGGTTTCGACGTCGGCAAACAGGTCAAGCGCATTGATGACCAAAAGCAGATCGCCGTGTGTCTGCAGATGGATGTTCCAGGTGTTCGCAGGCGCCGCTACATAATTGACCGTACGCGGGTTCTTGGCGTCCGAGACGTCGACGATTGAGAAGCCCTGCGACCAGGGGTGGGCAATATACGCGTGGTTGTGGTGAACCATAAGCTGCAGGCCATCACCACGACCGCCAATATCGCTATGGCCAATCAGTTTCATATTGCGGGCGAAATCCGGTTTTGGCAGGTCTGTCATGGCCATTCTCATTGCTTGGTAAAGGGAAAACGCCGCCTTGCGGGCGGCGTCATTTTCATCTTTGGTCTTACTGCTTTGCAGCAGGAATCCATTCGGCAGAGGCAGCGTCGCTCTTCTGGAATGCCGGGAACTTTTGTTGAAGCTCCTCGATCGTGCCGATGTTGTTGTTGACCAGATCGTCACGGGTGATCAGGGTTGGCTGAAGGAGGACGGAACGGCCAGGGAACTGACCGGCAATCGCCAGCGATACGGCGCGAACAGAGACTTCACCCACAACAGCGGCGTTGGTGGCGGCAGTTGCAACCCATGCGCTGTCTGGCTCGGTGATCAGCTGAATGTCAGCGGTCGAAATGTCGACGCCATAGATTTTGACCTGCTGAGAAAGACCCAGCTCATCGATAGCCAGCTTTACGCCCTTGGCGAATTCGTCCCAAGGCGTGAAGATGACGGAGATATCCGGGTTGGCGCGCAGGATTGCCTTGGTCTGGTCAGCTACTGATGCTGGTACCGTATCGTTCACGACGCCCCATACGGCCTTTTCCGTCAGCTTGTGCTTTTCGACAAATTCTTTCCAGACGCCATAGCGGCGATCAAGTGGTGCAAAACCTGCAACATAAACGGCGCCGCCGACAAATGCTTCGCCCTTGTCTTTCACAGCCTGCTCAAGAACAAGCTTCGCCATATCCTTGTCGCTCTGTTCAATCTGCGGGATTTGCGGGTTGTCGAGGTCTACGTCATAGGCGACAACCTTGATACCGGCATCGAGCGCCTTCTGGGCTACGTCCTGCAGAACCTCAGGGCGACCGTTATTGATGATGATGCCGTCAACGCCGAGATTGATGGCCTGCTCAACCAGATTGCGCTGGGTGTCATTGTCGTTACGTGCCTGCGAGACAGTCAGATTGATGCCGAGTGCATCAGCCTGCTTTTTCACGCCTGCTTCAAATGCCTGCAACCAGTCGCCGCTACCGAGAAAGCTGACAACGGCAATGTTGACGGTCTTGCTGTCGAACGGTGCTGGTGCGCCGGCGATGCCAGCAGCGGACGCCGGTGCGGTGAAAATCGAACCGGCAATAACAACGGCTGCCAGCCTTTTCAGTGTCTTGAACATGGTTTTTCCATTTCGTTGCTAAGAATAATTCGAGAGAATGTCTGGTTAGTTTTGGGAGCGGCCAATGCCGTAGGTCAGCGCCAGTGCTCCGACGAGCACAGCACCCTTGATGAAGTCCTGCGTGTAATAAGGGGCGTTCAGCATGGTCAGGCCATTCAGCAACACACCAACAAACACAGCGCCGATCAGGGTGCCGAGGACGTTGGGACGTCGCAGGCCCAGAACCGCAAAACCGATCAGCGACGCGGCAACAGAATCCATCAACAGCGATGCGCCTGACGATACGTCGCCTCTGCCGACGCGCGCGGCAACGATAATGCCGCCCAACGCAGCAAGAGTGCCAGAAAGCACATAAGCGAAGGTCTTTATGCGGTTGACATTCGCACCGGCCAGTCGTGTTGCGACTTCATTGCCACCCGTCGCATAAAGCAGGCGTCCCAGTCGCGTCCGTTCCGTCAATACAAACAGGATTAGAGCGACCAGCAACATCATCAGTACCGAGAACGGGATGGTGCCAAACAGGCTGGAACGACCAATCGTCAGAAACGCCGGATCGTATTTTCCTGTCGCCGTCGTACCATCGGGCAGAATGAGGCCAACCGAAATCGAGCGCCCGGCGGTTGGAATAAGCTGCAAGCCGGTCAGCAGGAACATGGTCGATAGGGTTGCCAGTAGGTCTGGTACCTTCAGCTTCACAATTAAAAATGCATTGGCGAAACCGACAAGCGCACCGAAGGCCAGCACCAGTGGTACGGTATGATAGGCATTCAGGCCAAGCACGATCATGGCGTAGCTCGCGGCCATCACACTTGAAGCAGCAACTGCGCCGACGGAAAGGTCGAAGCCACCAATGGCAAGCGTGACCGTGACACCCGCGCCGATGATTGCGACGACGGATACCGCCTGCAGAATGCTCATCAGATTGTTGATGTTGATGAATGCGGGTTGCGCCAGCGAGAAGCCGACAACAAGCGCGATCAGTAGAATGAAAACCGCACCACGGCGAATGGTTTCTCGAACTGTCTCCAGACCATTGCCGCCGCGTGGATTTTCAGAAGTGTGTTGGGCGCTGTTGGTCATTAGACAGTGTCCTCTTGATAGCCGGTGAAGGCCGAATGTTTGGTTTCTTCGCGCAGCGTATGGTGGTCCATCACCAATACGCGGTCCGCAACTTCATGTGCTTCTTCCGCGTCTGAGGTTGCAATCAATGTGGCGCGGTCGGTGTGGCTGCGAATAGTTGCAATGATGTCCTGACGCGCACCGACGTCCACACCCTGAAATGGCTCGTCCAAAAGCAGCACCCGGCTTGGCTCCGCTTCCCAACGTGCAATCACTGTCTTCTGTTGGTTGCCGCCAGACAGCGACCACACTGACGCGAGAGAGTCGACTGCCTTGATGCCAAGCCGTTTGATGGCGGCATTGCCCTCATTTTCTTCGCGTTTCGAGAACATGAAACCTGAGCGATACCAACGGTTCAGATGCGGTAGGCTGATGGTGGAGGCGATGCTTTCGCCGGGCCAACCTGCATGTATCAGCGACGAAGTATGTCGATCTTCAGCCGCCATGACCACGCCTGCGGCAATGGCGTCTGCCGGCTTGCGCGCATTGAACGGCTGTCCGTTCAATGTGATGTTACCCGAGACGAATGAACCGACACCAAACAGACCGGAGAGAAGACGACTTTTGCCGGCACCGAGCACGCCGGTTATCGCAACGACTTCACCCTTGTGAACGGTCAGATCGAACGGCCGACTATCGGGCAATAGCTGAATACCTTTCAGCTCCAGAACCGCCTGTCCAAATCGCCGCTGGTCGGGCCGTGCCGATTCAAGCGACCGTCCGATCATTGTCTCGATGGCGGCTGAAAAATCAATTGGTCTGCTGAAGGCGCCGACATTGCGACCACCACGCAAGATGACAACCCGGTCAGCCAACGCCTCCAGATCTGCAGTGCGGTGTGAGATATAAAGGACGGCGATGCCGCGTGCCTTCAGTTGCCGCAAAATCTCATAGAGACGCTCCGCTTCCCGTACCGAGAGACTTGCAGTCGGTTCGTCTAGAATCAGTAGACGTGCGTTTTGCGAGAGCGCGCGCGCTATAGCCACCATCTGTCGGTCCGCAGTGCCAAGCGTCTCGAAGTCGCGATCAAGGGGCAGATCAAAACCCGCTTCCTGCAGAATGCGTGCTGCTTCGCGCCGTACTGTTCTGTGAGAGAGGAAAAACGGATGACTGCGATCAACGAATTGATTGAGCAAAAGCACATCTGCAACGCTCAGACCGGGAATGCCGACCACGTCAGTGGACTGATGAACGGTGACAATGCCGCGTGCGGCGGCCTCGGCCGGGTTTTGCGGTTTGTAGTCTGTATCTTCCCAGACGATTCTGCCGGAATCTGCCGTGTAGAGACCCGACAGTATCTTTACCAGCGTGGATTTTCCCGCACCATTGGCGCCCATGAGGGCTACAATTTCGCCGCGCTCGACCTGCAAAGAGGCATCCCTCAAGGCCTGCGTCGAGCCAAATGCTCGCGAAATATTTTGAACGTCCAGAAGAGGCATGATGGAAGAAAACCTGCGAATATTATCAGGATTTCGTAGCCATCCTTTGTCGGCAAACAAGGCCGTGAATTCTATTCTCGACCTAATCCACGGAATAAATTTCCAACAGTCCGTCGGGCCATTGCGAGAACTTGAATTTTGCTAAGAAAAACAAGTGAATTGCCTGTGGTATGGTGCCGTATTTTATCTCATGTGGTCTAGTGTACTGCCTCAGCTGTTACCCAGTTTACAATGTAATTCGGGTCTGCTGGCAGGATTTCCGCGCAGCCATCCGTGAAAGAGAGAAAGGCTTCGAGATTGAGTTTGTTGACACCGATGACTACGGGAATGTCCCGTTCCATGGCGTCGATGATCATCGAAACAAAGCCGCGACCCTCGGCTTCATGTTTGCCAAACTTGTTGACGATCAACACGGAGGCGCCATCTGAGCGTGCAGCAGCTTCTGTTGTCGCTGCCTCCAGAGCAGCACTGTCCAACCGGCATCCGGTTGCGAGTTCACCTAAGTTCTGGCTGATCCGAAACACTGGCCCATCCGGTAAAATCTGAAGGTCCATGTCGCATTTGCTGCGGTTTGGACCTTTGTATGGTGCATGAAGTGCGCCTGACGGTTTCATGCCAGCTTCTTCAAACAGCTTGACGAGCCGCGACAGGCATTTGTCCAACTCATCGCCGTCTGTCAGGTTGATGTACCCAAGCCGCATGGTCATTTTCCTCACATTTCCGTCATGCCAGACACTGGCCGATATTCTGAAATGCATGAACCATGCGGTGTTTCACGTCGTCAATAGCCGATGCTGTAAACGGCTTGTCTTGTCTGGTTTGTGGCTGTGACAAAGACTGGACGTAGACAATGCGCGAAAAGAGCGTCGCTCAGAAACCTTTCCTATAAGGTGAAGGCATTGCGGAAGGCTTCAAGTGCATGCTCAGGATCACCTTTTGCAAATGCCTCCATGCCGACCGGTCCGCGATATCCCATGTCGTTTAATGCTCTTGCGATCACCGGGTAATTGATTTCGCCGGTGCCGGGTTCACATCGTCCAGGTACATCCGCCACCTGTATCTCGCCGACCCATGGCAGGCAGGATTTGCAGGTTTCAATCAGATTACCCTCACCGATCTGCACGTGATAGAGATCAAGATTGAGACGCAGACGGGAATGGTTGACGGATGACACCAGAGCAAGCGTGTCTTCTGCCCGACCAAAAGGTGTGCCGGGGTGATCGACCGGAAGATTGAGGTTCTCAAGCGTGTAGACGACACCCTCCTCTTCCGCCATCTCGGCGATACGTGCCAGAGTATCGCGTGCCTTGAGCCACATTTTGCCGGTGACGATCTCAGTGGGTTGAGCCGGCAGGCCGCCCTCGCCAAGGCCAGTGCCATGCAGGTTAAGCCGGGCGACACCAAGCCGCTTGCCAATTTGGGCGGTTTCCCGTGCTGAGCGCAGCAGTTCAGTGGCTCCTTCATCGTCTGCCAAACGGCCAGTGAGGTAACCGTTCATGATCGAAAAACTGGCGCCGGATTGTACCAAGGCTTCCAGATCATGATCCGGCCAGTTCCAAAGGCCGACGTCAAACCCCATTTCGGCAAGACGTGCGCAACGCCATTCAATCGGCTTGTCCCGCCAGATCATTTCGGCGCAGACGGCAAGTGTAAACGGTTGGGTCATGATAAGTACTCTGAGGTTCTGCGATTACTTCAACAGATGTTCGACATTGGGGGCTGCAACGAACCGCCATTTGCGCAGTGGGCCAGCCATCACATTGAGATAATACATCTCGAAGCCATAAGGCGCGCCGCAGGGATGGTGGCCGCGTGGCACGCAGACGACGTCGCCGTCGTGAACTGCCATGGTCTCATTCAATTGCAGGTCATCGGTATAGACCCGCTGCACGCCAAAACCGTCCGCAGGGTTCAGCCGGTGATAATAGGTCTCTTCGAGATAGGTGATGCGGGGAAAATCATCTTCGTCGTGGCGATGGCTTGGATAGCTTGACCAGTTGCCAGCGGGTGTGAAGACCTCGGTGACCAGCAGCGAGTCACAATAATCCTCGTTTTCCATGGCGATATTGTTGATGTAGCGGGTGTTGCTACCTTCGCCGCGCTGTGTAAGCGTAATGCTGTTTGGGTCAATCAGGCGGGCTTCGTGACCACTCTTGCCAGGAGCGGAACACACGGCAATCACGCAATCTGTTTCGGCCGTCGCCTGCCAGTTCGAGCCATTTGGCAGATAGAGCGAATGGGGAGCTGTCTTTTCAAATACATTCATGCGGTTGCCCAAGATACCCCAATCCCGGCCGTTCGAATTTATCGCGGCTTTACCCTCGATCAGGACAAGGATCACTTCACGATCACCCGTTGCCTCCGCTGCTTTTTCACCTGCTCGCAAACGATGGAGCGAAAAACCGACATAACGCCAGCCAGCCGAAGTGGGAGTGATTTCGTGCACCTTTCCGTGGGTGCCAAAAGGCCGATGGAGAAGATTGGGAATCGTGTTTCCTCCTGGGAATATCACCCGCTTGAGCGATCTTGGGTGATGCATGCAATAAATTATTGATAAGAGAACGCTGCATCCGGGTTAGCCGGGGCAGCATTCTTGTGGTCGTTGGATGTCAGACGAGACCTGTCTTTGCGGCTGCCTCTTTTAAGGTTTTCAGGCCGAGTGACTGGTATTGATGCGGATTGCGAACCTTTGGATCCTGTTCGGCTTCGATGACGATCCAGCCCAGATAACCTTCATCCTTGAGTATTTGCAGAAGCGGCAGGAAATCGACGCCACCTTCGCTGTCGCCCGGAACGGTGAATACGCCTGCCCGCACACCATCCATAAATGACAGGCCGTTTTCGCGGACCTGTCGCATAATGGCAGGACGGACATTCTTGGCATGGAAGTGCGCGACGCGCTTTACGTATTTGCGAAGCACGGGTGTCGGATCGGCGCCGTTAGCACCGAAATAGCAATGTCCGGCGTCAAAAAGCAGATGTGTTGCCGGGCCGGTCGCGGCCATAAAGGCATCGATCTCTTCCGGTGTTTCGACAACAGTGCCCATGTGATGATGATAGACCAGCGTAATGCCTTGGGACGCCGTGAATGCGGCCAGTTCTTCCACCTTGGCAGCGAAAGCCTTCATCTCGTCTGCTGAAAGTTGCGGGCTTTCCGAAAGTGCTGTCTGCAGCCCTTGAATGGAATTGGAGGTTTCGCAAACGATGCAGACTTTGCAGCCATTGTGCTTCAGCTTGTCGAGGTGCTTCTGGATCGCCTTCTTTTCGTCTTCGACAGACTGAGTCAGAAGGTTGAGGGAATACCAGCCGGAAACGAAGGAAAGACTGTAAGAACCAAGAAGGCTTTTCAAAGCCTCCGGTTCATCGGGCCAGCGGTGGCCGTTTTCGATACCGTCGAAACCGATCTCGGATGCTTCCCGGAGGATCTGTTCTGTCGGTATATCTGCGCCAAGGGTCTGGTCGTCGTCATTGGCCCAGGCGATTGGATTTGTTCCGAAGCGGATCATGCTCATTCCTCAATTTACCAGTGTTTGCCGTGCCATACCTTCAAGGTAGCGTGCATAGGCTTCTTTCAATTTTTCGGTCGTTCCGACTTGCGGCACGGCAACATCCCACCAGTTTCCTGCGTCGCCAAAACCAGGCCCATTGGTCGGATCGGTATCGATGACGATGACGGTAGGGATATCGCGCTGTCGGGCTTGTGCAATCTGCTGTTCAAGATCGGCAATGTTCTTCGCCTTGATGGCAACGGCACCCATGGATGCTGCGTGGGCGACAAAGTCGATTTGCGGCTGTTGCTCGATATTACAGTCAGCATAAAGGTTGTTGAATGCGGCACCACCACTCGCTTGCTGCAGGCGGTTAATGCAGCCGTAACCTCTGTTATCGGTTAGAACCACCGTAAACGGTACCTTGCGCATAACCGCAGTCGCCAGTTCGGAATTGGCCATCATGTAGGACCCATCGCCGACAAAGCAGATGATTTCCCGTTCCGGCCGCGCCAGCTTCAAGCCCATAGCACCGGCGATTTCATAACCCATGCAGGAGAAGCCGTATTCCATGTGGTAGCCGCCCTGACTTGGCTGCCAGAGCAATTTCAATGCGCCGGGCATTGTGCCGGCCGCGCACATGGCAATTGCATCATCGCTCGTGGCGCGTTGTACGGCGCCAATGACCTGTGCGTCGGTCGGCAAGCCGTCAATCTTGGGCGCTGCACAGTGGAGATCAACAGCCGCCAGCCACTCCGAGCGCAAGGCGCCGTCTTGCTGTTCCGACTTGTGACCGCCCAAGGCTGCGCTGAGTGCTTCAAGCGCAACTTTCGCATCGGCAACAAGACCAATGGCACCGTGTTTGTCGGCATCATATGCCTGCACGTTGATCGAGATGAGCTTGCGGTCCTTTGCTTCAAACAATGTCCAGGAACCTGTCGTGAAGTCCTGAAAGCGGGTGCCAACGCCGATGACTACATCAGCCTTACGCGCAACAGCATTCGCTGCCGCTGATCCGTCGACGCCAGCGGCACCGAAGTTCATCGGGTGTGCTTGCGGCAAAGAGGATTTGCCTGCCTGCGTTTCGATGACCGGAATGTTATGGCGCGTTGCGAAATCGGCCAGTTCTTGCTCTGCCCCGCTGTAGATCACACCACCACCTGCGACGATGACCGGGTTGCGTGCTGCGCGGATGGCTTTTTCAACCTCTGTAAGGTCGCGTGTGTCCGGCGCTGGACGGCGTATGCGCCAAACGCGGCTTTCAAAGAATGCTTGCGGCCAATCAAAAGCTTCGGCCTGAACATCCTGGCAGAATGACAATGTCACCGGGCCGCAATTGGCCGGGTCTGTCAGTACGCGCATGGCGCGTGGCAAAGCAGTTAGCAACTGTTCCGGCCGGGTAATGCGGTCGAAATAACGGCTGACAGGACGCAGGCAATCATTGGCCGATACCGTGCCGTCATCGAAGTCTTCGATTTGCTGCAACACCGGGTCAGGACGACGATTGGCAAAAACATCGCCGGGAATAAGCAACAATGGCAGACGGTTTACGTGTGCCAGAGCAGCAGCCGTGACCATGTTCGTCGCACCGGGGCCGATGGATGATGTCACCGCCTGGGCACGCGTGCGTTTTTTTGCCTTGGCATAGGCGATGGCCGCATGTGCCATGGTCTGCTCGTTCTGCCCGCGCCAAGTTGGCAGGCTGTTGCCTGCCTTCTGCAAAGCTTCGCCAAGTCCCGCAACGTTCCCGTGGCCGAAAATCGCCCAGATACCGTCGATGAAACGTTCGTTTTCTTCCGTCAACTGTGCAGAGAGCCACTTCACCATGGCTTGTGCCGCTGTCAATCTTATGGTCGTCATGCGGCATACTCCTTGGCCTTGGCGCGTGCATTGTCCCAAACCCGGCACAAGCGGGCGTAACGCGACACCATTTCATCTGTGGCGGCAGCGTCTGTGATCTCGCCTGCCAGCCAGCGTGTTGCGACATCTGCAAAGATCGTGCGACCGACTGCAAAACCCTTGACCAGATCGAAGCTCGCGGCGACCTCGAAGCTCTGTGAAAGCTCTGCTTCGGGCGCTTCAAGTCCCAGAACGACGATGCCTCTGGTGTGGCGATCGTTTGCCTCAATGGCGTCGATCGCATTGGCCCAAGCCGCATGTGTCTTCAGCGGTTCCAGTTTCCACCAGTCAGGGAAAATATCAGCTTCATAGAAACGGTGTACGAGGGTTGCGACCGTGTCGTCATCGGTTGTTGCCACCTTGGATGGAATGATTTCCAGAAGGAATTCCAGCCGGTTACGGCGTGCAGATTCAAACAGACGTTTTACGGTTGCGATCTGTTCGGACCATACCTCCGCGCTATCTTGCGGATGGCAGAAGCACAGAACCTTAACGACGTTTTCGCGTGCCCATTCGACCAGTGTCCCGCAATCCGTTCCAAGCTCTGGTTCAAGCTTCAGAGGTCTTGATCCCGGCAGTTCTGCAGGACGGCCAATCCAGAGACCTGTTGCAGAGGCGCGTTGCAAGGCGGAGCGGCCAATGCGGTTGTCGCAAAGAATGCCGTAGCCAGCCTGGCCATTTTGCACTTTGAGGGCCGCATCAAGGCACAGTTCCTTGAAAGCACCGCCCTTTTCCAAGGTGTAGCCCGGCATATTCTCAAGCTGCATGCGGTGGTCAAAGGCAAAAACCCGCATGGTTGACCAATCACCATTAACGCGCGTGTGTCTTGTGGTTGACCAGTGCAATTGTTCCAGAACCGGATCATTGCGCAGGTCAGGTCGTACAACGCCACGCTCAAGGAAAAATTGCAGCTCTTCCCAGCTTGGATAGGCTGGTGTGCAGCCATGTCGGCTGACCGCAAATGCGCCGCAAGCGTTGGCGTATTTGAGAGATGTTGGCCAGTCCTGATCGGTCATCCAGCCGCGCAGCAGGCCGGAGAAAAAGCCGTCGCCGGCACCCAGCACATTAAAGACTTCAATCGGGAAACCTTGGCCGGACTGTCCCTTGTCGAGACTGTCAGGAATATCCTTTTCAAATGCGACGGCACCGAGTGCACCGCGTTTGCAGACGAGGGTTGCTGGCGTCAGCGCCCGCACAGCCCTCAGGCATGCCAGTGTGTCGGTGCTGCCACCGGCAATATGAAATTCTTCTTCGGTCCCGACGATCAGGTCGAAGTAATGCAGGGATGCTTGCAGTTTTGCTGTGACCTTCTGGCTTTCGACGAAACGGCTTTCACCATCGCCATGACCGGCGACGCCCCACAGGTTTGGACGATAATCAATATCAAGCGCTGTCCGCAGACCATGTTTACGCGCGAGTTTCAGCGCCTTGATAACGGCGGCTTCAGTGCGCGCGTTGCTGAGATGCGTGCCGGTCACGACGACGGCGCGTGCAGAGGCGATAAAGGCCTCGTCAACATCATCTTCGCACAATGCCATGTCTGCGCAGTTTTCACGGTAGAAGATCAGTGGGAATTGTTCGTCGTCGCGGATACCGAGAATAACGAGAGCAGTCAGTCTCTCAGGATCGAATTTGACGCCCTTGGTGGAGACACCTTCTCGGGCCAACTGCTCAAGAATGAAGCGGCCCATATGTTCGTTGCCAACACGGCTGAGAAGCGCTGTTTTCAGACCAAGTCGCGCGCTGCCGCAGGCAATATTGGTGGGAGAGCCTCCGATGTATTTTTCGAAAGACCCCATATCTTCCAGACGGCCACCGACCTGCGCACCGTAGAGATCCACACCTGCGCGACCGATCGTAATGACATCGAGTGTTTTGGTCACAGCCTTACCTTTCAATATGCACGACACTTCCATGGGACGTTGCCATGGCGTTAATTATCTTTTCGATTTCCAATCCCTGAATGAAATCAGGGCCACAGGCAGCGCCACCTGCGATCGCGCGCAACAGATCGCGTGCCTCAACGACCTTCTGTTCGTTGAAGCCGAAATTGTGACCCGGTGCGGGGCAAAATGCTGCGAAATCCGGCTGGTCCGGTCCGGTGAGATGACGGGTAAAACCGGCTTCGCCACGGCGATGCAGCCAAAGTTCGTTCATGTTTTCCTGATCGAAGACGAGCGTTCCATCCGTGCCATGCACTTCCCACTGCAAACGGCATTTGCGGCCACGAGCGACACGTGACGTGGCGAACGAACCTTGTGCACCAGAGGCGAAACGCAACAATGCGAGCGCGCTGTCTTCGTTCTCGACCGGCTTTGGACCTTCGGGAGAGTTGCGGGTTGAAACAACGATCTGTGTCTGTGCCACAACTTCTGTGACAGGACCCATCAATGCGATCATTTGGCTCACGAGGTGGCAGCCCAGATCCCCAAGAGCACCCAGACCACCACCTTCGTGAGTCATCCGCCATGACCAAGGGAGGAGCGGGTCAGCGGAATAGTCTTCGTCATAAACGCCGCGAAATGCCACGGGCTTGCCAATGACGCCATTGGTAATCATCTTTCTGGCGGACTGGAATGCCGGGCTGCGCAGGTAGTTGTAACCAAGAATGGTTTTCTGATCGGGATGTTGTGCGGCAAGAGCCGCCATGGCGCGGGCGTCGTCAAGTGTCAGCGCCATCGGCTTTTCAAGCCAGACATGTTTGCCTGCACTTAGAGCCGCCTCCGCCATTGGGCGGTGCATGCCGTTTGGCGCAGTGATTGAGACGACATCGACTTTGGGGTCATTGATTGCATCTTCCCAACGGGAGGTCGCGCGTGCAAATCCGAACTGACGAGCGTAATTCTGCGCTGCCTCTTCCGTAACATCATTCAGGATTTCCAAGCGGGGATGCACTCCGCCAAACACTGCTGCCACATTGCGCCAGGCCATGGCGTGACACTTGCCCATAAAGCCGGTGCCGATCAGGGCGATGCCGAGTTCTTTTGCAGGCATTGGATAAGACATCTCTGTCACCAGTTCACTTTCTATGGATAGATACGGGCACGTCTGTTGACGGATCAGATCGTGCCGCCAAGAGACCCTTCAAGCTCGGCGAGCTGCTGGCCACCGGCCATCAGATCCTGCAATTCCGGTGCTGTAATTTCGCCCTTTTTCGCCGTACCCAGCGTCTGGCCGCGGTTCAGGACGGTAAAGCGATCACCGACGGCCATGGCATGGCGGACGTTATGAGAGATGAAGACGACGCCAACACCCTGTGCGCGTACCTTCATGATGGTTGCCAGGACATTGGAGGTTTGCCGCACACCAAGCGCCGAAGTCGGTTCGTCAAGGATCAAGACCTTGGCACCAAAATAGACCGCTCTTGCAATGGCAACTGTCTGGCGTTCACCGCCAGACAATGTGCCCACAGCCTGGTCAGGTCCGCGCAGATTGATGCCCATCTTGCGCATTTCCTGGACAGTGATCTCGTTGGCACGGTCGATGTCGAAGCGCTTGAAGATACCCTTACCCGTTGTCGGCTCGCGGCCCATGAAAAAGTTGCGGGTAACTGACATCAGCGGGATCATAGCGAGATCCTGGAATACGGTGGCAATTCCGGCTTCCATCGCGTCACGCGGCGTTTCGAAAGACATGGGGCGTCCTTCGAAGGTAATGCTGCCCTCATTGGGTTTGTGTACGCCCGACATAGTCTTGATGAAGGTAGATTTACCGGCACCGTTGTCGCCCAGCAGGCAGTGGCATTCTCCGGGCATGACATCAAAGGTCACACCGTTCAGGGCAATGACATTGCCATAGTGCTTTTTGATGTTTTCCATGTGGATGATAGGTGCAGTCATCTCAACGCTCCCCGGTTACGCGTTTGCGGATTGCATTGTTGAAGATCACAGCCAGCAACAGCATCGCGCCAAGGAAGATCTGGAACCAGTCTTGGTCGAATTTGGTGTAGGTGAGGCCAATGGTGACCATGCCGAAGATGATGGCGCCGAAGAATGCACCGACCGCCGAACCATATCCGCCTGTCAACAAGCACCCGCCGATAACCGCTGTGATGATGGCTTCGAATTCCTTCATGAAGCCGCGCCGTGCATCGGTGGAACCAGCATCGATAACAGTGATGATAGCGACCAGAGCTGCAGCCATTGCTGTCAACATGAACAGAGAAAGTTTGACGCGACGAACTGGGACGCCCGAGTTCTGTGCGGCCACGGAGTCACCGCCTGTCGCGAAAATCCAGTTGCCGAAAGGCGTGCGCAGAAGGACGTAGGTGGCGATAATGGCAAAACCAATGAACCACAGGATTTCAACGGGCACACCCGGTACTTTGGGCGCGCCGGTCCGCAATGTGTCGATCAGCCCCTTGTCTGCCATCCACTGGAAGAACCAGCCGAATGCATCTCCGGAGAAGATTGGTGCAATGAAGTCGCCGCCGACTGCTTCACGGACACCACGCAGCTGTGTCGAACCCCCTGTGACGATTTTCAGTCCAACAAGTGATGCGCCGCGCAGGATGAAAAGACCAGCAAGCGTGACGATGAAAGAGGGTAGCTTGGTGCGAAGGACGATGAGTCCGTTTGCAATGCCAAGAGCACCGGCAAGGCCCATGGTCAGGGGAATGGCAACGATCAGCGGCAGGCCGATATTAACGGTAAAAGCACCGAACAACATCCCGGCAAAAGCGACCATCGAGCCGATGGAGAGGTCGAACTCACCGCCAATCATCAACATGGCAGCGGCGATGCCGAGAATACCCAATTGAGCTGCAGGGGTCATGAAATTCATGATGCCTGACAGCGTGAACATGGTGCTGTCGGCGGTAATCAGGAAAAAGATCGTGACGAGGACGACGCCTCCGATTGCTCCCAGTTCTGGTCTTTTCATGAGCCTGGTCACAAAGGACTCAGCTTTAATGCGTTCATCCACCATAGCAAGCGTCTCCGTCGACATGCTGTTCCTCCCGATAGAAAGCCGGGCCACACCAGTGCATGGCCCGGCTGTTGCTTAGCGGATGCCCTTTGCGGAAAGCTCGATGACCTTTGCGGCCGAATCTTTCATCACAAGGTTCGGGCCGGATGGTACGTCACCGCCCGGGATCAGGCCGTATTCGGCATTAAGCGCCAAGAAGGAAACAGGTAGATAACCCTGCAGGAACTGCTGCTGATCGATGGCGAAGGTTGCCTTGCCGTCGACAATGTCCTGTAGGAAGCCAGACGACAGGTCGAAGGTAGCGATCATGACTTTGTCGCGGCCGATTGCCTGCGCTGCCTGCACTGTGGGCTCACCGACCAGCGAGGCGTTCAATGACAGAACCGTGTCAACGTCGGCGTCGGATTCGAGAGCAGCGCGAACCTTGGCCTGCACTTCTGCTGGGTCGTTACCGGTTGGGATAACGGTGACTTGCCCGAAGCCTTCAGCAAAGCCTTTGCAACGCAGGTCGAGGGACACGTTGCCGACTTCCTGGTTAATGCAGATGCCTTTCTTGCCGCCCAGTTCAGCGAGCTTGGCACCAGCTGCCTTGCCAGCGTCGAATTCAGACTGGCCAACGTGAAGGAGGGCGCCGAGCTCGTGAGCGACATCGGAACCAGAGTTCATGGAAATGACCGGAATACCGGCTTCCACAGCGCGCTTGATGGATGGGCCAAGTGCATCGGCGTCAGGGATGGAAACGACAAGGCCATCTGGCTTCTGGTTAACGGCCGCATCAATCATCTGGCTCATCTGAACCATGTCGAAGGTTTCAGGCGAACGGAATTCTACGGTCGCGCCTGTGTCCTTGCCGGCTTTTTCCACGCCGTTTTTGACGACCGACCAGAACGGGTCGTTCGCCTGTCCATGTGCAACAACAATAATGCTGGCGGACAAGGCCGGACCAGCCATAGCAATGATTGCGGCTGTTGATACCGCGGCAAATAACTTCTTCATGATATCCTCCCGTTAAGTTTCGCAAGGCGCCCCGTCTGAACGCCCTTGCCTCCCGGCCCTCCAAGCCGGATTTCGAGACCGGGTGCGCGTTCTCCCTACGCACTCCGGTCAAAAACTCATGCATCATGACGAGTGGTCAGATGCCTACAGCGTCAGTTCAACTGAGCGACCTGTTTGCGCCGATTGCGTTGCCGCTTCAGCAAGTGCCAGCGCCTGAACGCCATCTTTCAGTGTGACTGGGATCGCCGCACCATCAAGGACTGCAGCGACAAATGCATTCCATTCCGCAACATAGGCACGCATGTATCTTTCAAGGAAGAAGTGCTCTGGCTTCGCGCTCGTCACGCCGGCCTTGGTGGCCTTGGAAACTGTGTTTTCCAGAATGTTGGCGGCCGAAAGCAGGCCTTCTGAACCGAGCAGTTCCAATCGCTGGTCATAACCATAAATGGCACGGCGGCTGTTCTTGATCACTGCGATGCGGCCGTTTGCGTAGGTCAAAGTCACCACCGCAGTGTCGACGTCACCAGCCTTGCCGATCTCAGGATCGACAATCGATGTGCCAACAGCATGCACGGTCTTGGGTGCGTCGCCCATAATGAAGTTAGCCATGTCGAAGTCATGGATCATCATGTCGCGGAACAGGCCGCCGGAAACCTTCACATAGCTGACAGGTGGCGGCGCCGGGTCAAATGATGTGATCGACAGCAGTTCCGGTTTTCCGATTTCACCGGCGTTGACCGCAGCTTTTACAGCCGCAAAATTTGGATCGAAACGGCGATTGAAACCGATCATCACCGGCAGGCCCGAGGATTCGGTTTTCGCCAAGCAGGCTTTCGCACGCTCGAGCGACAGATCCACCGGCTTTTCGCACAGCACAGCCTTTCCGGCTGCTGTCGCTTTCTCGATAAGATCAGAGTGGGTATCGGTCGAAGTTGCGATAAGGACTGCATTAATGGCTCTGTCGGCCAGGATATCCTCAATCGAACGTGCCTGCGCACCATAATGTCCGGCTAACTCATCTGCGGCCGCTGTATTAACGTCCGCAACAGCGACCAGCTCGCTTCTGGTGTTTGCGGCAATATTGACCGCGTGAACCCGACCGATGCGGCCAGCGCCGAGCAATGCAACTTTAAGCACTCTATTCCTCCCGAATTGGAAGCCCTCCTGCTCCCGTGAGCAAGACCTAGCACTCATTTGCTCCCGTGAGCAACAGCAATTTGCTCCCGTGAGCAAAATAAATGGAAGCGTGTGCAAAAAGGAGCTATCAATGAAGCGCGATACACGACATAAGGTTAGGAGGAGACGATTATGCCGCAAGAGAAGAAACCTCTATTCGCCGCGAACGTTACCGCGGATGACGTAGCGGTTGAGGCTGGCGTATCGCGGTGGACGGTCAACCGTGCGTTTCGCAAAGACGCCTCTATTTCCCCGAAAAGCCTGGCAAAAGTCATGTCTGCGGCGGAACGACTTGGTTATGTTCCCGATCTCCGGGCAGCGAGTCTCTCCTCTGATCGGACCAATCTTGTTGCTTTGCTCATTGACGATTTCGCCAATCCTCATAAGCTGGTGATGATGGAGCGATTGACGCGGATCCTGCGTCGTGAGGGATGGGACATTCTCCTCGTCAACACCCTCAACAAAGACGATGCTGGACATGCTTTGCTCAATGCCAGCCAGCGGCGGGTTGATGCGGTTATCCTGATTGGTATTCAGTTTGATGACGAGGTTCTGGAAACCGCCCTGCACGCCCGGCGGTTTCGTAAGCTGATCATTTTTGCCAGAACATCTCGTAACCCGAATACAATTTCTATTGCCGTCGATGACGTGCATGCAACGACTGAAATTGCCAATTACGTCCGTGATCGCGGTTATAAACGTCCGATGTTTCTGGCCGGACCACGCACCTATTCCGCACATTTGTTGCGCAAGGAAACCTTCGTTGACCGCTGGCGGGATTATTTTGGCGTTGAACCGGAAACAGCAAGCGTGCCCGCCTATGATCCTGAACTGGCAGCTGACGTCATCATGAAGGCGTTCACTGGACGTGATTTGGCCAATCTGCCTGATATCATCGTTTGCGAAAACGACGCTCTGGCGCTCGGTGCTGTTGATGTCATCCGCCATAAACTTGGTCTGCGGGTGCCGGAGGACATCGCTGTGGCCGGTTTTGATGATGTGCCACAGGCAGATAGCCCGAATTATCGTTTGACGACCTATCGCCAACCACTGACCGATATGGTCGAATATCTCGTTGAGGTGCTTGGCAGTTCCGAAGACAAGGATTTTGACAGGCTGTTTTTGGGCAAGCTGATTCCCAGAGAGAGCGCCTGAACGTAAGATGCGCGGTGCCTGACATGTAACTGCCATTAGAAATCGGCAGATTGCATACATGATTTGCTACGCTAGCTGCAAAGCTTAGACATCTTTTTCATTCAACACAGTGTTCAGCGTATCGATCATCTAAATATCGATTTTTAAATCAACACGCCTTGCATTTCGCCAGCCTATGCACTTATCTTCAGCCTGTTCTCAGGGCGGGGTGCAATTCCCCACCGGCGGTATCGGGAGTAATCCCGGAGCCCGCGAGCGCTTCCGGTTCCGCCGGAAGGTCAGCAGATCCGGTGAGATGCCGGAGCCGACGGTATAGTCCGGATAGAAGAGAGCAGGTCACGACAGCCATCCTTCGGGGTGGTTGGGCAGTGTTTGTTCGCCCAAGGGAAGTTTTGCCGAAGTGCCCCCAAGCACGGTTGGCGCAACATAAGCCGGACTTCTGGCTCAACCCTTGAAAGACTATGAAATGACTATCTCTAAAATTGAAGATGCTATCTCGGCCATTGCTCGCGGTGAAATGGTGATCGTTGTTGACGATCAGGACCGCGAAAATGAAGGTGATATCGTTTTTGCATCGCAGGATGCGACTGCTGAAAAGATCGCCTTCATGATGAACAAGGCCCGTGGCTTGATTTGCGTGTCTATGGAAGGTTCACGGCTTGATGAACTCGACATTCCATTGATGGTGCCAAACAATACAGAGTCTCTGAGAACAGCATTCACAGTGTCTGTCGACTATTTGCCCGGCACGACCACCGGAATTTCTGCAGCGGACCGCGCAGCGACCGTAAAGGCTTTGCTTGATCCTTCGGCAAAGCCGGATGAGTTTGCGCGTCCGGGCCATATTTTCCCACTGCGTGCCAATCCGAATGGTGTTTTGGGTCGTCCTGGGCACACCGAGGCTGCCGTTGATCTTTGCAGACTTGCCGGCAAGTCGCCTTCGGGCGTCATCTGCGAGATTGCCAATGATGACGGTACCATGGCGCGTCTGCCGCAGCTCGAGATCTTTGCGGAGCAGCACAATATCCTGCTCGTTACGATCGAAGATCTGATTGCCTACATGCAGAACACCGTGACGGAAGTCGCAGCCTGATGAGGCGATAAAATTAAACCGCTCCGTTTTCGCGGAGCGGTTTAGATGACATCAGATGGTATGGAGCGGAGCGTTACGCCGCATAGCGACGATACGAGCCGTTTTGCTGGGGGTTACCCTCCTGCATTCTGAACTGCGCAAGAAGGTCGGAAAGACGACCACTTTCTTCGGCGAGATTTGCGCCAGCGGCATTCATCTCCTCAACCATTGCGGCGTTCTGCTGTGTGACTTGATCCATGTGATTGACGGAAGTGTTGATCTCCGCCAAGCCTGAAGCCTGCTCGCGGGCCGCTGTCGCAATGGCGTCCATGTGTTCATTGATAGCGGTCACAAGCTGGGCAATTTCGGTCAACCCGCTCCCGGTATCATTCACCAATGTAACGCCCTGATTGACGGCAGCTTCGGAGTTACCGATCAGCGCTTTGATTTCTTTGGCCGCATTGGCAGAGCGCTGTGCCAGTTCGCGAACTTCCTGTGCAACCACCGCAAAGCCCTTGCCTGCTTCGCCGGCACGCGCAGCTTCAACACCGGCATTCAACGCCAGAAGGTTGGTTTGGAAAGCGATCTCATCAATGACACCGATGATATTGCTGATCTGCCCGGAGGCCATCTCTATCTTCTGCATGGCTTCGACTGCGCTAGATACAACAGTGCTTGAAGCAACTGCTCGCTGGCTTGCGTGACGTACCATCTCACGGGCTTCACCCGCACGCTCGGAGGTCTGCTTAACGTTGGTTGTGACCTCTTCAAGCGCGGCTGCGGTTTCTTCAAGCGATGCCGCCTGTTGTTCTGTCCGCTTGGAAAGCTGGTCCGACGCAGTCGAGATTTCGCCACTGCCATTGCTGACGCTCTGCGCGGTCTGGTTGACCTGCTCCAGCGTAATGCGAAGCTGATGGACGGATCTGTTGAAATCTTCACGCAGAGCTTCGAATTGCTCGCTGAATTTCTCATTGATCTCACAAAGCATGTCGCCGGAGGCAAGGCGCTTCAGACCATTTGCAAGGCCGGATGTTGCCTTTGTGAGACGCTCTTCTGCTTCCTGTTCAGCACGCTCCTGAATTGAGATGCGTTCGGCCTCAGACGCACGACGGTTTTCGTCTGCCTGTCTCTCGAGTGCCTTGTTGTGCAGGGCCGCCTCTTTGAAGACTTCGACTGCGCGTGCCATTTCGCCGATTTCATCGCTGCGTTTGGAACCCGAAACCGTGACAGACAGATCGCCACCGGCCAGCTTGCGCATGATGGCCGTCAGCTCAGCGATCGGATTGGTGATACGGAAGATGATTGTTAGAATGCCGACCAGTGACAGGGCCGTTATCAAGAGCGTGGCGATGGAGTACGCGATGATTGATCTTGTGGCCGATGTTGCATTGGCAGCGGTGAAGGCGGTCATCTCGACCAGCGCTGCGGATGCGATATCGGCAAGCGATGCCTGTGCCGGTGCTGCATCTTTGCGCCAATCATCGACATTGATGTCGACGGCTACACCATCCTTGGAGGCTGCGAGGGCTTTGGCTTTTTGCGCCGCGTAAGGGCCGCCGAAGTATGAATTTTGCGCAACGTCGAACAGCTTTTTGAGCTGTTCAGGTGCGGTTGGGCTGGCGACGATCTGGGCAATGACGTCGCGTGCAAAGTCAACCTTGGCATCCTGTACGGAGATTTCCGCGAGCTTTGCAGCGCTCAGAGGTTCTTTGGCAATCAATCCACCGACCAGCGTCGAATTCGCCGCGCCACCGTTTGTGCGAGCCTGCCATCCAAGCGAGCGCAACTGCGTGAACATGATCATGCCGGGCTCCCGACCGTTGATTGTCGCTTCTACCCGGTTGGCGGCCTTTTCCAGGTCCGACAACATGCCGTCAGCAAAAGTCAGCACTTGTTTGCCCAATGCTGGATCACGGCTTTCGACAGCCTGCTTCAGCGCATTGTCGATGTCCGCGCGCTGGGACGTCCATTTGGCATAAGCATCCAGCACCGGCGTGGTGGCGCTTTGAATTTCGCCGGAGCCGATATTGTCGACCAATGTGCGAATTGTGCTGAAGGCACCATCGACCTGCTTGCGGCCTGTCTCGAGATTGACGAGGCTTGACTGGATGGCAGAAGTTTCGAGTTTGATTGCCGAGGATATGGCGCCACGTTCGCCTCGAAGGCCAAGCAGGCCATCAAACAAGCTGGCGTCCAATTGTGCCAGTTCTGAAAGTCGGGAGGAATTATCGTATGTTTTAATTTCCTGGACAAGCATTTTGCTCATCAAACCAATAACAGCGAGGCTTAAGCCGACAAAGGCAAGCACAAGAGTGTGTTTTATTGAAATTTTCATGCGATTCCCCCGAGATATGAGGTCGTATTCGGGTTTTCACGTTCCACACGACAGCAATACGGGCTGTGACAGGAGGTGACAATGTCGCCGAATACTCCCTGAATATCAGGCTTTTCGCATGACAACGCTAAAAATTGAATTAATTACAATCTACAACTTATTATCGGTGTGCATGTATAAATTTCATCTTGCTTGAATTCATTGCACGTCCGGGGGAATTATTGATACCTGCTTGGAAGAGATTGTTATAGGATTTAAATCTCTGCCTTCAGGTTGTTTTTTAGATGACGTTGTCATCTGCAGCACTTCCACCCTCACCTTCCCAACCAACGATTTCTTGTCTTTCCTCGCGGTCAAACTTTAGGCGAACGCCAGCGCCATTACCTTCCTCAGGCAGAAAGACAGCGCCGAGTTCCTCAAGCGCGGATTTCAAGGCGCTCAGAACGCTCTGGGGAGGTGTTTCGATGCCGCTTTCAAACCGTCTCAACAGGTTCAGTGGAACGCCAGATGTCTCGCTGAGCAAGGCTTGATCGGCCTTAACTAGGGCACGTGCTGCGTGACAGAGTTCAGGGGTCAGAATGGGCATTTTGCTTTCCCTTTCAGTCTCAAAAGGTCAATGCAAAGCAGTATAATCTCGTTTAGCCTGAAAAGGAAAGAATGAGCATCACCGAACCACGATGTAACGATCGGCGCGGTGATTGATGGCAAGGAAGATGTTCAGCACGACCGCACCAAGGATGGAATAGGTAACGGTGATTGGATCGATCACAGTGAAGGCGCACAGCATGACAACCGCATCGAATGCCAATTGTATCAGGCCCGCGCGAATGCCGAAGCGGTCCTGGATATATATTGCCAGAATGCCGATGCCCCCGAGACTTGCCCTGTGTCGGTAAAGTGCCAACAGGCCGTAACCCAAAAGCAGGCCGCCAAGCAGCGCCGCCCAGATGGGGTTGATGCTTTCAATCACCAGCATCCGGGATTCCAGTTCGGTAATCACCGATACCAGCGCAATGGCAATGAATGTTTTCAGAGAAAAAGCCGCACCCAGACGTTTGAACGACAGGTAGTAGAATGGCAGGTTGACGACAAAAAATAGCAGGCCGAAGCTTATGCCCCATGCATAGTGCATGAGGAAGGCGACGCCTGCGGTGCCGCCGGTCAACAGACCGACCTTATTCATGAAATAAAAGCCCAAAGCGGAGATCATGCTGCCGGTAAATATGCCCTGTATGTCTTCGGCCGCAGAGTGATGCGACGGATCTGATTTCCACATACCATAGACGCTTTTGGACTTTACCATTCCCCATCCTTTCGGGCTAATGCATGCTATTTTGCATTGCGCCCTAGGGTTCATCAAGCAGGGTAAGTAAGCAAAGCTGACCTATCATGAAAAATGCAAGAAAACATTATGTCACAGGGCTTTGCGCGAAATAAACAGAATGTTGCAGACGGCTTTTTTAATATCCGTGAGAACGGCAAAAATGAAAAACGGCGACGCGTTGTGTTGCTTGCAGGAGCAAGCAGCAAATCGGCGCGTTTTTGAACACCTTATTGGCTTGCCCAAATGATACGGGCGATCCACTCAACTTCGCTGATGTCAAATGTTCGGTTGGGGTGTGCCGGGTTCAAGGACAGCAATTCAATAGAGCGCGGGCTTTGACGGGCGAGAAGTTTTGCCATGACTTCGCCGTCACGGCTTTTGACCACCACACGGTCACCACGTCTGACTTGGGCGCCGGGTTCGACAATTAGAATATCGCCATCTCTGTAGAGCGGCATCATGCTTTCGCCCTGTACTTCCAGAGCGTACACACCTGCCTTGTCGGCCGGAGAGGTTGGAAACTCAACAACGTCCCAGCCCTGACCAGCAGGAAAGCCACCATCGTCAAAAAAGCCGCCGGATCCAGCCTGCGCAAAGCCTAGCAAGGGTATTGCCCTAAGTTCAGCTTGTGAAAATGCGGTGTTTTGAAATGCAGCGTTTGTATCACTGTTGGTTATGACAATGCCAAAAAAGTCGTCGACACTTGCGCCGGTCGCTTCCAGCACCTTGGATACTGACTCTGTCGATGGCCAGCGCTGACGACCATCAGGGCCCAGCCGTTTGGATTTGTTAAATGACGTAGGATCAAGCCCTGCCCGCCGCGCAAGTCCGGAAGGGGTCAACTGATTGCGTTCAGCAAGGTTGTCGATAGCGCTCCAGATCGCATCGTGTGAAAGCATTGGCGTATGGACCCATGAGTGGGGGTTGTTACGTGAGTCACCCCTATTGTCATCTGCCCCATGTTAGACATTGGTACGATAAAGTAAAGTGAAGAAGGAATAAAATCCTTTCCTCCCTATGCCACCATGGCTGAGCTGTTTATTTTCGACAGCTGTATGACCGCCTGAGTACGGCTATCCACCTTGAGTTTGAGCAGGATTGCCGAGACATGCGCCTTTATGGTCGCTTCAGACACCCCCAGAGCATAAGCGATCTGTTTGTTAAGCAGTCCTTCGCCAAGCATGCCGAGAACGCGGCTCTGTTGTGGGGTCAATGTGCGTAGTCTGTTGATGAGGTCCGCAATGTCAGGATCGTGTTCGCGTCCGTCCTGATAGCCGTTCGGTGTTGAAATTCCCCCGTTCAAAACCGTCTGAATGCTTTTGCGCAACTCATCAATGCCGGCAGATTTCGAAATGAAACCAGATGCGCCCAGTTCAATGGCGCGGCGGACTGTTGTCGTGTCGTCGGTGGCAGACACGATGACAATCGGCAGGCTTGAGAACTCGGCGCGCAATGCCATCAGACCTGAAAAGCCGCTGACCCCCGGCATGGCGAGATCGAGCAGCAAAAGGTCCGCATCTTTCTGCTCCTGCGCTGCGGCATGTGCCGTTTCGAAATCCCCGGCCTCCACAATGGTCTGGTCTGCATCAATGCCGTTGACGGCTTGTTTCAACGCACCTCGAAATAACGGGTGGTCGTCCGCGATGATGATCGTGAGTTGTGTCATGGGAAGCCCCCTCCCAAGGGCACGGGCACGCTTTCGCTTGCCCTATAACGGGAAAGTTTAATCTTGCCCGCCAGTAGATACAACTGATTGCTGACTCTATGGCGCATGATGTTGCTGTATGACGCGTTTGAAAAGCGGGTCTTTGGCTATTTCCAACGGAAATCGGTAAAACTTGTCGATGAAAGATGGACAAGGGCATCCCTTTGGGGCAAATCGGCTGGCATCATTGACCCCACACAGAGATTTACTGGCATGGTGGCTTCCGTCATTTACAAGATTGTGCCGCAAGCACTCTGGCAGCTTGCCCGCCAGAAAGGTGTTTTTGACGGAGCGTCGATCGACCTTCAGGATGGCTTCATTCATTTCTCGACGGCTGCCCAGGCTTTGGAAACAGCGGCACGGCACTTTTCCGGTCAAAACGATCTGCTGCTTATTGCAGTAGAGGCGGCGAAACTGGGTGAGGCTCTCGTCTTTGAACCGTCAAGGGGCGGCGATCTGTTTCCGCATCTCTACGCTGCTTTACCGCTTGATGCTGTCTTGTGGGAAAAACCTCTGCCACTTGGTGCAGATGGTCTTCATGTTTTTCCGGAGCTATCAGAATGAACGATTTTCTGTCGTCGATTGGCCGTCGCGGTCTGTTTATGCTTGATCCTGAAACAGCGCATGGTTTGTCGATCAAGGCGCTGAAAAGCGGTCTCGTGCCAAGCTGCGCGCCTGCGGCAGATCCCCGTCTGGTTCAGACAGTTGCCGGAATTCGATTTTCCAATCCGCTGGGCATGGCTGCCGGTTACGACAAGAATGCTGAAGTGCCAAATGCGCTGTTGAAGCTGGGTTTTGGTTTCACTGAAGTTGGAACTCTGACGCCGAAACCACAGGACGGTAACCCGAAACCACGCATTTTCAGATTGACGCAGGATAATGCCGTCATCAATCGCTTGGGTTTCAACAATGAGGGCCATGAGGTGGCATTTGAACGCCTGTCAGCGGGGCGGTTGAATGGCCTCGTCGGCGTTAACATTGGCGCCAACAAGGACAGTGCAGACCGGGTTGCCGATTATGTTGCCGGTATCGACAAATTCTATTCGGTTGCCTCTTATTTCACAGCCAATATCTCTTCTCCGAACACACCTGGGTTGCGTGACTTGCAGGCACGGGAAAGCCTTGCTGTTCTTCTGTCGGCCGTGCTGAGCAAGCGAGATGCACTGGCGGCAGCCAGCGGCAAACGTATTCCGGTTTTTCTGAAGATCGCGCCCGATTTGACGGAGGAAGGGTTGGATGACATTGCGGCAGAAGCGCTGGAACATGACCTCGACGGTTTGATCGTGTCCAACACCACGCTATCTCGGGCGGGTTTGAAGGCTGGCCCCCATAATGGCGAAGCTGGCGGCCTGTCTGGTACACCATTGTTCGAGCGTTCGACCGCCGTGCTGGCCAAGGTTAGACAGCGCGTTGGCAAGTCCCTGCCGATTATTGGTGCAGGCGGTATTTCCTCTGCTGAGACAGCCATTGAGAAAGTCCGCGCTGGCGCTGACTTGCTGCAGCTTTATTCGTGCATGGTCTATGAAGGTCCAACGCTGCCGTCACGGATTATCCGTGGTCTCTCGAACCTGATGGATCGAGAAAAGGTCTCGTCGATAACGGAGTTGCGCGACAGCGCAGTGGATAAATGGGCCAGCAAACAGCTCGATTGAGCCATTTGCTGATTTTGCAGGTGGTTTGAATTTGTCTCTATTGGGCGGTTAGCTTGAAAGCACCATCGCCCAATAAGGCCGATTTCCTGAAGACGCATCCCGTGCCACGGCAACGCCAAGACCATGATAATTGCCCAGCATGTTTTCCAGATGCTTTGGAGAATCAATCCAGGCCTGAACCGCTCTCTGCACCTCTGCCTGGCCGCTGGCAATATTTTCCGCAGCAGGAAGTGGCACAGAGTGGCTTTTCATACGGCTGAGGAAGCTGTCGCCCAAACCGATGAGATGGGACATCTTGTCGGCTTTTGCCATGCGAACCGCCTGGCTTGCTGCCGCCTGTCGCGCACGTGTGTTGGCGCTTAAGGGCGAAAGTCCGCGCCCTTCACGAAGCTTGTTAACCATCGCCAATGCGGCGCCGGTTTCATCCGAGGTATTACCCGAGAGCTTTGGTGCGCGTGATGATACGCAGGCCGACAGCAAGACAGTTGCTGAGACTGCAAGAATGTTTCTGCGCGAGATTTTTGGTATGTTTTGCAAGGTCATATCAACGGCGGTAGTTGAAAATTCGCAGGATGATGAAAATAGGAATGACGATGGTCGCTCCCAGTATCAGGTAATCGCCAATTTTCCCGAGTGCGGCAAAACCACTGTGCCAGATATCGAGAATGAAATTGCGGATGCTGTAGACGAGATCCCATGGGTCAACGCCAAAGATCGCCATCAAAAAACCGACGATCAATGATACGACCACCAGCTTCAGTACGGTGCGAGCGGGACTATCCCCGAGGAACCTGTTCACATCACCAGCCATTGTTTTCTCCTTTTGGGACAGAGATATGAAAGGCAACGCCTGCCTGCAACCCTATTTCTATATGTATGAGCGCTGCGTGAATGAAATAAGACTTGAGTTTTTTTATGACTGCTGCAATTAGCGCCATCGCTTCAGGATATTGCTATGGCCTCAACCCAATTTTCTTCCGGTGACGTAATCGTAGACCGCCGGGCGGATTATGCCCGAATGCTTGCTGAAAGCGGCGACCACCTCGCCGCGACCGAACTTATGGCGCAAGCCCTGGAACTGGCCCCCAACTGGCCAGCGGGATGGTTTAAACTGGGGGAATATCAAGAGAAATCCGGAGATAAGGGAGGCGCAATATCTGCCTACGAAAGGGTGGTATCCTTGGACCCAGAGGGGATATTTGCAGCCAGCCTGAAGCTCGCTGTTCTTGGGGCCGCGGAGGTGCCCGATCAACCCCCCAGCCGTTATGTCGAGGAATTATTCGATGAATATGCCGTACGGTTTGAAACGGCACTGGTTGAAAAACTCGAATATTCCGTTCCGGCCAAACTTACGGCCCTGATCGAAAAAAATATCCCCACCCCTTCGTTTCACTGTGTTGTTGATATTGGGTGTGGAACTGGCCTGCTGGGTGTTGAAATCAAATCCATGGCAGGCAGGCTTGAAGGCTTTGATATCTCTGCCAACATGCTGTCCAAGGCAGAAGAAAAAGAGATATATGACTATCTCGGACAGGCCGATCTGGCGTTGGGGCCAGAAGAATCCGCCTTATTTACTGAAAGTTTTGTCCAACATCGTGCTGATCTTGTCGCTGCGGCCGACGTGTTGATGTATCTCGGAAGCCTTGCGACGGTATTTGACCTGACCGAAAGCCTGTTGATGCCAAAAGGCATATTCGCCTTTTCCGTTGAGGATGCTGGCGATAAAACTGGCTTCACGCTTCGCCCTTCGCTGCGATACGCTCATTCCTTCGATTATGTCTGTGATCTCTTGGCGAAAAAAGGTTTCGACCTGTTGGAGAGCGTGCGGACCACCATCCGAATGGATGCAGGTAAACCTATCACGGGTATCCTGTTCATTGCACGTAAGGCCGATTGAAAGAGCGTGAAGCGTGATGCCTCAGTAAAGGCCACGCGGAAAATAGCGGCGATAGATCTCGTCCAGCTTGCCATTGCGTGACAAGGTCGCCAGCGCCTGATCAAAAGCCGGGATGAGGACATTTTCGGGATCATTCGCCATAATCGTCAGACCTTCACCCAGGAATTTGTCGGACATATAGGGCCCGTCAAACAGCTCACAACAATCCGCTGACGCTGCGCCAGATACCCAGAATGGCAAACGCAATCCATCGGCAAAAATGGTATCTACAGCACCGGTTTTGACAGCCTCGAACAGCTCGTCGTAATTTTTATATTCGGTGCTGGTAATGTCAGGGAAAAAGGCTTTCAGCATTGCCTGGTGGCGAGAGTCAGCGACAACACCGACCTTGCGTTTGGCCAGTGCAGTTGCTGCACTACCTTGCAACTTGGCATTCTTGTTGGCGACAAAACGCGCTGGCAGCATCATATAGGGACGGGAAAACGAAAAACGCTGGCGCAGCGAACCGGTGACCGCCATGCCAGAAACGACTGCATCCCCCTCACCCATCTCCACGGCCGCTTCCAGCTCATCAAACGGCAGGGCCTGCATCTGGCACTTTGCGTCCATTTTCAGCTGCGCACAGACTTCGCGCACCAGATCGACGTTAAAGCCGGTCAGGCGGCCATTCTGGTCGGTGAAATTAAACGGCGGAAAATCAACCGACATCAGGAAACGAATGCTGCTTATGTCAGAGATATTGGCGCTAGGAAGACGCTCGCGTGTATCAAACAAGACCGGAAGCATGCCATCGGTATTCTTCTCAGCGCTTTCTGCCGGCGCACTGAACAGAATGCCCAGCGTTGCTAGAAATATCGAAAGGCTCGGTAACTTCAGCGGTGCAAGCTGGCGGGGCATGGGCATGATCCATCTTGGATGTAGGAGGCCATCAGTTCAGTGGCAGTGTAACAGAATGCTACATACTGAATATACAACCGAACGGTCACTATCCATGTCTAAAAATTGTCAGCTGTTTTTTGCAGCGATAGGTGATGATAACCGAAGTGAGCCAGAAAAGCTGGCCCACCTGAATTTTGGTGCCGATCTGATCAGATGCCTGCTGTTTGTTAAAACAGCTCCGCATCAAGCGCCATGATTGAAAGCGCGCCGTTCTTAATGGCTTTGGCCAAAGCCTCGGTTTGTGGCAACATGCGATGGGCAAAAAAATCTGCAAGCACAGTTTTTCGACGTTCGAAATCGTTTGTTTTGCCGGCCGCTTCTTTTGCCATTTTTGCCCACATCCAGCCGAAGCACACAAGGGCAAACATCCGCTGATAATCGGTTGCCGCAGCGCCCGTAAAGGCGGCGTCACTTTGGCGCGAAAACAGGGTTTCCGTAACGGCTTCCAACTGCTTTAACGCGGCAAGAGAACTTTCAGCGATTGTTTTCGCTGCGTCTGTCTTGGCAGCACTTTGCATGTCCTGGCGCATTGTTTTGAACAAACCTCGCACCACTCCACCGTTCTCAAGTGGTAATTTGCGGCTTACGAGATCAAGCGCCTGTACGCCATTGGTACCCTCATAAATCTGGGTAATTCTGGCATCTCTGACAAACTGCTCCATACCCCATTCGCGGATGTAACCGTGCCCGCCAAATACCTGCTGGGCCAGCACTGCAGTTTCGAAGCCGAAGTCGGTGAAAGACGCTTTCACGACAGGTGTCAAAAGCGCCACCAGATTGCCGGCCTCATTCCTTGTCTTTTCACCCGAATGCCGGTCTGCGGTGTCCATTTGCAAGGCTGTCCATACCGCCAGGGCGCGCGCGGCTTCGATAAAACTGCGTCCGGTCAACAGCATCTTGCGCACGTCAGGATGTTCGATAATTGGCACCGGACTGTGCGCGCCATCTGCTGAGCGGCCTTGTAAACGCTGACGTGCGTAATCGCTCGCTTTTTGTACGGCCGCTTCAGCAATGCCCAACCCTTGAATGCCGACCATAAGTCGCTCGGCATTCATCATCGTGAACATGGCGTTCAGCCCACGACCTGCCTCACCAACAAGCCACGCTGTCGCTCCGTCATAATTCATGACGCAGGTTGGTTGGGCGTGGATACCCATCTTGTGTTCCAGCGAGCCAACGGACATGGTGTTGCGATCACCCAGGCTACCATCCGCGTTGACAAGGAATTTCGGCGCCAGAAACAGGCTTATGCCTTTCACGCCTTTCGGGGCATCTGGCAGACGTGCCAATACTAGGTGGATGATATTGCCGTCAAAGTCGTGGTCGCCTGAGGAAATGAATATTTTGGTGCCTTTGAGCTTGTAGCTGCCGTCACCAACCGGTTCGGCCCGTGTGCTCAGCAGACCAAGATCAGTGCCGGCCGATGCCTCGGTGAGAGCCATTGCGCCTGTCCATTCACCTGAGGTCATTTTGGATAGGTATGTCTGTTTCAAGGTGTCGTCAGCATGGTGGGCAATTGCTTCAGCGGCGCCCCGCGTCAGGCCTGGGAAAAGCCCAAATGACAGATTGGCCGAAGCCATCATCTCATCCAGCAGCAGTTGCAGTACTCGAGGAAGCCCCTGGCCGCCAAACTCCGGATCACCGGATAGCCCGCCCCAACCCGCTTCGACGAATGTCTTGTAGGCGTCCGCCATTCCTTTCGGTGTGCGGACCACGCCGTTTTCCAGAGTGGAACCCTCCTCATCACCAGCCCGATTAATCGGTTCCAGCACACCCGTTGCAAACTTACCGGCCTCTTCCATGACGGTGACCGCAAGTTCGGCATTGACCTCCTCAAATCCCTGGAGGTCTTGCATAACAGCATCGAAGTTGAAAATTCTCTCCAGCAGAAACCCGATATCATCAACCGGTGCGGTATATGGCGCCATTTCAGATTTCCTCCACCCTTGGAATGCCGCGTCCTTACAGGGATGATGGCACACCACCTGTTTGACCCTCAATGTACCAAACGACTGTTACACTTTTCAAGAACGAAAATTTTCACGAATCTATACCGGTCTCTCGGTTGAAGGGTCGACAGTTAGGTGGCGCCTTGAATGGTCTTTGCCATTACTGAGTCAGGCAATATGTGCGGAAACAGGGTTCAGCTAACGTGTAAGTATAATGCATTCTTGTTGCCGCTGACCTCTGGCAGGGGCGGCAATGATTCGCGGTTTTTGATGAATGAACCGTCTGAATGTGTCAGTCTGATAATGAAATGGCTAACAGTTGACGGCTCTGCACTCAACAGGCGGGTATCTGCGGGTAGCTGTGCTTTCAAAATAAAGTCACTCAAGAGTGACATAGGTAATTATTTGAATTATATATAGAAAAATGATTTTGCTAATTTAGTTTTATTATAAAATTCTCCCGGTTTCCGCCTTAAGTGTAAACGGCTAGAGCGTTGTTTTCTGTGGTGTAAAAGCACTGTTAACCTTCACTTCTGGACGAAGTGTCAGAATCATGTTCTACGTCTTGGCGGGCATAGGTCGGCAAACCGACAAAATGCCGCCAAGGGGAGAATATGACGATAGTTGAGCGTGCAGGCGCCAAAGCTGTAGTGAAGGAAGACGCTGGTAGTAAAATCATGCGTCACGCTACCGTTTTGTCTGGTCAATTGCAGCAACTCAGAACTCGTATGTATCCCCCAAAGGCTGAAAAATCATTGCGTCATTTTATGACCAATGAGGTTTCCAGATTGACGTCCATTCCTGACTCCACCCTGAAACTGATGTCCAGCGAAGGACGTGGACCCGTTCCGAGTCGGTTGGAGAACAATCACCGAGTTTACACTCTTCCGCAAATTAATGAGCTGCGCGAACTGTTTGCCAAGCAGAAGCCCGCCGACGCGCTTCGTTTTCTGCCGCGTCGGCGTGCTGGTGAACATTTGCAGGTGTTGGCGATCGCTAACTTCAAGGGCGGTAGTGCCAAGACGACAACCTGTGTCCATCTCGCGCACTACCTCGCTCTGCAAGGCTATCGGGTGCTGGCGCTTGACCTGGACCCACAGGCTTCGTTGTCAGCGATGTTTGGTGCGCAGCCTGAAGTGGATGTTGGTGCAAACGAGACAATATATGCGGCGCTGCGCTATGAAGATGCTGAGCGGCGTCCAATTCGCGACATTATCCGCAAGACCTATTTTGACGGTATTGATCTGATACCCGGCAATCTTGAGGTCATGGAATATGAACATGAGACACCGCGTGTACTCGCCAATAAGTCCAGTTCCGGCGCGATCTTTTTCGAACGACTGAAGTTGGCTCTTGATGAGGTTCAGGACGACTATGATATCGTTATCCTGGATACGCCGCCATCTCTTGGCTTTCTGACGTTGAGCGCTATCTACGCTGCCACCAGCATGATCATCACTGTGCATCCTGCCATGTTGGATGTCGCGTCGATGAGCCAGTTTCTATTGATGATGGGTGATTTGATCGGCGTTCTCAACGAGAGCGGCGCGCAGCTCGATCAAGATTTCATACGGTATTTGATTACACGTCATGACCCGAATGATGGGCCTCAGTCCCAAGTGGTGGCAATGCTACGTCACCTGTTTGGCACCGATGTTCTGTTGCCAACATCGATTGAAAGCACAGCCGTGGAAGCGGCCGGACTTGCCAAACGTTCCCTCTATGAACTGGAGATGGGACAGATCGGCCGGGATACTCATAAACGTGCTCGCGAAGCCGTCGATGCCGTGAACGAAGCGATCATTGATTTGATCAATAGCAGTTGGGGGCGCAAATGAGCAAAGGATCTCGCAAATCGATCGTGGCCAGTTTCGGACTGCTTTCGGCTGAGTTGGAAAATCACCTGAAGGGTGAGGTATCTGCACCGGCAGTGGCACCTCAGGCTGCCAACAATCGTGTGGGAGCTGGTGTCATTGGTGCTGCACATCGTGCCATCGATGATATTCGTGCCGAGCGTGACCGTTTGAAAGCTTTGGTAGAGGCTGGTGGTGGTTCACTGCTGATGCTCGACACCGCCGTTGTTGACCCCTCGCCCTATCCGGACCGTTTGCCGGAAGATGACCCGGATGCATTTCAGGCCTTCAAGACGTCGATTGAGACTGACGGACAGAAGGTACCTATTCAGGTTCGCAAACACCCAACGGCAGCCGGCCGCTATCAAATTGTCTACGGTCATCGCCGGTGGCTCGCCGCCAAGGAACTGGGAAAGCCGGTTCAGGCAATGGAAGTGGATATTTCCGACCTGGATCTTGTTGTCGCGCAGGGTATTGAAAATGCCAGCCGACAGGATTTGAGCTGGATTGAGCGTGCCTTGTTTGCATCGCGTATGGATATGGCCGGGATAAAGCCGCGCGACATTTATGCGGCGCTTTCAATCGATGACGCCGAACTGGCGCGGATGCGTGGCGTTTACCGCACAGTACCAGCCGACGTGATTGAGGCCATTGGGCGGGCGCCAAAGATTGGTCGACCGCGTTGGGTCGATTTCGCTAAGCGCATCAGCGCCAACAAGAATGCTCTGGAGGTAATCCGGAAAACTCTTGCCGATGGCGGTGGTAAGTTGCTGACATCAGACAAGCGGTTCCAGAATGTGCTGGAAGCCATCAAGCCGACGGTCACCGAAAAGGCACCGACCGAGATACTCGACGCCAATGGTGATCGTCTCGTGGCACTGAATACGTCCGCAAAAGAAGTTCGCATTTCTGCCGAGGATCAGCTTGGCAAGGAATTCATCAAGTTTGTTGCTGAGCAATTGCCGACACTCGTCGAGCAGTTTTCGCTTCAACGCGCAAAAAAGAACAACTGATAGCACAAGCTATCTTGTTGATCGAAAACGAAGAAAGGTATTTACCGCAAAAGAAAAAGGCCCCCAAACGTTGCCGCATGGAAGCCTCTCTCAGATTTAGCACTTCGAGAATCGCATTTCCATGATTCACAGTCAAGAGTTTTCGGCATCTTTTTGGTGAGCGGATTTCTGTTGCCTTAAAAGAGGTAAAAGAAGATGCAACCTGTCAATGTAACGACGCCCTTTGGGCGGCGGCCGATGACGCTTGACCTGATGAAACGGCAAGTCGCTTCGGCTCAGATTCAATCCGGTAAAACCGCCGATAAGTGGAAAGTGTTTCGTGATGTGTGCGAAGCTCGAGGTATGCTCGGCGTGCAGGACAGATCACTTGCAGTGCTTGATGCGCTTTTGAGCTTTTATCCTGAAACAGAACTGCGTCAGGGTGACCAGCTCATCGTATTTCCATCAAACGCAAGTCTTTCAGTTCGCGCCCATGGCATGGCGGATGCAACATTACGCCGGCATTTGGCAGCATTGGTTGGAGCAGGTCTTATTGTCCGCAAAGACAGCGCTAATGGCAAGCGGTTCGCCCGCAAAGGTCGTTCAGGGGAAGTCCAGGACGCTTTCGGTTTTGACCTTTCACCAATACTTGCACGAGCAGAAGAATTTGCACACCTGGCGCAAGAGGTGGCTGCAGAGCGTGCGAAGTTCAGACGGTCAAAAGAAGCTCTAACGATATGCCGACGCGATGTTCGCAAGCTCATCTCGGCCGCGATCGACGAAGAGGCAGACGGCGATTGGCATGCTGTTGAAGAAGTTTACAACGAGCTGGTTGCGCGTATTCCAAGGTCGCCGACGACCGATGAACTGAATTCGCTGCTCGATGAGATGCTGATGCTCAGGGCAGAGGTACTCAATCTGCTGGAAACACTAGCTAATTCAAATAATATAAGCGGCAATGCAGATCATTTTGAGCGGCACAAACAGAATTCAAATACCAAGTCTCTTAATGAACTTGAAGCTAGCTCAGAAAATGAGCTCGACCCGAAACTTGGTGTCAAAACAGCCAAGCCGAATGTGGAGCTGAAGGCATTTCCTTTGGGTATGGTGCTTCGCGCCTGCCCCGAGATTGTGCCCTATGGTCCGTCCGGCGTTATTGAGAATTGGCGCGATTTGATGAGTGCCGCGGTGACTGTTCGCTCAATGCTGGGTGTCAGCCCGTCCGCCTATCAGTCGGCGTGCGAAGTCATGGGCCCTGAAAATGCGGCGGTTGCTATCGCCTGCATTCTGGAACGAGCACAGCACATCAATTCAGCTGGCGGGTATCTGCGCGATTTGACCAAACGCACAGCACTTGGCGAATTCTCATTGGGACCAATGTTGATGGCTCTGCTGAGAGTGGCTGGGACTAATCAACGCCAGGCGGGGTGACGCGGTGGTGTCATGTGCAAATGAGCTTGTCGGGGTTTGTCTTTATAAAAGTCCAACGTCTGATTTCCGAAATCGGTCGGTGGTTCATAGCAAGACGATGGTAGTCGACTGATGTCGGAAGCATTAATCGCTGGCAGCCGAGTGTGGAAGATTGCAGCGAACCGGCGGACTTAAAGTCGATTTCGCAAGTGGCATTAAATGGAAACAGAATTTGTTTCGAAATGCCACTGCTACTGTTGGTGAGATTTTGGCCCGATGGCTCGGCATATTTCCAGGCCGAGAGAAAATAGTGAGGTCAGCTCGCGCTTAGCGAGATTTGCAGCGGAAGTGATTATCAACCATCGATCAACTCAACTGTACAAAAAAGGCAATGAGCCACTGAAGTGGATGTGACGTTTTTAATTGTCGGTGGAAAGGGGGAAAAGGACACGCCAATCTATTGGCGATATGGGACGACAGTGACGGCTAATGTAAAGCCGCCCATTAGGGCAAAATAAAACCCTGTCAGTTGACAGGGTTTTAGGTGTTTCTGTTTGCCTGAATCAGGGGCCTTCGCTGGTATCGAGGCTATGCTGAATATAAAGTGCACGCAATTTTTGGCTTATAGGACCAGGCTTTCCGTCGCCGATATTTTGTCCGTCGATAGCGATGACGGGCATAACGAAAACCCCGGCCGAAGTGATAAATGCTTCCGCGGCTGATTTTGCTTCATCAGGTGTAAAAGACCGCTGTTCCGTCGGAATACCGGCCTTATCTGCGATATCAAGAATTGATCCGCGGGTAATTCCATGGAGCAGAGCATTTGATAATGCGCGGGTGATAAGTGTGCCATCGCTGGTCACGATATGAAAATTGTTGGATGTGCCCTCGGTGATGAAACCATCCTCGACAAAGAGAGCATCATCTGCGCCCTTGCGTTGGACTTCCATCTTCGCCATCGACGAATACAACAATTGTACGGTCTTGATCTGGCGATTGGACCAACGGCCTTCAGGGACCGTGGCGACCGAAATTCCGGTTTCCCATCGTGGATTTGCCAAGACATTGCGGGCCTGGGTAAACATCACAATTGTTGGCTCGAGACTGGCACTATAGAGAAAGTCGCGATCTTCAGCACCACGCGAGATTTGCAGATAGATCAAACCGTTCGTAAGTTCATTTCGGCGAATGATTTCGAAATGGAGCGACTTGAGAACATCATTGGTCACCGGCGGTTTGATACCGAGCGCTTCGAGTGAACGGGCGAGACGTGCCGCATGGCCAGTGAAGTCGATCAGCCTGCCGTTAGCGACTGCGGTTACTTCATATATCGCATCGGCGAAAAGATAACCGCGATCGAAGACAGAGACCTTGGCGTTTTCTTCCGCGACCCATTCACCGTTGACATAAACGGTCCTGCTCATTTCGCTTTTCCTTTAATGAATTTTGAAGCTCACCCGTCCTACAACATGTGTAATTAATGGGGAATTGCTTTCCTTTCGAATGCCGGTTGAATACGGTTTGCCCAGTTACACTCATTTCCAAAAAAGGTGTTTTTGATAGATGTCCCAACTGCCGCCTATTGCATTTGTCTCGCGGAGTGATGCCGCCTCCGAAGCCGTCTGGATCAGTGCCTTGAGTGCGGCTTTACCTCAAGAGACAATCATCTCTTTTTCGGCAATGTCGGATGATGAAAAGCAGCGCGCAGAAATTGCTGTTGTCGCCAATCCCGACCCCGAACATATCGCAGCACTGCCAAACCTGAAGTGGGTTCATAGTCTTTGGGCCGGCGTTGAACGTTTGGTTGCGGAGTTGGGTCCAAAGGCTCCACCTTTGGTTCGACTGACTGATCCAGAACTTTCGCGGGTTATGTCTGAGGCTGTTCTTGCCTGGAGTTATTACCTCCAACGGGATATGCCCGCTTATCGGAAGCAGCAACAGCATCGTGTCTGGAAGGAACTGGAGTATCGGCAACCGAGCGAAATGGCCGTTGGTCTGATCGGCCTTGGCGAGTTGGGTGCAGCTTCTGCCCGAAAACTGAAAGATGCAGGTTTCAACGTGATTGGCTGGAGCCGCTCGATGAAATCGCTAGCCGGAATTGAAACAGTTGCCGGTGATGAGGGGTTGAACACCATGTTGCAGCGTAGCGATATTGTTGTCTGCCTCGTGCCACTCACCGAGCAGACCCGTGGATTGCTCAATGCATCTCGGTTTGGAATTATGAAAAAGGGCGCCAGCCTTATCAACTTCGCACGCGGACCGATTATCGTGACTGATGACCTCTTGGACGCTTTGGACAGTGGTCAGCTTTCACACGCTGTACTCGATGTCTTCGAAGTAGAGCCGCTACCCGATAATTCGGCGTTTTGGGATCATGAAAAAGTGACAGTACTACCGCACATTTCCGGACCGACCAGTCGTGAAAGTTCCGCGCGTATCGTTGCTGGAAATATTCGTAACTGGCGGCAAAATGGCACCTTGCCACCGACTGTCGATATTCAACGGGGATACTAGATTTTCGACAAAAATAACCCGGCTTTGATGAGGCCGGGTTATCTTGAAGCGTGATGCGATGAAGCGCACCTGTACTCTTAGAATTTCGTGGTTACGCCAAGGAAGAATGTACGGCCATTTTCCACAAAATTGGATTCGCTCTTTGGCTGCGTATCGAAGATGTTATTGATGCCGGCTTTGAAGTCGACATTCTCATTGAAGCTGTATCTGGTCGAAATATTGGCAACAGCGTAAGGCTCGACGTTCTGAGCGATGAGCGTTTCAGGTGTTGTGACATAATCGACCTGTTTTCCGTAATAGTCACCTGAGAGTGTGAAGCTCAAATTCTCACGGGCCTGCCAAACCAGTTCCGTATGGACGGACATTTCCGGATCCGCAGACAATGGCAGGTTAGTTTCGAGATTCTTCGATTCAAACAGCCAGGTAAACGAGTTTGTCCAGGTCAAAGTGTCGTGTAATGGAATGGAGAAGTTACCTTCCAACCCCTGTGATCTGGCACGGTCAACATTGATCTGTTGAACGTATTTCGTGCCGCCGGCAGTGATTAGGGAAGCTACGCGGGCAGAGGTAATTTTGTCTTCAATTTCATTGAAGAAATAATTCAGGCCTGCCTGCAATCCGGCGGAGTTTTCGTAGAAAAGACCACCTTCGAAACTGTTGCTGGTTTCCGGTTTGAGGTCTGGATTACCGACCATTTCGCAAGGGCCGCCGACAGCACCGCAGCCGCGACCGCGGGATGTTTGCACCCAATTCGGATTGAGCTGGCGAAGATCAGGCGCTTTGAAAGCCTGAGCCCAACCGGTTTTGAAGGTCAAATCCGGAGTGACATCCCAGGTGATGTAAGCGCGTGGAGAAAGATGACTGCCAAACATGTCGTGGTAGTCATAACGCAGACCCGTTGTCAGATGGACAGTTTCGATGATGTCGAGCTTGTTTTCGGCAAACAGCGCAGCTGTCCAATTGTCGGTTTGTGGAGAGCCACTTGTTCCGGTTACTGTATTGGCCTTGCCAAGATTTTCCGGATCGTCCAGTTCTTCGTAACGGAATTCGCTGCCAATAGTCAGGCCATCCGTCCAGAAATAATCCAGCGGCATGGCCAATTTACCGTCCAGCGTGTAGCTGCGAACGGTGATGCTGTTGCCGAGAACCTCGCCCAAACGATCGGTGATGGTGTGTTTGTTTTCGGCATTTTCCATAAAGCCGGTGACTGTCGAGGTGCCAAAGTCCCACTCGCCGACATGGCGAAGCGAAACTGAGGTGCGCTCAATTGTTGTCGGTGTGTCGGCCTCGCCCGGTTCAAGATACGGGATGTAACGCTCACGCCCAAAACCCGCTTCGAGATCAATAACTTGATCGGCTGATGGCGTCCATGTCAAACGACCTGTCAGGTCGAAATCACGTGTGCCGCGTGGTGTCTCCACACCGCCGCCCAAGCTTTCATCAGCTTCTTTTTGTTTACTGACATTGCCAAATGCGCTGAAGGACAGAACATCAGGGATGATCGGACCACTGACGTAACCGCTGAGTTTCTGTTTGGAGCCGGTCAGGGCATTGCTGGGCAACAGCGTTTCTGCGGTCACCGATCCACGCCAGCGATCACTGTTTTTCTTGGTGATGATATTGACGACACCGCCCAATGCATCGGAGCCATAAAGTGTCGACATCGGGCCGCGCACGACTTCGATACGTTCGATTGCATCGATTGGAACCCAATCAAGATCGCCGTTATATTTGCGCATTGTCGTCAGGCCGGAGTTTACGCGCTTGCCGTCTATGAGGATGAGTGTGTAGCTGGAGCCGAGGCCACGTATACTGACACCGCGTGTGCCATTACTGCCAAATCCGACATTAACGCCCGGCTGAGTGCGGATTGCCTCGGAAATATCAGTGACGGCTCTTCGTTCAAATGTATCAGAGTTGATAACCGATACACTGGCCGGTGCGTTGCGCAAATCGGTTGCGACCGACGAGGCTGTCACGACAATCTGTTGAAGCATAAGTGCTTCTTCATCTGTGGCTGTGTCAGCTGACTGTTGCGCGTAAGCGTTTTGAGCAATGAAAATGGCTGTACTCGCGAGGCACGCCAAGGCAATTCGGTGCTTTCCGGCTTTCCGGCTTTCCGGCTTTCCGGCTTTCAGGTTTTCGCTTGGATGCTGGCGTTTTTTTGCGCGCAACATCGTCCCCTGCCCGTCCCCTCGACGGTCAGCGATCAACTTCATGTGACACTCCAGACAATTAACTTGAGTAATGGTATCCACATAATTAACGGCTCTGGTAAGAGCAACCGTGTTGTTTTCGAATGATTCCAAATTTGAATATGTGGAAGTTACGGGGCAGAACGGAGATGTCGTGACAGGGGAAAAAAAGCGACGCGGGGGCGTTGATCAACCACAAGATCGATTAGGACAGTTGCGTCTTTTGATCGTGCTGGACACTCTTTTGCGAGAGGGGAGCGTCAGCCGCGCTGCGGCAAGCATGGGTATACAGCCACCTGCAATGAGCAGAATGCTCGGTCAATTGCGGGAAATTTATGGCGATCCACTATTCCATCGAACGGCGCGAGGGTTGGTGCCGACGCCACTTGCAGATTCCTTGCGGGTTCGTGTTCGGGCACTTGCGGCAGAAACGGATCGGTTGTTAGCGCCGCAAAAGGAGACCGTCTCCTCCTCCAGGCCCGGCGAAACCGGTTGGAGTGGCCCTGCCCTGTTGGATGCACCACCGCTTGCGGTTCGGCCCTCGATGCTTCTGGATGGACAGCCATCACCAGAGCACATCGCCGATAAATTATCCCGGATAGGGGACAACGCACCGCCGATGCAGCGACTTGCGAAATATATCGCACTGTCCGGCGCAGGCGTAGGCCGCAGCCGCTCGCTCAATCAGGAAGAAGCGCAAGACGCCTTATCCATCATTCTCGACGGCGAGGCAGATCCGATCCAGATTGGTGCTTTGTTGGCGACAATGCAGTTCCGCGGTGCAACGACATCGGAATTTGCAGGTTTTGTCACGGCACTTCGTGCTCATCTCAAGGCATCGGATGTCGGAACCACGACGGCTGATCTTGATTGGCCGGTATATTTATCACCGAAGTTACGCACCTCTCCCTGGTTCATGCACGCCGTTTGACTGGTTAATATGGCTGGTTACCGCGTGGCAATGCACGGTTCTGCCGGCGGTGGTCAGGACGAAGCAAAATTTGTTATCGCTGCGAAGATGTCGGGCATTCCCGTTTGCGCATCGATCAAAGATGCAAAAAATGCGCTGAAGACGGCTGCGAGCGTCTTTATTCCAATGGAAACCCTCGATGCACAAATTACCCGGCTTATCGGTCTGTATCCGTTGATGGAAATGCGCTCGCCGCTCAATACGATTCTGCAGTTGATCAATCCCTTGGGTACGAAGGCCAGCATCATGGGTGCGTCGGGATCCGCGCGACGGGATCTACACCGCGATATTGCGATGTTGCTGGGTGTGCAGCAACTGTCCATCATCGGCAATATCAGGGATATTCCGGAATTTGGCCCGTTCAGAACGACGACAATCTATCGTTTGCTGGATGGTGCATCCTATGATTTTTCTATTCCGGGCATGAAGCAGCCAGGTGCAGAACCGGACACGTTGATGACGATGCGGGAATACTGGTTTGCGGTTTGGACAGGTGCGGCGCGTGATGAACGCATGGAAATGGTGATTTGCGCGACGGCCGCCATGGCGCTGATGACGATTGAATGTGCATCGGCGGATAGTTTTCTGGAATACTATCAACGTGCGTTGAGACTATGGAAGGACCGTCTGGTGGCGGCTGCGTAACCATGGTCATGAGTATGACAGCACCTTCAAAATCCCCAATATGATGCAACAGCTATAAAGTGGCCGCGTTAAAACCCAGCGTCTGAAATGTATTGTGGAAATATGGATTGAAAGATTGGCGAGATATTGAAGGTGCCGTTAAGGCCATGATCTAAAAGGATAAATCCCGTTTCTTCGATCACGGTCTTGCCTTATGTTGTGGCACTTTTTATCTCAAAAAATGCCACAACAAATATCGTTCGGATGTCAAATTACCGGATAGAGGGACCAGAAAAACAGTTCGTGTTCCTGCTCCACATCCTTACGAGATGCCTCGTCGCGCGAAGTGCGTGCCGCAGTTTTTTCACTGCCCGTTTCTGACTTGTTCTCGGGCATTTTGCGGCCGAGACCGAAGAGGTCAAAGGAAAGCATGTTCATACCTGCTACCATTTACGTATCTCCTGTCTAATCGTTTACGTCCCGTTAAGTGTGCTTTGTTGCCACTTTTTCGTCAAGATTGGTCAGGCAATCAATTTTCTATTTTTTCTGTAGACTATAGCAAGAATGTTTACTGATGGAACGCGAGAGAAAATGCGGGCTTAATTTGGGTCTTCGTAGGTTTTTGCCAGAGCTGAGTGGGCAGAGATCGCGTCATGTGCGACATCAAAATGTTTGATTAGGGAGATATAGGCATCGATATTGGCGGTGACTGCGTCTCGAGCGGCGCGACGTCCTGTGTGGTTGAAGCGGAGAAGTCGTTCCGCGCCAGGACCTACACCCGATGTGAGATCAGATCCTGCACCCCGTGATCGAGCTGCGAAGTCATTCAACGCGATTTTTTCTGGTAATATGACGGTTGTCACAAGCGCGGATGCCTGGTCTTTTTCCACCCATAGCGTGGCGCCCAGGGCTTGCAATGCACTGCGGGTGGCGCTTGCCGCGCGCTTATGACGCGTCACAATGTGGGCAATTCCCTCTTGCTCCACACGCTGCAAAGCTGCTCTCAAGGCATAGAATTCCAGTGGCGCCGGTGTGCCAGGGAGTGCACCTCTCCCTATCTCAAGCCATTGTTTTTTCTGGTCAATCAGCGACAACATGGACTCGCGTGGGGGATTATCATGATCAAGAAATGCCCATGCCGCTTTGCTAATCGAGATCGCAGATAGTCCGGCTGGACCTGCCAAAGATTTTTGCGGGCCAATGACGGCGATGTCTATGCCCAGCCTGTCGACCTCCAATGCGTGGCCGCCGACGGAAGCAACGGCATCCACCACGGTGACAATGCCGCGTTTTTTTGCAAGGGCAACGATCTCCTCCAATGGATTGAGAATGCCACTGGCCGATTCCGCGTGCACCACTGCAAGGATTTGGATGTCAGGTTCTGCATCAAGGGCGGCTTCGACAGCTTCGATTGTGATCGGTTTGGCTGGGGCAGCCTGCAAGTTGGTCACTTGCACGCCGCCGCGCGACAGCCAGCCGCCGAACCAGCTGCCATAGGGGCTGGTGACGATGTTGAGTGCGGTGAGGTCTGGTCGTGCCAGACTGGTCGCAACGGCTTCAAGTGCCAGCACCGCTTCTGCCTGAATTAGGAGAACATCGTTTCGAGTGCCAAGTATCGCTGCCAACTGGTCCGCCAATGGCGCATAGGCATTGGCCGGGAAAGGGGGTGTGTCGAGCAGGAAAGTCCAGTCACGGTTCGGCATTGCGGATGTCCTCATGCAATATATTAAGCCGCGGAACGGCCTCAGTCAGTTGTTTGGCGGCGGCAGATTGCGGTGCGGCAATGACTTTGCCGGTAACACCGCTTTCAACGATATGCCCTTTTTCCATCACCGCAATGCGATGGCAGACAGCCCGAATAACGGCAAGATCGTGTGATACAAAGATGCAGGCAATGCCGGTATCACGCTGAATTTCAACAAGAAGTTTCAAAATTCTGCTGCGAACGGAGACATCAAGCGCAGAGACGGCTTCATCCATCACCAGTAAATCGGGGCGTAGTGACAGGGCCCGGGCGATCGCAACACGTTGGCGTTGCCCACCTGATAGAGCCATGATCGGGCGTACGGCGTAACTGGCTGGTAGACCCACACGTTCCAGCAATCGGTGAATTTCACGCTCACGTCCCGTGGCTGGCACAATATTGTGGATGCGCAACGGATCGCCAATCGCACTTGTGACCGTTGCGTGTGGATTGAAGGCCCCTACAGTGTCCTGAAACACCATCTGCATGTGCTTGCGCTGTTTTCGAAGCGCTGCCTGCGGCAGAGCCAGCCAGTCCTGTCCTTGAAAACGAATAGACCCGCTATCCGGTGGAACAAGCCGCATTAAGATACGGGCTAGTGTCGATTTTCCGCAACCTGAAGCGCCGGCAAGACCCAACGTTTCGCCTTTTTCGACGCTGAAGGTGATATTGGACAGTGCCGTCACCTGGCGTGGTCCGCCGTCATAGGTTTTTGACAGTCCTGTTACCTGCAGCAGTGGTTCGGTCATTGTTGGGGCTCCAGCACCAGCGGTGGCGTGGAAAGATCAATATGCGCGGAAATCAGTTCGCGCGTGTAGGGATCTTCGGGAGAGTTTATGACCTCACTCGCCCTGCCCTGCTCTACAAGCCGTCCGGATTGCAAAACAGCAATGCGGTCCGCCAGACTGCTGGCCAAAGCGATGTCGTGAGTGATGAAGATCAGCGTCATGCCTTCCTCTTGCACCAGACCATCGAGCAGTCGGGCAATTGCCGCCTGAGTGACGCTATCAAGCGCACTTGTGGCCTCGTCGGCTATCAATATGGATGGCTGTGCCGCAATGGCTGCTGCAATTGCTACACGTTGTTTCTGGCCACCTGAGAGCTGATGTGGATAGGCATTCACCAAGCGCTGAGGTTCCGGCAATTGAACCCGTTCCAGCAGGTCCACAGCCTGTCTCAACGCCTGTCGATAGGAGATATCGAGATGCTGATGTGCAGTTTCGGCGACTTGCTCGCCTATTTTCAGCACAGGATTGAGGCTACTTCCAGGATCTTGAAAAACATATGCCAGTTCACGACCGGCTTGTGGGCGGGCTTTTATGCGCTTTCCATGCAGGGCCCAATCAATTGAGCCGCTCGATTTAGCGCCCTGCGGTAAAAGTCCCGCGAGAGATCTGGCCAGTGTCGTTTTGCCAGAACCGCTTTCACCGATGATTGCCAGTCTCTCTCTTGCATAGATCTCAAGGTTAATATCTGTCAATGCCGGAGTTCGTTGTTTGGGGTAGGTTATGCCGAGATTTTGGATATGGCACAGTGGAAGCGTCATTGGTCCCCTCCCCTGTCGCTTTTCGACAAAGCCTGATTGATACCTTCGCCCAGAAGATAAACACCCAGCACCAGTGTCAGCAAACCAAGGCCCGGTATGATGGAGAGCGATGGTGCTGAGCGAAGCACATTACGTCCCTCGGCAATCATCGATCCCCAGGTGACGATGTTCGGGTCTCCCAGTCCCAGAAACGACAAAGCGGCTTCTGTCAGCACGGCTGCTGCGACGATGATGGCAGCCAGTGCCAGAACCGGTGGCAGGGCATTGGGCAATATCTGCCTGAAGGCGATTTCAAGCGGGTGCATGCCGATCGTGCGGGCAGAGGCGACGTAATCGCTTTCACGAATGGACAACACCTGTGCGCGCGTCAAACGGGCGGGATCAGCCCATGCGCCGAGTGCAATTGCGATGACCACAATTGGCATGGAGGTACCGATGGTACTGACGAAGGCAAGTGCCATGAGAAAGCTGGGCACGATTTGAAAGGCGTCAGTGACACGCATCAGTGCCTCATCAATCAGGCCACTGGCGAAACCGGCAAGGGTGCCAATGATCGTACCGAGGGTTATTGCGGCGATAGCTGCGGCCAGTCCGACGGCGAGTGACGCACGTGTGCCATGTACCAGCCCGGCCAGAACATCGCGGCCCAGCCTGTCGGTTCCGAGCGGAAAGCTCATGTCAGTGAACGGCGGAATGAGTGGCGCACCGGCAATCGACAGAGGATCGGCAGGAAAAAGATAGGGCGCAGCCAGCGCAATCGCGCTCAGTGCGAGCAGGATGATCACGCCGGCCAGTCCCGATGCGGAAGCCATGAGAAAACTGAGCTGTTTCATGTGCCGGTGGTCCCTGCCCCGACGCGCGGATCAAGCGTGGCATAGAGGATGTCGACAAGCAGGTTGACGACAATCACGAACACGGCGCTGACAAGAATGATGCCCATCAACAATGGCGTATCTCGTCCCGACACAGCTTCCTGCGCTAGACGTCCAAACCCCGGTATGGCAAATACGCTTTCAATCACTACGCTGCCCCCCAGCATCGCCGCTGACTGCAAACCAAGCACCGTGACGAGTGGTAACAGGGCATTGCGTGCGACATGGCGTAGAACGATCCTGCTGCGTGAAAGTCCCTTCGAGCGGGCAAACAGTACGAAGTCGAGTTTCCAGATGCCGGCCATGGAGGTGCGCATGACACGCAGGAAAAGTGCCAGATAGATCAGACCGAGACTGGTAACCGGCAAGACGAGATGTCTGGCGATGTCCAGTGCCCTCGCCCATCCCTGTTTGCCCGACGCGATGGTTTCAATACCGGATGTCGGAAACCAGCGAAGCTGAACCGCGAATATAATGGCAAGCACCAGGCCGAGCCAGAAACCCGGCATGGCGTAAAGTGCCAGTGAAGAGACCGACAGGAACCGATCACGCACACTTCCCGGTTTCGCCCCGGCAACAATGCCAAGCGCTGAGCCCAATGCGAAAGAAATGGCTGTGGCGCTTCCCATGAGTAGTAGCGTATTCGGCAGCCGTTCGAGTATGAGCGCAAGCACGGGGCGATCGAAGGACAGAGACCAGCCAAGGTCTAAACGCGCTATGGAGCCAACGTAGAGCCAAAGACGGGCAAGCATGGATTGGTCCAGGCCGTATTGCGCCCGCAGTGTCTGCACAAGGTTCGCATCGCCGCCACCAATCGAGGTTAGATAGGCATCAACGGCGTCTCCCGAGGCGTTTTCAAGCAAAACAAAAGTAAACAGCAAAACGATCAGCAGGACCGGAATGGCGCTGACGGCTCTTCGTTTCACTAATGTCATGGACCGGCGCATAGCTGATATCCCCGACTATCGATATTCTTGCGAGCGCAGCCAATCAGTATTCGGAAGCATTGACCAGCCTGTTGTGAAAATTTGTCATCCCGAACTTCGGCCGGTGGTAAAGCCACGGCGATAATTGCTGAACTCGAAAACGTCGATACTGCAAAGTGCAGCAGATTTTTATGGAGGCCGACTGTTGTTGAAGTTAGGGTTTGGGAGAGTTGTCACCCTGCCAAACCCTGTCAGGTGTCAGGAAACCAGTTCCGTATCTGCCCAGTTCGAAACCGCCCAGCGTGGGTTGCTTGCCACGTTCTGCACGGTATCGCGGGCAACGGTGATGAAGCCCCACTCAGCAACATTGATGAGAGGCAGATCCTCGGTGACCTTTTTTTGGAACTCCTTGTAGAGTTCCGTACGGGTCTCTGTATTGACCGCCTCGGCAGCCTTGTCGATCAGCGCATCCAGATCCTTGTTTTCATAGCCACCCTGATTGGAGAAGCCGACACCAGCCGGTGTGCCTGATTTGACGAGAATGGTGGTGGAGATGGCCGGGTCTCCACGGAACACAGGTGGAGCAATCGCCAGATCAAATGCATGATCGGTGTAGACTGCCTTCTGATGTGCGGCGGAATCATTGTTGACCAGCTCGGCATCAATGCCGACTTCCGCCAAAGCCTGCCGCAGATAGGCACCAAACTGTTTGGTTTCATTAAAATAAGGTGCCGGCAGTAGCTTCAGCGAGAAGCGATTACCGCCCTCCCCGCGCTTGTAACCAGCCTCATCAAGAAGGGCGTTGGCCTTAGCAACATCGAAATCATAGGTCTCCACGTCGTCCGTGTAGAACTCAGGCGCATTCTTGGGTACAGGGCCGCTCGAGGCCGTTGCATAACCAAGGAAGATGGTGTCGACCACGAACTTCTTGTCGATAGCATGCGCAATCGCTTGGCGCACCTTAAGGTCGGCCAACTCCTTGCGGCGGTGATTGATTTCGACGACCAGCTGGTAGGTGAGCGCTTCGTAACCGTCGGCAATCACCTTTATGCCCGGCACCTTGGAGATGCGCGACAAGTCTGCCAGCGGAACCGCCGAGAAGGCCGCAAGGTGGATTTCTTCCGCCTCAAGCGCAGCACCCGCCCCTGCCCTGTCTGGCAGAATGCGGTAGATGATTTCCTGCAGCTTCGGTTGGCCGGCATTCCAGTATTTTTCATTGCGTGTCAGACGGTAATACTCACCTGGTTTATATTCCGCAAACACGAATGGGCCCGTACCAACCAGCTTGTTGTTGGCCGGATTGGTGGCAATGTCGGTGCCTTCATAGACATGTTTTGGCAGGACGCTGGTGACGACCGGAAGCGCGTTACGGATAAGCTGGAATGGTGTTGGCTTTGAGAACCGGAAGATTGCGGTATGGGCATCCGGTGTGTCGACGGTTTCGAGATGCGCGAAAACCAGACGGCCGAGGTTCTGCAATGTCTTCCAGACGGACAGCGCCGAGAAAGCAACGTCAGCCGAAGTGAAGGGTTTGCCATCGTGCCAAGTGACGCCCTCACGCAGTTTGAACGTGGCGCTCAGGCCATCTTCAGACCCCTGCCATTCCACGGCAAGACGCGGTGCAAGCCCATCCTTACCATCAAAGGAGGCTTCGGCCAGCGGCTCGATGACCTTGCTGGAAATAAAGAACACGCCGTTTGACGCGACGATCGCAGGATTGAGGTTTTTAGGTTCGGAGTCGGCGGCGACAATCAGACGTCCGGAGGCTGCTTCCTGCGCAAAGCCCCTGCCCGCAAGTGTGGTCGAAGCGGCCAGCAGAATGCTGCTTTTCAAGAGCAGACGTCGGGACAGTGAGGATGAGAAAGACATGATTTCACTCCGATAGATGAGATGCTTCGCGGGCCGCAATGCAGCATCTTATGCCTGCGGTGAGAGGAGTGTCCATCTTAAAGGGACGATAAGACAGCAATTGCATTTCAGCTTTTTTGAGATGCAGAGCAATTTAGATGCAATGTGTGGTTTTAGGTGAAATGCTATTCTGCGAACCCTGTGAGGCGATCAAACCGCATGAAAACACTTGCACGCTTTCCGCTCCTATTTCATGGTCTGTCGCCAGATAAGACGGCCCCTGCCCGATAACGATTTTGCAAGACGCTCAAGGACATTCCATGCCATCCGCCGATAACAAACCTGTATTCAACTCTCTTGTCGCTGAGTTGTCGCCACCACCTGTTCCCTTCGTTTTTGCCTGGGCACGGGCTTACGATGGCGCACGCGGACCGATGATCGACCTGTCTCAGGCCGTACCGGGTTATGCGCCGCATGACGATATTCTGCGTTGGCTGGGTGAGGCGGCATCCTCAAAACAATATTGCGGATACGGTCCGATTGAGGGTGAGACCGAGTTGCGGGATGTCTATGCGCAGCACGTGTCAGAGCTTTATGGTGCGAGTGTTGGCATCTATAATATCCACATCACGTCGGGCTGCAATCAGGCCTTCATGTGTGCGGCAATGGCTGTGGCCAAGGCTGGTGACAGTGTAGCACTCACGGATCCGTTTTATTTCAATCAGGATACGACGCTTGCCATGCTCGGCATCAACCGGGTGCTTGTATCCTGCGATCCCAATAATGCGTTTTTGCCAGATGTCGCTGACGTCAAAAGAGTGCTGGAAACCGGTGTGAAGGCTCTCGCTTTGGTGACGCCAAACAATCCGACCGGTTCGGTTTATCCGCCTGAATTGTTGCTGGAGATTTTCCACGCCTGCCGCGAAAAAGGCGTCTGGCTCATCCTCGACGAGACCTACCGTGACTTCCTTCCCGGCCAGACGCCGCGTCCACACACATTGATGAATGTCGAGGGATGGCAGGATAATCTCATCATGCTGTACAGCTTCTCGAAGTCCTTCTGCGTGCCCGGGCATCGACTTGGCGCGATAACAGCGGGCCCACAGGCTGTGACCGAGATCGCCAAGATCATGGACAATCTGCAGATCTGTGCAGCGCGTGCACCGCAGGCCGCCGTTGCAAAGGCTATTCCCGCTTTGGCCGATTGGCGCGATGACAATCGGCTCGAGATTGAAAGACGGGCCGATGCACTGCGTCAGGTCATGCCGAAGATCAGTGGTTGGGACCTGGTTTCTGTTGGTGCTTACTTTGCGTTCATCCGCCATCCGTTCCGTGGCGTTTCGTCTGCAGCAGTCTCGGAGCAGCTGGCGAAAAGGGCAGGGGTGGTGTGTTTGCCGGGCGTCTATTTTGGTGAGGGCCAAGAGGACTATCTGCGCTTCGCTTTCGCCAATGCCGATGTTGAAACCATTGCCAAGCTGGAGAGCCGTCTCTCTGGATTTACGCTAGCATAAGCTGCTGAAGACCAAGACATCCCGCGAGTTGACAGCTGTCAACTCAGTCAACAAAACCGCAGAATCCCAGATTTTGCGGTTGTTATTTTGTCCTTATGAAATGGGATAGTTTGTGCCCTTATGCCACATTTAGACCACGTAAGTGGTGGTTGGCGGGCCGTCGATAAAGTTAAATAACTGAAATTCTTTCATATTATTCGGTTGACAGCTGTCAACCAGTGCTGAGTTTCGTGCCAAATTTCAGATGTTTTGGGTCGCGGAGTGCTTGACGGGAATCACTGAATCCGTCATCCTGTTACGGAAATTAGCAAAAATTTGAGTATTTGTCGTAACTGGACCAGATTTCTGTAAATCTCGGTATGGTTCGTCAGCTTGAGATAGTTGTCCTGGTCCTCCTTCTGGCGCTCAAGGAATGATTTCACCGCTGTCGAACCCACAGTCCTCATACTCGCCAGTCAGGAGATAGAACCCATGGTGTCTGTAGTGCAGGCGACCGATGAAAAGCCACAGGGCACGCCGAGCATCGTGGCAGATGCCGCGATTGCGGCGGACGCGCGTGCGCTGTCCGAGCAATTGAAGGCGATGCGTGAACGCCTGTATCCACCGATGGCACAGAAGACACTGCGCCAGTTTTCCTCAGGTGAGGCTGCAAAGCTCATCGGTGTTTCGGATGGCTACTTGCGCCAATTGTCGCTGGCGGGCGAGGGGCCACAACCGGAAACCGGGACCGGCGGCCGACGTTTCTATACGTTGAACGACATCAATGCACTGCGCCATCACCTCGCTGAACAGGCTTTGGCGAAAGGCAACACTGCGAAGGCACGCAGTTATCTGCCGCAGCGTGATCTGTCGCGCGGCGAACACATGCAGGTCATCTCGGTGACCAACTTCAAGGGCGGCTCTGGCAAGACCACTTCAGCTGTTCATCTGGCGCAATATCTGGCGCTGACCGGTCACCGGGTTCTCGCCATCGACCTCGATCCGCAGGCATCATTGTCGGCGATGTTCGGTTATCAGCCGGAGCTGGATCTGACCGGCAATGATACGCTGTACGGCGCTATTCGTTATGACGATCAGGCCCGACCACTCTCGCAGATCATCCGCGGCACATATTTCCCGGGGCTTGATCTGGTCCCTGGAAATATCGAACTGCAGGAATTCGAGCACGAGACGCCACAGGCGCTGACACGCCGCCACAGCGGCATAGACAGCGGGCCGCTGTTCTTTGCCCGTATACAGGCCGCTCTGGCCAGCGTGGAGCTGAATTACGACGTGGTGGTCATCGATTGCCCGCCGCAGCTCGGATATCTCACCCTGTCAGCGCTGTGCGCCTCCACATCCGTTATCGTTACCGTCCATCCGCAGATGCTGGATGTGGCATCGATGAACCAGTTTCTGTTCATGACCTCGGATTTGCTGGGCGTGGTGCGTGAGGCTGGCGGGGAGTTAAACTTCGACTTCCTCCGCTATCTCGTTACCCGTTTTGAACCGAACGATGGACCGCAAACACAGATTGTCGGCTTCATGCGTTCGCTGTTTGGGGATCGGGTTCTGACCGCGCCGATGCTGAAATCCACAGCTGTTTCCGATGCAGGCCTGACCAAGCAGACACTGTATGAAGTGGGCCGCGAAAACTTTACCCGCACCACTTATGATCGCGCGCAGGAAGCGATGAATGCGGTCAATGCAGAAATTGAGAAACTCGTTCACGACGCATGGGGCCGATAGGAGGCTGACGAAGATGGTTGGAAACTCCCGTAAAAGCGAACTCAAGGCTTTGTTTGGCGGCTCTCTGCCGGTTACGACAACACCGGCTGTGGCGCCAGAAGTCAAACCTGCCAGCCCCGCACCAGTGGCTCCGGTCAGCAATACAGAGACAAATGCACCGGCGCGCAGCGCCTCTGGTGCAGTTCGTGCCATGGGCCTGTCGCTTGGTTCAATGACCCGTGAAGCCGAAGAGGCGAGGGCGCTGCGCCAGGCCATGAGCGACGGCGAGCACGTTCTGGCCGTTGATCCAGCGCAGATCGATGCCTCATTCGTCGAGGACCGTCTGAGTGTGGCGGGTGTAGATGATGAAGACTTTGCGGTGCTGCTGGAAAGTATCCGCGAAAGTGGCCAGCAGGTGCCGGTTCTCCTGCGTCCGCATCCGGAAAAACAAGGTCGTTACCAGACGGCCTATGGTCACCGTCGTATTCGTGCGGCGCTTAAACTGGGGCAGCCGGTCAAGGCAATCATTCGCTCTTTGAGCGATGATGAGCTGGTTTTGGCGCAGGGTAAGGAAAATGCCGAACGCCGTAATCTTTCCTTCATCGAGAGAGCAATTTTTGCCAGAAACCTCGCGGAGCGCGGGTTTGATCGTAAGGTGATCGGTGACGCGCTTTCGGTTCAGAAAAGCGAGCTCTCCCGCCTCATGCAGGTGGTGGAAAAAGTGCCAGCCCGGTTCATCACTATTATCGGGGCTGCTCCGAAGGCCGGCCGTGATCGTTGGATGAAGTTGGGTGAGATGCTGCAGAGTGATACCGCTCAGGGCAACGCCATGGACGAGATCGGCACAGATCGTTTCGGCACATCGCAAAGCGACCAGCGGTTTGAATTGCTGTTCAAACGACTTTCGGCCCGCCCGCCTGCCAAACAGAAAACCCAGCGTCCACGTGAACTCCGCGACGGTAAGGGGAAGGTGTTTGCGACACTGCGCGTCGATGGCAAAGCGCCGCGGATCGACTTTGTCGGAAAAATTGATCCGGAATTTATCGAGAAGGTCGTCGATCTGCTGTCGCGGGAATACACGGCGCATACTGCTAAGCGCTGATCGGAACAGGCCAGAGCACATCTGCGTGTGTTCAATATGTTGCGCTCTGGCTTTTACACCGATGACACTGGATTCTCGCAGGCTGGAACTGGGATTGAACCAGCCATTTCGGATGGATTTGGACGTTGAGCTTCGCAATCGAAGCAAAAGCCGCTATTTTTGCCGATTAAGAACCTGACGACGGGGCGTGCGGTTTTGGGTGTAGATCAGCATCAAACTCCACATAGCTCTCCGTGCCACAGCTATGCTTGTTGGACAGAATCTGTCCCTGCTTTCACACTCAACGTCCAAAACCGATTGCGTTGTGTTACGCAACGACTGAGAAAGTTACGCCCTCGGCGGCTAGGCAATTGCTGTAGTGTTCGATCGACGCGACTTGATCGATATGCCATACGCCGGGCGCGATGGGTGTGTCAGTAAGTAACTGCACGGTGTTTGCAGCGACCAACGCAGTGATCGCCGCTTCCTCTCTTCCTTCCAGTGACATGGTGGCCGTGGCCTCGCGGCCACTATGTGAGCCCGTCACCACCACTGAAAGAGCCGTGCGATCAGAACCGAGCCTGATGTGCATCATGCTCTTGCTGACCAGGCGGCGGAGAAACGCGCTCTTTGTCATGACTGGCAGCAGGTGGAATAAAATCCGACTTAGAGTCGCGCTATCAAAGGTCAGCAATGTTCTAACCTTGCCGATACCGCGTGTGCGGCGAAGCACGTGTTGATCTGCGAAGTTGAATTCCATTGCCGGGTGCGGGCGGTCATTTTTACCGAAATGCAGTTTTTCAATGGGTGCGCGTTTGAAATTCTGAAGTGTCCAGTCGATGGCAGCTGGTCCGTGCGTGTCACCAAGGCCGAGCAAGATACCGATACGCGCATCCGTCGCGTCATCCAGTTTCTCGGCACAGGCCTTGACCAGCAGATTGGTGAGGCCCGGCGCGAGACCGACGGACAGAAGCGCCGTTCCGCCTGATGCCCTGGCGAGTTGGGCTAGCTGCTCGACGTCTCTGAAAAACGTATCGTCGGCAGTAATGTCGATATAGCGCAAGCCCTTCGTCAGAACATGTTCGATGAAGCCGGTGTCGGTTTGGTCAATGCAGACAACAACCGTCTTAATTGCGGCAAGTGCTTTGCTCCAGGTTTGTGGATCGCGCACATCAAGCTGTGTTGCTTTGCATCCCAAACGCGTGGCCATGGCATTGGCTTTGTTTTCATCACGGCCGGCGATGCAGACCTCATAGTGACCGGCTTTCTTTAGACGGCGAGCGATCTGGCTGCCGACATGGCCATATCCGCCGACGATCATGACGCCCGGTCGGATTGTTGTGTTATCACCCATTAGTGTCGCGCCTTTGCATGTCAGGCCGAAAAATTTATGTTCCGGCGAATCGATTGGTCCGATGGCAGATAAAGCAGATGGCAACTGAACTATCCAAATGGGAAGAACAGGGACTGCGAGGTGAGGCAGTGGGCACGAAACAGGCACCCCGCCATGTGTCGCAATGCCCGGTTGAGGATTGGCTGACGTTTCTCGGACACCGCTGGAGTGCGTTGATCCTCTGGCGTCTCTCCGATCGTGAATTCGGTTTTTCAGAACTCATGGAGACGCTGCCGAAGATTAGCCCGAAAGTCCTGACGGAGCGGCTCGAAGGTTTTGTCGAAAGGGGATTGGTAACCCGGTCCTCCACATCGACCTTTCCCCGCCGGACAACTTATACCCTGACCGATGCAGGACGGGAGATTACGCAGATGCTATCGCGGCTTTACGAGTGGGCGCGCTGAGAAGCCTTTCACGGGCCGTATTTTTCTAGATCGAAAAACTGTTGTTTGGGAACACACATGAAGGGCAAATATTGATGCGGCTTTTGGCATCGGCGGAGCGCTTGCTTTGGTTCTTGCATAAGAGGGATGGGACTCAATGACGACGAGTTGGCCCGTCTCGTTTCGCAATCTCCTGGAGCGATGCAGACAGACACACTGACATCACAATATCCCGTAACTAACGGACGACCTTGAGAAGACGGTCGAGCCGCTCCGCGAGCCTGACCTCCTGATGTTCAAGCCTTCCGTGCGTCTCACAAACTGCCATAACTAAATAACTGGAAATATTGGGATTTAATCTCTTTCCATGATTGTTTGTATGAATAAAGTAATACTTAATTTAAACTTTTCGCAAAATGTACAATTTGCAGGTTCCCGCTTTCAAGGCTGGAGCCGGTAGAACAATCGGATCACGCTCTTGCCCTGCATGATGCAGTTGCCAACAGCATTGCCGCTTGTCGCCCGATGAGTGGGCCCACCTACCTGCAATGTCTTATCATGTGCTCACAAACTGCCCCCGTAGGGCCGGTTTCGAGGCCGTCTGGCTTGAGGTCTATATGTCGTTTTTGAAAAATGCCAAGATACAAACAAAAGTCGTTTTTGTAATTGCTTTGATGAGTATCGTTTCGTTGTCTGGCCTGGGTTATGTCAGCCTGCAATATAAACACACTGATAATAATTATAGTGAGTTCATCGCCAATAACGGTGTTGCAGCGGTCTTGAACGCCAGAACCAGTGGTAACCTCAATGCCTTGGGCATGCAGGTTCTCCGTGCCACTCTCAATGAAGCTGGCAGCAGCGATTTTGAAAACGCCGTCAAGACGTTCCGTGCTGACAGCAAGCAGCTTGAAGAACGCCAGAACACGATCGTAAAGCTTATTCCATCGCGCGCCGATGCGGCGCGTGACATTCTTAACGGCGTTGCAGAGGTTCAGGCTGTCGGAGAACGCACTATTGCACTGATGCAGGCAGGACAAACTGCAGATGCTCAGAAGATGGCGCTGGAGCTCCTCAAGAAGCTGGGCGAAGTTTCGCCAAAAATCAGTGCCGGTAACGAGCAACTCATAGAGAGAATGGTCAAGGGTAGCGACGAGCTTACTGCAAATACCAACAGCACGATTTTCAAGAGCATTACTGGCATTGTCATCCTGTCCTGTCTGCTGATTGCGCTTGGCCTTTACGTCTCGTCGCGTGGCATCACGATGCCGATTGCCCGTCTTCGCGAACGGATGGCTTCGCTGGCAAATGGCGACACGGCCGCAGGCGTTGACGGCATGGACCGCAAGGATGAAGTTGGCCAGATGGCCGCTGCCGTACAGGTCTTCCGTGAAGGTGCCATTGAGCGCATTCGCCTTGAGAATGAAACGGAAGCCAATCGTTCGCTGTCTGAAAAAGAGCGAATTGAACGCGCCAAGCAGAAAGAACAGGAAGAGCGAGACGTGCAGTTTGCAGTCGATAATCTGGCCACAGCTCTTTCTAAGATCGCGCATGGCGATGTCACCTACAGGATTGCACAGCCTTTCGTTGGTAATCTTGACGGTATTCGTGGCGACTTCAACAAAGCTGCAGAACAGCTGCAGACGACGCTCAACCAGGTTGCCCAGAATGCGCGCGGTATCGATGCTGGCGCAAATGAAATCAAGTCCGCTGCTGATGACCTGGCCAGAAGAACAGAACAGCAGGCGGCTGCTGTTGAGCAGAGCGCTGCAGCACTAGAAGAAATCACGACGACGGTTCAGGACTCGACAAAACGTGCGCAGGAAGCAGGCCAGCTCGTCAGCCGCACAAAGGTCGGCGCCGAGAAGTCTGGCGAGGTTGTTCAGAAGGCCGTCGCGGCTATGGAACAGATCGCAAAATCTGCAGGTGAGATTTCCAACATCATCGGCGTCATCGACGAAATCGCCTTCCAGACCAATCTGTTGGCGCTGAACGCCGGTGTAGAAGCCGCGCGTGCCGGTGAAGCCGGTAAGGGTTTTGCGGTTGTTGCGCAGGAAGTGCGTGAACTTGCGCAGCGTTCTGCAGGTGCTGCAAAGGAAATCAAGAACCTCATCACAACCTCAAACAGCCAAGTACAGCAGGGCGTGCAACTGGTCGGCGAGACCGGCAATGCATTGTCGGTGATTGTTGCAGAAGTGCAGGAGATCAACCGCCACGTTGCTGCGATTGCAGAATCCTCGCAGGAACAGTCATCCGGTTTGCAGCAGATCAACACCGCTATTAACCAGATGGATCAGGACACGCAGAAAAACGCTGCGATGGTCGAAGAAAGCACCGCTGCAAGCCACGGACTTGCACGCGAGGCGCTGTCGCTCAACCAGCTGCTGTCCAGGTTCACGCTGTCTGACAATGGATATGGCTCTGCTTCTCCCAACGTTCGCCCGGCATCCCCGGTTGATCGGCCGGCTGCCTCTCCGGCGCGTGCGCTCGGTGGCAAAGTTCGGGCTGCATTTGCAGGCAATGCCGCGCTGAAGCCTTCTGCTGATAGCTGGGAAGAGTTTTGATAATTGTGCAACCCTAGCGGTTGACGAATCTTGATGACAACTCCACCCCATCCGGCGTGTCCGGGTGGGGTGGTTTTGTTTTAAGCCTGTGCGGTTTCATTTGCACGCGACCCATATCGGACCTTATGAGTTCGATATAACCGTCAGTTTGCCGTGCATAGGAAAGAATATTCTCGGCTTTGTCGGGTTTTGTGGTTTCGAAAAGACGAAAATGTCGATCATCGCCGTTATCCCGATAGATTTTTTCGAAGTTTATGTTGCAGCGCAGCAAAAGGTAAGATTTTCTTATTGTTCTTCTCCTAGCATTTTGGCTTGGAACATAGCGACCAAATCTGGTCACCAGCGCGCATGATGTGCGCCGCCTTTTCAGGCGGTTTCCTTTTTTCTTCCTCACATGCCTGACGCCAAACGCTTAGTCCCTCTGCCCCGCACCGAGGTTTTTTCCGATGCTCCAAAATTTAAAAATCAAAACCAAATTTCTTATGGCGATCGCCATTCTCAGCCTCATTTCACTTGCTGGTCTGATGCACCTGACTTTGAAGTTTTCCGAGGCCAACACGGCCTATTTCGGCTTTCTCCAGCATGAAAGCCTTGGTGCAAACTACGGTCCCCGTGGCGCAGCAGGAACCTGGACCGCGACGACTTGGCTCACGCGTGCGCTGGCTCAAAATCCAGCATCGCCCGCCTTCAAGGACTTTTCCGAGCGTTTTACTAAGGAACTTGCTGGCGCGCGTGGGCGCCTTGCGCAGGTGGCAGACCTCGTGCCGTCTCGTAGAGAGGCGATGAACGAAATCCTCGTTCTGGTCGACAATTTGAAATCGATTGGTGATCAGGTGCTGAAAGCCCATGCGGAGGGGAACTCTGCAGAGGTCGAAAAACTTTCCGCGATGCTCGACAAAGCCGTGATTGACCTGTCACCGAAATTCGGTGCCAACAATGTCGTTATGGCCGAAGCTTTGACCAAAGGTGGCGAAGAACTATCGAATTCAGTGTCACAAACAATCCTTTACACGACTTGCGCCTTGTTGGCCGGCATCGCAATCGCGATTGCAACCAGCCTCGCCATTGCTCAAAAAGGTATCACCGCGCCGATGGCACGGTTGCGTGAACGCATGGCGTCTTTGGCCGCCGGTGATGTTCGTTCAGACATCGACGGCCTCGTACGAAAGGATGAAATCGGCCAAATGGCCGAAGCCGTTGCAGTCTTTCGTGATAATGCCCTTGAACGGGCCCGCCTTGAACTGCAAGCCGATGAAAACCGCAGTCTGTCGGAGAAGGAGCGCGTTGAACGGGAAGAACAGCGTGCCCGCGAAGCATCCGAGGTCAAGTTTGCCGTTGAAAACCTTGCTAAAGGCCTCAGCAATCTCGCCGACGGCAATGTCGTCTATCGCATCGAACAGCCTTTCACATCTGTGCTGGATGGAGTTCGCGGCGACTTCAATGCGTCAGCAAGCAAGTTGCAGCTGGCGCTGGAACAGGTTGCTGAGAATGCCAGCAGCATTGAGGCCGGTTCGTCTGAAATCAGATCTGCCGCCGACGATCTTGCCAAACGGACTGAACAGCAGGCCGCTTCCGTCGAAGAAACAGCTGCAGCCCTTGAACAGATCACAACGACCGTCAAAGATGCGGCCAGCCGTGCCCATGAAGCCGGGTTGCTGGTCAGCCGGACACGGGCCGGTGCTGAAAAGTCAGGCGCCGTTGTACAAAATGCCGTTGCCGCCATGGAGCAGATCGAAAAGTCTTCGGGCGAGATCAGCAATATCATCGGCGTCATCGATGACATTGCTTTCCAGACCAACCTGTTGGCACTGAACGCAGGTGTTGAAGCAGCACGCGCTGGCGAAGCCGGCAAGGGCTTTGCTGTTGTTGCACAGGAAGTGCGCGAATTGGCGCAGCGTTCCGCAAACGCGGCCAAGGAAATCAAGGCTTTGATCAACAACTCAAACCAGCAGGTACAGAACGGGGTTGAACTTGTCGGCGCAACCGGTACAGCCTTGAAAACGATTGTCGCTGAGGTGCAGGAGATCAACCGCCACGTCAACGCAATCGTTGAATCGGCACAGGAACAGTCCTCCGGATTGCAGCAGATCAACACTGCGGTAAACCAGATGGATCAGGACACCCAGAAGAATGCGGCGATGGTAGAGGAATCCACCGCAGCCAGCCACGGCCTTGCCCGTGATGCTGCATCGCTGAATGCGCTTCTGGCGCAGTTCAAACTGTCTGGCCGTTCTCAATATGCTGCTGTTCGTCCAGCACAAGCGCGCGACGTTCCAGCGGCATCACCAGCACGTAATCTTGCACGCAAGGTGGCGTCAGCCTTCTCCGGCAATGCGGCACTCAGCACGGCGTCCGATAGCTGGGAAGAGTTTTGATCTTCCCATGAGATAGGTAATGCTTTGAAAGAACTGCATCCCCGTCACTGCGTGTTACGAAATGATGGGGATGCACAGCTGCGACATTCGCTTTTCCAGCATCGTGTGCGGAGGCCGGTACCACATGCAATTCGATGACGAAAATTTTATTCATCATTCCAAAAAAATGCCACCAATCATGAAGCATCAGCTGTGGCTGAACGAACCGCGATTCATGCAGTAAAATCAAATAGAAAATATGTGTAGAATACTCATGTTTTTTAGCGGGGGGCTAAACGCGCATGTTTCAGCGTCGTCTCGCATGGTTGCAATCCCATTTGACCTTGACTAAGCCCTGTGGCGCGGGTGCTGCAAACGCATAAGCCGTCCAGCGTCTCAGGCGAAATTGACATGTGCAGTAGTGTTTGGCTTTACAGATTTGAAGGGCGCGGGAGGCTGATTTGTCCGCAGCCCTGAATGCAATTTTCCAGTCTCGCCGACGCTCCCTGATCTGGGCGGTCATGAAGATCGTTGGTGATCCACAGATCGCTGAGGATGTCGCGCAGGAAGCCTATCTGCGTGCCCGGCGGGCGATAGAAAACGGCTCAATAGACCATATTGAAGCATTCCTTCACCAGACCGCGCGCAACTTGGCTCTTGATCACCAGCGCCATCGCAAAATGCGCTCGACCTATGAAGCCGATGGTGTGAGCGACGATTTTCTGCAGACCATTCCTGACAATGTGCCGTCGATTGAGGCGGCAATATTGGATAGGGAGCGTTTTCATGCGCTGCAAAAGGCGCTGAGTGGATTGCCTGAGCGAACGCAGACCGTGATGAGACTGAGCAGGATCGAAGAGTGGTCCAACCGAAAGATCGCCGAACATCTCGATATTTCAGAGCGAACCGTTTTCAATGACCTCAAGCTTGCCATGGCCCATTGCCGCGAAACGCTTGCCCGCTTTGACAGTCGATAACTCCCCGGTTTTGAAAACGGGATAACTTTCTTTGCTGAATTTCAGCGCGTCGAGCGTCTCATATATAAAAGGCGCGAAAACAGCATCAATTGGACGGCTTGAGTGGCACCACAGGACGACGATCAGGATATGAACCAGAGCGGCTTCGAACACGATAATCCCATCGTGGATGACGCCTTGGAGTGGTTTGCCCGCCTGCGCAACACAACACCTGATCCGGCGACCCAAGCTGCCTTTGAACGTTGGATTGCGACGAGCCCGCTTCACGCGCAGCATTATCGCGAACTTGAAGAGATGTGGGGAGCGCCCGCATTCAAAAAGGCAGTACAGAGCCTTCCGGCAACACCCGTGCCGCAGCTGGAGGTCAAAACAAAAAACCTTGGCTGGACGCGCCGTTTTGCTGCCATGGCGGCCGCCGCTGTGATGGCCATCGGTATATGGCAATATCCGGTGATGATGTTGCGGTGGGAGGCTGATTACCTCACCACCGTTGGCGACAGGTCTAGCGTGACGCTGCCGGATGGATCGGTGATGACGCTGGATACCGCGTCTGCGGTTGCCGTCGATTTTGCTGATGGAAAGCGCAATATCAAGCTGTTGCAGGGAGAGGCGTTTTTTGACGTTAAGCCAGATCCGGCCCATCCATTTCGCGTAGTGGCAAGTTACAGTGAAGTCAAAGTGAGGGGCACGGCGTTTTCGGTGCGTCGCGACGATGAGGCCGACCGTGTGGTACTGGAACACGGGCTTGTCGAGGTTCGCCGTGTCGGCAATCAGCCAGAGAAAGCCAATCTTCGCCCCGGCGAGATGATTTTTGCCAGTGGAGCATCGCTTTCGGCCATCTCTCCGGCCGATCTATCAACTGCGCTTGCATGGCGCGATGGCCGCCTTATTTTTGAAGACCAACCCTTCTCCCGCGTGCTCAGTGAATTGCAGCGTTACTACAGAGGTACGGTCGTTATGGTCGATAAACGTCACGACCAGTTGGCTGTGACCGGTAACTATCGTCTCGACAATGTTGAGGCTGCAATCCAGACACTCGCGGATGCAGCAGGTGTCTCCATGACGCGTCTGCCGGGCGGGATCATAATCCTTCGTTAAATTCTCAACTATTTTTTCCGACTCGCCACACCTCGTTCGTCAAAGAATACGAAGGCCCATGCCAACATGATGTGAGCAGGGCCCTTTGGAATTGATGAGAAGGGTTTGGGAATGGGGCATAAGAATTTTGAAGGCGGCGTTGCAAAGACCGCTGGCAGACAGCAAAGCCGTTTGCGCGTGGTGTCGCTGCTGATGGCATCCACTGTTCTGGGATTTGTTTTTACCGGCACGACCACGTTTGCACAGGCTCAACAGAATGCCGCGCTGGTTGCCGATCATGCCGTCAAGTTCTCCATTCCTGCACAGCCTCTGTCATCCGCCATCAATGCCTTTATCCGCCAGACCGGCTGGCAGATCAGCTACTCTTCCGCGCTGGTCAACGGCAAAACCTCGACTGCTGTTGCTGGCAGCTACACGCCATCGCAGGCTTTGCAGCAGCTTGTTGCCGGTACCGGCGTCAGCATCCGTTTGAGTGGAGCAAATTCTGCAGCGTTGATTGTCGGCGACAGTGCTGCGACTGGTCCCGTCGATGCGAGTGGTTCAATACTGCTTGATCCGATCACGATCGTCGGCAAGACAGGGCGCATAGCAACGCTTGGCGTATTGGCCGACGAGGATGCCAATTATCGCAACGCCGGCAGCAGCGCGTTTCTAAGTGAACAGAAGGTTCAGCGGTTTCGCGGATCGTCGGTTGGCGATTTTATCAAGGGAACGCCGGGTGTTCTGACCGGGGATAACCGCAACAGCGGTGCTGTCGACGTGAACGTTCGCGGTATGCAGGGGTTTGGCCGTGTTCCCGTGGTTGTTGATGGCACCACGCAGCAGAACACGGTTTACCGCGGTTATTCTGGCGTCGCCTCACGCAACTATGTTGATCCCGACATGATTGGTGGCGTTGTTATCGAAAAAGGTCCCTCTGCCAGCGTCTATGGTGTTGGCGCAACCGGCGGCCTTGTACGCATGGAAACCATCAATGCAGACGATATTATCAAGGGTGATAAAAACTGGGGTATTCGGGTGCGTGGTGGCTTGATGAGCAATACGACCACACCGCCAGCCGTTGGCACGCCGGGTGGTTATCCGCCCTTGGCAAAGTCCCGCTTCATTACCGGTTGCAACTACACCCCCTGCGCCGTCGATACTATTCCTGATGACTTGCTCTCGGGCAGCCCCTACGGTTTGGACCGCCCTGCTTTTCTTACCCCGACCACCGGCAATGGTAGTGTCGCAATTGCCGGACGCAATGACATGTTCGAGGTCGTCGGCGCCTATGCAAGACGCAAGAATGGCAACTATTTCGCCGGAACGCGGGGCAGGACACCCGTCCTGAAAAAATCCTATGACACGATTATTCGTCCGGGACGAAGTGGCACTCCGGACCGGATTACAGACTATACGGTTTTCTCTCTAAATGGCCTGAACCGCTATAGAGGCGGTGAGGAGGTTCTCAATACCTCTCAGGATAACACGTCCTATATGCTGAAGTCGAAACTGGAATTGGACGGCGGCCACACCTTTGATATGAGCTACATGCGGTATCACAGCATGTTTGGTGAAATGATGCCGTCGGTGATCATCCGTTTTGATGGCGCAACGCAGGCACCTCTCAGTGAGGTTTCCGTCAACACATACCGCGCAGGGTACAAATGGAACCCGGAAGAAAACGATCTGATCGATCTCAAAGCCAACCTCTGGATGACAGACACCGACACCAAGATTGTTACGCCTTATGCCTTCAGCTTTCCTTTCGGCGGAACATTGGAGTTGCCGCAAGCCTATTGGGATATCGCCAAACGCTACGGTTTTGACGTCGTCAACGCATCTGAGATCGACACGGACTGGGGCGAAGTCGGTGTGTCAGTTGGCGGATCCTTTGTGTATGAGACCATTGAACCGCCATCCGGTCATGTGAATATTGATTCCAATGGATTGCTCGCCTCGCGTGACGGATGGCGCAAGGAAGCCAGTGCATTTACTGCCGTCGATTGGAAACCCACCGATTGGCTGAAGTTCGATGGTGCGATCCGTTACACGTGGACGCAGTCTTATGACAACAACACCAATTATGGTTCCACCCTGCATAACGAAGAGAAAAACAGCGGCTGGGCGCCGATGATCGGCGCAACGCTCGAGCCGTGGGACGGCATTCAGCTTTACACGAAATATTCCGAAGCAATTCGTTCGCCGAGTCTGTTTGAATCGACCACCGGTTTTTCATTCAATACCAACCCGCTGGTTGGCGTAAGACCGGAGCATTCACGCAACACGGAAATCGGTATCAATGTTCTTCAGGAGGATGTTCTGCTTGGCGGGGATAAGGTGCGGTTCAAGGCGTCCTATTTCAACAATAATGTGAAGGACTATCTGTCCCGTACAAACTACCCGGATGTGTCGGTCAAGAACATCGATAGCGCTTTGTTTCGCGGTTACGAGGCGTCGATCGGTTATGACGTCGGGTGGGGCTACTTCGATATCGGTGGCACGGTTTACGACAAGACCGAGTTTTGTGCTGCAGAGTTGAATCTTGGCGTGAATTGCCGATCTTCCGGCATTCAGAACGGTTATGCCCAGTTGCATCTGCCGCCTCGCAAATCCGCCTCGCTGACAGCCGGTGTCCGGCTAATGGAAGAGGCTCTGGAAGCTGGCGGACGTGTGACTTTTGTTGGCGACCGAGGAACCATGACCAGCAATGACACCGGTGGTTATACGACCGTGGTCAATTGGTCGAAATACACACTGCTTGATCTGTTCGCGAGCTATAAGGTCAATGACAGTGTCAATATCGACCTCGCCGTCGATAACGTTACCGACGTTTACTACATGGACGCTTGGTCTTATGCCATCTCCGGGACGTACGTTCCGTGTCAACATGACCGCAAAGTTTTGATCTCACCGTTTTGAATGAGGCACCAGGCCGTTGGCACGACACTCGGGATCGGCGGGTCTGATCTCGAATAAACTTTTGCAAGCATGCGGCCTGAATGCTCAGGCCGCATCTTCACACCGATCAAGTCTCGTTGTCGTGTACGCCTTGGATCATTTCGTCGGTGACACGCAGTTCCGCGCCAACCGGCGTCATCGCGGTTGTTGCTGCAAATGGCGCAACGTGGTTCGATTCCGGGCGGACACCACGCCTCCAGAAGAAGAATGATATCAGGCCGACGTTGAGAACAGCCAGTGACCAGAACAGGCCGGACGCACCGAAATGGTTCATGACGGGCGAAATGGCGATTGGGCTTATGGCCGAACCAAGGGAGTTTATCAGCAGCAGACCCTGAATGATCGGTACCAGCGATTCTGATGAGGCGCGGTCGGCCGCAAAGCTGACCGATACCGGATAGATGGCAAACACGCCGCCGCCGAACAGGAACATGGTGATCATGAGTGTCGTCGACGTATGTGGCAGCAACAAAATGGCAGCACACAACAACAGGCAAATGAATGCCAGTGTGATCAGCACGATACGTCTGTCCTGCCGGTCAGACCAGCGTCCCACTGGATATTGCAGCACCATAGCGCCTAGGATGACGCTGGCCATCATGTGACCGACCTCTTCAACCTGCAGACCAGCATGTTGGAGATAAAGCGGCAGAAGCGAATATATTGCCGCAATTGCGACACCAGAACCAAAGCAGCCGATAACGCCACTCGGCGACATCTGAAACAGTCGGGATGGTTTGAGTGCTTCCACCCGTTCCACTGTTGGTGTTATGCGCGGCAAGATCACAATTGGCAGAACCGAGAGTGAGGCAAGCATCGCTGCGGTGATGAACGGTGCAGTTTCTCCCAGGCCTGCAACGGATCCAAGCAACACCTGACTGAGAGCGCCAGCGCCATAAAAGGAAATCATGTACAAAGCCAGCAGACGGCCGCGTACACTCTGGTCGGCGGCAAGCAACAACCAGCTTTCGATGACAAGAAAAATACCAACTGTCGTCCAGCCATAAACCAGACGCGCGAGGATCCAGACGGTCCAGTCCGCGGACAGTGCCTGCATCAGGATGCTAACGACGCCCAGCGATGCAAAACTGCTATAGGCGCGAATGTGACCTATCCGCACGATCAGTCGGTCGTGGAACAGTGCGCCGATCGTGAGGCCAATAAAATAGGCGGAAGAAACAATGCCAACCATGGTGGCGGATGCGCCGCTGGCGTCAAGCCGCAGGGTGGTAAGCGATGACAGGAAGCCATTTCCGACACTTAGAATAAAAAGGCCGAGTAGCGGAGCCAACACCTTTGCCAGGAGTTGCATAGACATGAGTATCTCATTTCAGGGGGGAGGATATGGGAAGGCTGATGAGTACCTGCAAACATTGGCATTCATTGGGTTTTACACAGATCAAGCTGGACATTGCCGGAAACAGGTAACGACATATTGGTCGTAAATACTGATGTTTTTACAAAGGGATAATCCAGTCTGACGGAACCGTTTCAGCGTCGTTGCTGAGCCAGTCCGAATAATCAAATTCGGCGGCAATCTCCTCTTATTACGACCAAATTGGAATGCCGGAAACGACAAATTAGTGTCCAATTTGCGACATCGCTGAAAATTGAATTTTTGGCTGAAGGGGCTGCTTGGTTGCGTTAGTCTGCGACGCTACCCCCAAACTTTCTGTCAAACCGGAGGGGCGGATTTCAGGTAAAACATGAGTCAATATCATATATGATGCATCATGCTTGACGCATGATATTTTTCTTCGTATGTTTTTTTTACTGAACGGCAGGGGCCACAGTGGAGGAGCTGGCCCGGGCGCCGCCGGAAACGGCGGAGGTCGGGGCGTGCCTCGTAACGACAAAAGCGAGATATGTTTATGCAGAACACCGAACTGGGGCCGGAGCTGATTGCCCGTCTCGAGGAGCGGGCGAAATTCGTCCGACTGGAGACCATTCGGCTTATCAGCATCGCCAAGGTCGGACACTATTCGTCCGTCTTTTCATGCGCCGAGATTTTCTCTTCACTCTATTATGACGTGATGAATATTCGGCGTGGAGAGCCGAAATGGGCTGATCGTGATCGCTTCCTGATGGGCAAGGGCCATGCGGCGGTTGGTCTGTTTCCCATTCTCGCTGATCTTGATTTCTTTCCCGTAGAATGGCTGGACGACTATACGCGTCTTGGCAGCCCTTTGGGTGACCATCCTGACATGCGCAAGGTGCCGGGTGTCGACTTCAGCTCAGGTTCTATCGGCCATGCGCTATCCAATGGTGTTGGCATGGCGCATGGCGCGCGGATCCAGAAGCAGAATTTCGACGTCTTTGTCTTGCTGGGTGACGGCGAGATGCAGGAAGGCCAGGTCTGGGAAGCGGCATTGAACGCGTCCAGCCACGGCCTGTCCAACGTCATCGCCATCGTTGACCGCAACGGCTATCAGCTGGATGGCAAGGTGGACGATGTCATTGCAATCGAGCCACTGGATGAAAAGTGGCGTGCTTTCGGTTGGGAAGTGCATGTGGTCGATGGCCACGACATTGTTGAGCTCACCGAAAAACTCCGTGAGGTCAAGGCCGACCGCGAGCGTACCAAGCCATGCTGCATCATTGCCAAGACGCTGAAAGGCAAGGGCATTGATTACATGGAAACGGAGCCTGGCTGGCATCTTGGTTGGCTTGCCCCGGATGATGAAGAGCGCGCGCGCCAGACCATTCTAGATGGAGTCCAATAATGAACGCCCCACAGAACCCACAATCCTGGCAATATCGCGATCTCAACAAGAAGGCGCCGTCGCTTTCCGTGCTGTCCGATGCGCTGATTGAACTTGTCGAAGCTGGTCATCCCATTGCTGCAGGCACTGCCGACCTTCAGCACTCCAACGGCCTTTTTGCCTTCGCGGAACGTTACCCCGATCGTTTTGTTCAGTTCGGTATTTCCGAACAAAACATGGTGTCTGCCGCCGCTGGTATGGCGACGACCGGGCTTATTCCCTATGTCGCAACCTTCGCGTCTTTCATCGGTCTGCTGACATGCGAACAGATTCGCATGGATGTGGCCTACTGCGCGCAGCCGGTGCGGCTGATCGGGCATCATACCGGCATTTCCATGGGCTTTTACGGCACGTCCCACCATGCCACGGAAGACATTTCCACCATGCGGGCCATCGCGGATCTAACGGTTATCTCACCCTCTGATGGTCAGCAGTACAAGCAGCTTTTGCTGGAATCTGCTGTATACAAGGAACCGATCTATTTCAGAACCCATCGTGGTCACGATCCGGTTGTTTATGACGACACGGAAAAATTCCAGATCGGCAAGGCGAAGGTTCATGCTATCGGCAAGGACCTCACCATCATTGCCTGCGGCATGCCGGTACATGGCGCGAAAGCGGCCATGCAGGCGCTTAACGCCAAGGGTTACTCCGTCGGTTTGATCGATATGCACACCATCAAGCCGCTCGATGTTGAGGCGGTTCTTGAAGCGGCCAAAGCCTCCAAAGTCGTCCTGACGGTGGAAGAGCACAATATTCTTGGTGGTCTGGGTTCCGCGGTCGCTGAAGTGATGGCGGAAAACCCGGGTGCGGCTCGATTGGTGCGTCACGGTATCATGGATGAATACAGCCTGATTGCCCCGCCAACCCATCTTTACCGCCACTACAAACTTGATGCGGCCGGTATTGAAGACGTGGCATCACGTCTGGTCTGATCTCCCGTGGTCCGTAAAAACGGGCTTGAAAAAATGGCGGTCTCTTGGGAGATCGCCATTTTTGTTGTGACAATAGAAACGTTTAGCTCCCGATGCCACCCAGGCAGATATATTTTAGCTCCATGTAGTCATCCATGCCGTATTTCGAACCTTCGCGGCCGGTGCCGGATTGTTTAATGCCACCAAACGGTGCGACTTCGGTGGATACCAGCCCGGTGTTGACGCCGACGATGCCGTATTCAAGTGCTTCCGCCACCTTGAAGACACGCGACAGATCACGAGCATAAAAATAGGCGGCTAACCCGAATATTGTGTCATTGGCCATCTCGATGACTTCGTCGACATCGCTAAACCGGAAAACCGGAGCGAGCGGTCCGAATGTTTCTTCGCGTGCAACAGCCATGCCCTGATGAACGTCGCGCAGGACGGTTGGTTGGAAGAAACACCCACCACGCTCATCGGGTTTGCCGCCCACAACCAGTGTGGCGCCTTTTGAGAGGGCGTCGGCTATATGCTCCTCGACTTTGGCCACAGCTGCCTTGTCGATCAGCGGGCCGAGTTTGATGTCTTCTTGCAGGCCGTCGCCGATTTTCAGATTTGCCACGGCTTTCGCTAATTTCTCGACAAATGTGTCGTAGATGCTGTCATGGGCATAGATGCGGTTGGTGCATACACAGGTTTGCCCGGCATTGCGGAATTTCGAAAGGATTGCGCCTTCGACGGCCTCATCGATATCGGCATCCTCAAACACGATGAATGGCGCGTTGCCGCCAAGTTCAAGGCTCAGTTTCTTGATCTGGTCCGAGGCCTGACGCATCAGGATACGGCCAACTTCTGTAGATCCGGTGAAGCTCAGTTTCCTGACCTTTTCATTTTCGCAGAATTCGGCGCCGATTGCTGAACTTGAGGCGGAGGTCAGTACAGAAAATACGCCGGTCGGGACGCCGGCACGCTCTCCGAGGACCGCCAGTGCCAATGCTGACAGTGGTGTCTGTTTTGCCGGCTTGGAGATGAATGTGCATCCTGCCGCCAGCGCAGGAGCAGCCTTTCTGGCAATCATGGCGATCGGGAAATTCCACGGGGTTATCGAGCCAACCACGCCAACCGGTTGTTTGATGACCATGATCCGTTTGTCGCCGGCGTGGCCCGGGATAATGTCGCCATAAGCACGTTTTGCTTCCTCGGCAAACCATTCGACATAGGCCGCGCCGTAGGCAATTTCGCCGCGCGCCTCAGCCAACGGTTTGCCCATTTCCGTGGTGAGGATGATCGCCAGGTCTTCCTGATTGGCCATTATCAGTTCAAACCAGTTGCGCAGTATCTTGGAGCGCTCACCGGCGGTCAGGGCTGCCCATTTCTTCTGGGCAACATATGCCGCGTCGATTGCTCGGGCGGTCTCTGTGCGACCCATGTCGGGCACTGTGGCAATTTCCTTGCCCGTTGCGGGATTATCGACAGCCAGTGTGCGACCGCTGTCAGCTATTGCCCACTGGCCAGCGATGAACGCCTTGTCTGCAAGCAGGCTCGGATCAGTGAGCCGGGAACGAAGATCATGTGTCACGGGATAAGGTTTCCTGTTGTTATGCAAAGTCGAGCATGACCTTGATGGCCTGCTGTCGATCACGGGCGAAGGCGAAAGCGTCGTCAGCGCGGTCAAATTTGAAGGTGCGGGAAATGATTGGCCGCACATCGATGGTGCGGTCTGAGATCAGCCGGACAGCCAGATCAAATTCGCTGTCGAAACGAAATGATCCCCGGAAGGTGATTTCCTTGGTGATGACAGGATTAAAGGCTGTGGTTATCTCGTCAGGCAAAAGCCCTACCTGAATAATCGTGCCGCCGGGCTTGGTGACGCCAATGGCTGTCTGCATTGCAGCCTGATTGCCAGAGCATTCAAATACCACATCGAACTGCCCCCGATCGCGGTATTCTTCTTCCATCATACCGGGCATTGTGACGTTCCAAGTCTTTTCTGCCCCCAATTGCGCTGCAAGACGAAGCGGCATGTCGGCAACATCGGTCGCAGAGATTGCAGCTGCTCCGGCGTGTCTTGCAGCAAGGAATGTCAGTGCGCCGATTGGCCCGAAACCGGTGACAAGAACGCGTTTGCCCCGCAGATCCGGTGCCTGCGATACCGCATGCAGGCATACGGCCAATGGTTCTGCGCAGGCTGCTTCATCAAGCCCTGCAAGTGTCCCGACCGGCACGGCCTGCGCCGCCCGAACCACTACATATTCGCGGAAACCGCCATCAATATGTGGGTTGCGCATGGCGCTGCCCATGAAGCGCATATCGGAGCAGTGCCGTGGCGTGCCCGACGCGCAGTAGCTGCATTTTCCACAAGCGAGCGATGGATTGACCGCAACTGCTGTACCGACGCTTTTTCCAGAAACATCCACGCCAAGGCGTTCAACAACGCCCGAAAGTTCGTGTCCGGGCACCATCGGTGCCTTCATGCGCACTGTCCCGAAGCCGCCATGATGGTAATAATGCATGTCCGAGCCGCAGATTCCCCCCTTATGAATGCGGACCAGCACCTCTCCGTCGCTTGGAACGGGCATATCTCGATCCTCGATCACTAGATGATGTGGTGCGTGTAATACAACTGCCTTCATTGCTCCTCCCAAAGACTTTTGCGTTGACGACAATCAAATATCATGCATGATACGTGATGACAATGCGAGGGAGGCGCTGATGGAGATTAACGGGAGAACGCAAGTTCTCATTCATATTGCGTATCCGTCTGCGCATTTGCGGACTCCGCAGCTGTTTAATGCCCGCTGCACGGAGCGTGGGCTGGATGCGGTGCTGGTGCCGTGGCAGGTCCACCCTGACAATCTCGTCGCCGTGATGAATGCGCTGCGCATCAGCGAAAGTGTGCCCGGTGCGATTATCACAATCCCTCACAAGGAGACCGTTGCTGCGTTGTGCGACAGGCTTGAAGGCCCTGCCGCATTGCTTGGTGTTGCCAATGTCGTTCGCAAGGATGCTGACGGAGCCTTGGTCGGTCGTATACTCGATGGTGAGGGTTTTACGGGCGGTCTATCGCGTCTGGGGCGTAACCCAGCTGGCAAGAAAGCGCTTTTGGTGGGCGCGGGCGGTGTTTCTGTTGCCATAGCCGATGCGCTTCTGGCGGCCGGTGTCCGCGAGTTGGTTATCAGCAACCGTACCGAAGCCCGTGCGCAAGCGTTGGTGGACCGTTTGCGGGCACTGTATCCGGCAACACCTGTCAGTGTTGGCAAGGCCGATGGAACCGGTTTCGATCTGGTGGTCAATGGCACGGCTCTTGGCATGCATGATAATGATCCGCTGCCGCTTGATCCCGATACGCTGGAGCGTGGCAGCATCGTTGCCGAAGTCATCATGTCGCCACCCGTTACGCGACTTCTGGAGGAAGCGCACCTGCGCGGTGCGATGGTCCACGAGGGCGTTCATATGCTGACCGGCCAGATAGATCCTTTCATTGATTTCGTTGTCCGGCAGGTCCCGGATGAACATATTTTGAATATCCGGAGAGAAAACGCATGATTATTTTTGGAGCACCACGCCGCTATATTCAGGGGCCAGGCGTTCTTGCAGCCATCGGCAAGGAACTTGCGGGATTTGGAACATCCGCGATCCTTCTGGCCGATGATAATGTCAACGCAATTGTTGGCCCAACCATCACCCGCAGTGCGCAGGAGGCAGGCGTTAGTGTGACAGGTCTGCGTTTTGGCGGCGAAATCACCTATGCCGAGATTGAGCGACTGGTGAAGGAAGTGTCCGATGCAAAACATGACGTGGTGATTGCTGCAGGTGGTGGCAAAACCATCGATACCGGCAAGCTGGTGGCAAGGGCGCTGAAGGCCGCTTTCATTTCGGTTCCGACGGTTGCCTCAAATGATTCTCCCACCAGTCATATCGCGGTTGTCTACGACAGCGACCACAAGCTGGTTGGCGTGGAACAGAACCGTGCTAACCCTGATCTTGTGCTTGTCGATACAGCTATTATCGCCAAGGCACCGCTGAAATTGCTGTCCGCAGGCGTTGGTGATGCGCTGGTCAAACGTTTCGAGGTTGAGCAGTGCATCGGAGCAAAGGGCAATAACGTGTTTGGTGCGGCATCACCGCGCTCTGCTCTAGCGCTCGCTCATGCATGTTATGATACTGTGCGTGAACACACCACCGCCGCTTATGCCGCGCTTGAGCGCGGCGAACCGGACGAACATCTCGAGGCACTGGTTGAAGCCTGCGTTCTGATGAGCGGTCTGGCCTTTGAAAGTGGCGGACTTTCCGTGTCTCACGGCATGACGCGTGGACTGTCAGCAGTGCCCGGTATCGCCAACGCACTTCATGGTCATCAGGTCGCTTACGGCCTGCTGGTGCAGCTTGTGCTTGAGGACCGCGATGATAACTTCATGGCCGATATGTACGATTTCTATCGTGACGCCAAACTGCCGCTGAAACTGGCGGATCTCGGTCTGGACGAGCGGTCGAATTCGGTTGTCGAAACCATCGCCACCGTGTCTGCCGAGGCCGCGCATATGAAGAAATTTGTAAAGCCGATTTCGGCTGACGATATCGCCCGCGCTATTACCATCATCGAGGCCGCTTGATCATGACCACAGGGACTGAACTTTTCTCGTTGAAAGGCCGCATTGCATTGGTAACCGGTGCTGGTCGCGGCATTGGTTTTTCCTTTGCCAAAGGACTTGCCTCGGCAGGTGCGCACGTCGTTATCAACGATATCAATGCCGATAACGCCAACGCTGCGGTCGAGAGCTTGAAGGCCAGCGGCTGGAGTGCCGAAGCCGTCACCTTTGATGTGACTGACACGCCAGCGGTTGCCGCCGCTGTCGACGGTATTGTTGAGCGCAATGGCAGGCTCGACATATTGATGAACAATGCCGGTATTCTTATTCGCAAGCCGGTTGAAAGCCATGACATGGATGACTGGAACAAGGTCATTTCCATCAATCTCAGTTCGCTCTACGGCGTGGCGCGTGAATGCATTCGCCACATGCGCAAGCAGAAATACGGGCGTATCATCAACACAGCGTCGGTCATGGCCATCAGTTCGCGCCCCGGCGTCATATCCTATGTTGCGGCCAAGCACGGGGTGGTTGGCATCACACGTGGTCTGGCAGCGGAGCTTGGTTCCTGCGGCATCACGGTCAATGCGATCGGTCCCGGTTATATTTTGACTGACATGAACAAGAAGGTGCTGGGGACGGGAACTTTTGAGCAGCAGGTCATCGACCGCACGCCTCTGGCACGCTGGGCCGAGCCAGATGAGTTAATGGGTTCGGCAATCTTCCTGGCGTCCGAAGCGGCAAGTTTTGTGACAGGCCACGTCTTGATGGTGGATGGCGGCATGACAGCCAATGCATTCCTCACCGAAAGCGCTGATCTGGGCGTGGCAAGCTGATGACGACAATTGCAAAACTCGAAGCGAGGTCTGTCTGCATCCCGCTTCAAAAACCGGTTCAACTCGGTCCTGTTACCATCGCACAACGGGATTATGTCGTTGTGAAGCTGGTGCTTTCCGACGGGTCGGAAGGTTACGCTTATGGCTATGATCGTGGTCTGCCGCTCTTTGATCTGGTGGCCAAGGCGGCCCGGCATTATCCGGGCGAAAAGGCGGCCGATCGAAACCGGTTGCGTAAACTTGCACTGGGACCAACGCCTGCACCGCGTGCGGCCATGGTCAGAGGAATGAGCCTTTGTGACATTGCGCTTTGGGATGCCTGGTGCGTGTCGGTTGGCCAACCGCTTTCTACTGTTTTGGGCGCCGTTCGGGACAAGGTGCCTGTCATGCCGGTAATCGGTTACGGCATGACGCCGGAACGGGCTGCCACGGAAGGCGCAAATCTCGCTGCCCGCGGGTTCAAGACCATCAAATGCATGATTGACGGGCTAAATTTCGAGGCTGACAAGGCTGTCATGGAGGCTCTTGCTGCGTCACTGCCAACAGGTGTCAAATTTGGGATTGATGCGCATTGGTCGTGGACCAGCATTGATCAGGCGCTTCCCTGGTGCAGGCTGGCGGAAAAGCTTGGTGCCGCTTTTGTTGAAGACCCATTCGCACCAACGCAGGTGCATGCCATCGCCTCATTGTCCTCGCGGCTCGACATTCCGCTGGCGGTGGGCGAGGACGTCATCGATCTCCCGGGCTTTCGTGATCTTGCCAATGCTGGCGGTATTCTCCGGGTCGATGCCTCGGTCAGTGGCGGCATTACCGGTGCAGTAGAGGCAATTGCGGTGGCTCGCGCCTTTGACAGGCCCGTCATTCCGCATGTTTTTGCAGCGCTTCACGCTGAGATGGCATTGGCTTTTGATGCGGTTCGCTGTGTCGAAATGATCATGCCGGAGGTCGGGGCCGATCCGATCGACCAGTTTTTCTTGTCACCTCCGGTCATCGAAGGCGGAAACATCATTGCCACTGGACGCAAAGGTGCGGGTCTCGCACTCGATTGGGACCGGGTGGCGCCCTACACAACCCGTCAGGAAATTTTTTCGAAATGACAGATCAGGCCTATCTGGAAAAATGGGGACAATCCAGCCTCGACCATACCGGCTGGATTACACCCGATATTGAGCGCTCGGTTGCCTTCTGGACCAATGTGATGGGATTTGAGGCGAAACCGATTGGCGAACGACGTCAGCCATGGATTTCATGCTTCATGGGTGTGCCAAATGCGCAGGTGAAGCTCGTGCATCTCTATGGCCATGGAGGCCATATCGAGTTCATCCAGTTTGAAGAACAGGACACGCCATCCATGCCGCGTGGCAGCCAGCCGGGTGCCGCACATATCTGCCTGCGCATAAAAAATGTCGAGGCGCTGCGCGATGACATTCTCCGGAATGGCGGATCTGAGCAAGGCGAACTGACCGAGATTACCGAGGGAATAGCGGCCGGTTTGCGGGGGTTATACATGCGTGATCCACATGGCGTGCTTATCGAACTGGTCGAGCTACCCAGGTCATAGAGAAGTATGTTAGATCATATATGATTTGTTTCGTTGCCTGAAAGGATGCCGGATTGGCCCAGAAACCTATTTCGCGGGAAAACCTGTCGACACAGCTTTATGGCAATTTGCGCAATGCACTTATGGACGGCCAGTATGCACCGGGCCAACGCCTGACGATCTCAGGCGTGGCCGAAGAATATGGCACGAGCATAACCCCGGTACGCGAAGCGATTTTCCGTCTGGTCAGCGAGCGGGCCCTGGAAATGCGCGCTGCCACATCTGTGCAGGTTCCTGATCTTTCCCCGCAGAGTTTGCGGGAGGTGCAACGTATTCGCGTCGAGCTTGAAGGTGTTGCAGCAGCACGTGCAGCAGAATTGGCCACCAAGGCAGATATCAAGGCGCTGAAAGCCATCAACGCTGAATTTATCAAGGCCGCTGCGACAAGCCCTGAGCGAGCAAGTGTTTTGAACCGCGATTTTCACTTTGCAATCCTGCGTCTTGCGCAATTGCCGATCCTCGAAAGCATCTGTGAAAATATGTGGGTCCTGATGGGCCCGTTCCTTCGTACCTTCCACGACCGGATGCCGGTACGTCAGCTTTCGGGTGACAATCACAAACATTATGACCTGATTGCTGCGCTGGAAGCCGGAGACGCACAGGCAAGCCGTGCCGCCATGCAGGAAGATATCCTGTGGGGCGAGGAAATGGTCCGGACCCTCGAAGCCGAGCGCAAGACAGCCGTCTGAGCAATCCTGGATTTCTGATTTTATAACCGCCGATGACCTCATCGGCGGACACTTTTTCACGCCCGGAGAAACCGCATGAAACTTCTATATGCAGTGCCTTCACCCTATTCCCGCAAGGTTAGGGTGGTTGCGCACGAACTCGATGTGCCGCTTGAATTGGTTGCCGTCAATGCCATGTCTGACGATGTCACGCTTGCTGCCGTCAATCCGATGAACCGTGTTCCGGCCCTGCTGCTGGACGACGGAAAGGCATTTTTTGACAGCCCGCTGATCAGCGAATATCTCGATGTAACCTATGGTCCAAAGCTATTTCCGTTTGAGAGCGGTGCGCGCTGGCAGGCGCTGCTGCAACAGGCCCTGGGTGACGGGATCATGGACGCGGCAGTCCCCCGCCGCCATGAAACATTGCGTCCTGTAGAACAGCAATCGCCTGAGCGTCTCCGGCTCTACAGGCGCACGATTGACCAGACACTGGCGCATCTGGAGCAAAACATTGGTGAACTGTCCCGCTTCCATATTGGGGCGATCTCGATTGCCTGTGCGCTGACATATCTGGATTTCCGTTTTTCCGAGGATGCTTGGCGAGTTCGTCACCCCGCACTCGCGTCATGGTTGGATGCTGTCTCCGCCAAACCGTCGATGCAGGCCACTTTGTTTGAATAACACGCGTTTGCAGGCTGTTGGCGGACTTGACGCTGAAAGAATATGATGCATGATATATGACTGAGGCCGAGGAGGAGTGAGCGGTGCTGGAGGAGCAGCCAGCCGCACACGGACCACAGGTCGGGATCGTCTTAACCGTGCCGGGGAGGCACGACACGTCCATCTGGAGGAAAATATATGCTGAAATTCACCCGTAGAGTTTTTGCGGCGAGCGTTGCTGCCAGCCTTGCTATGTCCTGTGCGCTGCCTGCTTTCGCGCAATCGCCGACATTGCTGCGCATGAACATGGTGGTGTCCAATCAGGACAAAACCTACCCGCTTTGGCAGGAGTTTGCCAAGGAGCTGGAAGCTGCGTCCAATGGCACACTCAAGGTCGAAATCTTCCCGTCGGAAGCTTTGGGCAAGACGGTCGACATGATCGACACCATCTCGCGTGGTGCGCCGGTACTGCAGGATTCCGATCCGAGCCACCTGTCCAACTATGTGCCTGACTTCTCGACTTTCATGGCCCCGTATCTTGTGAAGAAGCCTGAGGATATCGAGAAGCTGTGGAACTCTGACACGGTCAAGGACATGGAAGCGAAGCTTTCCGAAAAGGGGCTACGTGTTGTTACGCTTGTTTATTTCGGCACACGCCATCTGCTTTCCAACCGTGAGGTAAAGGCTCGTCCCGATACGGCTGGCATGAAGATCCGTAATGCCCCAACCAAGATGTGGAACGAAGTGTCCAAGACCCTTGGTGGAAACCCGACCAACACCGCATGGTCTGAAGCTTACAGCGCCCTTGAGCAGGGTGTGGCGGATGGCGTGGAAGCGCCGCTATCGTTGCTTTATTCATCGAAGCTCTATGAAACCCGTCCCAATATATCTTTGACCGGTCACGTTGTTGCCACCACCTCAATCCTGATGAGCCAGAAGGTGTATGACAGCCTGCCTGATGACGCCAAGAAAGCTCTCGATACCGTGGGTCGTGCTGAATCGGCCAAGCGTATCCCGAAAATCCAAGCGCTTGAAACCGAGTTCCGCAAGACGCTTGAAGACAAGGGCATTCGCTTCAATGACGTGGACAAATCGTCCTTCTTTGAAGCTGCTGCGAAGGTTCCGGATGCCTTTCCTGAGTGGACGCCTGGCGTCTACGACAAGATGAACGGCATCATCAAGTAAGTTCCCATCTCCTCCACGCACTCATCGTGATGTCCGGTTCTGCCGGACATCGTTTATCTATGGAGTAAAGATCATGCATGTGATGAACCGGTTAGCTGGGCTCGTCTCAAAATTCGAGGTGACGGTATCTATGGTGGCATTTGCCACCATGGTGCTGGTTATTTCGGCCAATGTCATCATTCGTTTTACGACGGGTAACTCATTGGTTTTCACTGAAGAAATTGCCTATATCGCTTTCGGCTATTCCGTCTTTTTTGGATTGTCACTGCTGTTTCGAATGCGTGCGATGATCGCGGTGGATCTGGTCGTTGATATGTTCGCGCCCGGCCCGAAGCATATTGCGCATATCATCAGCTACATCATCATGGTCGTGATCTGTGGGTATTTCTTTTATCTGGCTGCAACGCTTGCGATGTCCGGATGGATTCGTCGTACAGCGTTTCTTGAAATTCCCTATTTCTGGATCAATCTCGCGCCGGCCATCTCGTTTGGTCTGATGACATTTTACAGCATCCGCTTTCTGGTGATGCTCCTCAGAGGGCAGGAACTGCCATCTGTTGATCTGGAAGAGCAGATGTAACTGTCATGTGCTGCGACCTTCTTCATCCCGTTATTACTTGCTCCATTGGGAGCGTCTGGGGGCTCACATGGGCTTGACTTCCTACCTGCCGCTTTTCGTCCTTTTTGCGCTGTTTCTTTTGCGTGTTCCTGTTGCTTTGTCACTGATGGGTGCGGCGGCTTTCTACTTCGTGTTCATCAACACTTTGCTGCCGACCGACACGATGGTCACCAATCTGATGGCCAATACGGAGGCGTTTTCCTATCTGGCAATTCCGCTGTTCACCTGTGCGGGCGTCATTTTCAACTATTCAGGAATTACAGATAAAATCCTGAAGCTGTCGAACGTGCTGGTTGGCCATTACACTGGCGGAATGGCGCAGGTGAATGTGTTGGTGAACATGCTGCTGGGCGGGCCTTCGGGTTCTGCCAATGCTGACGCGGCCATGACCACCAAGATGATCGTGCCTGAAATGACCCGACTTGGGTACGACAAGGGTTTTTCCACTGTGGTAACCGCCGCCTCATCCTGTATCGCGCCAATCATCCCGCCCGGTATCATCTTGATCCTTTATGCGCTTGTGGCTGATGTCTCGATTACGCGGATTTTCTTTGCCGGCTATTTGCCGGGGCTGCTGATCTATGTAGCGATTGCTATTACCGTTGCGATCATTTCGAAAAAGCGCAACTACAAGCCTAGCCGAGAAGGCAGGGCCTCATGGGGCGAGATCGGCCGTCAGGCGCTGGATTCCAGTTGGGCCCTATTTCTGCCGATCGTTATCCTTGGTGGCTTGCGTTATGGCCTGTTTACCCCAACCGAGGCTGGCGCGATTTGCGTGATCTATGCGGCGCTTGTCGGTGCCTTGGTTTATCGCCAGCTGAAATGGTCGCACATTCCTCTCATTCTAATGGAGTCTACACTGGCGACTGCGGGCGTGATGTTCCTGATCTGCGCGGCGACTGTGTTCTCGGCCTACCTGACGTGGGAAGGCATTCCCGCCATGGTAGCCACAGCCCTGACGACGAATATCTCCGATCCGCTGATCATGCTGCTTGTCATCAACCTCATTCTGCTCGCCGTTGGCGCGTTCTTTGAGGGCGGTTCTGCGATGATCTTGATGGCACCGCTTTTTGTGCCGGTGGTCTTGGGCATGGGCATCGACCCGGTACACTTCGGCATCATCATGTCGATCAACCTGACGATTGCCGGCTTTACTCCGCCGGTTGGTACAATGATGTTCATCACCATATCAATCGCTAAGGTGAAGATCGGCCACTACATCCGCGAAAGCTGGCCATTCCTGTTTGCGTTGCTCGCAGTGCTATTCCTGGTGACCTACATCCCCTGGATTTCGCTGATCGTACCAAGGCTGTTCCTCTAAAAACGAAAACAGGGCCCGAAAGGGCCCTGTTGTTATTTCGATGTCGGGAAAGGCCTGTTGTAACGCCGGCTAACCGACCATCAACAGCCGTGCGGGTTGCAAGGAAACCACTTCATGGGGTGTGCCTGCCGGATTGATGGGGGCGGGAGGTATCACAAGTGGCAATTGGCCGTCGGGTTTGAGAATACCGGCCATTTCCGCCAAGACTATAAGGTTAAATCGCAATTCGAGCTGAATGAGCTTCCAGGTGTGAGCGGAAATCAATGCAGGGTGATGGAGGCTGGCACCTTCTGTCGGCGTATCTCAGACTGCCTGACGATGCGGGCTCTTAAGCTAAATGGCAATGGTGCCAGGATCATGCCGGCATTGTGTAAGGCCATTGCAAAGGTCTCGGCAGACGCCGCCACCCTGATCCGATCGCTTTCGGCGCAGAGCTGTTTCAGGCAGGCACGGAATATTTGCTCATCCCAATGCTGAATCCCAGCGATAATTCCGAGCACCAAAACTTCGTCCGGACTGATAAACCGTGAACCTGGCGGGTAGGCGGCAATTGGGCTAGCTCGAAAAGTTTTTAGTGCGGCGACAAGTCGTTCAAGAGCTACGGCAGCTTCCGCGCCCGCAGGTTCGCCAAGATTGTCGTGATAAAGACGCAGTACTGATGGTGAAGTCAGTTTGGCGCGACTATCTGCCAATCCGGCCAGGAATCGATAACCCTCGATGACCAGTTGTTCGGCCCGGCGGTTGAGATAATCCTCGTTTGTGGTTGCGGCGCCAACCGTCATCTGTGCCAAGGCAACTCTCCTGAATGAATGATCTGGGCCGACGGCCCAGTCATGATGTCATGGCCAGTTATGATTTCAGGGTATGTGCCGCAGCCATTCGTCGGTCGAGAATTTCTCGGCTGCCAGCTTTTCGGCCGCTGCGTATTCATCCGCAGAAACGCCACCGGCAATTCCGCCATTGAGGGATCGGAAGGTTTCCTTCATCCGCTCGATGATCTCTTCGCGTGGTAAGCCGGTCTGGCTGCGCAGGGGATCAACGCGTTTGTTTGCGCTGGTTGTGCCCTTGTCGCTCAGCTTTTCCCTGCCAATGCGCAACACCTGCACCATTTTGTCGGCATCCATGTTGTAGGCCATGGTGACATGGTGGAGAACGGCACCCGACGTGAAGCGCTTCTGTGCAGCGCCACCGATCTTGCCCTTGGAACTGGAGATGTCGTTGAGCGGTTTATAAAAGGCATCAATTCCCAGGGAGTTCAGAGCTTTCAAAACCCAGTCATCAAGGAAGGCATAGGAGTCTGCAAAACTCATGTCGCCAACGAGTTCGGCTGGTGCATAAAGTGAATAGGTCACGGTCGTGCCGGGCTCGACGAACATTGCCCCACCACCCGTGATACGACGTACGGTCTCAACGCCGAATTGGGTCGCAGCCTCCATGTCCACTTCATTACGAAGTGACTGGAAACCGCCAATAATGATGGCCGGACGTTCCCATTCCCAAAAGCGCAGGCAAGGGGCGCGGCGGCCTTCGCCCACTTCCTTTGCCAGAACTTCATCAAGGGCAAGATGCATGGCCGGACGAAGCGCAGGGGTCTCGATGATCTGCCATTCATAATCCCGCCAAGTGCCAGTGACGCCGAGCGCCCGGCGCACAGCGATTGCGACGGCCTCAGGGCTGAAGCCGATCATTTCAGCGCCAGGGCGCAGGCCGGCTCTGATCGCGGCAACAATGTCTTCAACGGTCGAGATAACCGGTAGCCCTTCCAGTGAGGTGCGGATATCGTCCAGAGCCTCGGCCGGCTCGAGGAAAAAGTCGCCGTGCACCTGCACGTTCGTCAGACGGTCGTTGATATTATCAAGATCCACGACCACAAGCTTACCGCCCTGCACCTTGTATTCACCATGCATGCTAGTGTTCCAATCCAGAAGGCCTATGCCTTGTCATTTCAATCAGGGGAAAGAGACCAGATTTCCATATAGTGAGCGCAGCTTTGCCTTTACAGCATCCGAGCCGCGATAGATGTCGATGAAGTTGCGCAGGTTTGCGTCGTCCTTCATGTCAGGACGCGTGACAAACTGGAACGCATAAATCGGGTCGTTCTCGAAGATCAGGCCAGATGCCGGGTCAAGACCTGCCAGTTTGGCAAATGTCGGATAGGTGGCAGCGGCATCGACCTCATCCAGCGCGCGGGCAATCTGCGGGCCATCAAGCTGCACGATGTTGAGCGGTTTGTGCCAGACGACAACGTCTTCCAATGTCGCGCGGTGACCAACATCGGGCTTCAGTTCAATCAGGCCCGCACGCTGCAGCAACAACAGGGAACGGGCGGTATTGACGGGGTCCCCGGAGAAAACCACGCGGGCATTGTCAGGCAATTCTTCAAGCGTTTTGTATCTTTTGGAATAGAGTCCGAAGGGCGTGCTGAATGCCGGGGCGACCGGAACCAGATTGTGCCCGGTATTTGCGTTGGTGAATTCCAGAAACGGAATATGCTGGAACAGGTTTGCATCGACTTCGCGATCGGCAACCGCCGTGTTGGGGGTGTTCCAGTCGTTGAACTCGATGATCTCGATCTTCAAGCCCTTGGCTTCGGCCTCTTTCGCTGCAATCTCAACAGCTTCATTTGAAATACTCGTCGCCAAGGCAATGCGCAGCGCTTTTTGTTCCTGGGCGATGGCGCTTGGAGCGGCAGACATGCTGGCCAGCAATGTCGCGATGATACCGACAACAATCCTGCGAGACATCCTGGTTCGCGCTGAAACATCTCTCAAACGGCGTTGGACGAACATAACGAATACTTTCAATTTGGAGCGTGTGCGGTGCGCATGCTCTACCTGATCCTGCTTGGCCTACATAACATGATATTTTCGTCAAGAATGTAATTCAACTTTGAGAGGCGGACGATACCTTTGGTCGCATGTGCTCCATTGCTGTTTGATATGGAGGTGCGGTGAGCAGACTTCAAACCGTCAGGGGGCGTTCGCAGAAAAGCAACAAGGTGGACGCAAATTGATGCTGTTCGAGACCCGGCTAATCTTCTAACGATGATCGCAAAACAATCAGAGGGAATTACATGAGCAAGCCGTTTTACTGGAATGAATTGAACACCTACGATTTTGCTCATTTATCGCCCAAAAAAACCATAGCCATCCTGCCGCTCGCCTCGACTGAGCAGCATGGGCCACATCTGCCTGTTGCAACGGATGTCGCCATTGCCAATGGTATGCTCGACGAGTTGAAGACACAGCGCCCTGACGACCTCGACATACTCGTGCTGCCGACACAGGAGATCGGCAAGGCGAATGAGCATGTCTACGGTCCGGGGTCATTGTCTTTCGGTCCCGAAATTCTTATCCCAGCCTGGACTGCCATCGGAACCAAAGTTGCGGAAGCCGGTATCCGCAAACTCGTGATGGTCAACTCCCATGGCGGTAATGCGGACATCATGAGCATTGTTGGCCGGGAGCTGCGGGTGCGCCACCAGATGGCGGTTATCTGCACTCATTGGGGCCGCTTCGGTCACCCGGATGGTTTGATCAGTGAGCATGAGAGACAATTCGGCATTCATGGCGGCGAAGTGGAAACGTCGCTGATGCTGCATTTCCGGCCTGAGCTCGTGCGTATGGAAAATGCGCAGAACTTCGTGTCGAAGGCTGAAAGCCGCTCGAAATTCATGCAACCAGCGCCGCCGCATGTACTGTCCTGGCTTGCCCATGACCTGAACCCACATGGCGTGGTTGGTGACGCGACCAAGGGTAGTGCAGAAAAGGGCGAGATAATCTGCCGCCATCAGGTGGCGGGTTTCGTCGAACTGCTGCGCGAATTCGAAGGATTTTCGCTGGATGAATTGTATTCCCGCTGAGAACAGCGGGACTTTTCCCTTAAAATATCTTTGCGGCGGTAATCTCGACTTCGACCTTGAATTCCGGACGCGTAAAGCCTCCCACCACGATCAAGGTCGAGGTGGGTTTGCGATCCAGAGTGAAGCGATCGCGCACGGCCATATAGGCTGGAAAATCTTCCCGGCGTGTCACGAAACCGGAAATGCGGATAACATCCGCAAAACTCATGCCCGCCTCCTCGAGAATTGCACCTATTGCCTTGAAGCACAGTTCTGCCTGTTCGCTGACTTCGCGTGGAATGACATCATCCAGACCGATGCCGAGCTGCCCGGAGGTGACCAGCAGGCTGGCGCCCGGAGGCACCAGCAGACCGTGATTATAGGCTCCGAACGGTTTGGGAACCGCAGGCGGATTGAAAACCTGTTGCATGATGTGGGCTTCCTTTTCGCCGTTACCGTTTAGCGGGCATAGAGTTTGTCCAGTCGGACAAGGCGACCAACCAGGATCAGGGCCATCACTGTGAACACAATCAGCACTGCGGAGATTGCATGGGCTGTCGGTTCAAGACTGAAGGTTGATTCTGCGTAGATACGAACCGGCAGGGTTGTCAGGCGTGCCGTGGTCAGGAAGCTGGTGACCGTTACTTCACCAAAGCTCAGCAGGAAGCCGACGAGACTTGCTGCAAACAGACCCGGGGCAAGGCCTGGCAGTGTGATCAGGAAAAACATCCTGAAAGGGTCGGCGCCCAGACTTGCGGCCGCTTCCTCCTGCGAACGATCAAGCTGCATGACCGAGGTGGTGAGCAGGGTGATGGCAAACGGCAGGATGACGATGACGTGGATTGCCACAAGTCCGAGGAACGGCGGCACGATCAGATAGATTTGCAGCAGTTTCAGCATGCCGACACCAATTGCCACATGCGGCAAAGACAGTGGCAGCATCCAGAATGTCATCAGGACGGAGCGCCCCTTGAACGGAAAGCGGGCTAGGGCAAATGCTGCCGGAAGCGCCAGTGCAATGGCAACCAGCACCGAGACCGTGGCGAGCTGAACTGAAACCCAGAAAGCGTCCGCATAGGCACCGTTGAACAGAACTGCGTAATACCACTTGAGTGTGAAGCCCTTGAAACCGGCGGCCGTTGCCTGTGGCACATCGTTGAAGCTCTGGATGCATACGAGCACCAGTGGCAAGAGAAGCAGGCCAAGCGATGCCACCAGCAAAAGGCGGGCGATCACGAAACCGACGGTATCTGCCAGCCTGACAACGATATTCGGCAGGAATACCGGGTTGCTGGCGCGCTCGTTCAGCCATGGCATCAGACGTTTCATGCCGATGCCGCATAGCGCTGCAAACGCCAGGCTGGTGATGGTCATGATGACGGCAAGCGCCGAGGCAAGTGGGGCGTTGAGGTTCTTGATCGCCTCCTGCATGACCAGCATGCCTGTCGTCCAGACCTTCTTGCCGCCAAGCAGGGTGGCGGACACATAGGCTGTACTGGCCATCAGGAAGACGATGACAAGGCCGGAACGCAGGCCGGGCAGCGACAGGGGGAGGTCGACCGTCAGAAAACGCATCGCAGGCGATGCGCCAAGGCTTTCGGCAGCCTCATGCACACGCGGTGAGGTGTTCTGCATGCTGTCGTAAAGCGCAAGAACCATGAAGGGCAGGAAGACCTGCGCCAGAGCAACCGCCACAGCGCCATGGTTGAACAGCATGTTGGCGGCCTTGGGAATACCAACGAGGCCAGTCACCGAATTGATCAATCCGTCCGGCGCAAGCAGCAGAATGATGCCGAGCGAACGGACGACCACGTTGGTCAACAGCGGAATGAGAATGATGGCAAAGGCCGCGGCCCGGTATTTCACCGGAATGCGCGCCAGCCAGTAGGCGAGTGGATAACCCAGCAGGGCCGTCAGCAAGGTGACGCCAAGGCCGAGTGCAATGGTTTCACCCACAACGCGGAAATAGAAACTGTCGGTGACGATACCAATATACTGCGCCAGCGACGGCGCAGTGATCAGTGGTCCAAACGGATCAGGGTATTCGTGCAGCGACAGCAGGAAGATCGCGGCCATGGGGGCCGCGAAACACAGGAGTAGCCAAAAAGTGACCGGTGCTGAAAGGGCCGGTCCTATCCACCGTGTCATCCGGCGATCTCCCGGTCATAACGGGACTGCCACTTGGCGCGGTTGGCGTTGATGAAGTCCCAATCAAAATCAACCAGCTGCGAAACCTGCTCATCACCAACGATCAGCTTGCTCTTCAGATCGTCAGGAATGGTGATGTTGTTGACGGTCGGGGAGTAATAGATTTCGCGGGCATAGGCCAGCATGCATGGCTCGGACAGGTGCAGGTTGACCCACTCTTCTGCCAGCTTTTGGTTCTTGGTACCTTCGGTGATGCAGGCAACGTTCATTGCCAGTGCCTGACCTTCAGTTGGAGACGCGATCTCGATGTTCGGATTGCGGGTTTCCGCGTAAGAGCGGGTGAAGCTGCCGAACTCGACGGAGAGATCGCAGATGCCCTGATCGAACATTTCAAACAGCTGTGCCTGACTTGCCTGAATGGCGGCAAAAGGCTTCAATTCCTTGACCTTTTCGACCACCAGATCGAAGTCCTTTTCAGTGCCGCCCCATGCACGGGCTGTCATCATCAATGCAGAAATGCCTTCCGCGCCGAGGCCGTCCGGCCAAGCAATACGACCCTTCCATTCCGGGTTCCAGAGATCCTTCCAGGACGTGATCGGCTTGGATGCCTTGCGCTTGTCGTAAACGATCGTGCAAGGGTTGAAGGCAACGCCATAACCTCCCTTGCGGGCGCTCGGGTAAAGCGCTTCGAAATTGGCAACGTTCGCGGTCGGTTCCTGTGTGACGCCATCTTTTACGGCTTGGCGGCTCTCATAGATGTTGAGGTAAAGGACGTCGAAGCTCGGGCGGCCGCGCTCGGCATAGGCGCGTGCGCGACGGTCACCAGTACCACCAAGCACGTAGCTGATCTTGCAGCCGTATTTTTCGACAAGCGGCTTTTCAACATATTCTTTGACGATCTTTTCCTGGGCGCCGCCCCAAATGCCGACAACCAGTTCGTCGCCTTTTTTGATTTCGGCGTAGGCCGGGCGGATGATGTGAAATGGAGCTGCGAGGCCAACGCCAGCACCTGCGCCAAGTACGAGCCTGTTGAAATTGCGACGCGATAGGGTCATTGCAAATACTCCTGTCCGGTTCAGATGTTGGGTGGGGTCAGATAAAGGTAGCGCCGCCGGGCTGGGCCTGAAGGCTGCATGGTGCGCCAAGCGGTGGTGGCGGCAAATCCGAGGGAACGATCACCCGGATCGTACCGGCTGCAGACTGAATGTCCGCTTCCCAGGTGTCTCCGAGATAAGCTGCGTTGATGAGTGTGCCGGGCAGGGTCAGCGGACCGGCTTCGTCAGTAATTCTAAGCCGTGAGGCGCGCAGTACCAGTCGGGTTGCGCCATCTGGCGCGCCGGTGCAGGACAGGCCGGGTGCGCGGAAAACGCCATTTTCGCTGCGGCCTTCGATAACGGTCCGGGCACCGAGGAAGGATGCCGTAAAGGCAGAGCGTGGATTGTCGCAAAGCTGCTCCGGTTTGCCGATTTCTTCCATGATGCCCTTGCTCATGACGGCCACACGGTCCGACATGGCCAGTGCTTCCTGCTGGTCGTGGGTGACAAAGACGGTGGTGATGCCAAGGCGCTGCTGAAGCGAGCGGATTTCGCTGCGCATATCGGCGCGCAGATGGGCATCAAGGTTGGAAAGTGGTTCGTCGAGGAGCAGAACATCAGGCTCGATGACGAGCGCACGTGCAAGCGCCACACGCTGTTGCTGGCCGCCGGACATCTGCGTTGGATATCGATCCTTGTAGGGGCCGAGGCCCACAGTCTCAAGGGCTGCCGCCGCCCGTTCACGACACTTTGCCTTGTCGACCTGTCGCATACGCAGGCCAAAGCCGACATTATCCAATGCTGTCAGATGCGGAAACAGCGCATAGGACTGGAAGACCACGCCGATATTGCGGGCGTGCACCGGCTTTCTGGTGATGTCCTCATCGTTGAGAATGACCCGTCCCATGGTCGGTTTGACAAAGCCTGCAATCATGCGCAGCGTCGTAGTTTTGCCGCAGCCAGAGGGGCCGAGAAGCGAAAGAAGTTCGCCTTTCGGCACTTCAATCGTCAGACCGTCGACGGCCGTCTGGTCGCCGTAGCTCGCTGTTACGTTGTCCAGGGTGAGATAATGTTTATTTGACAACGTCATATCCTCGGGGCTGTAAATTCATGCGGGCTGTATCGCAGTGATGATGAAATCGGCTGCAAAATGCTCAATATTTGAGCTTCAATAATTACTGCTTATCATATGAGCATTAAGGTATTGAGTGAACTCCACGGACGCCGATATGCGGTATAGATGAAACGCTATATCGACGCTCAGATCGGCAGCTGATTGAGGGAAGGGCGTACCGGCGACAGGGTCGGCTCGTGCAGGCTGAATTCAAATTCCTTCGCGACATCCCGGATGATACGGCGCAGCCATTTGTGGGCAATGCTGGTGTGGTTACGCTCGTGCCAAAGCAGGTAAAGATGCATGCGGTCGAACTCTGACGGCGCATCAATGACCTGCAGGTGCTGGTCAGGTGTGTTGGCGGCCATATGTTCGGCATAGGCGCGCGCCGTGGTGAAGATAAGATCGGTGCCGCCGACGATAGGCGGGATCATCGCATATTCGGGCACGGACATGGCAATGTTGCGTTTCAGCCCGAGCTGCGCCAACCGCCCGTCGATCGGGCTGAACCCGGCACTGGAACTTGCTGTCGGTGAAATGTGGCTAGCGGCGAGATAGGCATCGAGTGATATCGCGTCCCCTGCAGCCAAGGGGTGATCGCGATGGGCAATGCAGGCAATGTCGCATTGAAACAAGGCGGTAGACTTCAGGCTTGGCTGCGGTGCAGGCCAATTGCCGATGACCACATCGACACGGCCCGCACCAAGTTCTTCGGGAAGGTCAGGATTATCACCCGGCGGAAAGAAGTCGAGTGTGACATTGGGAGCATTGTGATGAATGCGCTTGGCTATTTCCGGGACGAGAAACACCCCAAAACAGTTGAGCACAGCAATGCGAATATTCTGGCTGGATAGACGCGGATCGAAATGGTCTTGACCGTTTAAGGCATCAGACAGGCCAAGCAGCACACTGCCGATCAGCGTCTTGATCTCTTCGCCTCTTTCGGTCAGCACAAGCCGTTGTCCGGCTCGCACGAGCAGCGGATCGGCAAAGATTTCGCGCGCTTTCTTCAGGCAGGCGCTGACCGTGGGCTGGCTGTGCCCGAGCAGCACCGCCACTCTTGAGACATTGCGCTCGGTAAGCAGGAGGTAGGTGGTGCGGAGCAGCCGCACATCTATCGAGGGATTAATATTCGCAAACATGGTCATTCCCGGTCGTCTGGTTCAGGAAATGCAAGGGTCATGCCATTAGAGAGCCGCACCATCAGATCTTGGATCGGTAGCAGCTTCGCAAAGCCCGTTAGGATGCAGGACAACGGCTCCGGCATGGCCGCAAAGATCGGAAAACGGCGCGATCATCTCAATGTCGTGTCCCGCCGTTTTGAGCTTTTCGACAAGTGCCGTATCAAAGCGGCTTTCCAGTTTCAAATTGGTGCTGCTGGCGCCCCATGTGCGGCCGAGCAGCCAGCGCGGTGCGGTGATTGCTTCCTGAAGCGGCATGCCAAAACGGGCATGGCGGGTAAAAATTGCAGCTTGCGTCTGCGGTTGGCCCTCACCGCCCATGGTGCCATAGGCCATCACGCGGCCGTCGGCGAGCTTCGCGAGGGCCGGATTGAGCGTATGGAACGGCCGTTTGCCGGGCTGCAGCTGGTTTGGACCTTCGGCAAGCGAAAAACCGGCGCCACGGTTCTGGAAAAACACACCGGTCTCGGGGCAAGTAAGTCCAGAGCCGAACTCCCAATACACACTCTGGATAAAACTGACGACATTGCCGTATCGGTCGGCTGCCCCCATCCAGATCGTATCGCCCTCTGCTGGTTTGTACGGCCATTGCAGTGCCCGGTTCATGTCGATCCTGGCGGCGAGATTATCGAGCGCTTTAGCCTCAAGCCATGTCTGGGCGTCGGCAGTCATTGTGGCCGGATCACCAAGGTCACGATTGCGTTTGATGAAGGCCTGTTTTGTTGCCTCGATCAGCCCGTGAATGTGGTCGTAACCTTCGCCAGTTTCGATTTGCAGCCGATCAAAGAGACCGAGGATCATCAGGGAGGCGACACCCTGGGTAGGCGCGACCATGTTGTGGAGCGTGCCCTCACGCGTCGTGACGCTGAGCGGTGTAACTTCACGCGGTGCATAGTGCCTGAAATCCTCAACCCGCAACGGACTGCCGTTGCGCTCAAGAAAGGCTGCATGGCTTTGAGCGAGATCGCCGTCATAATAGGAGCGCAGGCCTTTGCGCCCGAGCTCTTCCAGCGTATCGGCCAGTCGTGACTGTCGCAGACGCGCGCCAGCTGGCGGTATTTTTCCATCGATCAGATAGGTTTCGGCAAAACCCGCAACACCGGCAAGTTCGTGTAATTTGTCTAATGTGCAGATTGACTGGTTGGCGGTGACGGCAATTCCGTCGCGTGCTTTCGCGACGGCAGCTGAAACAAGTTCGGAGACAGAAAAACGCTTTGCGTTATCAACCATCGACAGCGCCATGTCCCATCCGCCGATGGTGCCGGGGACGGTCAGTGCGGCTTCGCCGTTGCGCGTAGGAATGGCGGCGACATGGCCACGGTCACGGTACCAGTCAACCGTCGCAAGACCGGCTGCCTGCCCACAGGCGGAAATGCCAGTGAGTGGTTTGCCCGGTCTGTGGATTAGCCAGAAGCCATCTCCGCCGATACCGTTCATGTGCGGATAGACAACGGCGATCATCGCTGCTGCGGCAACCATGGCTTCCATGGCGGTTCCACCTTCATCAAGAATACGGCGTCCGGCATAGGCAGCTTCGCGGTGCGGTGCGGTGAAAGTGCCGTTAAAGGCGAGCGCGGTTTGCAGCATGCTGATGTCCTGACACGTCAGAAGGATTGAAACGAGGCGGCGGCTTTGATGAGCAGCAGGTCGCTGCCCGGCCTACCGACCAGGGAAAGTCCAACGGGTGCGCCATCCACCGTTCCGAAGGGAATGCTGAGTTGCGGTAGACCCGCATGACCGGCGACCGACATCAGGCTCAGCGCTCGATTGCGATAGGGCTCAAGTTCTGACTGCGGTGTTGTCAGCAAAGGTGCAGGGCCGGGCGCCGTGGGATAGAGCAGGATTGTCCCTTCGGGTAAAAGTGCATCCAGCCGTGCACGAAGTCGCTCGCGGTAGGCGCTGGCGTCCTTGAATTCGGCTTCGGTAATTTTACTCGCCATGGCGAAACGTTCTTTGATGCCCGGTCCGAAGGCCGGTTGACGTTTGGTAATCCATTCCCCGAAATGCTGCCAGATCTCGTATCCCTGATGGAGACGAAATGCGCTTAAGGAAGCTTCCGCTCCACCGTCAGGCAGGATCGTATCAAGCCTGTAATCGAAGTCGGGGAGGGCAGAGCGGATATGTTCACGGGTTTCATCCATCGGTAAGGCCCAAAGGTCTTCGGGTGCCCAATAACGAATGTCTGTAGCGTCGGCTGATGTCTGGCAAAAGACCGAGATGATCCGTTCCATCAGATTGCGATCCCGGGTGAAGAACCCCGAAACGTCATAACTCGCGGCCAGCGGCACCATGCCCTCGGATGAAATCAGCCCATGGGTAGAGCGCCAGCCATAAAGGCCGCAAAAGGAGGCGGGAAGCCGAACAGATCCACCGGTGTCTGTTCCTAATCCAATGTCGGCAAGGTCAGCGGCCACCGCAGACGCTGAGCCGGAGGAAGAGCCGCCTGGTACGCGCGATGGTGCTGCCGTATTCAACGGCACGCCGTAACGTGCGTTCAAACCCATCAGGCTGTAGGCAAGTTCGTCCATATGGGTTTTGCCGATGATGGAGGCGCCGTTTTTCAGTAGCGTGTCGACAACGCCCGCATTTGCCGCTGCTGGTTTCTGTTCCTCCGCAAATTCCGGGTTTCCAGCTCCTGTGATCAGGCCCCTAATGTCGAAATTGTCCTTCGCAGCGACGCTCAAGCCGGAGAGCGGCTGGTCGTTGATTACCGGGCTCGCTTGAAGCGTGTGATCAAACCGTTGGATAAAGGCATCGGAGATATCGGGCATGGGGCAGTCCTAAATTACAGATCGAGGGTTAGTTGAGCGGTTTTGGCGCGGGACACACAAGGCATGATCCACTGGCCGGATGCGATCTCTTCGGGGGTGAGAAATGTGTCGCGATGTTCGGCCTCGCCTTCAAGCAGGGCCGTCATGCAGCTTCCGCAAAAACCCTGTTCGCAGGAGTGTTCGATGTCGTGGCCATTGGCCATCAACACGTCGAGTATGCTGCGATTGGTCGGCACATCGATTGTGGTTCCGCTACGCGCAAGAACCACACGAAAACTATCCGCATTCTCTGGAGCCGCCGCTCCGGAAAACCGTTCCTCATGGATTTCCGTCTCGGCCCAGAGGCGTGATGCCTGCGTGCGTACGTGATCCATGAAAGGGCCGGGGCCGCACATATAAAGATGGCTACCGCTGCCTCTTTGCGCGAAAATTCCATCCAGAACCGGTGCTAGTGCCGCGGTCTCCAGACCAAAATGAAAATGGACATGGTCTGCGAAAGCGCCGGATGAAAGCACTTCGAAAAAGGCGGCCTGTTCTTTCGACCGCGCAAAGTAATGCAGTTCAAACGGTTTGCCGGCGGTGAGGAAATGCATGGCCATGCTGTAAAGCGGTGTAATGCCAATACCGCCTGCCAATAGGATATGCCGCTCGGCTTTGCTTGATACGGAGAGAAGGCTTCGCGAAGCACCCATCTTCAATTTGGCGCCGATGTGCGCGACCTCATGAAACCATTGTGAACCACCCCGTGACTGAGGTTCTCGCTTGATGGCAATCCGGTAGAAGTTGGTTTCCGCCGGATCATTGCAAAGCGAATATTGCCGCACCAGACCGTCGGGCAGGTGGATATCGATATGTGCCCCTGCCGGAGAAGCTGCGAAAGGCTCACCATCGGTACTTTCCAGTCTGTAGGAGCGAATGCCGTCTGCCTCATCATCGATGGCGGTAATGACGATGTCACGCATCGAAACCTGCATCGGCCTTACTCCATCGCCTTGTTGAGCAGCGCGGATACGTCGCGGCAGTAACCAGCATATTCAGGGGAAAGGCGGTATTCGGCATCGCGTGGATAAGCCCGCTCGATGGGGATTTCGCCAATGATACGGCCGGGGCGGGCTGCCATGACCACGATGCGGCTTGAGAGAAACACGCTTTCATAAACACTGTGGGTGACGAACATCACTGTGGACGAGGTAGATGCCCAGATGCGCAACAGGTCGTTGGACAGGCGGTTGCGGGTAATTTCATCCAGCGCTGCAAAGGGCTCATCCATCAGCAGCAGTTTTGGTTTTGTGACCAATGCGCGGGCGATGGAAACACGCATTTTCATGCCGCCGGACAGCTCGCGCGGATAGGCATTCGCGAAGTTTTGCAGGCCAACCATTTCAATGACGGACAGCACGTCATCACGGGCGGCGTTTTTCGATTTTCCCGCCAGTTTCAGCGGCAGAAAAATATTGTCGAAAACCGTTGCCCAAGGCATGAGGTGCGGCTCCTGAAAAACGAAACCGATTTCCCCGCGTGCGTCGGTTACGTCGTCTCCCGGTCGGTCGACACGCCCTGCGGTGTGCTGGCCAAGGTCGGCAACAATGCGCAGTGCGGTAGACTTGCCACAGCCGCTTGGGCCGAGAAGGCTGACGAATTCGCCGGGCTGAACTTTCAAGTTAAGGTCGCGAAGAGCAACCGTGCCATTGCCATAAATCTTGTCGACGCCGCTGAGGCGCACGATTGGTTTTACCTGTGTCGAGGCAATGTCGAGCATAGCGGTGTTTCCTGCGTTCATCATCAACCCTCCTGCACCAGCTCGCTCTCATGCCACCGGCTGAGCAAAGCATGTTGCACCTTGGCCATGATGAACCAGATCGTCAGACCAAAGGCGGAGAGCATGAAAAGTGCCGCGAACATGCGGGCGACATCCAGCATCGCGCCGCTTTCAACGATGGTCCAGGCAAGGCCTGTGGCATTACCAGCGCCAGCAACAAATTCGGCAACCACGGCACCAATGACTGAAAGACCGGAGGATATCCGCGCCCCTGCCAGTATGAAGGGAAGTGCGGATGGCAGTTGCAGGTAGCGAAAACGCTGCCAGCGGGTTGCCTTGTAGAGGCTGAAGACGTTGCGCAGGCCGTGATCGGCAGATTTCATGCCGACTGCGGTGTTGGACAGCATGGGAAAGAAAGCCACGATCCAGGCAAGGATCATCAGTCCAAGCCATACCCGGTTCAGGCCAACCCAGATTACCACGAGCGGAGCAATCGCCACCATCGGGGTCACCTGCAGGGCAACGGCATAGGGCCAGAGGATACGTTCCACCTGCTTGTTTTGGGTCAGAAGCACGCCCAGGGTTACGCCGGATACGAGTGCGGCGACAAAGGCGCAGACGGTGATCGATGCAGTGAACCCAAGAGCGCTCAACAGCGAGGGGAACTCATCGACCATCTTGACGATAATTGCCGACGGTGGTGGCAGGATAAAACGCGACACCTGAAAATGGGTGACCAGTGCTTCCCATGCAATGAGGAAAATAACACCGCCGAGAGCTGGAGCAGCAGTCTCGGCCGCCGCCCTGCGCCATTTGACCGGGGTTGGATTGGAAGAGCTCACAGCAAGATCGGTCAAGACGGCACTCCCGAAAGTTTGGCGATGGGCAGACGCAGGGTTGAGCTATGCGACGGGCCATGTGACACGCAAATCGTCGTAACCACCGCCTTTGTTTTTGGGGTGGATACCGGGTCTTCACCGGTGCCGGGATTGACCGGATGGGCGGGGTAATCGGAGGCTGCAATGGATAGTCGCAACTGTTCACCCGCCAGAATGGTCGAACACGTTGTTGTCAGAGGCAGGGTGTAGGTTCCCTCGCCAGCGTCTCTATAATGTGCATAACCGCTCGAAATCTGCAGGACCCTACCGTCCTTTGTGACTGCGGAGAGAACGCAGGACAGATCGAAACTCGGGCAATCTGAGGTCGCGGATATCTCGATCACCGGTTCTCCGGCCAAGGTCAGGCTGGATTGCAACGGCGCGGTCGTGAATGTCAGAACATCACCGCGCTCGTCAGTGATGCGGCGGTCGACAGGGCCGGCCGGTACGCCGTAACAGCCACCGCTTACAGGAGCTGGGCGCCAAGGATCGTGTACGATGTAATCGCTGGCATCCAATAGACCTTGCTGTTCGCTCAACGTGCCGTCATCGGCGCGGATCGCCGCACGTCCGGTGCTGCCAAGGTAGAAGGTCTGCTCATCCTCAGGCCAGCTTTCCAGGTCGCGCCAGGATTTTGTGCCCATGTCGAAGAATGAGATTGGCTTGCTGGTGATTTCGGTAGTTGGCTTATGTTTGAGAGCCTGATCGAAGAATCGGATATGCTCCATGTCGGTGTCTCGCTCCGCCGCAGGCCCGAAGTCGACAGTGCCGACCTTGCTGACCCAAGGGAAATGGACCCAGGGGCCGATGATCAACCGTGATATGCCGTCATCGCCGTGCGAAAGCTCTTTCCACGCTTTGATCGTGCTGGCCAGATGTGTGTCAAACCAACCGCCAATGACCAGCACGGGGAGTTTGCGGGCCTTGATTTTTTCGGCATGGGTTGAAGGGGAAATTTTGGCCCAAAAATCGGAGTCCGCAGGTGTTTCAAGCCAGTCCATGACATGAGAGTAATCGCGGTATTTTGCCAGAATTTCGGGCTTTGCGGCAATTGGACCGTTAACCGGTAGGTTGGCGGATACAGCCATCAGTGCCGCGTAGGCTTCGTCGTCACCGGCACGGCGTGCAGCTTCGGCGGTGATCTGAATGCCCCAGCCGACCATCTGTTTCATCCGCAGCGCGCCGTTTTCATAGGCCCAGGTGGAACCTGCATCCCATGGACCCATGGCCGGTGCGATGGCCTTTAGCGACGGGCTGTTGCCAGCGGCGGCAAGGAGCTGGTTGTAGGACTGATAGGAAAAACCATACATGCCGACATCGCCGGTCGATCCTTCCAGTGCTGCAGCCCATTCAACCGCTTGCGCACCATCCTCGATATCGTTTTCGCCGGGACGGAACACACCTTCCGACGTGCCGCGACCACGGATGTCCTGGACCACAACGATATAACCATGCGACGCATACCAGGCCGGATGCGCGTAACAGATGGTGCATGCGATGCGACGGCCATAGGCTTGCCGCTGAAGAAGCACCGGGTAAGGGCCGGGGCCAACCGGACGGTAGATATCTGCATCAAGCCTTATGCCGTCACTCAAATGCATCGACTGCGTTTCCGGAGGCAAAACGGCAAGCCTGCCAGTGAGGTCTTTGGTGTTTGAAATGTCGTTCATGCCTGACGCCGATCCCATTTGTCTGTTGGAAGTTCGATGGCGAATTTTTCATCGGCCTTGTCGTCGATTTCGAAGCGGCCTGGATTGAGCAGATTGTAAGGATCGACCTGACGTTTGAAGGCGATCTCGCGTTCGGTGATTTCCTTTTTGCCGACGGCGCGCACATTGGAGGTATGTGAGTTGGAGACCACGGCTCCGGCCTCCTGCATCAGCCGCACCATGGTCGCCATCTGTTCCGGGCTTTCGTAAACGAAATAGGGCGAGCCGGAGCCAACCACCTGACCACCAACGCGCAGGATTTCCATGCGCATCGGGCCATAATGGCTGACCTTGTCGTGCACCCGCTGCACAAGTCCCACCAGATCGGCATCGCGGAAGAAGCCTTCGACGACGGAACGGCCGGGCTCGGTCTTCTGAATCTGGAACAGCGCGTGGCCGAACACGAATTCCCAGATCGGCCCGCCATAGGGACCTTTGCCTTCTCGCGCGGACGAAACGATGGTGCCACCGAAGGAGGCGACACAGGCCTCGAAATCCTCCCAATTGTCTTTTGCGATCATGGTCGAGCAGATCGAATGACCTTCGGGCACGATATCGGCAAATTGCCGGATCAGCTTTGGTGTTGGCCATTCCTGAACCGAAACGACCTTGCGGTTGATGCCCGCTTCATTGGCAAGCGTCACGCCAAAACGCACCGCCTGCATGTATTCCGGGAAAGCAACGATTGCTTCGATCCAAGGCCATGCCGGAGCAAGTGGCATCTCGACTTCGGTGATGATGCCGGTTGCGCCATAGGTATGGTGAATGAGCTGCGCGTCTGGCCCACGCAGTTCGATCAAGCGTGGTTCTTCCTCCATTGTCAGCACCTGCGCGCCGGCAATATTGCCGCGATCACGCAGGATGCCGTAGACGACCGAACCCGGCCCGCCGGTACCGCCAGCGATGTGGCCGGCGATGGTAGCAATGCGAGCTGTTGTCGGGTGGACGCGCAACTCCCAGCCGATCTCGCGGGCTGCCTTGTCAATGTCGATGACCAGTGTGCCTGCCTTAGCGCGGGCCATGCCGGGAGCTAGCTCGACCATGCCGGCATAGGCGCTCATGTCGAGCAGGATGCCGCCCCGCAGCGGCACGCTCTGGCCGTAATTGGCAGACCCGCCACCTCGTTCGGTGATGGGGATGCGATAACGGACCGCTGCCGAGACGACTCGCTTCAACTCCTCAATGGTTTTCGGCGTGACGACTACATCGGCCTGCTTGCCTTCCAGCATGGTGCGCAGCAGCGGGCTGACGGCGTAGCGGTCACGGCTTTTGACGCGAATGCGGCGCGGGTCCATCGTCAATTCGACACCCTCAATGGCGGCGGCGAACTCGGTCAGCGGGTATGAGGTCATTGGCTCATTTCCCCTTCGTGTACATTGTCTCGGATGTGATGCGATCGAGTGGGTAGTGGGCAATTTCGCCAATCAGCTTGATCAGTCGGTCAGACGCCCGCTCGACGGTGATGCGGCCGCGCTCCGCGTCGGCTGCGGCGGCATTGCCGCAAGCGCCGGACGGGTGAATATCCTGCGACTGCCAGCCGAAACCGACTGCACCGCCTTCGGTCATCAGCATGTCGTATTCTTTTTCGAGCTGCTTGGAGAGCGGTACGAAATCCTCGGCATATTGCATGTCGACGAGTTCCGGGTGCAGGTAACGAAGGACGCTGGTTTCGACTTCGCCGGCATGAATGCCGTGTTTGCGTTCTTCGCCATCGAAAAGGTCGCTCAGGTCGGTGAAGCGCGACCACTGCGATGAAACGGCGAACATGCCGAGATTGACCCGCAATTGGCGGCAGACGATTTCCATGACCTGCGGCTGGCCACCATGCGAATTGACGAACAGCACTTTGCGCACACCAGCGCGGTAGGCGCTTTCGCAGACTTCGTACCAGAGACGGCCGAGCGTTTCGGCAGACAGTGTCAATGTTCCGGGGAAGGCAGAATGTTCGTTGGATTTGCCAACACTCATGGTTGGTAGGATAAGGGCTGGAAAATCGGGTGCCATCTTGGCGACCGCATGTTCCATGATGCCATTGTTTATGGCGGCGTCCACTCGGACGGGTAGATGCGGTCCGTGTTGTTCGACGGCGCCAACCGGTAGAACGGCCACGATCTTGCTCATGTCCAGCGTTGCAAAGTCACGCGCCGTCAGATCCCACCACCAATGCGATTTCAGTTTCATACTCATATTCCCGGTTATTATGCGAAGTGTTGTGAGAGGGGCGGCAAGCGCCCGCCCTCGACGTCGTTGTTAGTTCATCGGCTTTTCGAGAAACTGTGTCGTAAAGGCGCTGGCGTAGTCGAAGTCCGCAGCAAACAGACCGTTAGCGACCAGCATCTCATAGTGAGACTTCCATCGCTCAGCTGAGATCCAGCCAATACCGTGTTTGGCGGTGTCGTCGTTTTCGACCAGGTTATTGGCCGTCATCATCTCGTGGCTGTAATCCATCAGCTCTTTGGTGATCTGGGGATTGAGCTTGTTGATGGCAGCAAAAGCGACCGACGGGTCTTTCAGGAAATCGACCCAGCCCTTGCGAGAGCCGTCAACGAGGCACTGTACGACCTCAGGCTTCTCATCGATCATCTTCTGCGAGACAACGACGATCACGGTGTAGGGGTTGTAACCCATGTCCGACAGCAGGAAGTAGGATGGCAGCTTGCCGGTCTCAGCCTTGATGCGGAAGGGTTCCTGCGTCACGACACCCTGCTGGATGGAGGTTTTGTCCGACATCCAGGTTGCTATCTGGCCAGTGTAAGTGCGCAGCTGATCGTCGGTGTAGCCATATTTGGATTTCAGGAATGGCCAGAAAGTCGTGCGGTTGCTCTGCGAAATCAAGACAGGTTTGTCCTTGATGTCTTCAGGCTTCTTAATGCCGGATTCGTCGTGGTACAGCATCACCGTCAGGAATTTCTGCATCGACGCCATCACGGCCTTGGCCGGGAAGCCGACCGAATTCATGCGCAAAACACCATCATTCTGCGGCAGCAGGGCCACATCGACCGCGCCTGTTGTCAGAAGCTGGGTTGGATCGATACCTGGTGCGCCTTCGCGCAATGTCATGTCGATTCCACAGGCGGCATAATAGCCTTTCTCAAGAGCTTCATAGAAACCTGCAAATTCCGGCTGGGCTTTCCAGCTTAGCTGAAAGGTGACTGGTTCGTTGGCGGCTGCGGGAGCGGCCAGGCCTGCAAAGACGGCCAGGGCCGCGATGGAGGATTTCAGGTAATTGCCTATCTTCATTTTCATTGTTCCCTTATTGTTGTTTTGGGGTATGCGATCAGGCGGTTTTGGCTTCCAGCCAGCCATCGGTTTTCAAAAATTTATCGATGACGGCATCCTTGGTTTCATCAATCTCGAAACGGCCCGGATTGAGCAGGCCTTCGGGATCCATGCGTTTCTTGAAGGCGATGTCGGCCGGGCCGATTTCCTTTTTCCCGACGCCACGCACGTTTGAGGCATGGGGATTGGCGACGCGAATTCCCTCTTCGCGCATCATCCGCACGACATCGTCGACCTCTTCTTCCTTTTCGAACGTGATGAAGGTTGAGCCGGAGCAAACGAGATCGCCTTCCCAGCGGCGAACCTCCAGCCGCAGGGGGCCGGTGTGACGGATGCGCTCATAAACCCGCAAAACCTGACCCTTGAGGTCGCTTGAGCGGAAAAATCCCTCAACCTCTGTGACCGTCGGCACGGTTTTCTGGACTTGAAGCGTTGTGTGACCAAAGGCAAATTCATGCATTGGCCTGCCGTAGGGTCCTTTGGCTTCAGGTGCCTCGGTCAGGATCGTGCCGCCGGCCTCGCTGACCATCTCGCGGTAAAGCTCCATCGAGGAGGCATCGATCATTGCCATGACCACGGACTGTCCTTGCGGCACAAAGGGTGCGAAAGGGGTAAGCCACTGACCGATTGGCCACTCGTAAGCCGAGGCCAGTTTTTTGACTAGCCCGGTCTCGTAACCGATTGCCAGTGCGTGACGTATGGCTGTCGGGTAGTCGTTGAAACCGACCAGGATCTCAACCCATTTGCGGGCCGGTGCCAGCGCAAATTCGACTTCGGTAATGATGCCGTTGGTGCCGTAGCCATGCTGCAGAAGACGGGTCTCCTTGCCGCGTAGTTCCACCAGTTGCGGCTCCGCTTCTACGGAACAGGCTTCCAGTGCGATGATGTTGCCCCGGTCACGCAGGACGCCCCAGGTGATAGAACCCACACCGCCCGTGCCGCCTGCGATGAAGCCGCCAATCGTTGCCTGTCGTCTGGTGGTCGGGAAGAAACGCAGTTCCTGTCCCGTTTCCTGAACTGCGGCCTCGATATCCTCGATCTTCGTTCCCGCAAGAGCGCGTACGGCACCATCAAGAATGGATACGATACCGCTCAGCCCGGAAAGGTCCAGCATGGCACCGCCACGCAGCGGAACACTCTGACCATAATTTGCGGTTCCCGCACCACGTGGTGTCAGTGATATGCGGTGCTTGTGGGCGACTTTGGCAACCGTCAGAACCTCATCCTTTGTGCGGGGCGACACCACCAGTTCCGCCTGCAATCCCGCCAGTGTCTTTTGCAAGAGCGGGCTCAGCGAATAATGATCGCGGCTTTTTGTCCGGATGGTGCGTGGATCTGTTGTTGCGGGAATACCGCCAAGATCTGAAATGAAGGCATGAATATCAGACATTCCGGCCTCCTGCGGCTTAACGGTCGGCGTTGATAAGTGAGACGTGAGCGGCGGCAATTTTCCAGCCGTCGACGGTACGTATCCAGGTCTGGCTCTGGCGCCCTCGGGTGCCGGTTGCTGGCCTGATAAATTCGAGATTACAGGTCGCGACATCGGTTCCGTGGGTCGTGATGACGCGGCGAAGGACGTCCCGTTGCGGCGAGCCGCCAGTACGCCCGACACGGTAGGCGCGGATTTCTTCTATGCCGTAGAGATTTTCGGCAATGCCGTAGCGTAGCGTTTCGCTGGCAGACCAGAAAAGCGCGTCAAGCGTGTCCAGATCATTCGCCATCAATGCCACCTCATAGGCGTCACACAAAATGGTGACTTCGGCGATGACGTCGGGCAAATTGACCGGCAATACGGCTGCGCTTGACGGAGTGGTGTTCGTCGTCATGCCAGCTGCTCCCGAATTTCGTTGGAACCGCAGACAAAACCGAAGCACTGGCGCACATTGTAGAGGGTAGCATCCATGCAGAAGGTCGGTGATGTCGTGGCCGAACAATCTTCCAGCATGATGCAGTCGAAACCCCGGAAGTTTCCGTCCTGTAGTGTGCACAGAACACATTGGTCCGCATTCACGCCAGCAAACAGCAAGGTTGTAACGCCGAGATTGCGCAGGATGCTTTCCAGAACTGTGTCATGAAAACCGGACATGCTGTATTTGTCGACACAGATATCATCCGGCTCGATAGCCAGTTCATCAACGACCTGTGCAGCCCAGCTTCCGACCTGAAGAACCTCCGCGTTGCGTGATGGCAACTTGTCGCCGATGCCGATGCTGACGCCGTCCGAATTGTAGACATGCAGCACGCCGGGCGAAAGGTTGGCGCGGTCCGCCCTGTTGCCCCAGTTCACCCAGATCACGGGGACGTCGGATTTGCGCAGCACTGGTAAAAGCGCTTTTAACGGCTCAATCGGCGCGCGTGCAGGGGTAACGTCTACGCCAATATGGGCAAGCCAGCCGTCGGGATGGCAGAAGTCGTTCTGCATATCGATGACGATGACCGCCGTGCGGGCCGCGTCGAATGTGATGGTGCGGTTACGGTCCTGTACCGAGACTGGACGTGCGCTGACCGGTACACGGATCATGTTGACCGTGTCAGCTGAAACCCGCCATTCATTGCGGGCTGATGGGCCGAGGGGATTGAGGTGCGGCTGGCTTGCCATAGTGTCCATTGATCAAAGCCCCTGCAGAACGCGAAGGTCTTCTTCGTCGAGGCTGATGCGCTGGCCGCTGCGGATAAGTTCGGAAAAATCCTGGTTCGGCGTCATCACGGTCAGTGTGTAAAGCTTTGATGTGCCCGTGTTTTTGACAATGTGGACGCTGCCGGGGTTGAGCAACAATGCATCACCTTTCTTGATCGGCATTTCGTCGCCGTCGCTTGCGGCGGTGCCTTCACCGTGCAGCACGTAGAAAAATTCATGCGCATCTGAGTGGCTGTTGGGAGGCGTTGCGCCGCCGACGTTGAAGATTTCGACGACGAAGATGTTGTCGGTTGGTGCTGATTTCGGGTCGAACAGGATGGCGAAGTAGTTGGTATCCGTCGGCGAGATCTGGAACGCCTCGGCACTTGTCGCATTTTCAAAAGAAAAGGTTTTCATATTCGCTTCCTATGGAGTATTTGCCTAGTTTGTAGGCGTGGCGTTTTTTCAGGCGCATGGACATTGTTAGCAAGGATAAAATGAATTAAAAGCGCTTAATTGTGTTGTTTGCGTTGCCTTTTGGGCAACATGGATTTGACGTTATGCTGCACGCCAGATTGCTCAGCTATTTCGATGAAGTGGCCCGTTCAGGCTCGATCCGTAAGGCCGCCGAAAAGCTCAATGTCGCGCCGTCCGCGGTCAGCCGGCAGATTCTTGCGTTCGAAGAGGAGCTCGGAACGCCGATTTTTCAGCGCACGACCCGCAAGCTGTTGCTGACGGCGGCGGGTGAAATTCTCATTAGACATATCCGTGCGACGTTGAAGGACATGGAGCGCGTCCAGTCGCAGATCGAGGAGCTGAAAGGCTTAAGACGGGGTGAAATTACGGTCGCGGTTATGAGCGGCCTTGCCGCCAACCTGGTGCCGCGTGCTGTTGCGCATTTCCAGAAGCGTAATCCGCGCGTCAAACTCCAGCTTCGGCTGCTGCCGACTGGTGATGACATCATGGACAGCGTGGAAAATGGTGAGGCACATATCGGTATCGGATTCGACTTTCCATCCAGACCCAATATCCGCGTTCTTGATGTGGCAATCGGCCGTCTGGGCGCCGTCATGGCGCCGGATCATCCGCTGGCGTCGCGGTCCAGCATTCGGATCAGTGATTGCATCGGTTACCGACTGATTGTTGCGGATATGACCATGGCTATCCGGCCGCATCTCGATAGGCTGTTTAGCAAAATGAAGCTGGAGCCGCAGTTTGCGGTAGAGACTAACTCGATTGAGGTCATGCGGCACACGGCCCTGTCGGATGAGGGAATTACTTTCCTGACGCCGTTCGACATTGAATATGAGCTAAGGCAGGGCAGGCTGGTCTATATTCCGATCCATGAATTGGCGCATCACACGCAGCAACTGATGCTGATTGGAAGTGAAAGAACACCAAGTGCTCTTGCCAGCCTGTTTGTCGAGAACCTGCGGCAGGTGATCCAGCAGGTTTCAAGTGTGCCGGACCTAACGTCGACTTAGTGATTTATTGCCCATATCAAAAATGACACTCCGCCCGCGAGAGCGGAACGCCATTTGTTTAATCGTCGCGAAAACAGCCTTAGGCTCGGGCCGCGCCCGGTCTTGAACGCATCACGCAATGGTTGGCAACGGGCAGGTTTTGCCGGACGGACTTGATGTATGGTAGGTCAATCCGCGCCGTAATGGCGGTTACCAAATCCGGGCTCTGCGCAATCATGTGACCCCAAGGATTGACCACCATCGAGTGGCCGTAACATGCCTTCCTGCCGCCAGCATGAGTGCCGGTTTGCCCGACAGCCACAAAATATGTCTGCGTTTCAATGGCGCGCGCCCGTGCCAGGATTTCCCAGTGGTCCTTGCCGGTCGAGAGTGTAAATGCGGCAGGCAGGACAATGATTTCGGAGCCAAGGTCACGCAACCGCTGAAACAGCTCGGGAAAACGGATATCGTAGCAAATACCGCAGCCAACGGTGATATCTCCGACCTTGTAGGTGACGACATCCTCACCGCGACGGATGGAGTCAGACTCGCGGTAGACAATGCCTTCAGGCGTTTCGACATCAAAAAGATGGATCTTGCGGTATCGTGCTATCTGTTGTCCGTCCGGTCCGAACACCAGTGACGTATTGTAGAAGTCCTCTCCTTCCTTTTCGACGATCGATCCCGCATGCAAGGTTACGCCATGTCGCGCTGCGGTTTCTGAGAGAAAGGACCAAGTCTCGCCACCGGGAAATATTTCAGCACTGGCGTGCATGGCGTTTCTGTCATCATCCAAAAATGCAAAATATTCCGGCAAGACGACGAGTTGAGGTTTTTCATCGCGGATGGCGGTCTCAATAAGCTTCGCCGCAGTTTGCAGGTTCGCCGCCTTGTCGTTTTGCGAATTCATCTGGATCAGTGAGATTTTCATGTCGCTATTTCCTTTGTCAGTGCGCTGGCGAGAGAAGTTGCGCGGTGGTGTTCCAGGCGTCACGAAAACCAAGTGCGATGGCACCATGCTCCATGGTCAACACAAGTGTGTGGGCATTATTTTCTAGGGCGAATTGCTTTTCGGAGACACTCCAGGCTGGTAGCAGCCAGTGTTTGCCAGCGGCCTTAGCTGCATCGGCAATCGCTTTCAGATCGGCAAAATCGGCCTCGCTGCGTTTGTAGGATCCGCGGCCGCGCCGCAGGGAGAGATCGCTCGGACCAATAAAAACGCCGTCCACTGTGTCGAGTGACAGGATGTGTTCGATATCTCTCAATGCGCTGGCGTGTTCGATCATTGGGTAACACCTGGTCTTGCGATCCTGATCGATGAACCATTGGTCATCGGGACTGCCATAGGCCACGGTTCGACCTCCGGCAAAGCTGCGCTCGCCATGCGGCGGGAACTTTGCAAAGGCACATGTTTTCTCTGCATGGGCAGCATCAAGAATGTGGGGAATGACCACGGCATCTGCGCCGAAATCCAGCGCCTGCTGGATGGGACCACGCTCAGGCGCCAATACCTTGGCCAGGACCTCCAGCCCCAAACCCTTGAGAACCGGAATGAACCGTTCAAGTGTGTCGAGGTCAAAACTGCCGTGCTCGATATCGAGCACGACGGCGGTGTAGCCGATGGAGGCAGCAATTTCTGCAGCTGCGATGTTCGGCCCGGAGAGCCAGACGGCTGATTTATGTCCGGAATTTTTTGTCATGCGACGGTATCCCTGATCTGGAAATGGATTGGCTGGCGCATTTATCCCAGCACCTGTCTGACGGCGTCGGCGGTGACCGAAACAATCTCTTCTGCCTCTTCACGTGTCAGGCACAGCGGCGGCGCAAAGCCGATGATGTCGCCCTGCGGCATGGCGCGCGCAATGATGCCTCGCTCCAGCATGGCCGCCACGATGGAGGCGCCCACTTTCTTTGATGGATCAAAGAAACGGCGATCATCGCGATCTTCCACCAGTTCCACGGCGGCCATCAGGCCGTCACCACGCACATCACCGACATTGGCGTGGCCGCCAACGGCCTGTGCCAGTGCATCGCGGAACCATGCGCCGGTAACGCGTGCGTTCTCTAGCAGACCCAATTCGTCGATCAGCTCTAGATTGGCGACACCGGCTGCGGCGCAGATAGGGTGGGCAGAGTAGGTCCAGCCATGGCCGATCGGCCCGAGCTGATCAGAACCCTGAACCAGAACATTCCACATTTTTTCGCTGACGATACTGCCGGAAAGCGGTGCATAGGCAGAGGTCAGTCCCTTTGCGATGGTGATCAGGTCCGGTTCCATGCCGTAATGATCTGAGCCGAACATGCTGCCCAATCGCCCAAAGCCGGTGATGACTTCATCGGCAACCAACAAGATATCGTATTTGCGCAAAACGGCCTGAATGGCCTGCCAGTAACCCTGTGGCGGTGGCACGATGCCGCCGGTGCCGAGAATTGGCTCTCCCACGAATGCGGCAATCGTATCCGGGCCTTCGGCTAGAATAAGCTCTTCCAGCTTGTTTGCGCAGTGTGCCGAAAACTGGGCCTCATCCATGCTGCGGTCTTCGCGGCGGAAGAAATAGGGTGCTTCGGTATGCAGGATCGGCGCGCGAGGCAGGTCGAAAGCCTTCTGGAACGCTTCAAGGCCAGTCAGGCTGCCGGTCATGATGCCAGAACCGTGGTAACCGCGCCAACGCGAAATGATCTTCTTCTTTTCCGGACGACCGAGTACGTTGTTGTAATACCAGATCAACTTGATGTTGGTCTCGTTGGCATCGGACCCGGAAAGGCCGAAATAGACGCGGCTCATATTGCGCGGTGCCCGTTCAATGATCATCCGCGCCAGTGTTACTGACGCTTCGGTGCCATGACCGACATAGGCGTGATAGTAAGCCAGTGACCGCGCCTGTTCGGCAATGGCGTCGGCGATTTTCTGGCGGCCGTAACCGACATTCACGCAGTAGAGACCGCCGAAGGCGTCAAGGCTGCGGCGACCATTGGTGTCGGTAATGTAGACGCCTTCGCCGCTGGCGATGGTGCGAATGGGGCTTTCACCGCGTGCATGGGCGCCCATGGCCGTCGAGGGGTGGAAAAAGTGATTGCGGTCCCAAGCGTTAAGATCGTTGCGATGGTCGTTCATGCGTAGTTCCTTTCCATCCCGCGGTCAGCGGGGGTGTCGATGCACAGATATTTGAGTTCAGTGAATGCCTCGATGCCGTGGCGTGAGCCCTCACGCCCCACCCCGGACTGTTTCCAGCCGCCGAATGGCACCGGGCCGCCGGTGATTTTGATGCGGTTGATGGCAACCATGCCAAATTGCAGTGCGCGTCCCATGCGCCACTGGCGCGCGCCGTTTTCCGTCAGCACATAGGCGACAAGGCCGTAATCGGTATTATTGGCGCGTCTGATGACCTCTTCTTCGCTGTCGAATGCGTTGACTGCGGCCACAGGGCCGAATGTCTCCTGGTGCATGATAAGTGCGTCATCCGGCACGTCGGCAAGCAAAGTAGGGGTGTAAAACAGTGATCCGGCCGGGTGACGTTTTCCGCCGGTCAGGCAGCGTGCACCATAGGCCATTGCATCCTTCACCTGGTTTTCAACGCTGTCTATTGCCCGCTGATGCATCAGCGGACCGATCTCCGTTGCCTGATCCAGTCCGTTGCCTACGCGAAGGGCGGCAATACGTTTGGTGAATTGCGTCAGAAACTGTTCGTAGATCGAGCGATGCACGAAGATGCGGTTTGCCGCGAGGCAATCCTGGCCGGAGGTCGCAAATTTTGCGTCCATGGCGATGTCGACTGCACGCGATACGTCTGCATCTTCAAAAACAATCAGAGGTGCATGGCCACCCAGTTCCATGACCAACCGTTTCATCGAGGGTACACACCGTGCGGCAATCAGTTTTCCGACGGTGGTTGATCCCGTAAAACTCAGTGCGCCGACACGATTGTCATCGCACAGTGCTCCGACGATTTCTTTGGAATCGCCGGTCAGTACATTCAAGACACCCGAGGGAATGCCGGCACGCTCGGCGAGTTCCACCAAGGCCAACGCAGAAAGCGGTGTTTCTCCAGAGGGATGGGCGACGACCGTGCAGCCCGCTGCCAGTGCGGCAGCTGCCTTACGTGTCAGCATCGCGGAAGGAAAGTTCCACGGCGTCACCAATGCGGCAACGCCAATCGCTTCCCTGCGGACAATCATCTCCGCGCCAGGAAGATGCGACGTTACGCTCTCCGTGTTGAGGCGTTTGCCCTCTTCTGCATACCATTCCGGGAACGAGGCGGCGTAATCCTGTTCTCCTAGTGCTTCATTGAACGGCTTGCCCTGTTCAAGCACCATGATCCTCGCCAGATCCTCGCGGTGTTCGCGGATAAGCTCTGCCCAGCGACGCAATAGGGTGCCACGCTGTTCCGGCAACAATGCCTGCCAGACGGGAAATGCAGCCGCGGCTGCCGCGACGGTCTCGCGAACGTCGTCCACACCGACGGCAGTGACCCGTGCCACCGGCAGACCGCTTGCCGGGTCATTGACTGCAAAATCGGCAGGTCCGGCGATCCAGCGCCCGCCGGAGTAGGAAAGCTCGCGCAGCAGGCCCGGATCATTCAGGCTGTCGAGTGCGGCATGCCGCCTTTCGTGGCGGCTCATCCGGGCCTCGCTCATGTGTTCTGTCCTTGGCTGTTATTGAATACAGCGAGTATTGCAGAACACGGCGACATGATCGGGCCAAAGAGAGCTGCTGCGCAGCCCGTCCGGTCTGATCCTGGATTGAATTTAGTCCATCCGGTCTTTCACAGCCCGGGTCACGATATAGGTAAAGTAGCGCTGAATACCTATTTCCATGGCCAGCATTCGGTCAACGAGGCGTTGATAACTGTCGATATCAGTGGTTTCCACGGTCAGGAAATAATCGACGCCACCGCCCACTGACCAGCAGGACACAATTTCCGCTATGTCACTGACAGCGCTCTCGAAGCGTTTGAAATCCGCATGGCGATGGCTGGCCAGTGTTACTTCCATCAGCACCCGAACGGGCAGTGGTTGTTCCGCCCTCGATATGCGGGCGTGATAACCGGTGATCACGCCTTGTGCCTCAAGCCGTTTCAATCGCGCCCAGGCAGGGGTGGCCGACAGGCCAACGGCCTCCGCCAGCGCCTGTTTGGTCAGGCGCCCATTGCGCTTCATGGCCTCGATAATGCGCAGGTCTATTGCATCCAGTTTCAGTTTTTCCTCCATGCGGCCGCCGCTACAGTTGCGGAATGGCGTAATCTGGGGTGGTTCGAACATGTTTTCATAATGCACATCGAAACATGCTTGACTATGATTTTTACATATGAAATGTTTTTTGCATCAACATAAAACAAGAGGGCGAACTTATGTCACTGTCGAAACCGGCCTTGCGTGCACTATTTGCATCTGTGGCCCTAGCTATCCCCGGACTGGCTGTAGCCAACACACTGAACGTGCAGATTACCGCTGATATCAGAAGCTCCCAACCGGGTATAAACCGCGATGCTGGCACGGATTCAGTCATGCTCAACGTGGTTGAAGGACTGGTTGCGGCGGGTGATAAGGGCGAAATCCACCCAATGCTGGCCAAGGCATGGACGGTATCCGACGATGGCAAAAGCTATACATTCACGCTGCGTGACGGCGTGAAATTTCACAATGGTGAGACGATGACCGCTGCCGATGTGCAGTGGAGCCTTGAAAAACTCATTCGTGATCCGGAATTCAGTTGCAAGACATTCTTTGACGGCAGCCGTGACGCCAAGGTGGAAACAATCGAAGCGAAGGACAACACGGTTGTCGTAACGCTCGATCGTCCCGATGCGATGTTCCTGAACTATATGGCGCAGGCGCAGTGTGGTTCTACAGGTATCGTCCACCGTGCGTCATTCGGAGATGACGGTAAATGGAAGGCGCCAATCGCCACCGGCCCATTTGAATTCGGAGAATGGAAGCGCGGGCAGGGGCTGACACTGAAGAAGTTCACTGACTACTCCATTTCAGGAGAGCAGCCCGATGGTTACGGCGGACGCAAGGAAGTTCTTGTGGATGAGGTGAAGTATGTTGTGGTGCCAGACACCGCAACGGCGGTGGCCGGTCTCAAAAGTGGCGCTCTTGATGTGCTGCCCTACCTTCCGCCGGGCGAGGCCGCAAAGTTGAAGGACGAAAAAGACTTCAATATCGTTGCGGCTCCTCACGGTGGCCTCGTGACCATGCTGTTCCAGACGGCTGATCCATTGATGTCGAAGGTTGAAATGCGTCAAGCTGTCATTGCCGCGCTGGATACGCCGCAGATCGTTGATTCCGTAACCTACGGGCTGGGTGTCCCCAACAATTCGCTCGTTGCATCCGGCTCGCTTTATCATACGGCGGCACAGGACAAGGGGTACACCTATGACCCAACTGCGGTGAAAGCCTTGCTCGACAAGGCAGGCTACAAGGGCGAGAAGATCAATATTCTCACCAACCGTCGTTCGGCCATCAACTACGATACCGCAATCATTGCGCAGGCCATGTTGCAGTCTGCCGGTATCAATGCGGAAATCGAAGTTCTTGAATGGGCAAGCCAACTCGACCGCTTCAACAGCGGCAAATACCAGATCATGGCATTCAATTATTCCAACCGCACCGATCCGGCGCTCGCCTATCAGACCGTTGTCGGTTCGAAAGCCAAAAAAGCCAATGCTGTCTGGGATGATGCTGATGTCAGCAAACTCGTCAATCAGGCGCTGCAGGAAACCGATCAGGCAAAACGTCAGGCAATCTTTGATGACCTGCATGCCCGTTTTCTGGAGCAGGCACCGCTGGTGATGCTGGCCAACGGCCTCGATGTCGGCGTGTCCGGCCCGAAGGTAAAGGGATATCGCACCTGGCAGGGCTTTGCCCGCTTCTGGGGTGTTGAGAAAACCCAGTGAGAATGACTGGCGGATACTGACCATGCTGAAATTTGCCCTGAGCCGATTATTGTCGGCAGTCCCCACCCTGTTCATCGTTTCGGTGGCGGTGTTTGGCCTCATCCGCCTGATACCCGGCGACCCGGCCAGTCTGATGCTCGGCGATCTCGCCGATGCGGATGCGCTGGCCGCCGCCCGCAAGACGATGGGACTGGATAAACCCGTGCCGCTGCAATTTGTCATCTGGCTCGGCAATGTCGTGCAAGGTGACCTCGGCCACTCTGTGCTGAATGGCCAGCCGGTGCTTGATCTTGTGTTGCAGCGTTTTTCGACCAGTGCGTGGATGGTGCTGATTGCAGTTGGTCTTTCCGTACTCATTGCCGTGCCACTCGGCATGGCAGCGGCATGGAAACAGAATGGCGGACTTGATCTTGCTATTGTTGCCATGTCCACTTTGCTGCTTTCAGTCCCGACCTTCTGGTTGGGATTGATGATCCTGCTCGGCTTCGGCCTCAAACTCGGCTGGTTACCGGTGCTGGGTTATGTATCGGTCACTGACGACCCGATTGCCGGATTGATCTACCTGATCATGCCAGTCGCAACGCTGGTGCTCCATGAAGTAGGCATTATCGTTCGTATGGCCCGTGCCTCGACGCTTGATGTCCTGCGGCTGGATTACATTACCCATGCCCGCGCCAAGGGGTTGGGTGAGGCGGCGGTGCTTCTGCGCCATGCGGCACGCAATGCCTTCGGCCCGACCTGGACGCTTATCGGTCTTATTCTCGGCAACCTTCTTGGCGGTGTTGCGGTGGTGGAAACCGTGTTCACCATTCCGGGGCTCGGCCGACTGATTGTCGATTCCATCTACGCTCGTGATTACGCTGTGGTGCAGGGATGCCTGCTGTTTGTGGCTGTCACCTACCTGCTCGTCAATTTGCTGGTTGACCTGCTCTATCCCCTGTTCGATCCGAGAGTGACTGCAGAATGAAACGCCATCAACGAAACCGTATCCTCGGCGGCGCCCTTCTCGTCTGTTTTTTTGGGGCCGCACTTGCCGGACGCATCTGGACACCTTTCGATCCGATGCGCATCGATCTGCGCTCCAAGTTGCAGGCGCCGGATGCTGCCCACTGGTTTGGAACAGACGAATTCGGTCGTGACGTGCTGTCCCGACTGATGACCGCAGCAGGTACCAGTGTCTCGATCAGCCTTGTGACGGTGTGCATTGCAGTTCTGGCCGGCGTGTCGTTTGGTGTTCTGGCGGGGTATGCCCGTGGCTGGACGGACCGCGTCATCATGGCATTCAACGATGCGCTGCTGGCGTTTCCCAGCATGTTGCTGGCGCTGGCGCTGCTATCGATTACCGGCGCCAATATGTACGGTATCATCCTGGCGCTCGGCATTGCCTATACGCCGTCCATGGTTCGCGTTGTGCGCGGTTCGGTGCTGTCCCTGCGTGAGCGGGAGTTTATCGAAGCGTCCCGCATCATGGGCAATTCGGCCGCCTATACCATGTTCCGCCACATCGTGCCGAACTGCCTTGGTCCGGTGATCGTGCTGGCAACCTCCATGTTCGGATCGGTCCTGCTGACTGAGAGTGCACTCAGCTTCCTTGGTCTTGGTGTGCCGCCGCCAGCGCCGACCTGGGGCAACATGCTGGCCAGTGGCCGTCCCCATATCGCAGAAGCTGTATGGCTCGGCATCTTCCCTGGTCTCTGCATTTCGCTGTCGCTGCTTGGCATAAATCTGTTCGGTGATGCGATCCGCGACCGTTTCGACCCCCGCATGCGAGGATTGTAAGCAATGAAACAGCCTCTTATTCAGGTCGAAAATCTTAGCCTTTCCGTGAATGGAATCGATGATCACCGCATCGTCCGCGATGTTTCGTTCAGCGTTGGTGCGGGTGAAATCGTCGGTATTGTCGGCGAAAGCGGTTCGGGAAAAACCATGGTGGCACGCAGCCTCATGAGTCTCCAACCACCAGCTATCGCCATTTCCGGTGGAGATATCCGTTTCGAAGGTCGCTCGGTAACATCAATGAAAGGTAAGGACATCCGCGCATTGCGCGGCTCCCGGCTGGGCATGGTGTTTCAGGAGCCGATGACCTCACTCAATCCGTCGATGACCATCGGCAAGCAACTGGAAGAGCCACTGAAACTGCATACGCGGCTGGATGCTGCGGCGCGGCGCGCCAAAATTCTCGAGATTTTGCGGCGGGTTGGCATTCATGATCCAGAAGGTGCCTTGTTGGCCTTTCCGCACCATTTTTCCGGCGGCATGCGCCAACGCATGATGCTGGCATCTGCCATGCTGCTGCGACCATCCCTGCTGATAGCCGACGAGCCGACTACGGCGCTTGATGCGCTGGTGCAGCGCGAAGTGCTGGAACTGATGTTGGAGATGGTGCGCAGTGAAAACACGGCACTGTTGATGATCAGCCATGACTTGCCCATGGTGGCGCGTTATTGCGACCGTGTGATCGTGATGCGACAAGGCGAGATTGTCGAGCAGGGTCCGGTAACCGACATCATCTCTAACCCGCGCCACGATTACACACGCGAGTTGCTGCAATGCATGCCGATGCGTGGACCGCTGAGAGACATCGATCCGCAATCGAAACCGGTCATGGAAGTGCGGGGCATCGAGGTGACATACAGCGCCCGGGCAGGGTTTCTGGCACCGCAGACGACCAAGAAAGCTTTGCATGGCGTCGACCTTGTCGTGCGGCCGGGTGAAATCGTGGCGCTGGTCGGCGCCTCCGGTTCCGGCAAGACCACGCTTGGTCGTTGTATTGCCGGGCTGGTTCCTGCATCCGCCGGCCGTATTTTCTTTGACGGTGAAGAGGTAAAGCCGGATTCACCGGCATGGCGTAACTACCGTCTCAATTGCCAGATGATCTTTCAGGACCCGTTCGGTTCACTCGATCCGCGCATGAAAATACGCGATATCGTGGCGGAAGCCTTGCGTCACGACACCACGTCGACGCGGGAAGAAAAGCTGCACCGAACTCGTGCCATTCTGGAAGAGGTGGGGTTGGACGGACGGTATCTTGACCGGTTCCCGCACGAGCTTTCCGGTGGCCAGCGTCAGCGCGTGGCAATTGCGCGTGCCATTGTCGGGCGACCGCAGTTCGTGATCGCTGATGAGGCGGTGTCGGCGCTTGACGTTACCGTGCGTGCCAAAGTGCTGGAACTGCTGGCTGATCTGCAAAAACGATATGGCTTTTCGTGCCTGTTTATCAGCCATGACCTCGGTGTAGTCGAACAGCTCGCAGACCGGGTGGTGGTGATGCGTGATGGCGCAATCGTCGAGCAAGGCAACCGCGACGACATTTTTGATGCTCCGCGGTCGGAATATACGCGGGCCTTGCTGTCCGCCATTCCAACCCTGACCCGCACCCAAACCGGCGTTTCGTTGAATTGGCGTTTCGCTGAAGCGGAAAAACAGCAGGCGGACGCATTGCAATGAAAATGACAGCAATAACCACGGATCTGCCACGGGCAACACCTGCTGCGCGTGGCACGGATCCGGCGATAATCCTTACCATGCTGGATGAGATCAAACGTCACGATCTCGAGTTGCATAGCCTTCTTGTCTGGCAGGATGGTGCACTGATCACCAGCGCTTACTGGGCACCTTACTCACTTGTCCGCCCGCATATGATGCATTCCGTGACCAAAAGTTTTACTTCCATGGCTGTTGGTCTGGCGGTCGCGGATGGTCTGCTGTCGGTCGATGATGCGGTTCTGCAATTTTTCCCTGACTATGCTGGACCGGTCGACGATAACCTAAGGGCCATGAAGGTACGGCATCTGCTGACGATGACCAGCGGTCATGGGCGCGGCATTTCCGGTGGCTCTTGGCGGCGAGTGCTTTCAAGCTGGGTGGACGATTTCCTGCGCCAGCCCAGCCCCCACAATCCTGGAGACGTGTTCGTCTACGACAGTGCCGCAAGCTACATGCTGTCTGCCATCGCACAGCAGGTCACAGGACGCATGATCGCGGATTACCTCTCAGAGCGGATATTCCGGCCGATGGGCATGTCCGCCAACATGACATGGGATACGGGCACTGACGGCGTCAACACCGGCGGTAATGGTCTCAGCTGCACCAGTGAGGACATGCTGAAACTCGGTATATTACATTTGCAGAGTGGCGAATGGCAGGGCCGACAGCTTCTGCCGCGCCCATGGGTTCAAGCGGCAACCGGCATGCAAATCCGCGACGTGGTCCTCGGTGTGTTTACCGGTGACCATTATCTCGGCCCGGACGAAGTTGGTGACGGTCAAAAGGTTAGCCGGCGTGAAGGCTACGGTTATCAATGGTGGCGTGGGCCACATAATAGCTTTTCCGCCAATGGCCTTTTTGGCCAATATTGTATCGTGCTGCCGGATGAAAATGCCGTCGTGGCGTTTACCGGCGGGTTGGAAGACAGTGATCGCCGTGTCCATCAGCTTATCTACGACGTGCTGCGTCCAGCACTCGGGAAAGGCGGTGGCACCCCTGAGAGCGCCGAGAAACTGGAAGCGCGTCTGGCTGGATTGCGGCTTGAAAATTTTGCTGAAAACCGGTTTTCGTCAGACAAAGTGCCATGCGGCATATGGATGGTCGAGCCCAACGATCAAGGTATCAAAAGCATCGCTCTTGCGCCCGACAATAACGAACTGAGTGTCATTCTTCGCGACGCCGAAGGTGAACATCTCGTGCGGGCAGGATGCGGTTTTTACGTTGAAACCGTCACCACAATACCCGGCGCAAGGCTGCACCATTCCTACCAGCCTGCTGGCGGGTTGAGGGTCTTGGCGTCCGCCCGTCTTCTTGAAAATGATGGTGCCGGCGCGGTGCTGGAAATGGACTGGATATTCGTTGAAACGGCGTTCCGCGATACTGTCCGCTTACGTTTTGCAGACAATTCGATGACACTTTCGCGGCGGGTGAATGTCAACTCATCCGAGCTCGAATTGCCTGACATCAAGGGGCGATTGCTGGAGCAGCATGCAAGGGAGCAACAGCATGGTTGACGATCAACAGGTTGCGATTTCCCGCATGACACATGAGACATTTGCGCAGCGTATGAAACGTCCCGCAGTCATTCTCATTCCGCTTGCGTCGCAAGAAGAGCAGGGCCCGCATGCGCCGATGGGGGATTTCATGCTGACTGAAAGGCTGGCGGAAATGAGCGCCCGGGCGGGCGACGGACTGACAGCACCTGTACTACCATTTGGCCATGCTGAATTTTTCCGCGCCATTGCCGGTGGAATTCAGTTACGTGCCGCGACGTTCACTGCAGTGCTCGAGGATATCCTGACCTCCTTCCTTGATCACGGCCATGAACAGCTGCTGATTTTCAACGGCCATACAACCAATGCGCCGCTGATCGATCAGGTTTGCCGCAAGTTGCGCCGTGAGAAAGGCGTGCTGATACCAGCACTGAATATCTGGCAGAGCCTGCCGGATAGCCTGTGGAAGTCGCTTTACGGCGATGATGCTGCACGTGTGCGTGGCCACGGCGGTGAGCCGATGACCTCGGTTTATATGCACCTTTTTCCCGAACTGGTTCGAACCGAAGCAATGCGCGATCCCGCGCCGCGTGGCAGTGTGTTTGGTCTGCCTGTCGGTGGTGTCTCGGCCACTCGTTTCGAAGGAATACCGGTCCAGATACCACTGGATTGCACTGAGGTTGATCCGGCCGGCATGCTCGGTGGTCGGGCCTCATTGGCAAGTGCTGAAAAAGGCCAGGTGATCTGTGACCATATTGTCGGCCATACCGCACGGCTGATGCGTCATCTGGCCGGTTTCGATCCACGAAATGCTGTACAGCCGTTTGAGGCATCTGCCGCAGGCCTGCAAGGAGAACGCCATGACTGAATTACGCATCGGTGCAATGCCGCTTACGCCTGCGCAGGAGATTGTCGACGCGTTGCAGCAAATTGAAACGGCCAGTGTCGGGCATCTGCGTCATACCGGTTTCATGAGCGGTTCCATTCAGGCGATCCTGCCGCAACAACAGGCCCGTGCCGGTGTCGCCGTCACGCTCGCCATTCCGGCCATGTGCTCGACCCTTTTGCATTATGCGCTGAGCCAGGTGCGCCCCGGCGACATGCTGGTAATTGACAGGCTGGGCGACAGTCGCCATGCCTGCCTGGGCGGTGCGGTGGCACGGGCTGCGCGTATGGCGGGCGTTGCGGGTGTGATCATTGACGGCCCGTGCACCGATGTGGCGGAAATCATCGCCGAAGGACTACCTGTATGGTGCCGCGGTGTTTCGTCTGTGACAACACGCCAGCTTGATCTCGGCGGCACATTCAATCGTCCGATCGCTTGTGGTGGTGTGCCGGTTTTGCCGGGCGATATCGTATTGGCGGATGCTTCCGGCGTGGTGGTGCTGCCAGCAGATGAGGCCGCAGACATAGCTGAGATCTGCATTGCCCGTGAAACACGTGTCGCCCGTACCATGCAGCGGCTGCTTGATGGCGAAAAGCTCGGTGACATCACCCGCGCGGTAGACAAGGTGAATGCGCGCCTCAACCCGGGCGCAATGGAAGGAACACAGAAATGACCCCGCTCTATGGCCAGTTGAAAGATGTGACGCTGGATGGCGTGCTTTCGGTGATTGCACCTCGCACGCCTTTGGTCCCTATGGTGTTTGACAGCCCCCATAGCGGTCTAGACATGCCCAAGGGGTTCAACCCTGCTGTTTCCGCAGAGCGTGTGAGAGTGGCCGCAGACACCCATGTCGATGATCTGTTTTTGTCGGCATGTGATGTCGGTGCACCGTTGCTGAGTGCGCATTTTCCCCGCAGTTTTCTCGATGTGAACCGGTCCTTGCTCGACATGGACGCCCAGTTAGTGGACGGCGATTGGCCTCATCCCGTGCGTGAAAGCGCAACCGCAAAACGTGGCATGGGCTTGATGTGGCGTTACGCCTGGGGCGATGAGCCAATGTATGCGGCACCCATAAGTGTGGTGGAAGCTGAGGGGCGGATCGCGACCTACTGGCAGCCCTATCATGAGCATCTGGCTGGCCTGCTGAATGCGGTCTACAGCCGGTTTGGCCGCGTTTATCACATCAACTGCCATTCCATGACCGCCGTTGGTCATGCGATTTCGTCTGATCCTGCGGGAACGGTGCGGGCAGATATCTGCCTTGGCGATCTGCATGGCGGGTCGGCCTCCAGTGAATTTATAGCGTTGATCACCGAGACTCTTGAAGCGGAGGGGTTGGTCGTTGCGCTCAATAAACCTTTTCGTGGCGCGGAACTGGTCGCGGCCTATTCAAACCCCGCACTTGAACGTCACAGTGTGCAGTTCGAGATCAACCGCAAGCTCTACATGGATGAGACAACGCGCGAACGTAACGACGGTTACGAGGCATTAAAGGGCATTCTTGCCCGTATGAACCGCGTGCTGGCCGATTACGCCAGCCAGCAACCACCGAAAAAACTGTGAGGGAAATTGTCTCATGTCTGTCCCGCAACACGCTGCGCCACTTAATTTCTATCGCCGTGGCCGCACACCGATCTTTGCGTCGCGTATGGATCAGCGCTTTTCGTGGTGCTGCTATATTCCAGAAGGCTATGACCCGACCGGTGAAACCGTGCATCCGCTTGCCGTTCTCGTTCATGGCAGCCTGCGGGATGCTGATATCCTGCGGGACGAATTCATCGATTTTGCCGAACAACATCAATGCGTTTTGCTGGCCCCGCTTTTCCCGGCTGGCATCGATGATCCTGATGATCTGCATAATTACAAACACATGATCTATCACGGCATTCGTTATGATCTTGTTCTGCTGGATATGATCGATGAACTGGCGACACGTTACCGTGTCGAAAAAGACAAGGTGCTAATGCACGGATTTTCCGGCGGCGCGCAATTTGCCCATCGTTTTCTCTACCTTCACCCGCGCAGGCTTCGGGCCGTTTCGGTGGGTGCACCCGGTACCGTCACGCTTCCCGATGATCGTGCCAAGTGGTGGGTCGGTTTAAACGGCATGGAAGAGATATTTGGCCAGCCCATTGATATCGATGCAATGCGTCAGGTGGCCGTGCAGCTGGTGATCGGTGACGCGGATATCGAAACCTGGGATGTCACCGTCGGGCCAAAATCACCCTTCTGGATGGAGGGCATCAATGATAGCGGTGAAACCCGCGTTGAGCGCTTGCGCACCTTGGAAAAGGGTCTGAAGGCGGTTGGTGTCGAACCGCGTTTCGATACGGTTGCTGGCATCAGCCATGATGGCACCGGCATTCAGCCGCCCGTCAAGGCATTCTTCTCGGCAGTTCTCGAAGGCTGAGGAAATATCGGTTTGGCCGAAAACTGCGGTGTTCAGTTTTCGGCCGGAACAGATGTGGCGACCCATCGCGCCACATTTTTTGTGCCCGCAGGTTCACCAATCGTGACGCAGCGTGTGTTGACCGCAAACTCGGGTCTGTCAACGGTTACAGTGGCGTGTTGCGTGCCAATCGTCGCGTGGAAATGAACTTGGTCGGGGTTGGAGATGTCGCTCTCCATCTTGTGAAGTGTCACCACCCCCGTTATGCCGCGCTGTCCTGCCCATTCCAGCAGCGCGATTTCTGCCGTCTGTGCAGGCGCATCGTAGGAGGGGTTGCCGCGATAGGCGGGCAGGTAGGGAATGCCCTGTTCCAGGCAGTCGAGAAAATCTCCAACCTGCAACGGTTCCAGTCGGCTGTAGCGGGCCCTTTGTGGTAAAACGACAAGCGAGGCGGCAAATCGGCATCCACCGAGATGGGTGGATTGCAGAATACGAAAACGTTTTGGATCGGCTTCCTGCCGCAGAGCCTTCCATGTCGCAAAGCCGTAACGGGCGCAGCAAGGGTCCTGCTTTCCATCGGTGCAGCATACGATGGTCAAGCGTGGGTCGTGTATGCCCTCAAGCACGCCTCCACCGGCAATATGCATCAACAGCTGTTCGGCTTCCTCAGGCGTTACATGGTCCCTGACAGTATCTTGATGCGTGAAGCCGATGTCGTCGCCATCCACCAGCGCGACATGAATGCCTGCGGCGTTTGCGGCCAAAATCGCTTGCCCAAGCCCCTCGGACATGCCGTGCGACTTGATGCGTGGCACACGCCAATCACCGCGCGGCCAGTGAAGCAGCACATAGCTTTTTGATGATGGGCCAAGCCCCGATGCCGGTTCGCCGCGCTCAGCACACAGGTCACGGCAAAAGATACGTGATGCCATCTGCGATCAATCGCCCAGCCGGGCGGGGTGGGCCTCGCCACTTGCGGACGAACGGCTGAGGTGCCGGAAAAGGATGGCTGAGGCCAGCTTTCGGTCATCGCTTTTGATGGCTTCGAGGATTGCCAGGTGATCACGCGCTGCCTTGCGCACGCCAGCCTCGCTCAACTCGGCAAACTCGGCATATTCGGTCATGCGCCGCAGGCTGTTCTGGCGGCGGATTGCCTGCTCAAGAAAGCGGTTGTTTGCCCAGGAAACCACAGTTTCGTGGAAACGGGCATTTGCCTCAAACCACGCGGATCCTTCGATGGATGCCAAGGGGGCATTGAGCAGTGCGGTCTGTTCACTTTGAAGTGCCAACAGCATGTCCATGTCGACCCGGAATGTATCCTCCATGACGGCGCCGCACTCGATGATAGCGCGGAAAGCATAGCTTTCATTGACCGCCTGCCGGTTGTCGAGGCACTCGGCAAAACGCCAGCCGTGCCCGTCTCGTCGCTCGGCGAGTCCTTCGGCAGACAGGCGCATCAGCGTGCGACGCACGACACCACGTGACGTGCCGAAATGTTCCAGCAGTTCCGTCTCGGAGGCTTCGCTGCCGATCAAGCCGTTTGCTCTCGCATGCATGATTTGTCGGTAAAGTGTATCCACCCCTGATGGCGGCACCAATTCGTCCAGCCTGTCGTTTTCGGCTGGCGCACGCACTAATGCAAAACCTCTGTTGTCGATCTGTGCCAACATGCCCTTTTCAGTCAGAAACTGCAGGACTTGCCGGACCGGGGTGCGGGAAATGCCAAACTCACGCGCAAGCACCGCATCGGAAATCTTTTCACCTGCCGCCCAGCGTCCACCACGGATAATAGGCATCAGTTTGCGGGCCACCTCGATTTGCAGGGAGCTTAACTCACCTGTCTCAAGGGTGAACTGTTCCGGCGTATACCCAACTGCACTCACGAACGACGAATCCCTTAAAGTAAAATGATTTATAAACACACATAATACAAAAATCCTCAGGCTTTAAAAGATGATTTATGCCTGAGGATTTTTTTAGATTTCTCGTGTGAGTTGTCGGCCTGATGGAGCCGGTGTGCTGCACATTCTTTTCTGCCGGTGACGGTTTGTAACGATGGACGTTGTAATGTTTCGAAGTGAGCCAGCTCTTGCCTTGCCCTTGCAATTTGTGAGAGCTTTCCACCTATGATTTTGACCATCGCCATATCAGGGTATCGTTCTCTTCGAAATCTGGTTTTGCAGTTAGACAGGCTGACCGTCGTGACCGGCGCAAATGGCTCAGGCAAATCGAGCTTTTATCGGGCGCTTCGGCTTCTTGCCGATGTTGCGCAAGGCCGGGCCATTGCTTCGCTGGCGGCCGAAGGTGGATTGCAGTCGACAATCTGGGCCGGGCCGGAAGCCTTTTCGCGTGGCATGAAGGATGGCAGCGTACCCTTGCAGGGAACTGTGCGCAAAAATCCGGTTGCCTTGAAACTGGGGTTTGCCTCTGAAGACTACGGGTATGCCATTGATCTTGGCCTGCCGGTGCCGCCACCGCCGCCGAGCTATTTTTCGCTCGATCCTGTCATCAAGGCGGAGGCAGTCTGGGCGGGCGAGGTCTTGAGCCGACGCAATGCATTCGCAGAGCGTGCAGGCCCAGCTGTTACTGTGCTTTCAGCAAGTGGGCAGCGTCAGGTGCTGATCCGTGATCTGCCATCTTTTGAAAGCATGATGACGCAATCGGCAGATCCAAAAAACCTGCCTGAACTGCTTTATCTTCGTGCGCGCATGAACGGCTGGCGCTTTTACGATCATTTCCGTACCGATCCTCACGCACCAGTCCGGCAAATGCAGGTGGGAACCCGCACGCCGGTGTTGTCGTCGGATGGAGCGGATCTTGCCGCCGCAGTTGCTACCATTTTGGAAATTGGTGACGCTGCGGGGTTCCACGCCGCTATCGATGATGCTTTTCCGGGAAGCACCGTCGAAATTACGCAGGACCGTGGCCGCTTCGAGCTACTGATGTTGCAGAAGGGGTTGCTGCGACCGCTTTCAACTGCCGAACTGTCCGATGGCACGCTTCGTTATCTGCTTTTGGTCGCAGCGCTGATGACACCCCGCCCACCATCGCTCATGGTGCTGAACGAACCTGAGACAAGCCTGCATCCAAGTCTGCTTGCGCCGCTATCGCGCCTGATCATGCGGGCTTGCGAGCGCTCACAGCTTATTGTCGTTTCCCATGCGGATGAATTGGTCTCGGCTCTGGAGGCAGAGGGAAAGGCCATGATGGTGATGCTCAGCAAGGTGCTGGGTGAAACCGTGGCTGGAGACATTGAGGCGCCTGGCTGGAACTGGCCCGCGCGGTGAGGATGACCAGCCAAGTTGGTCTTACGTCGCGGCTCGTATGAGCCGGCACCAGAATTCGACGCCGGTTGCGATGATCTGGTCGTTGAAGTCGTAGTCAGGGCTGTGAAGCGGCGCACTGTTGCCGTTCCCCAGGAAGAAGAAAGCGCCTGGTCGTTTCTGGAGAAAATATGCAAAGTCCTCGGACGCTAGTTGTGCCGGAGTTCGACGATCAACATTCTGCTTTCCCACGAGGTCTTCTGCTACGGAGCTAACCAAAGCCACATTGTCCGGTGTGTTCACCGTAGCGGGATACTGGCGGATGTAATCCACGTCGATCTCGATGTTGTGGGCCTTGGCTGTTGCCTGTGCGACCTCAGACAGGCGTAATTGAACTTTCGCACGTGTCTGCTCATCAAAGGCACGCACCGTGCCTTTGAGTAATGCCTCGGAGGGCAGAATATTTTCCGCCGAGCCCGCCTGAAAACAGGTGACGGAAAGGACAGCAGCCGCAATCGGGTCGACATTACGTGCCACGACCTGCTGCAGAGACTGAACAAGCGACGCCCCTGCAAGAACAATATCTTGCGCAAGATGAGGGGCTGCGGCGTGTCCACCCTTACCTTTCAGTCGAAGAGCAAAGATGTCTGAGGACGCCATGATTGCTCCGTCGTGCAGACCGAAGCTGCCCGCAGCAAGCCCGGGCATGTTGTGAAGACCGTAGACCTCATCAATATCAAATCGATCAAGGACGCCATCGTCGATCATGGCCTTTGCACCAGCGCCGCCTTCTTCCGCTGGCTGAAACAGCAAGACGGCGGTGCCGGAAAAATCTCTTTTGACGGCGAGTTGGCGTGCCGCACCGAGTAACATGGCGGTGTGGCCATCATGACCACAGGCATGCATCCGGCCATGATGGTGTGATGCATAATCCAGCCCGGTCGTTTCCAAGATCGGCAGGGCATCCATGTCGGCTCTTAGGGCAATGGATTTTCCACCGCCAATGCTCCCGCGAATGGTTGCGACGATACCGCTTCCGCCAATACCGCTAGAAATTGTATCAACTCCGAAGCCCATCAAACGCTCCAGAACAAAATTTGACGTGATGGGTAGGTCGTAGAGCAGCTCCGGAACACGATGCAGCGACTGGCGCCATTGTACTATCTCGGCAACGAGATGAGCCATTGTGTAGTTTCCTGAAAAGTGCGCGCTGCGAGCTTTATGGAGCAAGAATTATGCTCACTTAGTCTGCAGCGCTTAGATGGTTTGTCTGGCTAAAGTGATTTCAGCCGGCGGGTGTGAAACGGCAGACTGCCCGCACACCGTCCACTACAGTCTCTGTCTGCATCGCTGCCGAAAGTCGCTTGAAATCCGCCAAAACCGGAGCTGCGATATCTGCGTCGTCAATGAGCACAGGCATGCCATCGCTATTACAATGGGTTGCCCGGAATTCGATTTCTCGGATTTTGTGGTTGTCTATCGCGATGGAACACACCATCGACCATGGATCGATCTGCGAAAAGATATCCTTCTGCACAGGGGTGGCGTTGTCCCAGTCCTGCTGGGCGATGTGGTTGCCAAGGCTGTATAGAATTGGCTTGCCCTGGTATGTTTCAACGCCAGCCGGGCTATGTGGATGGTTCCCGAGAACCATGTCTGCGCCAGCATCAATGATCGCATGCCCGAGCGGCTGCTGATATTCCGCTTTCGGGTTTCCACGTCCAAAGCCCCAGTGGACGCTGACGACAAGCACATCAACCTTCGACCGCAGGCTTTTTATTTGGGCAACCAGTCCTCCAACATCCTCAGCGACCGCGCGACTGCGCATCTTCATCGGTGCACCGGGTTCTGTCGCTAGCAATACCGGATTGATTTCCGGCCATTGTTCAATGCGGATGGGTGAAATGCCGGGACGGCCTTCGGTCGCTGCATAGTCAGGTGGCAATAGGCATGACACGGCGATTACACCGAGCTTCGTTTCGCCTATCTGCACAATACGGGGTGCCTGCGCTGCTGCAAGATCTTCACCGCCGCCCACAGTGGCAATGCCTGCCTGATGTAAATGCGCAATGGTGTCCATGAACGCTTCGGCGCCGAAGTCTCGCGTATGATTGGTGGCGACCGTCATCATTGAAAAACCGGCTTTGCCTAGGTCTGCTGCGACGGCTGGGTCGACCAAATATGCAATGGGCGCATCCGTCCGGTATCCCTTCGCCGAAAACTGAACTTCGCAGGATGCCCACACGATATCTGCCTTACGCAGATAGCGCAGCGTTTTCTCATATCCGGCACTTACCGGGTTGCCATCGGCGTAGAGGCGATTGCGCACGACAATATCACCGGCGGCTGAAAAAACGAGTTTTGAAGACACGGGTAACTCCTAATGTTTTTTAGATGCATTTCGAGAAGAGCAATATCGACCGTTTTGTCTGGCTGTGTAAAGGCATATTTTGATGTGTTGCAAAAAAGCCCCGATTTTATGTCGTGATAATTGACTCATGATGTTTTTATGATGCATTAATTGTTGACGCGGATAGTGCAGATAGCGCCCGCGAGATGTTTGAGCGTTCAGATAACAAGAGGGGACCTCCAAAATGAGCGTTGGTTTGAACACAAGTGCAAAGGTCGCGGCATCAGGTGATCTGGATGCGATCTACAAGAAGGTCTTCTGGCGACTGATACCCATTCTCATGGTGTTATGGGTTCTGGCGTGGATCGACCGTGTGAATGTGAGTTTTGCAAAGCTGCAGATGATGGAGGAGTTGCAGTTCAGCGATGCCGTTTATGGCCTTGGCGCTGGCATATTCTACATTGGCTATCTAATCTTCGAAGTGCCGAGTAATCTGTTGCTGCAAAAGATCGGAGCGCGAAAGACGATTGCGCGTATCGCCATCGGCTGGGGCATCATCTGCATGTTGATGGCGCACGCTACCACCCCTGCGGTCTTTTATACGCTGCGCTTTCTGCTGGGTGCATTTGAAGCGGGCTTCTTCCCGGGTGTGATCATGTATCTCACACTCTGGTTCCCGACAGATCGCCGCGCCAAGGTATTTGGCATCTTCATGTCTTCAGTCGCATTGTCGGGCGTCATCGGTGGGCCACTTGCAGGATTGATCATGACACAAATGCACGGCTATCTGGGAACGTCAGGCTGGCAGTGGCTTTTCTTGCTGGAAGGTATTCCGACAATTCTGATCGGTCTGTTCGTTCTGAAATATCTCACCGACAAGGTTGAGGACGCCCATTGGCTTACCGTCAGACAGCGCGCAGAACTCCGGTCTGATCTTGACCGAGACAGCAGCGCACTGGGTGAGCGCCAGCATTCATTGTCGCTCGTTCTTCGTGACCGTCGCCTCTGGATTTTCACACTCGTGTATTTCCTCATCATCGTGATGAATGCGACTGCGGCCTTCTGGGGTCCAACAATCGTGCGGGAGTCTGGCTTTGAGAACATTGCGACGATCGGCTGGATCATTTCAGGCGTATCCCTGTGCGGTTCAGCGGCCATGATTTTCAATGGTGTAATGGCCGACCGTACCAAACGGCCGCTTGGCCAGTGCGTCGCTTCGATCATTGTCGGCGGGCTTGCCTTCATTGCCCTGTCCTTTCCGATCTATGACAACGCGCCTCTTGTCATTGCGGCTTTTGCTTTCGCGCTGGCCGGTGCATATGGCGCTATCCCGGTGTTCTGGCAGATGCCGAACAAGTTGTTCGCGGGAACGGCTGCTGCCGCTGGCATTGCGATTATCAACTCCTTTGGCAATCTCGGCGGCTTCCTGGCACCTTACGGTCTGGGGCTTCTGAAAAGTGAGACGGGCAGTGTTTCCGCCGGACTTCTGACAGTTGGTGGTCTTGGTTTGCTGGCTGCCGCGCTGCTTGTTCTGCTTGTTCATAGGTTCATGACCGCGGAAACAAAGGCAGTTCCCGCAGAAGTGTAAACGAGAGGTCTCATCTCCTTTAAGGTGCTTTCGCACCAATATCTGACATTGCACCAGTACCCTGATATCTTTAGACATATCAGGGTGCTTTTTACACATGGCGGGCCAATTCGATGGCCGGATTTCCGCCATCGTCCAATCCTCACGCGGAGCCTGCATGACAGACGCTACCACTCCACCGAAACAGTCGCTGGGCGACCGCGTCTATAATGATCTTCGTACCGCTATTACGCTGGGTGAAATTCGTCAGGGAGTAGTTTTCAACGAAGCTGACTTGATGGCGCAGTACAAGGTAAGTTCGTCGCCACTGCGCGAAGCATTGACCCGCTTGCGTCAGGACGGACTGGTCAAGGTTATTGCAAGACGTGGATACACGGTCACCGAACTCAGCCTGAAGGATTTTCACGAGCTGATGCAGATGCGGTTGATCATTGAAGGGGCTGCTGCGGAGCTCGCCGCTCCACGCGTGACCGACAAACATATTTTTGAAATGCGGCGCCTGTCCAGCGCCAAGCTTGTAGTGGGCGACAAGGCCAGTTATCGCCAGTTCATGCAGGCCAATCAGGACTTTCACGAAAAGATTGCAGAGATTGCCGACAATGGCCGGTTGCGTCGTGCCATCAGTCAGATGTTCGACGAGATGCAAAGATTGCTTTTCGCAGATCTCGACCTTGGTGATGGCGAAGAACTGGAACATGACCACGATGAAATCATCGAAGCTCTGGCACTTCATGATGGAAAACGGGCTCGGACAGCCATTATCCGCCATGTCAAGCAATCGCGCGACCGGGTGATTGGAAGAATGATCCGTCAGCAGAAAGATTTCGAAGGCACCAATATCTTCGATTGATCTGAGCCCAATGTTCACGCTGCGTTTTCCGAACTGCCAAGACGACTCTGTTTGGCTATCCAGACCATTGACGATATCAACTTGCCACTAGGTCGGTTTTCAATCCGGACGGGACATTAGCGATACAAAGGCAGAATTTTTTTTAAGCTTTGTCGCTGTAAACGCCTTCGGTCGGATTGGGTTTCTGCCTGCAGGCTTGGGCACAGACGATTGATGTTTTACGCGGCTGTTGGACAAGGCGATTGAGCGAATTGTAGCTGGATATGTACAAAATGCGGCTATCGACCAGCTGCGCAAGGCCGTACGATCGTCGCCGTGCTGCATGATGTCAATCATGCCTGCCGTTACGCATCACACCTCGTCGCCATGACCAATGGAGTGATTGTTGCCAGCGGTCACCCGCAGCACATTGTCGACGTCCCATTAATCGAAACTGGCTTCAAGCTGCCCAGCATCGTCATTCCCGATCCCATCTCCCAGACACCAATGATCGTGCCGAAGCGAAAGGGCACTGGTTGAGAGAGTGTGGGTACGTTAAGGAGAGTGCTCCGTGAGATCTGTTAATTTGGTGGGTGATGTAGGGCTCGAACCTACGACCCGCTGATTAAGAGTCAGCTGCTCTACCAACTGAGCTAATCACCCGCCGACAACGTTAAGCGTTGTTGCTGGGGGCTTTAAACCTGATTTGTGTTTCTGTCCATCGCGGTCATTGCTCTTTTTGCATTCTATCCACCGCGACTTTAATTTGTCGCTGTCGTTCGGTGGAGAAGCGGCTTAGAAAACGTCATGGTTTGATTTTTCGAAGTGGGCGAGAAATCACCGTGCTCAGTGGCATAAGGTGAGTTGTAGATGACAGAGTTGAAATTCCGTGCCGCGAAAATCGAGGATCTAGCCGCCATCGTCGCGATGCTGGCGGACGATATCCTCGGAAAAGACCGAGAAGACAACAGCACGCCCCCAAACCCGCGCTACGTTTCGGCGCTACAGGCCATTATTGCCGATCCAAACCAAATGCAGGTTGTCGCAGAGCTCAACGGTGAGCTGGTCGGCACGATGCAATTAAGCTTCATTCCTGGCATCGCAAGAATGGGTGCTTGGCGCGGTCAGATTGAGGGCGTTCGCACAAGTGCGGGACATCGGGGAGCTGGTATTGGTCAGACGATGTTTGAGTGGGCAATCGAAGAGAGCCGTCAACGCGGATGCTCCCTCGTGCAGCTAACCACCGACAAGGACCGCCCCGATGCACACCGGTTTTATGAAAAGCTTGGCTTCGTCGCCACGCACCTTGGTTACAAATTGAAACTCGGCGCGTAAATCCTGATGACGAAAAAGCCGTCGTCACCTTCCCTTGAGCCATTTCCCAATCCACAAGGATTGCGCTGAAAGCTTGCAGTTTGAAAGGTTTGGATAGGTGGGAGGCCCCCTAGGGCGTTTCTTTGCATATCCGCTGATTGCGCGGAAGGGCGAAGGCATCACCGTCCTGCAAAGCCACCGTCATAGGCAGTCCGTAAACCTGCATCAGGGCGTCCGGGGTCATGAGGTCTGAGATCGGGCCGTTGAGCAGCAGCTTGCCCCCACCAAGTGCCACGACACGGTCACAGTAGCGGGCGACCATGTTGACATCATGCAGCACAATGACGGCCGAGAGCCCCGTTTCGCGGCACATATCGTGCACCAGTCCGAGCACCTCCACCTGATGCGCCACATCGAGCGCGGAGATCGGTTCGTCGAGCAGCAAGGTGCGGGCACCCTGCGCCAGCATCATGGCGATCCAGCCGCGCTGCCGCTCTCCCCCTGACAGCGTATCCACCAGCCGTTCCGTCAGATGTGACACGCCGCAACGCGCGACGGCAGATGCGATGGCTTGTCTGTCTTCCGATCTCAAGCGCCCCAGCGCACCACGCCAGGGGTAACGGCCGAGTGCAACGAGTTCGCCGAGCTGCATGCCGTCAGCCGGAGGCGTGACCTGTGGCAAATAGGCAAGGTCGCGGGCGAGCTCTTGTCGGCGCCAGTCGGTGAGCGCGCGCCCATGATAAGCGATGGAGCCGGCGGATGGGTGTGCCTGTCCGGCAAGTAACCGGAGGAGCGTCGATTTGCCCGAGCCGTTGCGCCCGACGAGCGCGGTCACGACGCCCGGCTCAAGCTCAAGATCGAGCTCGTCGATCAATTGGCGGCCTGGGACGCTGTAACTAACGCCGGACAAAGCAAAGAGGGTCATGCTTGGCCTTTCCTGAGAAGAAGAATGAACAGCCAAGGCACGCCGATGAGCGTGGCGAAAAGCCCGATGGGCAGTTCATAGGGATATGTGGCGGTGCGCGCGCCAAAGGCTGCAAGCACCATCAGCAGGGCCCCGAGCATCCAGCTGGCCAAGAGGAAAGACCGAGGGCGGACGAGGCCGGCACTGCGGGCGAGATGCGGCGCCATCAGGCCAACGAAACTGACCGGACCGACAAAGGTTGTGGCCGCCCCGGTCGCAAGTCCCGCAGTCATGATAAGGAGGAACTGAACACGCCGGACAGGAAGCCCAAGCGCCGATACCGTTTCTGTACCAAGCGGCAGCATTTCCAGCCAGCGTGCCGTAACGAGCGGGATAAAAAGCAGGGCAAGTGCGAGCGTTGCAAGTATTGTCGCCCCACCTGACGTAACCGAAGATGCGCTGCCTGCCAGCCATCCGAGTATGGACCAGGCCTGAGGGCTGCTCGATGCCATGATCGCCATCAACACGGCAGAGGCGAGCGCTCCGATCGCCAAGCCGGCAAGCAGAATCCGGGCCGGTGCCATGTCCCGGCGCAGCACAAAGATTGAAAGGCTTACCAGGGCCAGCGCGCCGCCCGTCGCGGTTCCAAGCGCCAGTGCAAGGCCTGACGGTTCAGTGATCAGAAAGACCGTCGCGGCGTAGCCCAATGCGCTTCCTCCGGTGACACCCAGAACCTCTGGTGCGGCCATCGGATTGGCCGTCAATCGTTGCAGAACGGCACCCGAAATGGCAAGCAGCGCGCCAGCTGACGCGGCGGCGACAAGCACCGTCGCCCTGATCGGTAAAAACGTATCGCGCAGCCCGGAGGGCACGATATTCCAGCCTTCGGGACCACGTCCGGTAAACAGGCAGATAACGAAAGTGACGCCTGTCATAAGGGTGATAATGCTCAAAAGCCGGACTGGATTGTCGGAGCGCGGCTGTGTGTGTCTGCCGTCCTCGGCCGTCTGCGGCACGGTTGCCTGCATTCGGGGAAGAAGCCAGATCAACAGCGGCCCGCCGATCAGTCCGGTCAATGCTCCGGTCGGCAGGGAAGGTCCGCCGAATGCGGCGACCAACAACAGGACGTTGTCGGTGAGCGACAGCAGCAGGGCTCCGGAGAGGGAGGCGATGATCAACCGTTGCAAAATGGTCCGGGCGCCGAGGCTGCGGGCGATTGCCGGCGCCGCCAGTCCGACAAAGCCGACCAATCCCACCTCTGCTGAGACGAATGCCGAGAGAAGAACTGCCAGGCACAGGGTCACCGAGCGCAGTCCCACTACTTTCAATCCTAGACCCCGGGCACCTTCCGCGCCGAGAGACATGACGGTCAATGGCCGGGCGAGCAAGGCGGCGCCAACCAGCGCTGCGAGCAGACATAGAAAAAGCCGCAAGGCAGGAACAAAATCGTTTTGAGTCAGCGCACCGCCGTTCCACAAAACCAGTGTCAGCAGGTAATGTCCTTGTGCGAGGGTGACTGCCATGGCGACTGCCGATGCAAGCATGCCCACGAGCATGCCGGTGATCGTGATTGTCACCGGCGCATAATTCCTTTGCGCACCGATCGTCATCACAAGAAGGGTTGCCACGGCCGCGCCACAGAGCCCGATCAGCAGATTGCCGCCAGCCAGCAAGCCGGGGGCAAATACCGTGGCCATAACGATGGCGAGTTGTGCGCCAGCGGCTGTACCCAATGTGGTCGGATCAGCCAGGGGATTACGCAGGACAGCCTGCATCAACGCGCCTGCCAATCCCAGCAGTGCACCGACAAGCAGGGCGACCGCCGCGCGGGGGACCAGACCGAAGGCCAGAAGGATTTGCTCAATCGTCATGTCGGTGGCATGCCAAGGCAGGGTCGGCCAGTGTGTGATGGGAAGGGCATTTAGTGCAGCAAGAAACCAAAGACCGGCTGCGATGACGCTTCCGGTCGCCAGAGGCCATAGTCTCATCCCCGTTCCTCCAGCGATCGCGTCAGTTCTCGTGCGAACTGAAGTGCTGAAGGCATGCCGCCAAACCCGTTCATGTCGCCTATCCGTAAGACCCGACCGGCACGTACTGGCGACAGCGCATTCCATAACGCCGAGCGGGAAAGCCCGTTCTCTGTCTGGACGGGTATATCGCCCGTTATGACCAGCCAGGCATCGGGAAACTGCACAACGTTTTCCATCGGGACGGGAGCGGCGAATGAGAACCGGGTACCAGCTCCCCAGGCATTGCGTAGCCCGATTGCCTCGATCATGCCGCCAAACAGGCTGTCGGTGCCATAGACGCGGACATGACGCGGATCTCCGATCTCGATAAGGAGGAAGGGTCTGGAACTCCAGCTTTGAACGCGCCTGCTCAGGGATGCGATGGCGTCAGCGGCGGCGCGCTTTGTGTTTTGCCCGAGCTCGGGTAGATCCATCCGCTCCGACATGCTGGCTATCAGTTCCATTGCTTTCGGCAGGACTGGTTCACTTGGTACGAAGATCGACTTCGAAAAAACAGGCGCGATGCGTTCCAGTTTCGGTGCGAAGGTCGCGTAATAATTCGACGAGAGAATGAGGTCTGGTGCCACGAGGCTCAGCGCCTCGAGGTTTGGCGAACCGCGCAGGCCCAGATCTACGGTATCTAAGGGCACATGCGTGTCGAGAAGTCGCCGCAAACCGCGCAATTCGGCAATCGCCGTTGGTGGATGACCCAGCATGGCTGCGGTTTCGGCCATTGCCCAGTCAATTGCGGCAAGCCGTGGTCCGGATGATGAGCCTGCCGCAACAGCGTTCCTGGGAAGCAAGGCCAAAGCCATGCCCCCGAGAAGTGTGCGTCTGGTCAAGTCGCCCGGGTGGGCACCATTCACCATTTATAGGTCAGGCTCGCCTGTATGTTGCGGCCGTTTCCGAAATAGGCCGAGTTCAGGCCAATTGCCGAGATGTAGGCCTCGTCCGTGATGTTAGAGATGTTGAGACGTCCGACCAGACCGTTGTCCCACTTGTAGCTTGCGCCCAGGTCGAGAAGCGTTACAGCGTCCAGCTTCAGAGTGTTGGCATCGGAACTGAAGCGCGTGCCGATATGACGGACACCGGCACCGAGCGTCAGGCCTTCCAGCGCGCCATTGTTGATGGTGTGTGACAGCCAGATACTTGCGGCGTGGCGTGGGGTGTTCGCCAGCTCGTTGCCAGAGTTCAGACCTGCAAGGATCTCGGTCGTAGAATAGGTATAAGCACTCTTGACCGTCCAACCGTCTGCAATTTCTGCCGCGGCTTCCAGTTCAAGACCGCGAACCTGTGCCTCGCCGATCTGACGGATACCGGAGATCGTGGTGCCACCGATATCTTCAAACACCGTTGTGTTACGGTCGGTTTCCCGCAAGTCGTAGAGCGCAGCGGAAAACAGGCCGTCGAAGGCTGTGGGTTCGTATTTCACACCCACTTCCCACTGCTTGCCATGCGTTGGGTTCAGCGCGACATTCTCAATATCAACGCCAGGCTGGGGCAGGTACGAGGTGGAGTAGGAAACATAGGTCGCAACGCCGCTGTCCCAGACATAACCAAGGCCAGCATGGCCGGTAGCCTGATGATCGCGACGGTCGAAGTTTGTCGAGCCGCCGAAATTGGTCACGTTGTCGCCGGACTGGTCTGTCCATTCCTGACGCAAGCCGAGCGTGGCACGCCAATTGCCGAGTGCGAGTTCGTCCAGTGCGTAGAGGCCAATCTGCGACGCGTCGACAGTCTTATTTGCAGTGTACCACGGTGTATCGACCGTCAGGCCGCCATAGGTCGGCGATAGGAAATCGATGGGGCTGGAATAAGAAAAGCCGGTATAGGCCTTCTCCCGCAGCTTTTGGGCATCGAGGCCAAAGACGAGGTTATGCGTGACATCGCCTGTATCAACCGTGCCTGAGAGACGCACATCGGCAGCAAGGGCGCTGAACGACTCGTCCTGCGTGATGATGCCGCGTCCCACCGAGCTGCCGGTTGCGGGATCAAGGTACATGCTGTGATAGGTCCAGTCATGGTTCGTATAACGGAAGGTTCCGTTCAGCTTCCAGTTGTTTTCGAACTCATGCGTAATGCCCGCCGACAGGGTTCCCATGGTGCGGTAACTATCGTCGACGGAATCGTCACCGAAGTAGAAGTCGCGCAGATCCTTGTCGTTATAAACGCCCACGAAACTGTCCGGTACGCCGGTTGGCGTCATCGGCTTGTCTTTGTGCAGGCTGCCCATCAGTTCCAGTTCGGTTGCATCGCCCAGCGCATAGCTGGCGGAAAGTCCGAGATAGAGACGCTTGTTGTCGATCTCGTGGACATCAGTTCTTTCGTTGCTGACCTTACCGGTCAGGCGATAGGCGAAATCCTCATTCACGACACGGTTCACATCTCCGAACGTCGAAAGGGAGCTGTTGGTGTCGAAACCAACGCCCACTTCGCTGAAATCGCCGTCGGCCTGGGCGCGCTTCTGGATGGAGTTGACCAGACCTGCGGGTGTGCCTGCACCGTAAAGAACGGATGCCGGGCCACGCAATATTTCAACGCGCTCGAGACCGTACAGCTCGAATGACGGCGCGCTGGTGGGGAACTGCGTTGAACGCATCAGGCGCAAACCATCCAGGAACTTGTCGTTTTCCAGGTTGAAGCCGCGCAGATAGAGACTGTCGAAGCGCGGGTCACCGCCATAGTTCTCGGTGATCACGCCAGCGGAATATCGAAGGGCGGAGGCAAGGTTGGTGGCACCAATCGCATCGATCTGAGCGCGGGGCACGACCGAAACGGAGGACTGCGTCTCAAGGATCGTACGGCTCGTCTTGCTGGTTGCTGCAATCTTTGCAACACTGCTTTCCAATGGGGCTGTGGGGTTTTCGCCGCCCGTGACGTTGATCACTCCCAGAAACGTCGAGCGAGTGCCGTTCTGCTCATCTTGCGCAAAGGCGGAGACGGAAAGCAACGCGGAAAGGCTGACGCCCAGCATGAGAGATGCGGTCGATTTGGTGTGCAACATCATGATACCCCCAAAGAAAATATCATGAGCGTCTAACTCCACTATTAAATAATGTCTTGAACAGGGCTGTTGCGTTTTGAACAAGGCTTTGGAAATCGCTCACGTCTCCAGCGCGATGGCGGTTGGCCGTATTTCGCACGAAACACGCGTGATAGATGGGCCTGATCGGAAAAACCGGTGGCGTGAGCGATCTCTGCGAAAGACATGGAAGTTTCCGCCACCATTTCGCAGGCTGTTTCCAGCCTTAAGCGCGCCTGCCAGCGCTGCGGTGTCTCTCCATGTTGCGTGCTGAAGCAATGGGCAAACCAGCTCGGAGAAAGGCCCGCAACGGTGGCCATTTCTGCGACGGTGACTTGGCGCGTCATGTTTTCCTGAAGAAAGCGCTTGAGTGCTGAAAGTTTGTGGGGTGTGAGATTGCCGGGAGCTGGGGCGATGACATCGGTTGCCGTGGTGAAAATTTCCCCCAGCGCTGCTCTGAACAGGCCATCAAGCATCATGTCGCCACGGCTTGGTTGGCGCACTTCCTTTGCCGCCATCCGGCCGATCGTCGCCAGAACGTCATTCGAACCGATAAATCTCGGTTTTGTCAGGTCGCCGTTGATGCCTGCGGCACCCAGGCGCGCATGAAGCGTCGACGTCTCGAAATGAAAATCGATATGGCTGAAATCCTGGGCCGTTTCCAGCCGGCTCCATAAAGGCACACCCGCTGGAATATAAAACGCCCCCACGCCGCGTTTTTCATCGGCATCTTTCTTTGTCGTTAGAGAATGGGCTGGGATGTCGTCATCCAGCATTATGACGATGCGTGGATCCGGAGACACGTAGAAGCCACCAGCTCCTACCTTGCCGCGGATGGACCATACATCGGCAATTGTGCCGGCAAAGCGTCGCCATGAAAGCGGTTCCAACGTTCGCAGAGAATGAACATTGGTCTGCATTTTTGGTGTGAACTCTGCTTTGGTATGCATCAAGTCTTCCAGAGACAGCTTAATAAACTATACTATTATACTCATCTATTGTTCTACGTCCATAGTTAGACTGACGTCGGGTCAAGTTTTCGGGTTACGTCTGCCTTTTGGAGATCTTTGTGGGATGCGGAGATACTGGCTTTGATGAGTGGTCGATTGATGAAACTGAGCGCGGAATCACGTGCGGCAAAAGGGTGCGTCAGACACGAACAATCGTGCCGAAACGTAGGACGCAGTAACGCATCGAGTTCGACCTTGAGGTCGATGTTGTGGTCAGGCGGTATACACCTGTTCGCCGCCGATCCAGGTGTGTTGCAGCTGATAGTCTTTGCTCAGCACAACAAAATCGGCATCATAACCGCTCATCAATCGGCCTTTCCGGTCCGCCACATGGGCGGCTTTTGCCGGGTAAAGACTGGCCATCCTTACTGCTTCTTCGAATTGGAGGCCCAGTTTCCGATGAACGTAAAGAACCGATGACAGCATATCGATGTCTGCGCCGGCGAGCGTGCCATCTGCCAGTGTCAGGCGTCCATCCTTGCGGAAAATCTGACGCCCGTTGAGTGTCAGGCCGGTCAAGTCCGTGCCGATGCTGGACATCGCGTCGGTCACGAGGAAAATGCGGCCAGGTCCACGCTTGGCGCGCAGAGCAAGATCAATCACCGCGGGATGAACGTGAAAACCATCGGCGATAATGCCGGTTGAAAGGTCTCCGAGATCAAGCGTTGCACCCACGAGGCCCGGTGCGCGGTTTTCGATCTGGCTCATGGCGTTGAACAGATGCGTCACGGTCTGTGCTCCCGCCGCGACATAATCCTTCACAATGTCATAGGTCGCGTTGGTATGCCCGAGACTGACGATGAAACCGCTATCGGCAAGTGCACGAACCTGTTCTTGCGTGGTGTTTTCCGGCGCGATCGTAATCATCAAGGCGTCGAAACTGCCGCCGATCACCAGAAGGCGTTGCAGGTCGGTGTCTTCCATCGGCCTGATCAGTTCCGGATGGTGTGTGCCTTTGCGCACAACGGAAAGATGCGGCCCTTCCAGATGCAGCCCCAGAAATCCGGGAACCTTTTCCGCTTTCGCTTTTAAACCGGCTTCGATGGCCGACGCGGTTATCTCCGGTGTATCGGTTATCAACGTTGGCAGCAGGGCCGTTGTGCCGAACTTTGCATGGGCGGCACAAATCTGGCGAATGCCATCGACCGAGCGCTCGTCATTCAACATCACACCGCCGCCGCCATTGACCTGAAGATCGAGGAAGCCCGGCACAATGATCAAGCCTGCCGCATCCACCAGCCGTGTGTCGGCGGGAATGTCATTCTTTATCAGCAGACCGGCAACCTTGCCGTCATTGATCAGTAGGCATTTGTCCTGGTGCCATTCATGCCCGTCGAAAATCCGTGCATTCGTCAGTGCAGTTGCCATGGTCAGTGGGTCTCCGTCACTTTTTTAAGCGCTGCAGGCGCATCCGGATTAAACCCACGAGCGCGCGACCATGATTCAACAAATCCATAAAACGGTACGATCAGCGCAAGGGCATCAGTGAAGGGATGGCCGGTTTCAATAAACGGCAAACGCCGTGCGTGAGCAGCGCCATCGGCAGAGATGAAAGCCAGTGCGCCCTTTTCAGCAAGACCATCCGCAGTGGCCAGAACAGAGGAAAGGGCAGCGTCGCGTGCCGCGAATGTCACGACCGGGAAACGGCGGTCAACAAGTGCGATCGGGCCGTGCAAAACCTCGGCGCTGGAATAGGCCTCGGCATGCATTTCCGATGTTTCCTTGAACTTCAGGGCTGCTTCACTCGCAATCGCCAGCGAGGGGCCTCTGCCAAGCATGTAAAGTGATTCAGCTTCACCAAGCTCGTTGGAAAGCTCGTGCCAATCTAGCTTAACAGCCTCTGTGAGCTTTTCTGGAAGCTGCCGGATCGACTTTTGAAGTTCGGTGTCGAGTGTCCATTCTGAGAGTATGGCTAGTCCGGCCAACACCGAGTTGAAAAAGGACTTGGTGGCGGCGACCGCAAGTTCCGGCCCCGCATTGATATCAACCGGATGGGCACATGCGTCGGAAAGCGGTGACGGTTTGGTGTTGGTCAGGGAAATCGTCAGCGCACCGGATTGTGCTGCTGACCGGGCGAGTGCGACGATGTCAGGGCTTTTTCCCGATTGGGAAATGGATATTGCCGCCGCACGATCAAGCTTTAGCGACTTGCCATAAATCGAGGCAAGCGAAGGACCAATCGATGCCACTGCGCGACCAGCCTGCTGCTCGATGGCATATTTGAGGAAATGTGCGGCGTGATCGGATGAGCCGCGTGCAATTGTAATGAGGAAATCTGGATCCCTTTCGCGCAGTGCTTTGCCGGTGGCCTGCAGCACGCCATGCGACTGTGTGAGCAGCCGTTCTGCTGCTTCGGGAATTTCATTGATTTCACGTCGCATATTTGTCGGCATATCTATTCTTCCTTGTCACATTTACCGAATTTGATCAGCCGTCCGTCAGCGTCATCTCCGCGACGAAATCATAGGCATCGCCGCGATAAAGCGAGCGGGTCAGTTCCACGACCCGGCCGGAGTCGAGGTAGGATATTCGTTCGATTGCAAGACCAGCCGAGCCTTCGGGAACGGCGAGCAGGGCTGCATCCTCACGATTGACGTTGCAGGCCGAAATCCGCTGCACGGCACGGACAGGGCTGTAACCGGTGCGGCGAAGTTCGGCATATAAGGATGCTTCGATGACTTTCGGTTCCGGCAATATGTCGGAGGCGAGGCTGGCCCTCTCAATGGCAAGCGGTAATTCGTTGGCGATACGCAGTCGCTCCAGACGTGCAACCAGCATGCCGACCTTCAGGCCAAGCATCATCATCTCGTCCGGGGACGGGGAAAACAGACCGCGTCCCAGCCATTCGGAGCGCGTGACGTAACCGCGCCGTGCCATATCTTCGGTAAACGAGGTCAGCTGAGACAGTGGCTGTTGTAGTCGCGAAACGGGTCGCATGACGAAGGTGCCCGAGCCGTGTTTGCGGGTCAAAAGGCCATCCTTTACCAGATCATCGACCGCCTTACGCACCGTGACGCGGCTGACATTGGCAAATTCGGCAAGATCACGCTCTGGAGGAAGGGCCTGACCATGCGTCAGCCGACCGGACAAAATCGCATTTTCCAAGCATTGACGCAGTTTGATATAAAGCGGGCCGCTGCCGCTCGCCTGCAAATCATCGGGAGAAAACAGGTCAGACAGCGCCAGGGTCATGCTGTATTCTCCGCGTGTTTTAAGAAAGTATCTTTGGCAAGCGAGATTGCACCGTAGAGAGCATCCTCTGCAGGTTGAACCAGACGTCGCTGATGTCTTTCTGCAAGGTGTGGTGCATACAGCGCCGACAATCCGCCCAGCAGGCAAAGCCTGCCGCCACTGGATATCTCGGCCACCCGATCAAGCGCCAGATCAATGAAACCAGCAGATTGGCTGAGCAGCGCAAGCGCCGCTGTGTCTCCCTGCGCTGCGAATTCAAAAACACGCGGTGCGTAGCGACCAAAATCACCCGGAATTGCGCTTTGTGAAAAGGCAATCATTTTGCGTGGGTCATTGGAAAACTCGCCCATCAGCGCATGCGTCATCGGCGTGTGTTGTGCTATGCCGTCATAGGCGAGCAGTGTTTCCTGCAGCGCCATCTGCCCGAGCCTGCCACCGCTTCCCAGGTCGCCGAGATAATAACCCCAGCCGCCGATGTAACGAACGTCGGTGCCGATGCGGGCAATGTAGATCGTACCCGTTCCAAGAATGGCAATCGATCCGTCACCGTCGCCAAGTGCACCCTGAAGCGCAATGAGCCCGTCCGACTCGATAACTGACTCATAGAATGGCAGACGCGGCAGCACGTAGGAAACGGTGTTTTCAACATTATTACCAGCAAGACCGAGATATGTGCAGGCCTCTGTGATGAGTTCAGGCGCAAGGCCAGCATCGATAAATGCGGCTTGTGCAGCCTTGGTTATGTTCTGAATAGCGATATCAGGCGCGGTCATGATGTTGGATGCGCCGCTTTTGCCGCGTCCAAGAATTCTGCCAGTAGTGTCTGCGACCGCTGCCCGGCAACTCGTGCCGCCGCCGTCGACTCCGACGAGATATCGATGCATGAACTGTCTCCTCAATTGATAATACCAACAAAATACCAATTTCCAAGTGGCAGCTCGATAATTTTCTGTTTTTCGTAAAAATCCAATCAAAATAGGCGATTATGGTTCGTTCGTTACGCGCCACTGGCCCAAAAATAAAAGAAAAATTAAAAGACGCTGGACAAGTGGTATTTTTTTGGCATTAAATCTGCTCATTGGGAGTTTCATAATGATTGCAGGCGGAACGGAAGGTTTGCAGGACAGGGCAAAGGGCCTCGACACCATGGTGTCGAGTGAGATCCTCTCCCTTCTGAGCGGAGGACAGCAGGACGCAGCGCGCGCCGTGGACGCGGCGCGGGATGATATTGCTGCGGCCTCGACGCTTGCCGCGGAAGCCATTTCGTCTGGCCACAAGCTTATCTATGCAGGCGCAGGAAGTTCTGGTCTGATGGCGCTGGCCGACGCGCTGGAATTGCCAGGGACATTCGGCATCAAGCGAGAGCAGATCGCCATATTGTTTGCTGGCGGCACAGCCAATCTGTCTGAAATGCCAGGTGGTCCCGAGGATGATGTTGAGCAAGGTCGCCTTGATGCTGAAGCGGTGATGGCAGCAGGAGATTGCGTTGTCATCATTTCTGCCAGTGGGTCGACGCCCTATGCGCTGGCCGTTGCGCAAGTCGCAAAGGAAAGAGGCGCGCGTATTGTCGGCATTGCCAACAATGCGGACGCGAAACTCTTCAGCCTGAGCGAGGTTGCTATTATGCTTAAAACCCCGCCGGAATTCGTGGCGGGCTCGACGCGCATGGGCGCTGGTACCGCACAGAAAATCGCTCTCAACATGTTTTCGACCTTGATGGCGATCCGGCTTGGTCACGTGCATGACGGCTACATGGTCAATCTGCGGGCCGACAACAAAAAGCTCATCGCACGTGCGGCAGGGATTGTTGCCGGCGTGACCGGGATTGAGACGGAAGAGGCTGGACGGCTGGTGGAAAAGGCGTCCGGCTCCGTCAAGGTTGCTATTCTGCTTGCCAAGGGGGCGGGCGACAAAAAATCAGCCGAAGATCTGCTTTCGCAAAGTGGCCAGAATGTCCGCCGTGCGCTCGCACTGATCGGCGGATAAGACGGAAAAATTATAGTTGCTGGACGCCAAGATGGCGTCACATCAAGAGGGAGAACGAACGATGACCCGTAATATCACCAAGGCTCTGCTGCTGGGAGCAAGCCTTCTCGGTTATGCCAATATTGCATTGGCGCAGGACGTAACGTTGACCATCGAAAGCTGGCGCAACGACGACCTCGCTATCTGGAAAGACAAGTTTATTCCGGCATTCGAGGCGAAGAACCCCGGCATCAAGGTGGTCTTTCAGCCCATGGCGCCAACGGAATATAACGCCGCGCTGAATGCCAAGCTGGAATCCGGTTCTGCCGGTGATCTCATCACCTGCCGTCCTTTCGATGCGTCGCTTGAACTGTTCAAGAAGGGCTATCTTGCTGACCTGACCAAGAATGGCGGTATGGAGAACTTCTCCGACGTCGCCAAGGCTGCGTGGTCCACGGACGATGGCAGCCAGACCTTCTGCGTGCCAATGGCTTCGGTTATTCATGGCTTCATCTACAACAAGGACGCCTTCGACGAATTGAAGATCGAAGTGCCGAAGACGCAGGCCGAGTTCTTTGCAGCCCTCGACAAGATCAAGGCTGACGGCACTTATGTTCCGATGGCCATGGGTACGAAGGACCTTTGGGAAGCCGCAACCATGGGCTACCAGAACATCGGTCCGAACTACTGGAAGGGTGAAGAAGGCCGTCTGGCATTGATCAAGGGCGAGCAGAAGCTAACCGACGCCGACTGGGTCAAACCTTATGAGGTTCTCGCCAAGTGGAAGGACTACCTCGGCGACGGTTTTGAAGCCCAGACCTATCCTGACAGCCAGAACATGTTCACGCTGGGTCGCGCAGCGATTTTCCCCGCAGGTTCCTGGGAAATCTCCGGCTTCAACACGCAGGCACAGTTCAAGATGGGCGCATTCCCGCCGCCGGTCGAGAAGGAAGGCGACACCTGCTACATTTCTGACCACACCGACATCGGTATCGGTCTGAATGCAAAGTCGAAACATGCTGCAGAAGCCACGAAGTTCCTCGAATGGGTTGCTTCGCCGGAGTTTGCCGATCTTTACGCCAATGCGCTGCCGGGCTTCTTCAGCCTGAACAAGACAGCCGTTAAGATGGCCGATCCGCTGGCACAGGAATTCGTCTCATGGCGCGAAACCTGCAAGCCGACAATCCGCTCGACCTACCAGATCCTGTCGCGCGGAACGCCAAACCTGGAAAATGAAACCTGGGTTGAATCTGCAAACGTGATCAACGGTACCGACACGCCTGCTGTGGCCGCTGAAAAGCTGCAGAAGGGCCTCGACAGCTGGTACAAGCCAGCGAAGTAAGGGCACAATCCCTTGCCCAAGGCGTTTATAAGCGCCTTGGGCACTGACCGAAAATCACTATCGCTATAACGTCGATCCTGTATCGTTGCATCTGCACGATGTCGCGATCCATTTTCTTCATGCAAGCCGGGCTGGTTCAATGAGCGCCGACATGACTTCAATCGATCAAAGGCCCAGCCGACGCCCCGTTCGTTGGCACATATTCCTGTTTATGCTGCCGGCCTTTCTCGTCTACACGGCGGTCATGATCGTGCCGCTTGGCAGCACGTTGTGGCTTTCCTTTTTCACCGAGGTGGAGGGGCAGAGGGTTTTTGTCGGGTTACAGAACTTCAGGACGTTGTTCGGTGAACCGCGCTGGGCGGCCAGCTTCTGGAATGCGCTGACCAACAACACGATTTTTTTCATCATTCACATGCTGGTGCAAAACCCGATAGGCATCGCGCTGGCAGCCCTGCTTTCGATACCGAAGCTGCGTTTTGCAGCGGTTTACCGCACCGCGATCTTCCTGCCGACGCTTTTGTCCTTCGTTATCGTCGGTTTCATCTGGAAGCTGATCCTGTCGCCTTTGTGGGGCATCGCCCCTATGCTGCTTGATCTGGTTCATCTGAAGAGCCTGTTTGCACCGTGGCTTGGTCGCCCGAACTCGGCGCTGATTGCCGTGTCCCTGATCTCCGTTTGGCAATATGTCGGTATTCCAATGATGCTGATCTATGCAGCTTTGCTCAATATTCCTGACGAGGTGATCGAAGCTGCTGAAATGGACGGCATTACCGGCTGGAGCCAGTTCTGGAAGATCAAGCTGCCGCTGATCCTGCCAGCCATCGGTATCATTTCGATCCTGACATTCGTCGGCAATTTTAACGCTTTCGACCTGGTTTACACCGTGCAAGGGGCGCTCGCCGGACCGGATGGTTCGACCGATATTCTCGGCACTCTGCTTTACCGTACGTTCTTCGGTTTCCAGCTGCAGCTCGGCGACCGCTCGATGGGCGCAACCATTGCAACCGTGATGTTCTTCATCATTCTCGCGGGCGTCAGCTTTTATCTTTTCGCCATTCAGCGTCGCATGCGTCGCTATCAATTTTAAGGAGCAAAGAATGTCGAAAGCACGATCTTCCTTTGCCCGCACGGCCTCCGCCCACGCAATCCTGCTGGCCTACACCGCGATTTCTCTGTTTCCGGTGGTGCTGACAATCATGAACTCGATGAAATCGCGAAATGCGATTTTCCGGGATCCGATGCAACCACCGACACCTGCGACGTTTGACCTGGTGGGTTATACAACGGTATTGGGGCAGGGCGATTTCGTTCAGTACATGCAGAACTCTCTCGTCGTCACAGTCGGGGCGATTGCTCTGGTCCTGTTGTTTGGTGCGATGGCTGCTTTTGCGCTGTCGGAATATCGTTTCCGCGGCAATACCCTGCTGGGTCTCTATATGGCGCTCGGTATCATGATCCCGATCCGGCTTGGCACGATCGGTATCTTGCAGGGCATGGTCGCCACCGGACTGGTCAACACCAAAACGGCGCTCGTTCTCGTTTACACGGCGCAAGGCCTGCCGCTGGCAATCTTCATTTTGTCAGAGTTTATGCGCACGGTCTCGGACGATCTGAAAAATGCCGGGCGTATCGATGGGCTTTCCGAATACCGGATATTCTTCCGGCTTGTCCTGCCGCTGATCCGTCCAGCCATGGCAACCGTTGCCGTCTTTACCATGATCCCAATCTGGAATGACCTCTGGTTCCCGTTGATCCTGGCGCCTAGCGAAGCCACCAAGACGATCACGCTCGGTGCGCAAATCTTCATCGGGCAATTCGTGACCAACTGGAATGCAGTGCTGGCAGCGCTTTCGTTGGCCATTGCGCCGGTACTTGTCCTTTATACCATCTTCTCGCGGCAGCTTATCCGCGGCATTACGGCAGGAGCAGTGAAATGAGCGCGCAGCCACTTAGGGTTCTCGTGGCCGGTCTCGGCAATATGGGCTTGAGCCATGCCCTGGCTTATGCGGCCAATCCGGGTTTTGAGATTGTCGGCCTCGTCAATCGCTCAACGCCTGAGCTGCCTGCAGCCCTTGCGGGACGTGAAATATTGCCATCATTTGATGAGGCGCTCAGCGAACTGAAGCCGGACCTTTGTTCGATCAACACCTATTCGGATAGCCATGCCAAATTTGCCATTCAGGCAATGGAAGCGGGCTCGCATGTCTTCGTGGAAAAGCCCCTGGCAACCACCGTGGCAGATGCTGAGCGCGTTGTCGCCTGCGCCCGTGCCAACGGCCGCAAGCTGGTGGTAGGGTATATTCTGCGTCACCATCCATCCTGGGTGAAATTGATCTCGCTTGCGCGCGATCTTGGCGGTCCATATGTGTTCCGCATGAACCTCAACCAGCAGTCATCAGGTCATACCTGGGCAACACACAAAGCGCTGATGCAGACCACACCGCCAATCGTCGATTGCGGTGTGCACTATGTCGATGTGATGTGCCAGATCACCGATGCGAAGCCGGTGTCGGTTCGAGGTATGGGCTTGCGACTTTCCAATGAGATCGCGCCGGACATGTATAATTACGGCCACCTTCAGGTGATATTTGAGGATGGTTCGATCGGCTGGTACGAGGCGGGCTGGGGACCGATGATCTCGGAGACGGCGTTTTTCGTGAAGGATGTAATGTCGCCAAATGGCTGCGTGTCCATCGTGATGGATCCGAATGCAAAGTCCGACGACATTGATACCCACACAAAGACGTCGACCATTCGCCTGCACAAGGCCGACACCAAACCCGACGGCACATTTGTCACTCCGGACCAGTTCCTGCAGATGGAGGGTGAACCTGGGCACCAGGAGCTGTGTGATCTGGAACAGGCCTATGTGTTGAAGGCCATCCGCGAGGACATTGATCTGGACCGCCATATGACCGACGCTGTGCAGTCGCTTCGCATATGCCTTGCCGCAGACGAAAGTGTGCGAACCGGCCGAATGGTCGACCTTTGAATCTGGAGAATTGTTTTGGGTAAACTGACACTCAAATCTGTTGCGAAGTCCTTTGGTACGGTGGATGTGCTGAAAGGCATCAACCTCGAGGTCGACGACGGGGAATTTGTAATTTTTGTCGGGCCTTCCGGCTGTGGCAAGTCCACTCTGTTGCGGACGATTGCGGGCCTGGAAGATATCACCGCCGGCGAAATCGTCATTGATGGTCGCGAAGTGTCCAACGTGCCGCCGGCCAAACGCGGCATCGCCATGGTTTTCCAGTCCTACGCGCTTTACCCGCATCTGACGGTCAAGGACAATATGGGGCTTGGTCTCAAGCAGGCAGGAACGCCGAAGGCCGAAATTGAATCTCGTGTCGCTATGGCGTCATCGCTTCTGTCGCTGGAACCCTACTTGGCCCGACGACCGGCTGAACTGTCCGGTGGCCAGCGACAGCGTGTTGCCATAGGTCGCGCCATTGTGCGTGAACCGACATTGTTTCTGTTTGACGAACCGCTTTCCAACCTCGATGCGGCACTGCGCGTACAGACCCGTCTGGAAATTGCCCGACTGCACCGCCGTCTCAAGGCAACAATGATCTATGTGACCCATGATCAGGTTGAGGCTATGACGCTGGCTGACAAGATTGTGGTGTTGAACGCCGGTCGCATCGAACAGATCGGTTCGCCGATGGAGCTTTTCAATCGTCCTGCCAACCTGTTTGTTGCTGGTTTTATCGGGTCGCCACAGATGAATTTCATCGACGCTGCCCGGTTGGGCGAGAGTGGTTATAAAACCCTCGGTATCAGACCGGAACATATGACCCTTTCACGTGAAAGCGGCACGTGGTCCGGCAAGGTCGTGCATGTCGAACACCTTGGTGCCGACACGATCGTTTATCTCGAAAGCGAGACCATCGGTCTGTTGACTGTGCGCCTGTTCGGAGAACATGCCTACGAGCCTGACGATGTGGTTTATGCCTCTCCCAACGGCGGTGCGACGCACCGTTTTGGCGAAGACGGCAATGCCATCAGATGACAGACATTCTGCTGGAAGTCTGTGTCGATGACATCGCAGGCCTTCAGGCGGCGATTGAGGGTGGAGCGGATCGTATCGAGTTATGCAGTGCGCTCGACCTGGGCGGCATGACACCTTCTGCCGGATTGATGACCTTTGCGGCACGCACGCAGGTACCGTGCTATGCGATGATCCGTCCACGGGCCGGAAACTTCGTCTATAGCCCTGACGAATTGACTGTCATGGAGGATGATATCCGCTTTGCCGCGTCCTGCGGTCTTGCGGGTGTTGTTTTCGGCGTAAATTTGGCCGATGGGAGGCTGGACGCTGAAGCGATGAAAAAACTGTCGGAAGCAGTTCCGGGCATGCCGCGAACCCTCCACCGTGCTTTCGATCTGGTTCCCGATCTGGAGGAAGCGCTTGAGGTTGCGATTGCGTGCGGTTTCGAACGTATTTTGACGTCGGGTCGAGCAACGTCTGTTCCAAAGGGGCTGAGCGAGCTGCGAAAACTGGTGGAAATTGCCGACCGGCGTATCCGTATTATGCCCGGTGGTGGCGTCAATCTTGGCACTGTTGACGCGATACTGGAAACAGTTGAGGTCACAGAGCTGCACTCATCCTGCTCGACCACAGTCGACATTACCGATCCCGCGGTGGTCGCATTCGGTTTTTCCGCTTCTACGATAAAGCGCACTGACGCGACGGTTGTTCACGCGTTAAAGCAAAGACTTACCCGTTAAAGCGGCCTATTCGTTTCGCCAAACGTAAAGGCAGTGCCCCACGCCAGCCATGGCGTGGGGCACTGTGTTGTTATCGGGAATTGCTCAGCCAGAAGTCCTGCCAATCCTGCAGTTTGGCAAAGTCGTCCGGGGTGGTCTCAGAGTGGTTGACGTAGAGTAGGTCAACGAGGTTCGCGATGCCGGAGACTTCGCTTTCAGGCATCTTGGCCTCGGTGTTGGTGGAGATCTTTCCGTCACCGAGCTGCGGCGCCATGCCCTCTTCAGTCATCATGAACCGCGCGAAAAGCTTGGCAGCGTTCGGGCTTTTGGTTCCAGCGGCGATGACAGCAACACGCGGCGTAAGCTGGCCGATCCAAGGCTTCATCTCCTTGCAGATGCCCATGCCATAGCCGTCTTTCTTCGCATCACGGAAGATGGCGGCGCTGAGGAAACCAACCGGTGGCTTTTCTTCCTTGGCACCAACGATCGGGCCAACATCCGTATCGGTCTTGGTGACCTTCGGTTTGTTCTGGGCAAGGCGTTTGACCCACTCGGCCGTTGCGCTTGCCTCATCGGTCTTCAGGTCTTCCCCAAACTGTGCCTTGTAGGCTTCGCGCATTGCGTCGTCGCCATGGGTGGCCAGCTGGTTGAACCAGAACATCGTTTCATTGCGAAGCAATGGATCCGGAATGGCGACGCGGCCCTTCCATTCCTCTGTGGTCAGGGCCCACAGATTGTTAACCGGGCAGGTCTCACCGTTGACGTCGGTGTTGTAGGCAAAGACCCAAGGGTTGTTGCTGGTGATTGCCGGGCTTTGGTATTCAGCCGGGATCTTATCCTTAAGATCGGGTGCCAACCAGGAAACACCGAAACCCTGCGGCAGGATTTGGCTTGCCACTGATGGCAGGTTGCTCATGTTGAAGACGTCAGTGCGGACGTTGCCAGCGGCGGCTTCGCGAGCGATAACCTGCTCCTGTTCCTGTCCGCTCATCTTGACGCCGGTTGCCTTCAGACCGTATGTCTTCGAAAAATTCTCGGCCATCGAGACAATCTTGCCGGTGGCGTCAATGACGGTGATCGGCTCTTCTTTTTTGGCGGCCTCAATCAGCGCTTCCAGCGAATATTCGCTGTCGGGAATGCCGATTTCCTTAACGTCCTGTGCTTGGGCGCTTGAAAGGCCCATTGCCAGAACGGAAATGCCAGCCAGCATGTAGATTGATGTTTTAGGCATAGTTTTCCTCCACTGCCTTTGATTTCGCATCCCCGTTAGCGGGCGATACGTTTCTTCTCCTGGTCGAACAGATGCAGGTGTTGTCGTTCGACCCAGAAATGGATGCGCTCGCCTGCGGCGATATGCGGGTTTTCGGTTGCTATGGCGAAGAAGCTGGCTCCTTCGACGTCGAGTTCGACGATCCAGCTGCCGCCGGTCGGAACGACGTCAACGATGGTGCCTTGTCCGGCCGCGCAGCGGCTGGCCTCTTCATCAGACAGGACGCCCACACGTGTGGCTTCCGGTCTGATACCGGCCGAAGCGACGGCCACACTGTCGATGCCGAAATGCGAGAGAACGCCGTTCAGCCAGACATGCAGCGGGCCGGTCTGACCCTCGGCTCGCTCAATGATGTTGATGGGAAGGCTGCCGACGAATTCGGCGACAAAGCGGTTGGCAGGACGCTCATAGATATCGTCAGGCGTGCCGATCTGCTGCAACTCTCCCTCACTCATGACAGCGATGGTGGTGGCGAGTGTCATTGCTTCCCACTGGTCATGGGTAACAAACACGATGGTTGAACCGGCTTCCGCGTGAATCCGCTTGAGCTCCGCACGCATTTCCAGACGCAGCTTGGCATCAAGGTTTGACAGCGGCTCGTCGAGCAGAATGATAGAAGGTTTCAACGCCAGCATGCGGGCCAGGGCAACGCGTTGTTGCTGACCGCCCGAAAGCTGTGCCGGGTACCGATCCGCATATCGTGCGATGCCCAGTTTCGTCATGACCTGATCAACGATGGCGTTGCGTTCGGCGGTCGGTATCGACCTTAATGTCAGGCCGAAGGCGACGTTGTCGCGGATTGTCATGTGCGGCCACAGCGCGTAGTTCTGGAAGACCAGTCCCATATTGCGCTTTTCCGGCACGGTGAAAACGCCGTCACCAACGGAGACGATAGGCTTGCCATCAACGAGAATGCGACCGTCGGTGGGATGTTCAAGGCCTGCGATCATGCGCAGTGTCGTGGTTTTTCCGCAACCGGACGGGCCGAGCAGGCAAAGGAACTCGGATGCACCGATTTCCATGTTGAGATTGCCGATCGCGGCAGGCCCGCTGCGACCGTAGCTTTTGCGAATGTTTTCTAGGGTAATGCTGGACATTATTTGCTTCCCATGCCGTCTGAGAGACTGGCCTTGCCGATTTTCTGGACGAGCATCGTGCCGGTGAATGCGACGATGCAGAGCATCACAACCACTGCATTGGCAGCCTGGCTGTAGCCGTAGTCGACGAGGCGGATTGCGTAGGTCGTGAGCAGGTCTGTGCCTGGAACGGCAAGCACCACGACAAGACTGAGGCCCTTAATGCCGGATATAAAAGGCAGAAGGATTGCCGACACCAATGCGCCGCGCTGGATTGGTAGTACGATAGAGCGCATGCGGCGGGACCAGCCAGCACCGACAATCTGCCCGGCTTCCTCGGGTTCCTTGCCAAGCTGCATCATTGACGAGATGCCGGCGCGCGACGCGAATGGCATTTGGTCTGCGAGAATGGCGAGAACAAGGATGATCGGTGTGCCGTAAAGTGCCGGCAGTGGTGGACGGGCAACGGCAAACATCGAGAGATAAGCCGCCGCGAACGCGATGCCGGGCACCAGATAAGGCAGGAAGGTAATCTGCCGTAGCGCCACTGATACGAAGGGCACCGGTGAGCGAACCACGGCGTAACCGACCAGCAAGCCAAGCAGGCCCGCGCCAGTGGCGGCAAGGCCGACCATCCACACCGTGTTCCACAGCGCCAGCCAGAATTCACCGGTCAGCAATATACCCTGATGCAGCGCAGTCGTGCCGAGATTGGTGCCAATCCAGTAATCGAGCGTGAAGTTATCAAGGCTGAACGAACCCGGCACGCGCATGACAGTCGTCAGCGTCAGCGCGATAAGCGGAATGGCTGCGCTGATGGCGAATACCGTGAATGCCCAGGTGAGTGCCGGAATTTGCCATTTGCCCAGCGGCGTCTGACGGACCATCGAGCCTTTCGAGCCAATGGTCACGAAACGTTTGGCTTCTTTCAAAAGCCGCATGTCGATGACGATGGAAATAGCTCCTAAAAGTACGATCATGCCTGCAAGCACGGCAGATGCACCGGCCTGGCTGGTGGAGATGGCGCGAAACAGCGAGGTTGCGAGCACATCGAAACCAACTGGGACACCGAGCACATAGGCAACGCCGAAATCACCGAGACATTTTGCGAAAATCAAAGTTGTTGCCGAGACCAGCGATGGCATCATCAGCGGTAGGATAATGCGGCGTGCGACAACGGTAGGGCTCGCACCGAGGCTGCGCGCGGAATCTTCCAGCTGTGTATCAAACTGCTTGAGCGCATTGCCAAACAGCAGAATGACGAAGGGTGCGTAATGGAGCGCCAGAATGAGTGAAATTGGCAGCGCACCATAGGCAAGCCAATCCGGCGGTGTGAATCCAAGTGTCTCCATCCATCCGGGTTGACCACCGGTCGTGCGGTTCTTGAAAAGCGTCAGCCAGGCAAGTGCGAATGTCCAAGATGGCAACATGTAAGGCACGAGCAACGCGGTGGAGAACCACTTCTTGCACATCAAATCCGTTCGGCTCAGCAGCCAGCCAATCGGGGCACCCACCAGAAATGCGATGATGATGGCTGCAGCCGAAATGATGGCGGTGTGGGCAAGTGGCCACCAGAAGAGATCCCGCGAAATTGGCGAAAGAAGCACGCGGTTCAGGTAGTAGAGCGTCAAATCGCCCAGTTCTTGCCGGGTGCGTGCGAGATCGGCGAAATGCACCGTCACCGCATCGACCAACAGTAGCAGGACCGGGGCGAGGATAAGATAACCGAAGACGACCAGCAGCAAAAGCGCCAGCAAAAGCGTCGGGTCTGCGCTGTTGACGCGCAACAGATAAAAAAGCCTTTTCCAGGCCGGTTGAGGGCGCAAAGGGTCCTCCGGCAAAGTTGTTTGCAGGGTCATGGGATCACTTTCTGGGGTTTGAACGGTGTTGTTCCGACGTCAGTCCGGCAAGGTGCCCACCGCGTCGGTCACCGCACGGACGGCTCGCCACGCCTCGTCATATCGAACTGGCAAGAACTGCTCGTCACCGTTGAAGGCGGCAGTCATTTCCGGTGGAAAACGGAATGAAAAGAAACATGCTTTCAGCTTATCCGCGAGCACGGGATCAAGATCATGAGCATGGGTAAAGGCGGCGGTTGGAAACAGCGGACTTTGATAGATGACCCGAATGGCCGCCGTATCAATTGCCCCGCGTTCCACCAGGCGCTGCAGGACGTCGGAGGCGACCGCTGCCATATCGTAATCGCCTGACAGCACGCCCATTACCGATTTGTCATGAGCGCCGGACATGATTGGGCGATAGTCGGTATCCGGCACGAGACCTTCGGCGGGAAATAACGCGCGGGGTGCGAGATTGCCGGAATTGGAAGCGACAGCGACATGGGCGACACGTTTGCCCTTCAAATCTGCCAGATTTTGGTAAGGGGAATCTGCGCGCACAATTGCGACGAGGTGATAACCGCGCACCTCGCCATTTTGCCCTTTGGCGGCAAAAGGCACAGCGCCGGCCATATTGACCGCCTCGACCGTTGGGCCAGTAGAAAAGCCAGCAAAATGCAGGCGTCCAGAACGCATCGCGGCAATTTCCGCCGAGACGGATTGCACAGGGTAATAGACGATTTGCCGGTCAAGACAGGTGGAAAGGTGTTTTGTGAACGGGCGGAACAACCGCGCATAAACGGCGGGATCCTCGATCGGTGCGAAGGCCCAGACGAGTGTATCGGGATTGCGCAATTTCGACGGGTCGGTCGGCAGGTCGGCAACGAGGTCGCCATCGGCGTCGCAATAGGCCTGATCAAGCGCTGCGCGCTGATCGCACGGGGCTGCGCTTGCAACCGCACTATCGGTCAACATGAAAGCAATCAGCATGCAGCATGCCGCAAGGGCGCCGTGGTAATTCATTTTCTCCTCCCGAAGGATTTTACCGTCTCGCGTCGACAAAACCCTTGCTATAGGATGACAGCTATACCGAATTTCCTGTCAGAGTCCTGTCAACCTCATGCGCATCCTTCTCATAGAAGATTCCGTCGACATTGCCGAAGCGATTGAATCCAAGCTGATGCGGGCTGGACACCATGTAACGTGGGCGCAAGACGGTATATCTGGCGAGGAGTTGGCGATCCATGGCGAATTTGATGTCGTGGTGCTTGATATCAACCTGCCGGGGCGGAGCGGTTTTGAGGTCATGGCGCATATGCGCGACCGGAATTCACCGACACCGGTGCTCGTGATTACGGCCAGAAACCAGCTGGATGACAAGATCAGCCTGCTTGATCTTGGCGCCGATGACTACATTGTCAAACCGTTTGACCTCGGTGAGCTTGAGGCGCGGTTGAGGGCGGTCACGCGCCGTCACAAGGGGCTTGCTAAATCGATCATTCGCATTGGCGGGCTGGAGATTGATCTGAATTCGCGGGCCGCCAGCGTGGATGGAAGCCCGCTGGAACTCGGGCGTCGCGAATTCGAATTTCTCGAAGTGCTCGCCACACAAGCTGGCAATACGGTCAGCAAGGACAAGCTTTATCTGAAACTGTTCGGGCATGATGACGTTGGCACACCCAATGCCGTGGAGCTGCTGGTGTCGCGTGTGCGTAAAAAGCTTGAAGCCGTTGATGTCGAGATCGTCACCCATCGTGGCGCGGGTTACATGCTGCGCAGCAAGACCGATGCGGTAAGCTGATGGCGCGATTGTCGATCGAGCGCCGTTTGCTTATCACAACTGTCTGTCTGTTCGTGGTGATTGGAAGTGTGCTTGCCGTGACGGTCCGAGCCTATGCGCGGCGTGCGGCAGACGAGGCGTTTGACCGTGTGCTGACGGCCTCCGCGCTTGCCATTGCCGACACTGTTGGTATCGAGGAAGGCGCCGTTACGGTCGATATTCCCTATTCCGCGTTTGCTATCCTCGGGACCTCGCGTCTCAATCGGGTGTTCTATCGCGTCACAGCGCCCGACGGCAGTCTGGTGACTGGCTCCCCTATTCTCGGCCTCGACATACCACTTGCCAATGAAGAGACCTTGCACCTGCATGATGCAGTCTATCGCGGCGATGCAGTGCGTATCGCTTCTGTGCAACGTTACCGCGCCGACACGGTGACGGGAACGGGCGGCTGGATCGGCGTGATGGTGGCTGAAACCCGCGAGGCGCGACGGGAACTGGCCGGGCAATTGACCTTCAACGCCATGTTGCCAGCTGTCACCATTGCGCTGTTGGCCGGTGGTCTGATCCTCGTTTCGGTCCGGTCGGCTTTTTCGCCGCTTCGTCTTATCGAAAGTAATCTGCGGGCACGGCGTCCGTCCGATCTGAGCCGGATTGACCGGGAAGTTCCGGTGGAAGTGTCCGCGCTGGTGTCTGCATTGAATGAGTTTATGGACCGCTTGGGCTCGGTTTTGGATGGAGTAAAACGCGTCACTGCGGATGCTGCGCATCAGTTGCGCACGCCACTGGCCGCCATTCAGGCGCAGGCCGAGGTAGGGCTAGAAGAAGCGGAAGACCCGCAAACGCGTCGCCGTCTGTCGCGTATCCATCACAATGCGCGTGAAGCTGGGCTGCTGGCGAACATGTTGCTTTCCGAAGCAACAACACTGCACCGATTGGAAACGCAGGAACGCGAGATCGTCGATTTCGGCGATGCCATCAGAAATGCTTTGCAAATGCTGCGGGCAGAGAGCGCCTATACCAGCCAGATGTACTCCCTCACGCTCGCGACGCATGATGCTCCGGTCCCGGTTGAGGCAGAACCGGTCGTGTTGCGTGAGATGGTTCGGAACGTGATCGAAAACGCCTTCATTCACGCGGCTGGTCCAACGACGGTGCAATTGGAGGCGGTGGATGGTTCGGCGACCTTAAAGGTTATGGACCGTGGGCCGGGTATACCGGATGCGGAAAAGGGCAAGATTTTCCAGCGGTTTGTTCGCGGTGGTGCGCGACAGCCAGGGTCAGGCCTTGGCCTTGCCATTGCAAAGGATGTGGTCGTGGCCTTCGGCGGACGTATTTCCGTTGCGGACCGTGTCGGTGGTGGTCTTGTCGTCGAGGTCGTGCTGCCAATGATTGCTGGAGGGCAGGACAAAGATGTCTAACGTTGTTCGTAGCGCGCTGTTTTGCCTGTTGTTGATTGGCAGTCTTGTGCCAATGACCGTGCAGGCACAGGACAGAGCGGTCCGCATTGCCGGTGTCGTGTCTGAAGAACGGATTGCGCCTTTGATTGCAGTGATCGAGAGCCGCTTGCCGGGAACGCAGCTGTCTTACGTCAGGCTTTCCTCTGCGCAGATCGCTGCCGAAGCAAAACGTGCCAACCCGCCATTTGACATTGCTCTGTTCTCTTCGCCGGATATTGCCGTCTCCGTCGCCAATGAGGGTTACGCAGCCGATAACGGCGCGGCTGTCATCGCTGCCGAAGAACAATGGCGTCATGAAGTTTTTGGTTTCTGGTCAGACCCCGCCGTGATGGTGTTGAGGCAGGACGCCTTTGCGGATCGACTGCCGCGCACCCGTATCGAGCTGGTACGTGCCCTTGAACAGAACAGCGAGCAGTTCTCACGCCGTGTCGGCATCGTCAATATCGGGATAGATGATGTAAGCTACCTGCTGGCTTCGCAGGACTCCATACGCACTTCGCTCTATTGGCGATTGATGCGCTCTTTCGGCGTTGCCAAAGCGCGAATTTACGACACGACAGACGATTTGCTGGAGGCGTTGCGGGCCGGTGAGATTGATGTTTTGTACAATGTGCCGCTGTCTACCCTATCAGCCAATGGTGCCTTGCCAGCGGGTGTGACGGTTGCCGTACCGCAAGATTACGTGCTTGCGGTGCCGTGGACTGTGCTAATGCCAAAGGGTGCAACAAACCTTCGCGATGCACGCGCTGCCCTGCAAGTGCTTCACTCGGTTGACGCGAAGCCCGCTCTTGCCGAAGCCGGTTTCAGCTATCCCATCGATTTTACGTCGTTCGACAGTCTGCAGGGGATCGAGCTTGGGCCTGAACTTCTGGTGTTTCGCGATACGATCAAACGCAGCAAGTTTCTCGACATCTGGTTTCAGATGGTTGTGAATTGACTGCTTTTTCAGGCCAGCTGCAAATCAAGCTGTGGGTAAAGTTTTTTGAGGTTTGGCAGGGATTTCGATTGCCAGGGATATTGCGAAGTGCCCTTGATCAAAAGCTGCGTGTCCGATTGCTTGCGTGCTTCGATTGTTAGCTTTGCCAGCAGGTTGATGCCGGATGAGTTCAGGAACTCCAGGCCGGTCAGATCAAAGATCACCCGATCGCGATTTTCGTGAAGCGCAGTCAGGGCAAGAGAGTAGATCGGCGCATAGGCATCCGGTCCAGCCAGCCGCAAAACTCCATCAAAATAAACGCAATCGTTTTCGGTCCATATCCGAAAATTCTCGTCTCTGATTTCCATCTGCTATTCACCTGTTGGAGGTCAGTGGCAACGCAAGCGAAGCTGTTGTTGTCAGTCTAACGCGATCGTCATTGGAAGTCTCAAACTCCCATGACATGCGCGCATCATAATCCGCCAAAAGCGTTAGCAAGCCCAATCCCGAACCTCCGGTGTCGGATACGGCATTGGCTTCAATTTGCCGGATAAGCAGTTCGCCCGGGTCAACTGATAACATGTTTATCAGTATTTCCTGAAATTTACCTGATGTTTCGGCATTGATCTTATTGCAAACCCGCATCAGAAACGTGCCGTCGACAACACAGGCTTCGATGACGATCTTGCCGGGCTGCCTAAATTTTACTGCGTTTTCGATCAGTTCATTGCTCAGATATCCAATGTTGTGACGAATATTCGTGTGCAGCGCTCGTGAGCCGAAAAAAGGCAGTGCCATCGCCTCGGCGATAAAATCGGATGTGAGCCCCGAGTGCCGCCAACCAAGTTCAAGCGGACCGTCAACCAGCGTCAGGCGGGCCCCTTGTGAGAAGCTTGCTTCAGTAAGATTGTAAACCCCAAGGACGCTTCTGGACATAGCTTACCTGTGCCGCAATACGAGAAGGGTGATGTCGTCGTGAACCTTGTGTGGACCGATGTAGTCCATAAGCTTGGCGATGATGCCGGCGGCGATACGGTCAGCACTTTGCCGGTGTAATTTCACCGCTTCGTCGCAAAGACGGTCTATGCCGAAAAGCTCTCCGCTAACGTTTTCCGCTTCGGTCACACCGTCCGTGTGCAGAACGATGATATCGTCTTTTGCCAGACTGATCTTGCGCGTTCCAACAAAAGGCGAAATGTCGGACTCCAACCCAATTGGAAGGCCGAGATCCATGGTTTCAATTCGTTCCAGCGCACCATTGGCACGCACGACAATGACCTCCTCATGCTGTCCGGAAATCAGCATATCGTGCCCGTCATAGTCAAGGAAGGCCAGCGTCAGATGTTTGTCGATCCGGGTTCTGATGATATTCTTGAACAGTGCGCTGTTCAGATCAACCAAAAACTTCACCGGATCGGTCGTGCCTGCTTCATGCAGAGCTCTGGCAACAGATTGCACCATCAGCATCAGGACACCGCTTTCAAGGCCGTGCCCGGTGACATCACCGATACCAATCTTGAACCGCCCATTCGCTTCCAGAACGTCATAGTAGTCACCGCCCACCTCGTCAGCGGCGCTCATAAAGGCAGCGATCTCCAGATCCTTGGATGAGGCGAGTTCGGAGGCAAGCGGCAGAACCATCATCTGGATTCTTTCGGCAACTGCGAGTTCCGTGCCTAAGCGCCGATTTTCTTTTTCTAGCTGGGCGTTGAGCACCGAAATCTCTTCTTTTGCCTCTTCGATTTCGGCGGTTCGCTCCTCAACCAGCTGTTCGAGATTTTCGGTGTGATAACTGATCTGCTGCGCCATTCGATTGAACGCTTCACTTGCCTGCCCCACCTCGTCGCGGCTGGTGACCGGCACACGCACCGAATAATCCTGCGTCTGGATCCGGCGTGCGGCACTGGCAAGCGCACTGACGCCGCCGGTAATGCGTTTCGACACTGCCAGCACGGCCAATGTCACAATGATCAACGACAGGAGGATCGCGAGGATCTGATAGATGATGATGCGGTTGGTCGCGTCGGAAATCTTCGATTGAGCCGCGAAAAGGGAAGCATATATTTCCCGCTCAGGTACAACGATGCCAAGCGACATAGCATCTTTGCGGACATGGCCCGGCTCCCAGAGGTTGCTGGGTGGTAGGTTTTTCATGATCACCATATAGGGCACCGGCTCGCCGTCCTGATCCAGTGTAAGGTGCCTTATGTCCTCGCCGGGATTGTTGGCCAATTCCGTTATGGCAGGTTGCGAGCTGCCTTTCAGTGAGCGTTCGAGACCGGTCACACCGGTTCCCTTGGTGTCGCTGGCCGAACGGAGGCCAATCGTCTGTTCACCGTCCTTGCTGATGGCGATGACGTTGCCATCGGACATCGACAAAAATCCAAAGCCGGTTTCGGCAACTTTCACATTTTCGACGATCTCGGCAAGCTGATCGAGGGTGATGTCGGCACCAGCCGTTCCGGCAACGTTTTTCCTGTCAGTGCTCCATAGCGGATGAAAAAAGCTGACAATCTGTTTGCCAGTTATAGCATCGGTATACGGGGCTGTTCGGGTGATGTCATCGGGACCGGTATGTGCCCTCAACTCCGCGTCCCAACCCTGCCAGGACTCGTAGAGGCCGGGGAAAAAGAAGTCCCAGAAATTGGCGGTGTTGTGCCCGGGATAAAGCCGGTCAAAAGTCTGCGCCTGATCGGTATAGGGTGCGGTCCTAAAGATCGGCCGTTCCTTTGGGCCGATAAAATACATTTGAAGTTTGGAAGAGCCGTTTTTCAGAAGACTGGGTGCCACGAGATCAAGAACGGCGCTTGTCTGAATTTCGTCCTGTACATCAGCTCGCGGTGAACGGTCTTCATTTAGCAGGTAACCCCAGGCGCTGACGACAGATGGTGCACCCGGCGCATTCTGTGCCCACTGACCAGCGGGGTCGTAGGTAAGCTGAACGCTAGCCGGCGAGGTTCCGGAAATTGCAGAGCCGATATTTTTCTGCCGTTGTGGATTGTCTATCTGTTCCTGCAACACGCCGGCAAGGACGCTCACGTCATTGTTGACCTGACCGAGAAGCAGCGAGACCTGGGCCGCCGTAGAATTGGCATAGGTTCGGATATAGTCCTGGCTCGCCTGCTCAAGACCATGGCCGACCTCTTCGGTCGCGTCACGCGACAGGCGCTGCACATTCCATAAAGCCAACCCTCCACTGATCAGCAAGTCAATGAGAACGGCGCTACCGACGACGAGAATGAACTTGGCGCGAAATGAGCCCCACGGGCGGATTGAGGTCAAGGTTTTGGGCATCAGTATGGTTTCCGTCCGGATGCAGCCCAGATTGGCCATCCCGCATATCCCTTGGGGTGTAGGGCGGCGAGCACATGATCTTTGAACCCTTGCCGGAACCGGCGGATGAAGTCGGGAGGATCACCGCGACGGACGGCCATTTGTCCGGCATAAACATCTTCCCACGCTTCAATCACATCGGCGAAATCTCTTGGGTCCCCATCGAGGTTTGTTACCATGAAGGATTCCACCTTGATGTCGTCAAAACCGGCATCGTTGAGAAGACGGCGGCTTTTTGGTCCCATTTCCACATCCATGTCGAAATGGCTGAATAGTTTCGCCACCTGCTCATAGGTCCAGCGGATCGATTCCGAATGGGGTTCACCGAGGCAATGGGAGTTTTTTTCGTTGGTGATGTAAACTCGGCCACCCGGTTTGCAAATCCGAAACAACTCGCGCAGAAGGATGTCCGGCCGGTCAAAGATCTGCAGAGAGTGGCGGCAGGTGACAAAATCAAACTGATTGTCGGCCAACAACATCTGTGCGGCATCTCCATAGGTGTATTCAATTGAGGTCAGACCGAATTCTGCGGCGACACGCCTGGCGTAGTCGAGGCTTCTTTTCGAGTGATCCAGCGCAACCAGACGTGCCGGTTCGAATTGACGTTTGATCAAGGTCGCGAAGTCACCGATACCGCAGCATATGTCGGCGATGCTCAGCCCATTTCGCATACCATGCCGCGGCAGAATTTCGCGTTCGTGTCGCCAGGTCATTTTGGTCTGTGTTCGCAAAATAGGAATGAAGCTCTCATCCTCGACGAAGGTTTGCCCGGGATAAAAGGCTGAATCGTAAATCTCGACCGACAGGTTGGGTTGGATGGAGGCAAGTGTTTGGAAAAGAGGTGCGGACCAGGCGATGACACTCGATGCAACAACGATGATGTTGCGCTGGGTTTTTGTCTCGCAGGCCTCTGTTAGTACCTGCTCAAGACAACGAAACGCGGTCATGTTCAAATGTGTGACCCGTTTTATGTTGAGATAGATGACATTGCCGCTGCTATTGAGACTGCGCCTGATCAGATCAAGAACACCAGCCATCTCGTCAGGGGACGAAGGACGTATCCTGCCGCTCAGCACGATTTCCTGGTTGATATCGTCGAATTCAGCGGAAAATGATGGCGAGAACGGGCTCATTATGCGCCCTCCTGCAGCATGAAATCTGCAGTCAGGATTACGCGATCGCCGGCGTCTGTCTCAGCTTGGACATTGACCTTTATGGCATCAGCAAGAACCAGCAGATCGTGGTCGGGATGATATTCCTCTCTCCGTGCTGATCGATCAGGGTTTTGCCAGCGCAGCAGGGCCTTTCTGTCCGGGGTAAAGCCCACACAGACGCGAACACATGCGTCACCCCTCAGAAGATTAAAATCAATATTGCCGACAGGTTTCGCAGAACGAAAAGCCAATTCCACAATCTCGTTGATAAGCATCGAACTGAAGTTGGCGTAGCGAGACGGGTCCTCGTGCGACTGGGCAACAATGTCGGCGAGATATTCGGAGATTGTGTCACATAGGCGAAACTCCGACGTGAAAAGGCTGACGTCTAGCGCCAATGCTGCCATGTCCTGAAACGTTTCCGGGTTGGGACTGGCATATGGTCCGGTCATGATCACCTCCAAACACTTCAGGTAAGATGTCGAGATATTGCTTACAGACGGGTATATTTGTCAGGAGTAATCGATCGTCGGGGGACTGTCTCCGGCAGTGACACTGAACCGGCCATAAAACTATTTATCGCCGATGGTGGCATCGGCTTGCTGATGGCATAACCCTGCAGACGGTCACATCCAAGACCACGCAGCCAGGTAACCTGTTCGGTGGTTTCAACGCCTTCCGCCGCAACCTCCATGCCCAGATCGTGAGCGAGCACTATCACAGATCGAACAATGGCCTGGCTTTTGGCATTTGTTTCCAGGTCGGACACAAAATACTTGTCGATTTTCAGCGTATCGAAGGGAAAGTTCTTCAAGTAACTCAACGACGAGTACTGTGTTCCGAAATCGTCCAACGCAATTCGGATGCCGAGCACACTCAGAGTATTGAGTGTGTCGAGATTGTTGACGGTGCGTTCCAGCAGCACACCCTCGGTAATCTCCAGTTCAAGACGGTCGGAAGCAAGGCCCACGGTATCGAGTATCTGTGAAATCCGGTCGGTCAACCCGCTGACCAGAAACTCGGCTGGCGAAAGGTTCACGGCAACGATGTAGTCGGCAGGCCAGTTCAAGGCTTCGCGGCATGCATTCTCCAGAACCCAATGTCCTATTTCACTCATCAGGCCATCTGTTTCTGCCATCGGAATGAAGACGGCAGGCGGAATCTCGCCTAACAGCGGGTGTTGCCACCGCAACAAAGCTTCAAAGCCGAATATCCTGTTGCCTTCGGCAATCGGCTGGTACTCAATGGAAAACTGGTCTTTTTCCAAGGCTATGCGTAGGCTTCTCCGCAGCAGTTCGCGCTGTTCGATGATTTGCAGCATCGCGACATCAAAGGCGCTGGCGCGGCCGCGACCTTCCTTTTTGGCCGCATAAAGCGCGATATCGGAGGCCTTCATCAGTGTCTCGGGATCGCTGCCATCACCCGGCGCAATCGAAATGCCAACGCTGAGGCCTACGAATACCGAAATTCCATCGATTGTGAAGGATCGCTTGAAGGCGTGAACCAGGGCATCCCCCAATTCACTGGTACGTTGGCGCTGGTCCTGACCGGAGGTGATGACGGCAAACTCATCCCCTGCCAAACGGTAGGCGGACTCCTTGCCGACAAGACATTCCTTGATCTTGTCAGCAGCCAGTTGCAGCAGTTTGTCGCCAGCGGGATGCCCCAGCGTGTCGTTGACAGGTTTAAAGTCATCAAGGTCAAGCTGCATCAGTGAAACACTGTTGCCATCAGACGAAATGGCGGTGAGTGCCGCCGATAAATCTCGCGCGAACTGGCGCCGGTTCGGCAGTCCGGTCAGCGGGTCATGGGTTGCCTGATAGAGCAGGGCCATGCGTTCAGTTTCATCTGCCGTTCGATGGGTCTGGACGACGCCGTAAAAATCACCGATCGCGTGGATTGCAAGTTCGCGAAATGCGCCAGCACCGAGGTCACGGCTGAGACGCAGTGGTTGATCCGGTGTCGCACCAAAGTGGCTCAAGACGCTCGTCCTGTCCAACTCTGGATAGATCTCCCAAAGGGATAAATCGCTTTCACGCGAAACGGAGGTTTGCACAGTTGCCGTGACATCAACGAGTTTGAACTGACGATCGAAGATCGTCAACTTGTCAGCACAATCACTGGTGCCGCCGGAAGACCGTTGCCAACTCGATTGCGCTTTGCTCATCTCTGAGAGATTCTCCCTCATCACAGGCTGCTAGAAGCTCTTTTCTTGGCTCAATATTAAGGCATATTAGCGTCGACTACTTAAAAGTCGATCAATAAAGTTGGTCGCATCAGAGATTTGCTTTTCCAAGCCATTCGGCCAAAGTGTCTGCATATCCATATGATAGTGCTTGCGATTTGAAATTAGAACGCCGCAATTCTTGGTCTCGTCAATCGACGTGTCAGGCGCAGGACGACAAAGGTTGTTTGCACAATCAAATCTCACCGGCTCCTGCAAGTTGCTTTTGCAGTTGCAACAAAGCGCGCCACACTCTAACGCCTTGTACCACAACATCGGGCGGATAGCGTCACGATCGTAAAAGCATTGAGATAATGACCGCAGCTCCCCACAGCAGAACTCTTCTTGGAATTGCCCTTGCATCTGGCGGCTACGCCTGTTTTGCCTTACAGGACGCGCTGGTTAAATGGCTGGTGGATACCTATGAAGTGCCGCAAATCCTGTTCATGCGAAGTCTGGTCATCGTATTGATCACCGGCACGCTTGCAGCGCAATTTCGCCACCCGTCGATATTCAAGAGTAAATATCGTGGGACGCTGGTGCTTCGCGCGGCTTTGATGTTGTTTGCCTGGTTGCTTTTTTATAATTCCGCCAAGGTCATGGGGCTGGCGGAGCTGACGACGCTCTATTTTTCCGCGCCAATCATGGTTGTGTTCCTGTCGATCCCGATCTTGAAGGAAAAGGTAGGTATTGGTCGCTGGATTGCCTGTTTTGGCGGGTTTGCCGGCATGGTGATCGCGGCAAATCCGACCCATTCACCCCACGTCATTCCGGCGCTGATGTGTATCCTTGCTGGTTTTTTCTGGGCTTGCAGCACCATTCTCATTCGCCTTGTCAGCAAGACGGAAACGACGCTCACCCAGATGTGGGCGACAAGCCTGCTGTTCGGTCTTGCTTGCGCCGTGACATTTCCGTGGATCTGGAAAACGCCTGACATGCTCGGTTGGTCCTTGATGATCGGTCTGGGTCTTGTCGCGACAATAGGTCAATACCTGCTTTACGAAGGGTTCCGCCATGCGCCGGCGTCTGCCTTGGCGCCGGTGGAGTATACCGGTCTCATCTGGGCTTTCGTGTACGGCTATCTGATCTGGGCCGAAATCCCCGCGACCAATGTTTTTGTCGGTGCCTTTGTAATCGTTGCCTCAAGCCTTGTTCTTGTCGCATGGGAGCGGCGGTCCATTCGTCTGGCAGAAGGTCGCGCTGCTGTCTAATTGCGGAGCCCGTATCTCGCGATCAGCATACCCGTGGTGTCCGGATATGAATAAGGCGGGAATGATCTCCATTCCCGCCTTTGCTTGTTCAACGTTTTAAACCTTCAGATCAGAACTCTTCCCAACTGTCGGTCGCTGCCGCCGTTGCCGCACCAGAACGACCACTGAAGGCCTGGGCAATCTTGCCAACCATACCACGCGCAGGCGACGGGGCAGGGGTTGAACGCGGCGAGGCAGCCATCACGCCTGCCGTCTTGCGAAGGGCTGCGGTCTGGTTCGTTGCGCCACCAACGCCACCATGTCCAAGCTGGAACTGGCTGATCAATTCGCGCAGACGACCGGCTTCGGTGGCAAGCGTTGCACCGGCGGCATTGGCTTCTTCCACCATCGCCGCGTTCTGCTGCGTTACCTGGTCCATTTGGTTGACTGCCGTGTTGACTTCCGCCAATCCAACAGACTGTTCGCGCGACGATGTCGCAATCGAATCCATATGCTGATTGATGGTGACGATGTAGGATTCAATGGTACGAAGAGCTTCTCCGGTTTCGCTGACCAGTTTGACACCGCTGCCAACTTCGACAGACGACTTGCTGATCAGTTCCTTGATTTCCTTGGCAGCCTGCGCTGAGCGTTGGGCCAGCTCCCGCACTTCCTGTGCAACGACCGCAAAGCCCTTGCCAGCCTCGCCTGCTCTGGCGGCTTCAACGCCGGCATTCAGGGCGAGAAGGTTGGTCTGGAAGGCAATTTCATCGATCACACCGATGATACTGGAAATCTGGCCGGAGGACTCCTCGATCCGTCCCATCGCCTGTACGGCGTTGGCAACAACGGCCCCGGAAAGGCGTGCGCTCTCGTTTGCCCGGATCGCGACCGTACGAGCCTCTTCGGCGCGTTTAGAAGAGTTGGTGACGTTCACCGTGATTTGGTCGAGCGCCGCTGCGGTCTCTTCCAGTGATGCCGCCTGCTGTTCAGTCCGCTTCGACAGGTCGTCGGCACTCTGGCTGATTTCGCGCGAGCCGCTATCGATAGAGCTGGTCGAGTGCGCAACAGATTGAAGCGTGTTGCGCAGCTGTTCGGCCGTTGCGTTGAAGTCTGCACGCAGGTTTTCGAAGTCTGCCGCAAACGGACGATCAAGTTGATAGGTCAGGTCGCCGGATGACAGATGTTTAAGACCGGCAGCAAGGCCGTTGGTGGCTTCAGCCATGGCCTCGGCGCGTTGACGCTCTTCCTCGGTATTTTTGCGGCGCTGCTCTTCGGTCAGATTGCGCTGCTCGTCGGCCTGACGTTCAAGTTCCTGTGTCTTGAGGGCATTGTCCTTGAAGACCTGAACGGCGCGCGCCATGGCACCGGTCTCGTCAGAGCGGCCTTCGCCTTCGATGGTAACCGAGAGATCGCCAGCCGCAAGACGTGACATAGTCCCAGTCAGGCGACCGATTGCATCACCAAGTGATTTTGCAAACATAAAGAACGCCGCAAGTGCAAGCAGCGACGTCACAATGGTCACGCCGATCATGGTCCACAATGCGGTACGGGCCTGCGCCAGCATATCCGTTGCATCGGTGCCAATTTCAAAGACGCCGATCTTTTCCCCAGAGAAGGAATTGAAAGGTACTGCCTTGACCAGTATGTCGCGACCGTCGAGCACCAACGGTTCGAAGATGGCTTTACCATCAAATGCAGCCTGCACCGTTTCCATAGACAGAAGCGTCTTACCGTCTTCGGTCGATGACTGGTTGACCAGCTTGCCTTCGGACATGACGTTGACAGCGATCTCTGCGCCCAGTCTTTGGGCAAGCGGTGTGAAATAGGCGTTGGAAAGTTCGGTTCCGATATCGACGACACCGACAACCTTGCCGTCGACAAGAACAGGTGCGACGGCATAAATGCCAATGCCGGTACGACCGGGCTCGATACCGGCGGAAACCTTGCCGGTCGAGATTGTCGAGGCGACCGTCTTGCGGCGGTTCAGATAGTTGTCACCGAATTTTTCAGGCGCATGGGCGCGCGCAATGACGTTACCCTTGGCGTCGGCAACGGTAAAGTTCTGCAACCCGCCGACCTGTGCGATTTCTTTGATGTTCTTGGAAAATTTTTCCAGAAGTTGCTGGCGATCATTTGCCTGAACCAGGCCTGCAATATCAGGTTCACCCGCAAAGGCCAAAGCCATCGCCGAAGCAGAGCGTTGAATGGCTGCCATATCGGTCTGGATAACCTGAAGATCACTTGCTGCCTTGCTATCAAGCGCCTTGTCATTCATATCCGCCTGACGATACCAGGCCAGTCCACCGATGGCAGCACTGGCAAAAAGCACAGCGGCAAAGCCGTAGCCCGTGATTTTGATCCAAAGTGGTTTTGTTACGGCTTTCGCATTCATTTCGGTCCCCCTCCGCGAAATATCTCTCCTCGGGACTATGTGCCTAAAGCTTCAATTTTTAATAAAAATCGTGATGATTTATTACTATTTATTTTTGATGCCGCTTGGCATTTCGGGGAGGTATGGGGGTGTTTTGCTTCGTCAGCTAAGTTTCGATTTCAGCCGCGTCTGCCTGCACTTTCGCTGTTACTTTCCTTTTGGCCGAAATTCGACCAGCAGCGACTTGAGCTCTACTTCACGGACACGGCGCGCGGCTTCGTCGGGAGAAAACCATGCGACCTCGCGCTGCCCTCGTTCCTTGAAGTCGGCGACGGCATCGGTGGCCTCGACTTGAAAAACCTCAACCACGCAGGGTGCGACATCGCCGTCATCCAGCCATTTGAGGTATGTGTATCGACCAACCGGTTTCTTTCTGGCGCGGCCACGAATGCCCGCTTCTTCCCAGGCCTCGATTTCTGCAGCCTGATAGGGCTTTTTCTTTTTCATCGGCCAGCCCTTGGGAATGACCCATCGCCCCGTGCCTCTCGTTGTGACCAGCAGGATCTGAATGTCATCTTGCTCGGCTAACCGCCGAAAACACAACGCGCCATATTGCGTTCGAAACCCGCCAGTGAACAGCTTGTCCGGCATCGATGCTAATTGTTGCAGCAAACTGCTTGATTTGGGAGGCGACCTCTTACGGTCCGGTTTTGGGGCTTTCATCCAAAGATAAATCGCTGATTTTTAGCCAAGCTTCAATCGTCCAGTTGCATTTATGACAGTTTTATGACAGCGCAACAGCGATCAGCCTGAAGGCAAGGAATAGAAGTCATGATGAGTATCTTCCGGAAAATGATGCCGCGCGAAGACAAGTTCTTCGATATGTTCAATGAACATGCGCGAACGGTCGTGGAGGCTGCAGAAGCCTTGCGGAATCTTCTGAATGGCATAGACCTTGAAGCCAATTGCGAACGTATCGTTGAGCTTGAAGATCGCGCCGACAATATCACCCGTGACGTTCTCCTTGCGGTTCGTCGCAGCTTCATCACACCCTTTGACCGTGGTGACATTAAGGATCTCATCCAGTCGATGGATGACGCGATCGACATGATGCACAAAACGGTAAAGACCATCCGCCTGTTTGAGCAGAGAAGCTTCGATCCGCTGATGCGCCAGATGGGTGAAGAGATTGTGCGGGCTGCACATCTTGTCGCAGCGGCCATTCCACTTCTCGACAAGGTTGGCGCCAATGCCCAGCGACTCAGCGCAATTGCCGAGGACGTTACGCGTGTCGAAGGTCGTTCGGATGACCTGCACGATCAGGGTCTAAAAGACCTGTTCTTGCGCCACGGCGCGACTGGCAACGCGATGGCCTACATGATTGGCAGCGAGATCTATGGCGAACTGGAAAAGGTTGTCGACAGGTTCGAAGATGTCGCTAATGAAGTCAGCGGCATTGTGATTGAGAACGTCTGATGGACGCGACACTCGCTTTTCCGCTTTTGGCGGCCCTGATCGGCATCGCGCTGTTTTTCGACTTTCTCAACGGGCTGCATGACGCGGCCAATTCGATCGCAACGATCGTCTCGACGCGCGTTTTGCGCCCGCAATATGCGGTAGCCTGGGCTGCATTTTTCAACTTCATTGCCTTTCTGTTCTTTGGCCTGCATGTGGCTGAAACACTTGGAACCGGTATCATCGACCCCGGTATCGTGTCGCCTGCGGTGATCTTCGCCGCATTGATCGGGGCGATCGTCTGGAACATCATTACCTGGATTTTCGGCATTCCATCCAGCTCGTCGCACGCTCTGGTCGGTGGCTTGATCGGTGCTGGCATTGCCAAGGTCGGCGTTTCCTCAATCGTCTGGAGCGGCTTCCTGAAAACCGCTGGCGCGATTTTTATGTCGCCGGCAATCGGCTTCTTTCTGGCCCTGGTTCTGGTGCTGGCGGTGTCCTGGATCTTCGTGCGCCAGACGCCGTTTGCGGTTGATCGTACCTTCCGTATCATGCAGTTCATTTCGGCATCGCTTTATTCACTCGGTCACGGCGGTAACGATGCTCAAAAGACCATGGGTATCATCGCGGTCCTTTTGTTCAGCCAAGGCTATCTCGGCTCTGAGTTTTACGTTCCTTTTTGGGTCGTGATTACCTGCCAATCGGCGATGGCGCTCGGCACATTGTTTGGTGGCTGGCGCATCGTTCACACGATGGGATCGAAGATCACTCGTCTTAACCCAATGCAGGGATTCTGCGCGGAAACCGGAGGCGCATTGACGCTGTTTGCCGCGACGTGGCTCGGCATTCCAGTTTCGACCACCCACACGATCACTGGCGCTATCATCGGTGTTGGTGCAGCCCGTCGTATGTCGGCGGTGCGCTGGGGATTGGCGGGCAATATCGTCATTGCCTGGATTGTTACCATGCCAGCAGCGGCGCTGATTTCCTACGCGACCTTCAAGCTGGTTTCGCTGTTTGGATAAAATAATGGCTCCGGCTTGATTGTTAGCCGGAGTTTCCTCTTGTCAGCGGCTCATCTGACGTGATGGTTCAGATGATCTTCGTGATGACCTTGGAGCGGCGATATTCTCGCCAGACCGTGAACAGGCCGGCTCCCACCACAATCAATGCGCCAAACACCATGTTCAATGTGATGGTTTCACCGAAGAACAGGGTTGCAACTGCGACGCTGAGCACCAGCTGGAAATAAGTCAGCGGCTGCACCTCGACCGCTGTCAGCAGTGAATACGCCTTGATCAGAAAATAGTGGCTTATCGCACCGCAGATGCAGAGAGCTGCCATCGGCAGCCAGTCGCTTGGGGCAATGGGTGTCCAGTAGAAGGGACCAATGATGGAGGCCGCGATCGCGCCCACAATGCCCGCATAAAAAACGCTCGTGGTGGCGCTGTCGTGATGCCCGACGGCACGGGTTGCGACGTTGTAGAGTGCGTACATCAGGCTGGCGCCGAGCGGAATGAGCAGTCGAACGTCAAAATCGACATTCACAGGGTTGAGGATAACGAGAACTCCGATCAGACCGACAAGAACGGCCAAACCTCTTTTCCAGCCAACCTGCTCACCAAGCAGCGGAATGGACAGAACCGTGACGATGAGGGGAGTGGACTGCATGATTGCCTGGCTCATGGCGAGGCCTGCAGTCGTAAAGGCAATAACAACAACAACCACTTCGCTAACCAGCAGCAAACCACGGATGATCTGCAGAAACGGCCGTTTGGTGGTGAGCGATGCCCGCAGGCCACCAGGTGCAGCGGCCGCCAGAATTGTCACAAAAACGGCGAATGCCCAGAACCGGATCATGGTCACCATGATTGGCGGGTATTTTTCTCCAAGCAGCTTCGAAAAAGCATCCTGACCGGCGAATATCGTGACGGCGAGCAATACGTAGACGTAGCCCGATGCTTTACTGTTCATTTCTGCTGCCTTGAGCCTGTTCTCGTGGTGGAAAGCATATCTTCTATACCCGAAAACAAGACATTGCTTGAAAATTATGATGGCAAATGTTGGTACCCTGCAAGAAGAGGAGTTTTGGTTTTGCCTGATACTATACCGTTGGTACGCAGGCTGATTTTGTGCAGATTTCAGTCGTCAATTCAGACACAGAAACGCCCGGACAACCAGCGGCTGATCCGGGCGCTTAAAGTGGTTATTTTGGGGTGGTTTGCAGCCGTTGTTTCAAAAGCCAGTCCCATAGTTCGGGGTCGTTCAAGGCAGCCAGTTCAACGCCTGAGTGATCGACACCTTCAAACACCGTCAGTTTGGCGTCCCGTTTCAAAGTCTTGAGACGTTCATACAGGATGACGGAATCCGACAAAGGGATCACGTCGTCATTGGCGCCATGAAAGACCCAGAATGTCGCTTTTTCGTTGGTTCTGTTGAGGTAGTGGCGATTGCCGCCGCCCGCTATCGGCGCAAACGCAGCAAAGGTTTCAGGATATTGCTCAGCCAAGGCCCAGGCTCCAAAGCCGCCACGGCTATACCCTACAACATAGATACGGGATGGATCGACACGGTGTTTTGCAATAACTTCATCAAGCGCTGATTTTACTTTCTCGATAGGGTAAAGCAGCTCCTCACTCGGGTTTTGAGGTGAAAAAACCAGAAACGGAAACTGCTTGCCATCTGCGATCAGCTTCGGAAGCCCGCTCGATTTGACTTTTTCAATATCGCTGCCGCCTTGGTCGCCACCGTGAAGCCAGACAACGAGAGGATATGTTTCGCTTGAGGTTTCATAACCCTCCGGCGTGTAAATCAGATAATTGAGGTCATTCTTGACAGTTGCCGTTGATATCATGGCAACCTGATCGGCCAGTGCTGCTCCGAACGTGCTTGCTGTCAGTGCTGCGCACAAAACAGCAGACAAAAATCCCTTTTTCATCCGTGTATCTCCTCTTTAACGGTTTCGGGGTTCGTCATGGTCATGCCCCACGTCTGACAAAGCAAGTTTCATGGCCAATGAAGGGTGATGACAGTTTGAGGCACCAACGTCTCAAAGCGTAGCGAAGTTGCAGATAAGGGCGCGAAACACATATTATCGTTGTTGCCCACTCTTCACTATTTTGCGTCCAAGGCGCCAATTTGGGAACTGGATAAGGCTTCAGCCGTTTTCTTTTACACATCGCGCGGCACGCTCACGACATGGACTTCCCCGGCGTTTTGACCGGATAGCAATTGTCAGGCGTGCCGCAACGATCCCCGACATTATTGATAATTTGGCTGGGGGGTTGAGCAAATACATTTGCCATCGGCTGTCTTGAATTATCAAACCTGACTCCTACATCGCTTTCCGTTGTGGAGGTCACATTTGTAATGCCATCGTTTTTTGAAACCACTTTTGGACCTATTGAACTAAAAATTATTGATACTGCTTTGCATGAGTGGCGCAGCCATCACGCGCTGAAAAAAGATGATCCGGATGTCAGCATTGCAGCTGAGATTTGCATCAATCTTTTCCGGGAAGGCCACAGAAATGTGCCAGATCTGCAGGATGCCATGGCCCGCCATAAGGCTCTCAATGATATGACAGCCCGCCACTAAAGCATCTATTTCAGGCGGTTTTTCCGTCCTGAGTAAAACGTTGTGTCGCAAGTCAGAACATCGAAATTGTCTTATTGGGACATGTGTAAGTGTTAGGTTTGCGGCACCAAAACGCCGACAGCAAACTCCCCGGTTGGAGTGCCCTGTCTCAGATGGCTTTTTCTAAATTCGCTTGGGCTCATTCCACGTTCGGCCCGCAAAAGCCTAGTCAGGTGTGGAGCATCGCAAAAACCACTCGCCAGCGCAATTTGCGTGACGGTTTCTTCTGTGGTGCGAAGCAACGAGAGCGCTCTCTCAAGGCGAATTTCCAGATAAATCTTTGATGGCGTCGTGCCTAGATCACTCAAAAACCGCCGTTCCAGACTGCGCCGTCCAACGCCCAGATCCTCCGCGATCTCCGCGACTGTCTTTGGGGTTTCGATATTCTGCTGCATGCGAAGGATGGACTTTTTGACGAGCGGATCATTGGCCCGTCTTGAGCTTTGTTGCCCAGGTTGAGGTTTTTCACCGCTTAGCGCGTTGTCGATCATCATGATGTTGAGGCTTTTGATCGCCGCCGACTGACCGATATGCCGCTCGACCAAAAAGGCTGCCAGATGCGCAGCACTGTGACCGCCGGAACAAGTCAGGCGGTTGCGATCCACCACAAAGATCTGATCTGCAACCAGTTGTTCGGTATCGAAGCGGTCCAGAAAATCTTGATGGTGAAACCAGCTTACACAGCAGCGATAACCATCCAGTAGACCTGCCTCATGCAAGATAAAGACACCAGTACACAAACCAACAACAGGGAGGCCGGTTGTTGCTCGCGACTGGAGAAAACGCAGCGTTTCCGGATCCAACGCACTTTGGTCACCAATCAACCCGCCCACGACGACGATATAATCATAGTCTTTCGCCTGGGTGAGACGGGTATCGGGCTGTACCTTTACGCCGCAACTTGACCGCACGCTGTCCATGCTCGCCGACAGCACCGACCATTCGCACAATATAGGCCGGGAACGGTCTGCCTCATCGGCCGCCAAACGCAACACATCCACGAAATTTGCAAATGCTGACAGCGTAAATCGGTCGGCAAGCAGGAAGGCGACGCTGAGACATTTCTTGGGGTGTTGTAGAGACATGGCGCAAATATTCATTCAAAGGGACGCAATTGTCCAGCTTGGTCCAAATAAATCTCCGTAGATTTTCCATCACGAGATGTTCCAACCAGCAGGCCCGCTCATGACGCGCTTTAATGCCTTTAACCTATTGCGGAACGCCCTTACCGGCCACAAGAACTGGGACGAGCAATGGCCCGACAGTGCGCCAAAGGCCGAATATGACGTGATCATCGTCGGCGCTGGCGGTCATGGTCTGGGGGCCGCCTACTATCTGGCAAGTCAGCACGGCATTACCAATGTCGCTGTCATCGACAAGGGTTGGCTTGGCGGTGGAAATACCGGCCGCAACACCACGATCATCCGTTCAAATTACCTCTATGATGAAAGTGCGCGGCTTTACGACCACGCCGTCGACCTGTGGGAAAATCTCAGTCAGGAACTGAACTACAACGTCATGTATTCGCGGCGCGGTGTTCTGATGCTGGCCCATACGGTGCATGACGTGCAGAGCTTCAAGCGTCACATTCATTCCAACCGTCTCAACGGCGTCGATAACCGCTGGCTGAGCGCCGAGGAATGCAAGGAATATTGCCCTCCGCTGAGCATTTCGCCCAATGCTCGTTATCCTGTCGTAGGCGGCGCGTTGCAGGAGCGTGCAGGTACGGCACGTCATGATGCGGTCGCCTGGGGTTATGCACGCGGTGCAGCAGCACGTGGTGTCGACATCATCCAGAATTGCCCGGTTACGGCCATTCGCCGCAATGCTGATGGTTCCGTTGCCGGTGTAGAAACCGCAAAAGGTTTCATCAAGGCCAAGAAGGTCGCCGTTTCCGCCGCAGGCCATACATCGGTTGTCATGGAAACCGCAGGCGTTCGCCTGCCACTGGAAAGTTATCCGTTGCAGGCACTGGTCTCTGAGCCGATCAAGCCGATTTTCCCTTGCGTCGTGATGTCGAACGCCGTTCACGCCTATATCAGCCAGTCCGATAAGGGTGAACTGGTGATCGGTTCGGGTACCGACCAGTATACATCCTACTCGCAGCGGGGCGGTTTGCCGCTGATCGAACACACGATTGCAGCGATTACGGAAATCTTCCCGATTTTCAACCGCATGCGGATGTTGCGTAAATGGGGCGGCATTGTCGATGTGACACCGGACCGCTCGGCCATTCTTGGCAAAACGCCGGTTGACGGTCTTTACGTCAATTGCGGCTGGGGAACCGGCGGGTTCAAGGCAACCCCGGGTGCTGCCCATACCTTTGCATGGACCATTGCGAAAAACGAACCGCATCCGATCAACGCACCTTTCACGCTGGAGCGTTTCCGCTCGGGTCGCCTGATCGACGAGGCCGCTGCCGCGGCTGTGGCTCACTGAGGAGCTTAAGATATGTTGCTGATCAATTGCCCCTATTGCCAGGAAACACTGCCGGAAGCTGAATTCACCTATGCCGGTCAGGCCCATGTCATTCGCCCAGCTAATCCCTCGTCACAGACGGACGAGCAGTGGGAAGAGTTTCTGTTCATCCGTGAAAACACCAAAGGCCCGCATTTTGAAAGATGGCGGCATCTGCATGGCTGTGGCCGCTTCTTCAATGCTGTGCGCGACACGGTCAGCGACCGCTTCCTGACCACCTACCGAGCAGGTGAGCCACGCCCTGATCTTGCTTCTTTGCCGGGTGTTCCTGTCGGCTCGCCAGTCCGCTCCGAGGTGTCGAAATGAACTCATACCGCGTTTCCGGTCGTGGCCGGGTCGATACAAGCAACCCTGTAAGCTTTACCTTTGACGGCAAGACCTATCGCGGCGCCAAGGGTGACACGGTTGCGTCAGCACTGCTTGCCAATGGCGTGCACCTGATGGGCCGCTCCTTCAAATATCACCGACCACGTGGTCCGGTCGCTGCCGGATCGGAAGAGCCGAACGCGCTGATCGGTACACGACGGGGTGCAGGACGGTTCGAGCCAAATACCCGCGCCACCGTGCAGGAAATCTGGAACGGTCTGGAGACCACATCCCAAAACAAATATCCAAGCCTGAAGTTTGACGTCGGCGCCATCAACGACATGGCCTATATGCTGTTTTCGGCCGGCTTCTACTACAAGACCTTCATGTGGCCGAAGAGCTTCTGGAACAAGGTCTATGAACCTTTCATCCGGGCCGCGGCCGGACTTGGTGTTTCCCCAACCGAAGAAGACCCGGACCATTATGCCTCGCGCAACCTTCACTGCGATGTGCTGATCGTCGGTGCCGGTCCAGCCGGTCTGGCTGCTGCGCGCGCTGCCGCCGTTGATGGTCTGAAAGTCGTTGTCGTCGATGAAAATGCCGAGGCTGGCGGTACCTTGCTGTCTGAGCCGCAGGCACAAATCAATGGTCAACCTGCGTGGGATTGGTTAGCCAATGAGCTGAAGGCATTGAAGGATTTGGGCGTCAGGGTCATGACCCGGACAACAGCCATTGCCTATTATCACCAGAACATGATCGGTCTATGCGAAAAGCTAACCGACCACCTTCAAACCCTGCCGCAGGATGTGCCGCGTGAACGCCTGTGGCGGGTACGGGCGCGCCAGGTGGTGCTGGCGCAGGGTGCGCTGGAAAAGCCATTGGTGTTTCATGGCAATGATCGTCCGGGGGTAATGCTGGCTGGTTCTGCCCAGACCTATCTCAACCGTTACGGCGTTAAGGTCGGCAACAGGCCAGTGGTGGTCACCAGCCATGACAGTGCGTGGTATGCCGCTTTTGATCTTCATGGTGCTGGTGCTCGCGTTCAGGCAATCATCGATACACGGCCTGATGTACGGCCAGAACTGGTGAATGAAGCCCGGGCACTCGGCATCCCGGTTCGATTGTCTCATACGGTGACGGCGACGTCGGGACGGCTGCGTGTCAGTTCAGTTCGCGCGAACCCGGTCAATGGTTCTACAGTGGGCGCCGGCCAGTCTATCGCCTGCGATGCGGTGCTGATGTCGGGCGGATGGACCCCTTCCTTGCATCTCTTTTCCCACACTCAAGGCAAGATAGCCTGGGATGATGAACGCACCACTTTCCTGCCAGTTGTAACCAACGAAGATTGCTTGATTGCCGGTGCAGGGCGGGGACTTTGGGGCATTGAAGCTGCGCTGAAGGACGGTGCGGAACGAGGCTGTGAAGTTGCAGAAGCGCTTGGCAAGACAAGTGGTACCTCCGGCTATCTGGTGGATCATGACCGGGTAGGCACAGGCGTCTCGCATACAGAACTGCCAAGCGACCGTCATCCCGGCAAGGCAAAAGCCTTTGTCGACTACCAGAACGACGTGACTGCCAAGGACTTGCGACTGGCGGTTCGTGAAGGCATGCGCTCGATCGAACATGTCAAACGTTACACCACCAATGGCATGGCGACCGATCAGGGCAAGATGTCCAACATCAACGGCCTGAATATTGCGGCCGAAGCGCTGGGCAAACGCCAGCCGGAAGTCGGTCTGACCACATTCCGTCCGCCTTACACGCCGACGACCTTTGGCGCCTTTGCAGGGTATCACCGTGGCGGACATTTTGAGGTAACACGCAAGACACAGATTGATGGCTGGGCCGAAGAGCACGGCGCCGCCTATGAGCCTGTCGGCCAATGGCGCCGCGCCTGGTATTTCCCGAAGCCCGGCGAAGATATGGATGCTGCGGTTGGCCGCGAATGCCGTGCGGTGCGCGACAGCATCGGTATTTTCGATGCCTCGACACTTGGTAAGATCGAAGTCGTCGGCCCCGATGCCGTTGAATTCATGAACCGGATGTATACCAATCCGTGGACCAAACTGGCACCAGGTCGTTGCCGTTACGGTCTGCTGCTCGGCGATGATGGATTTATCCGCGACGACGGTGTTATCGGCCGCATGACGGAGGATCGTTTCCACGTGACCACCACCACCGGCGGTGCGGCGCGGGTTCTGAACATGATGGAGGATTACCTCCAGACCGAATGGCCTGACCTTAATGTCTGGCTGACCTCCACTACCGAACAGTGGTCGACAATCGCCCTGAACGGTCCGAATGCGGCAAAGCTGCTTGCACCGCTGGTCGAGGGTGTCGAACTGACGGAAGAGGCTTTCCCGCACATGTCCTGTGTGGAGTGCACGGTGGCCGGAATGCCGGCGCGACTGTTCCGGGTCAGCTTTACTGGTGAGATCGGTTTTGAGGTCAATGTTCCGGCGCCGCTTGGTCGCAAGCTGTGGGACATCCTCTGGGAGGCCGGCCAGCAATATGGGATTACCGCCTACGGCACGGAAACCATGCACGTGCTGCGCGCCGAGAAGGGTTACATCATTGTTGGTCAGGACACCGACGGCACGGTCACGCCTTATGACGCCGCGATGGGCTGGGCAGTTGGCAAGAACAAACCTGACTTCGTTGGCAAACGTGGCCTTGCACGCCCTGATCTCACTGCCAAGGGGCGCAAACACCTTGTCGGCCTTCTGACCGAAGACCGCTCGAAGTTGGAAGAGGGTGCCCAGATCGTCTTTGATCCAAACCAGCCGATCCCGATGAAAATGGTGGGTCACGTGACCTCCGCTTACCACTCGGACGCGGTTGGCCAGCCAATTGCACTGGCTCTGGTGGAGGGTGGTCATGAGAGGGCCGGTGAGACGGTCTACATCCCGATGCCGGACCGCACCATTGCCGCAAAAATTACCGGCATGGTGTTTGTCGATCCCGAAAACTCCCGCCTGAAGATCTGATCTGGAGATGACCATGAATATGCGCGTTTCTTTTCCCACCTCAGGTACGCTGGCCGAAAGCAATGCTGCGCGGGTCGGCCTTTCCTCGGCCAATGGGCGCTTGTCGCTGCGGGCGCGTGGTGACCTGTCACCGCTGAACAATACTCTTGGTCTTGTTTTGCCAAACAGGATCGGTGCGCGTGTTTCCTCAGGCGCAGTCGAGGTGGTTCACCTCGGTCCGGATGAGTGGACGATCCATTGCCCGGTGGATGACGTTGCGGGTCTGGTTGCTGCCTGTGCAAACATCTATGCGGCTCATCCGCATAGTCTTGTCGATATCTCCGGCCGCGAAGTGACAGTGGTGATCGAGGGGCCACAGGCCGCCGAACTGCTGACGCTTGGCTGCGCCCGCGACATCGATACCATTCCTGTTGGTGAGGCGCGTCGTACAAATTTCGACGGTGTAACCGTGGTGCTGCGGCGTGATGCGGCAGATCGGTTCCGCATGGATATCTGGAACAGTTTTGCGCCGCATCTTGGCCATCTGCTCGAAACCGGCTGCAAGGAACTTGCTGCAGAAATCGTCTAAAATATCGTGCAGCAGCGAAATAGAACACTGTGAAAGCGGATTTTACCCCGGTGATAGGGTTGAGCAGGAGAGCAGGGTAGAATGGCATACATCATGAAAGTCTCGTGCCCCGCACGAAGCGGTATCGTTGCCGCCGTGTCCGGTTATCTGGCCGACTGCGGATGCAACATCAACGACAGTTCACAATTCACCGATCAGGAAAATGACCGCTTTTTCATGCGGTTAAGTTTTGTTTCGGAGAAGGGCACGGACCGGGACGCCCTGGCTGAGGGCTTTGCATCCATCGCAAAAGATTTTGACATGGGATACGAGTTCCACGACCAGTCCCGCAAAGCCAAGGTGGTGATCATGGTGTCGCGCTTTGGCCATTGCCTGAATGATCTTCTGTACCGTTCTCGCATAGGTGCGCTGCCGGTGGAGATCGTTGCGGTGATTTCCAATCATCTCGACTATCAAAAGCAGGTGGTAAATGATGACATTCCTTTTTACCACATTCGCGTCACGCCGGAGACCAAGCCCGAGGCCGAAGCGGCGATCCTGCAGGTTGTCCATGATACCAATGCGGAACTTGTTGTGCTGGCTCGCTACATGCAGGTTCTGTCGGACCAACTGTGCCAGGAAATGTCTGGCCGGATCATCAATATTCACCACTCTTTCCTGCCATCCTTCAAAGGGGCCAACCCTTACAAACAGGCCTATGAGCGAGGTGTGCGGCTGATTGGTGCGACGGCGCATTACGTCACCGCAGATCTCGATGAAGGGCCGATCATTGAGCAGGACACCACGCGCGTAACCCATGCACAAAGTGCGATGGACTATGTCAGTCTTGGCCGTGACGTGGAGAGCCAAGTGCTGGCCCGCGCCATACATGCCCATATTCATCACCGGGTCTTCCTGAATGGAAACAAGACCGTGGTATTTCCAGCATCGCCGGGCGAATATGTTTCTGAACGTATGGGATAGTGCTAGCAAGGTATCTCATTACGTGCCGCTCAAAAATCTAGCGTAAAAATCCGTCGCGGTCGAAATCTTCCCATCCTGACAGATTGGTCTCATCGGATTTGGGTTTTGCTTTTGTTTTGTCCTTGCTGGCCTTTTTCAACGAGCGTGTGAGTTTGGCCTGATAGGCTGCTCGCCGTCTGTTTTCCAGCTTGGCGGCGGCATCTTCTTCACGCCATTCATCGACCGTTCCACGGTCCAGCAGATCTTCGACAACCTTCGGCTCGAAGACATGGAAGGTGATCTTTTTCGCACGTCCTCGCAGTTTCACCGTGCGCGTTCCGGCACTGGGCAATCGGCCATCATTCAGCCACCTATGGCGTTCCGTTGTCGAGATGGTCAGGATGTCTTCGATTTCCCGGGGTATTACCGGCAGGCTGGCAATATTGGCGAGCACTTCGGAAACCGTTGCTGATGCGGCACGAAAAGTTGTTCTCGACGTTTCCGGTAGTGCCAGCGTGAGTATGCCGACCTCAAGGTCGATCGACTTGCGAATGGTCATCGGAAGCCGTGCCTGAACTTCCTGCAGAATGCCTTTGGCGCGTACAGCCGATCCGAGCGTTGCCGAGGTTGGCAACTCCCACGTTTTGACCAGCTCAGGGCCATCATTTTCTGTCGGCTTTTTCTTCGGCATGTCAGTTAAAGATGGAGGTCGGACCCTGCAAAGTCAACGCCTACAGGTCGTTGGCGCCCCGGCAGTCTCGCGGTACGACTGCCGGGGCATGTATTGTAAGTGACGGACCGAAGTCACGCCTCGAGAGAGGTTATTTCCAACTCTGTGACGTGTTTTTTAATTCTCACCTTGTTGATGTTGCGGCCATCAAGCGCCACCACTTCGAAGACTAGACCGTTAAATACGACCGTTTCACCCTGACGCGGAAGGTGGCCAAGACGCCACAGGATGAGGCCCGCCAACGTGGAGTAACGGTTGGCATCATCCACCAGATCGGCATCAACGATCTTTGACACGTGACGGATGTCGGTACGACCATCGACCAGCAGGGCATCATCTGCCTCGCGCTCGAGAGTGAACGGCTCGTCATCATCCAGGAACTCGCCGGCAATGGCTTCCAGCAAGTCGGTTGGTGTGACCATACCTTCCATCGAACCATATTCATCGAGGACAATAGCAACCTGAAGAGGCGACTGGCGAAGCTGCTCCAGAAGGCGCAGGGCGCTGACGCTTTCATGCACGACAAGAGGCTGGCGCAGGGAGCGGTCGAAATCGATCTTACCGGTTTCCAGGAGGTCGCGGAGCAAGTCCTTCGCGAACGCGACGCCGACGAAGTCATCCAGGCTGCCACGACCGATCGGGAAACGGGAATGGCCCGTCTCGATGATCTGCTTTCTCAGCTCGTCTTCGCTGTCGTCAATATCAAGCCACTCGACATCACGGCGTGGGGTCATGATGGATTTTGCCGGACGGTCGGCGAGCGCCAGCACACTTTCGATCATGTCATGCTCGACCGGGGTGAAGAGTTCGTTCTCCGTTGCCCGGTCGGCAATCACGTCGCCTGCTTCGCCAAGCGACGTCTCGCTCTTGCGGCTGCCAAGTAGCGACAGAACCGCATTGGCGGTACGCTCTCTCAGGTCACCCGTGCTCATGAACCGTTCGCGATTGCGGCGACCGACCTGGTTGAACGCTTCGATCAGGATCGAGAAACCGATAGCGGCATAGAGGTAGCCCTTCGGAATATGGAAGCCGAGACCTTCAACGACCAGCGAGAAACCGATCATCATCAGGAAGCCAAGGCAAAGGATGACGACGGTTGGATGTTTGGACACAAATGCCATCAGTGGCTTGGATGCCATCATCATGACGGCCATTGCGACGATAACACCGATCATCATGACCGACAGTTCTTTCACCATGCCAACGGCGGTGATGACGCTGTCGAGCGAGAAGACTGCATCAAGCACAACGATCTGGACAAGAACCTGCCAGAAAATGGCGTGGTGGATCTTGCCTTCCTTGTGTTCGGTATGTCCTTCTAGCCGTTCGTGCAGTTCCATCGTTCCCTTGAACAACAGGAAGACGCCACCAACAATAAGGATCAGGTCACGACCGGATATCTCCATGCCTGCAACGGTAAACAATGGGGCGGTCAGGGTAACGATCCACGCGATCGAAGCGAGCAGGATGAGGCGCATGACCAGCGCCAGACTAAGGCCAATCAGGCGGGCCTTTTCGCGTTGGTGTTCCGGGAGCTTGTCCGCCAGAATGGCAATGAAGACAAGATTGTCGATACCGAGAACAATTTCGAGAACGATAAGGGTGGCAAGACCCGCCCAAGCGGCCGGGTCGGACATCCATTCGAAAATCATATATTGTAGAGACCGCCCGTCAGGGTGAGGCCAATCCTTCTGTTGTTGAAATTAGGAAACGCGTAAAGCCGCCCCGTTGCCGGCGCGGTTGATGTAAAAGCTTTGATTTCATGAAAAAGCGACGCCGCGTCGAAGCGGGTCGCGGTCATTCGGTATCCGTCAGTACTGTCGCCGTCTTCGGCTTCGTCTGGCATTTTCGGTTTCCTCTGGGGCAGAGAGGTATAACAAGACCACGCTCCAAAGCTAGAGCCAATTTGCAATTTTTGGCGTTCCCGCCGGGTACGCATAAAACTTGTGGCTGCGTTCTGGCCGGTGAGAGGGATGACAAGGCACCGATCTACGCCGGGGGAAAAGATGCTGATTGGCACCAAGGCCCGTTTTGATCAGAGCAAGGGAATTGATGTTGAAAACCGCTGGTTCGAGGACCGGATAGCCCGATCCTCGATGTTTTTCAGCCGATTGTGTTGGTTTAACCGCAACGTCCATTGAAATTCGTGCTGTCGATCGCCGTGCCGTTAAGCAGCAGCACGGAACCCGGATCCTGCGAAATCGAGCCGCTCAGGCCGCCCATCCACGACGCGTCGGATTTGCAATCGCGTGGCGTGTTGATAACGCGAATGTTACCTGTGAGGTTTTCACTTGGCCCCATGAAATAAAGCCCTGCCAGCGTCGTGTCATCGATGACGACATTGTCGAAACTGATGTCTTTGATGGGGCCGCCCAGGAAACCCCATTCATCGCCATACAGGAACATGCCATAAGTACCGGCATTCTTGATGGTCACATTGCTGAGGCTGATGTCGGTCACTGGATTGAAGAATATCCCGGCATTGTTGGTGTCTTCGATCGACAGTCCGTTCACACGCACATTGGTTGTCTTTGCTTCATCAGGCAACGTACTGGCGGAAATCAACATCAGACCGTTGACGCCTCCCTTCAGTGTCATGTCCGTTATCGTCACATTAGAAGTCCCCTGCAGAACAACCAGGTCCATGTCGCGGCCTTGCTGCGAGTTATCGATCGTAACCTCATTCATGCTGACTGTGTCTGCAGCAACGAGAAGAATACCTTCACGACGGGAGCGGGAAATCGTCACATTGTCGAGGCTGATGTTGCTGGCCAGATCCGTGACCACGGGTGGCCATCCACTGTCATCGATCGCACTGCCTGCAAAGATACCGTATGTTACGCTGTCGATTGTCGTGTCCTTGACCGTGAGGTTTCGGGTGCCGTGCGCGCTGACAGCTGCATAAGGCGCGACATTCGGATTTCCGACGGCAAATTCACACGCAGTATTGTTTTCGCAAATGAACAGATCGTGGATACGGCTATTCTGGATGGTTGCTCCATCCACCTGCGTCAATCGAATGCCGTCATGTGCGGTGTTGGTTACATCAACGCTGTCGATGAACAGGTTGGATGTACCGTTACTGCCGATACCCGCCAATCCGCCAGAGATCGAAAGCGACGATACAACACTGTTCGACGCCATGGTGATGACGTCTTGCGACGGGTCATAACCCGTCAATACGCCAGCAGCATTCTGGTTGACATAACTTCCCTTGGCGCCGCTTGAGGCACCGCGCAGTGCCAGATTGCCACCGCCGCCAAGCAGCGTCTGTCCGCTTGCCAGTGATAAGGATTGGTCGAGCCCGATGCTGCCATCGATTAGGATCACCGCGCCAGTGCCCGCCGATGCGATGCGCGCATTTATGGCCGATGTGTTGCCGCTTGCCGATGAAATAGAGACAACCTGTCCAGCCATCTGGCCATTCAGGTCGATAATAGCATCTTCGAGATCGCCTGTTGCCCCAACATGTGTGCGAATTGCAGAATTACGCTCGACGCGCTGCGTCCACGGATCAAAGGGCTCTGCGTTTTCTGTTTCTGTAACACCGAACGGTATTCTGAGACGTGCCATCAGGGCGCCGTCAAATCGGTCCTCATTATCATAGGTTCCTGTCAGCCCGATATGCGCAGTCGATCCTGCGGGTAACACCGGAAGATTTGCAAAGGCCAGCTCTGCTCGCAATTTTGCGCCGAACATGTCGTCCATGTTCTTGCCACCATACCAGTAGCTACCGGCAAACAGCTTGAGTTCTGCGTTGCCAGTGGACGATATTCCGGGAACCTTGATGCCGATTTCGGTATCGATGCCTGGTCTTGCTCTTTCCATGCCTTCGCGGAATTTCAAGGTTCCACCATCAATCACCCCGGCGCCTGCGCCATCGACGGACTTGCCCGCACCAATCGGCAGGTAGATGTTGGCCCTTGTTTCATAAATCTGGCCGATTGCCTCAACACCGAAGGACATCTGGTGGAAACTGTTGTCCAGTCCGCTGTTGAGATAATCGTAATAACCATAAAGGCCACTGACCCAGCTGCCAGCCGAAAATCGATAGCCGCCGCCGAATGAGCCTTTTTGCACATCACCTTCCTGGATGGCGGCTCCGATATCGAAAAACAGTGCAGTGCTGTTATCCAGCATGAACGGCAACATTAGCCCAAGGTTTGCCGTGGACTCCTGACTTTGCCAGCGTGCTTCAAATTCAGTGAAAGCCTTCAGTTGCTGGGCATTTGCAGGCACAGCAAAGACTGCCGCTGCCACCACTGGCGCGGTTAAAACTCCCAAAAATGTCATAAATTCCCCCATGCAAAAAGCCGGTAACGGCTTCAGGGGATTGCTCTATAATACATGATAATTTTAGTCAACAAAAGTAATTCGCGACATATGTACTGTTCACATATGCGGCTATTGAACAGAGCTTATTGCAAGACAGCATCGACAAACATGCCCGATCCGCCCTATACCCAAGGGACTGTTCACAAACCAAAGCATATGCCGCATGTCATTCTTAGAGCGCTCTCATTCTTCTTGTCCAAAACGCGGTTCAATCGCAAACCTGGGGACGACGCTAAAGCGTCTCACAGGAAAAATGCTGACAAGCGTGTTGCTCAGCGCTTCTTTCCTGGCGAGTTCAGCGGCAAATGCAACGCCTGTCCTTGTTGTTGATGTTGCAAGTCGTGGCGTGCTTTATCAGGAAGATGCAGGGGTGCCGTGGTATCCTGCTTCCACAACCAAGTTGATGACGGCCCTGCTGACTTTCGAGGCTCTTCGTGCAAATACAGTGACCCTGACGACGCCGGTCGTGATGACGCGCAATGCAACGAAGCAGGCGTTTCTGGAATCGGGGCTGACCTTTGGGCGTACTATGACGCTTGAAGATGCCCTTTACGCGACAATCACAGCGTCCGCCAACGATGTGGCCGTTGCCCTTGCGGAAACCGTGGCTGCCAGTGAGCCAGCATTCGTTGCGCACATGAATGAAAGGGCGGCTTCGCTTGGTATGACCGGCACGCATTTTGCTAGCCCAAACGGTCTGTTCAGCCGACAGAATTATTCCACAGCGCGTGATCTTGCGATCCTTGGAATGGAAATCGACCGGCTGTTTCCGCAGTATCGGCATTTCTTTGAAGCAACGGCGGTCACCATCGATGGTAAGGAAATTAAGTCCAATAATTTGTTGCTGACCCGCTTCAGCGGCACGGTTGGCATGAAGACCGGTTTCCTGTGTGCCTCTGGCAGAAACTACGTCGGGCTTACCGAGCGTAACGGCAAACAGGTGATGGTGGTTGTTCTCGGTGCAACCACTGAACGCGAACGCAATGAGCGTTCAGCTCAGTATCTAACGCAGGCCTTTGACGGACGTCTTACCGCAAATGCAGGCCGCGTGGATGATATCCGTAACCGACCTGATGTCGCGCCTGAGGATATGCGTGTTCGCCTTTGCACAAACCAGAGCGTTGCCTATGAGAACAGCCGTGAGGCTTTGTACCCGATGGGACTGCCGGGCCATGCCAGCTATCTAGAGAGTGAAATGCCAGGTCGTCCGCACGCTATCCGGACATGGGCGAGCGAAAATGTGCTGAATGTACCAGTGCCGACACCGCGTCCGGCCAATCTTTAATGATGACATGAAGCTCGGTCTGCCGCCGTGGCAGACCGATTGAAGCAGCTTAAGCCTGCTACGATAACTATTGGCTCTACCCTGCATTGCTGCGGTGCACGAATTTCAATTAACTTACCATTAACCATGCTCATTTAGCTTTGGCTTATAAAGCCGGGTTGTATCGGCGTATCACAGGCCATTTTTTTGTTCTGCGTACTGGCAAGTTGCTCATTCTTCTCGTTTGAAGGTGGAACGTTGTATGCAGTCTCACTGGCTTCCCGCGCTTCTTTGCACTATTGCCGTTTGTGTCTTGGCGACCGGTTGCGCAAACGGTTCCCGTATCCAGAAACAACAGGTCAACACGGCAAGTACGGGAGATGCCGGTGCTCAGGCGCGCACATCGCAGGGTGATGATCTGCCAGGCGTGACTGGGCCGATAACCGGCTCAATCAAGCCGGGCAATTTTGAAAAGGCCGAACACAAGGGGCCTTTGTCGCTTGAAACGGCGGTACGAAAAGCCGTTGATTGGCACCCCGCAGTCACGGAGACGGTGGGCCGCCTGCGCCAACAAACAGAGGCCGTTAACGAAGCGCGTTCAGGCTATCTGCCTAATGTCAGCTGGGGTGTGGATTCGGCCTACAATACCAATCGATCGGATCGCTACAGCCCGGACCTTAACCTCAATGTCTCGCAAATGCTGTATGACTTTGGCAAGGTCGACAACAAGGTGAAGATTGCCACGGCCGGTATTTCTGGCCGCAAGTCGCAGGTTTTGATGGCAGTGGATGACCTCGCGCGAGAGACGTCATATGCGGTGATTGAAATTCAGCGCAATCGTGCTCTGCGCGTTGTGGCGCGTGACCAGATCAAGGATACCAAAGCAATTCTGGAATTGGTCAGTTCCCGGACAGACAAGGGTGCAAGCACCCGTTCCGACCTGCTTCAGGCGGAGGCACGTGTCCAGGCTGCTGAAGCCACATTACTGGAGATCGAGGGAGAACTGGCCCGCTGGCAAGCGGTGCTTTCGAATCTGAGCGGTATTGCCGGACGGATTGATGTTTCTGACGCGATGCCAGTCTGGCTGGCGAAAGCCTGTGGCTCGACAAATCTGGACTGGTCGCAGGTACCGGCAGTCATGCAGGCAGATGCGGACCGCAAGGCTGCCGCAGCGCAGGTTGATCTTGCCAGGGCCGAAGGGCTTCCAACCCTGTCGCTTGATGCAGGCATCGGTGTCGATCCCACGGATATTGGTTCTCACAAACCGGACTATAGCGTTGGCTTGCGGGTAACCGGCAGCCTCTACAATGGCGGCGCAACAAGTGCCCGGCGTAACATGGCAACGCAGGCGCTTGGTGCATCGCAGGCGGCAGAAGCACGCGCGCGGGTCGATATCTTGCGGAACCTCACGGAGGCCAGCAGCCAGATATCGAGCAAGGAAAGCCTGTATCGCTCTCTTTCCGTCCGCCAAACCACCATGCGGCAGACCCGCGATCTCTACCAGACGCAATATATTGAACTAGGCACCAGAAGCCTGCTGGATTTGCTCAATGCTGATCAGGAGTTGCATGCGGCGAGGTTTGACATCAGCAATATTAAATATGATCTGCATCGGTTGAATATTGACTGTACGTTCAGTGCGGGACAAATACGCAAGGCTTTTGCGCTTGAAGGTCAAACCGTTCAAGGCGTGCCATTGTAGGTGGTTGCCAACACAACCATCTTGAGGCCGATAAATAATTGATTTTTGTCATTTTATTGAAAATATTCCAGTCTTTTCATGTTGTGTGAGTAGGTTCCTGAACCTTTGCCGGTTCTTCTAATTGAGATTTTACCGCCCGCTGACGTGGCACAAATCGGAACGGTACTGTCTACAAGCGGTACGAATGATCGCTAGAGAACAAAAATAAAGCAGATTTTTTACTTGAGACCACCTTCGTAACGGCACAGGTGGTTCTGAGCGCCGCACATTAATTCCCTGCTTTTTGTTCTGGGAAATTGCCGTTTGTTTTCGAAGAATTAACTAAAGTAGACTTTACTAATACTATTGCTGGTTGTTTTTCTTGCAACGCCCAGCTTCTATGCAATTATGAGAATGGGAGAGGCCCTTCAGAGGTAAATTTCCTTAAGGCCAAAAATCAGAGCTGATGGTTCAGCTCTACACCTCGCGGCGGTTCGCCGTTCGCAAAAATCCGGTTTCTTGAAAGTTGCTTGGTGTTCCGAGTGGCAGTGAATTTCTGTCACCGCTTGTTGCCGCGTTGCAGGAGAACAATTTCATGGTTGCGATAGTCACAGATAAGTCAGAGGGAAGTTCTCGATCGGTGTCACTCTATGACCTGAATGTAGATAGACCCAGTATCGTACAGATTAATGCGTCGCCCAATGACGTTGCCAATTTCGTTCGTGATGGCGACGATCTGCTGATGCGCATGCGATCAGGTGAGACGATCCGGATAGGCAACTTCTATCATGAGGTTGACGGCGAACACAGCCAGCTGGTGCTGGAAGACGAAAACGGAAATCTCTGGCTTGGCGAACATGGCGATGGCTTGGCGGATTTCCAGTTCTCGCAAATTGAAGGTGTAGACCAGCTGGTCGGTGCCACAACAGGCGATGGTTCTATTCTTGGTCTGGCGGCACTCGGCCTGCTGGCCGGCGGAGCGGCTCTCGCTCTTGGTGGCGGATCCTCTGGAGACGACAGTGACGCTGATGCCGATGCTGACGCTGATGCCGATGCCGATGCTGACGCTGATGCCGATGCCGATGCTGACGCTGATGCCGATGCCGATGCTGACGCTGATGCCGATGCCGATGCTGACGCTGATGC